>NZ_CP059732.1:7887500-8487500 GCF_014117325.1 Spirosoma foliorum | reverse complement strand
GCATCAATCGAACCGACGGCGGGAAACAGGTTTACCGAACCATCGGTATTATAAGGCGATGCCAATGGGGTTAAGCTCACCAGACCTCCCGGAATGCCATCACCGCCTGGTGTATTGGTATACGTTAGGGTGTTGAGCGTGTTAAGCCCCACCTTAATCCGACTGCCAATGCGCTGGTCGATGGTTGCCCGGATGTTAACCCGGGTAAAATTCTGTCCGGGAATAATGCCTGTCTCGTTGAAATAGCCCAGCCCTAGCGAATATTGCGTATTCTCGACACCACCCGTCATCCCCAACTGGTGGTTGGTCATGAAACCGGATTTGTAAATCAAATCCTGCCAGTCGGTTGAAACCCCGGCCGCCAGCGCATCCTGTTCGGCCTGAGTGAGCGGATAAGCTGTTGTGCCGGGGGCTGCCCGGTTGTACTTGGCGGCATCGGCTTTAAACTGAGCATACTCCGGCCCATTAAAGACGTTGTATTTGCCCATCATGTTGGTTACACCATAATAGCCGTCGTAGCTGAATACAGGTTTGCCCACTTTTCCCCGCTTGGTGGTGACCAGAATAACCCCACCTGAACCCCTCGACCCGTAGATAGCCGTTGCTGACGCATCTTTCAGAATCTCCATATTAACGATGTCGTCGGGGTTAATGTCGTTCAGCCCACCATACGGAATCCCATCGACAACAACCAGCGGACCATCCAGACCATCGCCTGTACTCGGATTGGTGCTGCTGGTCAGGGTTCGGTTTCCCCGAATACGAATTTGCCCCTGCGAACCCGGTGTTGAACCGTTACTGACAATAGATACCCCGGCAGCCCGGCCTTTTAGCTGATTGACTATGTTAGCAGCAGGTACTTCTTTTAACGCAGTCTCATTAACTGAAACTACCGATCCCGTAATATCACGTTTGCGTTGTACGCCATACCCCACCACGACCACTTCATTCAGTGTTTTGTCGTCGGTTGCTAACGTAACATTGACGGTCGATTGCGATCCAACGACTACTTCTTTGCTAACGTAGCCAATGAAGGAGAAAACCAGAATGGCGTTTCGGTCTGGTACATTGATCCGGTACGTACCATTGCCATCTGTTGTGGTTCCGCGCTGTGTAGATTTTATCTGGATGTTTACCCCTGGCAAACCTTCGCCATTTTCAGCCACAACCCGACCAGTTACCTGAATATCCTGTGATTGCTCCAGGTTAATCTCGCCGGAGGTCTTATCCTGCGGGATACTCGCAGGCAGTCCTTCCCTTCTAATAACAATCTGCTGGCCCACCACTTCGTAACTTAAATTAAGTGGAGCCAGAATTTGCGTCAGCACCTGCGAAAGCTGTTCATTCTTAGCCTGAAAATTCACTTTTCGCTTCGACTGAATAATCTCCCGACTAAACAGAAATTGAACATTCGTCAGCTTTTCAATTCGTCGGATCGTTACTTCCACGTCTTCATTTTGGGCGGAGATACTAACGCGTCGATTTAAAAGTTCCTGCGCTTTGCCATCAAGGGCAAGGCAAACATGGGTTAAAGTAAGGGCAAGCAAAATTTGCAGGCTTGAAATGCTCAAAATCCTGCTCCAACCATTGCGATTGATGTAACGATACTGCATACATTTATGCGTTTTTGTTGTTTTTGGTAGAAATGACAAAAAACCGTCCCTTCTCTTCCTGAAGAGGTAATGTGTATAGCTGACACATTTAGGGACATTCGAGCGATAGTGTTGGTAGCACTATCGCTTTTCTGTTAAAAAGGATAGTTTTTATACCATAGATAAACGACTGGTTTAAAGGTTAAGGGGACAATTAATTACATCCACGACTGTGTATAATAACCTGGTTATCAATAATTTCGAATGTAGACTCGATTGTTAGACAGATTAACCTGATTTTTTCTATAAAAGGAGCATCGTTGAGATGCCCTGTAAAGGTGCAGTTAGTAAGCAAGTGTCGATCATAGCGAATGGGCATATTATAGCTGGCTTCTAACTGAGTAAACACTTCAGGTACGGGGGTAAACGCAAACGTAAATGGCTGATTGACAATAGATGATAAATTTTCTTTCGATGGTACAACAGTACGTCTAACTAGTTTATCGGTTTTGGTTTCCAGGCTAAGTTGTTCGTTCATTGCTAGCAGAATCGGCTTGTCAGGCGAATCGACCGGGGTAACAGAAACTTTACCTGTCTTTACTTTCACATACGCTGCCGTTTCTTTGTCGAAAGAACGGACCTGAAAACTGGTTCCTAGTACTTTCGTTGTCAGATTGGCGGTGTAAACGATGAATGGTTTAGCCGGATTTTTACTCACTTCAAAAAAGCCCTCTCCCTGCAAATACACTTCCCGAACCTTAGGCGCGCTTTGTTTATGAAATCGCAACTGGCTTCCTGATGACAGCACTACCGAAGAGTTATCCGGCAACAGCACAACTACGGGCTGTCCTGTTTCATTCTTTACCAGTTTCCAGCCCATATCCCCTGTAGGCTGCACTTCCTGCTTACTAGCTACGGCCAATAACCTGGGAAGTGGGCCACCTAATTGCCAGTATATAGTCAGACCAACTACCGCAGCGACGGCTGCCCACCTCCCCCATTGCCAGCTACCTAGCGGCTTTACAACCGTTGGGGTGTCGGGAAGCTGATTTAATAGGTCTTCTATTTTACCTTTTACCTGTTGATCTGAAATCGAATACTGTTTGCCCTGAAGCACCAGAAATGTGGCAACAGCCTGCTCATAGAGTTCCCTTTTTTCGGGATGCTGCGTTAGCCATTGTTGCCAGAATACCTGATCTTCCGACCGCCGTTCTGTGACCCAGATCCGAAAAGCGTCGTTTTCTAAAAAATCCTCAACCGTGGAAAAATTCTCGAAAGAACGGGACATTGGTACTTTTCTTCGATTTTCATTGATAGTATGAAGAATAGCCCCGACGATACCCTACTTAAAGGAAATTTTTTTGAAAAAAAATGCAACTAATTAGAAACGTATGGACAAGCCACTGATTACGAAGCTTATTGAGGGCTTTCTGCAGAAAGTTAGAAACCGACTGCCGGTTAACATTCATCATTTCGGCAATCTCCGGAATGGATAAGTCTTCGTAAAAGCGTAGGTAGAGAGCCTCCCGCTCACGACTTGGTAAAGTGGCTAATTGAGTCTGTATGGTATTAACAAGCAGCGTAAGAGATTCCCGTTGAATCAATAGCGTTTCCGAATCCGTTTCATCAGCTATTGAATTATCCCAATCCAGATCTTCCTGATTCAGCCGTTTCAGACTTCGTAAATACTGCATTACATGATGCCTGAGTGCTTTTAACAAGTAATGCTTAACCGACTCTGTTTCATTAATCTGCAAGCGATTTTGCCAGAGTTGTAAAAACAATTCCTGAATACAGTCTTCAACTACGTCTTCATCCACCATAAACTTTAGACCATAGTGTTTCAGCGTACGGTAGTAGCGTTCAGCCAGTCGACCCAGGGCCTTCTTATTGCCCTCACGGTATAATTGCCATAACAAATGATCGTCGGAAGTCATGAAGTTTAGGGATAAACACTTAATTCAGAATAGAAAAAAACATACACACGTCAACCGATAACCTTAGTTCTTTTATAGGTATCACGTTGCGCTGCGTAGCCGGTTGGTGCTACGCCATATTGCTCTTTAAACGCGACGGAAAAATTGTTTACGTTCGAATAGCCTACAGCAAACGAAACTTCTGAAACACTTAGTCCTTTAACATGAAGTAGTTCCGCTGCCTGTTTTAGCCGAATCGTTCGTATGAGATCTCTGGTCGTTAAATTGGTCAGTTCTTTCAGTTTACGATGCAGATGCACCCGACTGATGCCTATTTCACTGGCAATCATTTCAACACTCAACTCAGGATTGGCCAGATTCTGATTGATGATCAGATGGACTTTTTCCAGCAACTTTTCCTCAGAGGCCTTAATACTGATCTTTGAAATGAACTCTTCCTGATAGTGCTGTTCCTGTTCGTTGTTCTTCAGAATCTGTCTGTTTCTGATCAGGCCATTAATCGTTTTCAGCAAGATGTCCATGTTGAACGGTTTGGTGATGTAGGCATCCGCGCCCAGCTCAAGTCCCTGAACATTAGTCGATTCCTCAGTTTTGGCCGTTAACAGTACAATCGGTATATGATTGATCAAGGGATTGGCTCTCATCTTACGGCAAAGCGTCATGCCATCCATCACGGGCATCATAACATCACTGACAACCAGGTCTGGTTTTTCTTTCAATATTCCCTTATAGGCCTCTTCACCATTGGCATAGGAGAATACGGTATACTCACCAGATAACTCGTCAATTAGGTAATTACATATCTCGCTGTCATCGTCGGCAATGACCACACGTTTCAATTTCCCTTTCAGCCTGGCTTCCAATGGCACTTCCATTTTGGGTTCAGGTAAGTGCTGATTGCCGTCCAAGGTCGCCATACCAGGGGCTTGGACAGCAACGATTTCTTCGACAGGCAGTGTTATAGAAAAGCAGCAGCCAATGGGCTCTTTATTTTCGACCCGAATAGTACCCCCATGCAGTTGTACCAGTTGTTTTACCAGATGAAGGCCAATGCCTGTGCCAGATTGATTGTAATCGCGGTGGTCAGCTGATTGGTAGAAGCAGTCGAATATCCGTTCCGTCTCGGCCTCATTAATGCATTGACCCGAATCTTCGATCGCAATAACCAGATCCTGTTGATTTGGGCTTGGTTTTACGGTCAAGGCTACCCGAATTGTCCCATCGACAGGGGTAAATTTGAACGCATTCGACAGGATATTAATGAGCACTTTATCAAAATTCAGGGGGTCAATACGGGCAAAAACCTGATCCGTTGGCAAATCCATGCCAAAGTGAATCTGTTTGGCCTGGATTTGCTCTTCGAATAACTGACAGATTTCGCTTGTAAAATGAACCATATCAACGCGGTCCAACTGTAAGGCCATTTGCCCTTTTTCAATCTTGCGGATATCCATTAACTGGTTCACCAAATCCAGTATACGTTTTGTATTCCGCCCCATAATGTCGTACAGGTGCCTCCGCTCCTTATCCTGATCCTGGTTAATTAGTCTTTGCAACGGACTGACAACCAGCGTCAACGGAGTTCGTATCTCATGGGCAATATTGATAAAAAACTGGAGCTTGGCTTCGTTAACTTCTTCCAGTCGTTGATGAGCCAACATTTCCTCCTTGATCCGTCGCCGGTTGCGAATCGTTCGATACACTAGCCCTGATAGGCTCAGGATCAGTAAGCCATAGACAACCTTCGCCCAAATTGATAAATACCAGGCCGGGTGAATAAGGATGGTTACCTGATGAATATCGGAAATGGCTTTATTGGCTTTGGCCTTTAACCGAAACACGTAGGTTCCAGGAGCTAAGTTATCGAATGTCAATCGGTTAGAGCCTGGACGTAGTTCTATCCAGTCGTTGTCATTGATGGAATACAAGTAGGCAACCCGTTCGGCATCAATAAAATCCATCGTCGAAAACTCCAGCGTGAATGAGTTATCCAGATGCGACAAGTGAAATTCGCTGGCATTATTGACAGTTGTATCAATAACTTGATACCCACCTGACGTTGTACCTTTTCGGACCGGTTTATCGTGGATGTAGAGATCAACAATCTGTACAGAAAGCCGTTTATTGGCAACGCGAATCTCATCAGGTTTAAACTGGGTAATTCCATTGACCCCGCCGAAATAAAGTTCCTCATTCTCAGCTTCTATAGATGCTCCCTGACTAAATTGATTGCCCTGCAGGCCGTCGGCCGAGTAGAAATTGATAAACGTATTGGTTGCCAGATCCATCCTCGACAAACCCCGATTGGTACTAAGCCATAAATGGCCATCATTATCACCCTGAATGGCGGAGATCAGACTGCTGGGTAAGCCATTATCTATGTCAAATGAGGTAATCTCCTTGGTTGAACGATTGAGCCTTTTCAATCCGTGAGATGTGCCCAGCCACAAGTTGCCTTTCGTATCATCAAACAGGGAATAGATGACGACTCCTCTCAAGAGACCATTACTGCCAAAGGTGGAAACAAAACTTTCTGTATCCAGATCCAGGCAGGCCAGCCCATCGAACGTCCCAATAAACAGCTTATTGTCTTTAGAAACGAGCAGACAATTGATCCAGTTACTCGGAATCTGATTCTTGGTAGATTGGGGCAGTTTACTGGGTATCGCGTCAAAGTTTTTGACGTTTCCGGAGGAAAGATTCAGGCAGAATAAACCAGAACCCATCGTAGCTATCCAAAGTTGCTGCCTGGAATCTTCCTTGATACTAAAGACCCGCTGGACGTTGTCGCCATTTTTATCAACAAGCTTACTGATATAGCTGCTCTTTTTTGTTTTCCGGTCAAATTTTGCCAGCCCACTTAAATAGGAACCAAGCCAGAGATTGTTCCTTGAATCCTCATAAATGGCCATAATATTGGCGGGTACAGGACCACCGTCCGTATCGGGTTGGTAGTGTACACTCGTGGCAGAGCCAGGAGAAAGTGCATATAGACCATCATTGTCGGTACCTACCCAAATTGTTTTTTGAGTATCCTGAAATAAAGCCATGACGGTACTTGAGCCGATCGTATTACTGCTGACCGATTTGTAACCAATGTAACCGAACCGATTAGGGTTGCCTGAAAGCAGTAATAGTCCCTTCTGAAAAATTCCGATCCATACATTACCAGATCTATCTTCCAGAATGGAATGCACCTTGGATTTAGAGAAATCAAAGCTGATCACATTCGTGTTCACATCCAGAATCTGGTTGGTAGCCGGATCAAAATACTTCAATCCTTTCCCGCTGGTAGCCATAAGAATTTGATTGTTCCGATTGACCACTAACTCCTCGATTGAAAGATCTGTACGCCCATGATAAGGGATGACAATAAATGTCTGACTGGCAGAGTCATACTGATAAAGCCCACTACTCATGTTACCGACGAACAGGCGTCCATATCGATCCTGACAGATGCTCTTTACCACATTATTCTGCACTTTTTTGGATTCAAAAAAGGATCTGACCGAACGCCCATCAAATCGGCACAGCCCTTTGTCTTCAGTAGATATCCACAAGTTCTGATCAGTATCTTCAAAAACTTTGATTAGCAGATCGGTATGGATATTCAGTTGCATTTTTTGCCCCAATAACTGACCTTCCTTCCAGGTCAATTTAAAGAGGCCACGACCAGAGGTTCCGACCAGAATATCGCCATTTTTTCGTTCGCAGATGCTCACGACACGGGTACTTACGGAAGTCCCATCAGCCAGCTTGAGGGGGATTTTATGAAAGGTATCCCTTGCAGGGTCGTAATACTGTAAGCCATCGATTGAACCAACATACATTCTACCAGCCTTATCCTCGTATAAAGTCTGAAGTTGGTTATTTAAAATTCCGGTGTCGTTTTTTTTATCGTGCCTGTATACTGTGAATGTTAGCCCGTCAAACCGGTTTAAGCCGTCTTCGGTAGCAATCCACAAGAAACCGCTTCGATCCTGATGGATATCTCTAACCACACTACCCGATAGACCGTTTTCGACCGTAAACATCTTACCGGACTGGGCTAGCGCGGTTAATGGACACCACAGCCAAAAAATATAAACTACGATCCTGAGAGGCATGTATTATACTTTTTATTTTGCCACCAAAACATCTGCATCAACTTAAAGTCTTAGCGCCTACGATAGCTTTAGTAAATTTACCATTGCATCCTCCCGGATAAGCTCAGCTTAGGCATAAAACACTCCAAAGATCAACTCATCTTACTTTCGTTTGCCAAAGGTTTTCTGTAACATTTTGTCATCGGTAGAAACATTCACGATACGAAGGGTCATATAATAACAATTGAGGACAAAAGTATATTGACATAATCCAAAACATACAAAAAGCATGTTACATGTTCAATTGCCCATGTTACATTTTACAAATTAATTGGGTTGAAGAACTACGTTTGGGAGTTTAGGGTATTCTGGGCGATGTTTTGTAGTGACCCCTTTTCAAGATTACGGATGATTACAGCTTTGCGCTTAAGCATGGTGAAACCATTACTGGCTCCGTTGGTTAATCTGCTCTACACGGCCATGCCTGAAGTGACCTGCATCATTTGATTACTTACCATTCATATGCCTCATAGTATTATCTGGATAATTACCATTTTGTCGATTGGTGGAATCATCATTCGCCCTTTAAAAATACCTGAATTCATTTGGGCAGTTACTGGGGCAACCCTCTTGCTCATTCTTGGCCTGATTACCCCTGCTGAAGGTCTGTCGGGTATTGCCAAAGGAACGGATGTGTACCTGTTCCTGATCGGCATGATGCTGCTCGCCGAAACAGCTCGGGAAGAGGGGCTTTTCGATTGGCTGGCAGCCCATGCAACCAGGCAGGCTAATGGATCGGCCATCCGGCTTTTCGGGTTAATTTATTTGGTAGGTATCGTGGTTACGACTTTTTTGTCCAATGATGCTACAGCCGTTGTGCTTACTCCAGCCGTAGCGGCCGCCGTTAAAACGGCGAAGGTTAAGAATCCACTGCCCTATTTGTTTATCTGTGCCTTCATCGCCAATGCCGCTTCGTTTGTACTGCCGATCTCTAACCCAGCCAATCTGGTTATTTACGGCACGCACATGCCTCCTTTAGTAGTCTGGTTAGGCTATTATACATTGCCCTCCGTTGTATCGGTTGCCACTACCTACACAATCCTGCGCTTCACCCAGCGCGATGAGTTACGAGAGTCTATTGCGCAGGATATTTTCATTCCGACCCTGTCGCCGGGTGGGCGTTTAGCCATTATCGGTCTTACCATAACCGCGCTTATTCTGCTGGGGGCGTCGGCGCTTGATGAACCGCTGGGTCTACCCACAGCTATAACCGGTTGTCTCACCTCCGCGCTGGTGCTGATCAGGGCCAGAAAAAATCCCTGGGTCGTTATCAAAGACGTGTCCTGGGCTGTGCTGCCGCTGGTAGCAGGGCTGTTTGTGCTGGTGGAAGCCCTGGCTAAGACCGGTGTTATTGAGGAGCTAACTACGCTGTTACGGACCAATACAGCCCAGTCAGTATCGGAAACAACCTGGTTGAGTGGCGTCGGTGTAGCAATTGCCTGTAACCTGGTTAATAACCTACCTGCCGGGTTGATTGCAGGCACAGTCGTGCAGGCTGGTCAGGTTCCTGAGGTGATCAAAAGTGCGATTCTGATCGGCGTTGATTTGGGCCCCAATTTGTCAGTTACAGGTTCGCTGGCTACGATATTATGGCTGGTTGCGCTGCGCCGGGAAGGCCAGTCGGTCAGCGCATGGGAATTTCTCAAACTGGGTGCCCTGGTCATGACGATACCATTACTTTGTACGCTGGGTGCAATCTGGCTTTATTACCGATACGTTTAAAGCAGGAATCTACCGAAGTAGTACTCTTGGGGTTTAGCTGAGTCCACTCAACGGATAAATAGTCGCTCATTGCAAAACAGAACGTTTTAGTTAATAAAACCCCGAGCCAGAAAAGACATCATTGATTTGGTATTATTCACATACGCCTTCTCCAGGCAAGAAAAGTCTAACACTGAAAATACACAATAATATAGTGTAAATAGTCACTGTATTGTTGTGTATTTGTGCTACATTTGACTTCTATTTGACCTCTATAGACACAACCAGGCTCCAATGAACCGGATTAGAGAAGTTCTGAACGAGAAAGGTATCTCACAAACCTGGCTTGCGAAAAAGCTAGATAAAAGCTACAATACTATAAATGAGTATGCTCGCAATGTGAGACAGCCCAGCATCGAAGACTTGTTTCGAATCGCCAAAATTCTTGACGTTACTGCTAAAGATTTACTGAAAGAGGAATGAATAAAGAAACCCAGATAGAAGGTAAACTAATTGAGCAGTTAAAAGGGCTCAAATATATCTATCGTCCTGATATTACTGATCGGAAATCATTAGAAACTAACTTCCGTCAAAAATTTGACGCATTAAATCGGGTTCGATTAACAGACAGTGAATATTTTCGGCTACGTGAAGAAATCATCAATCCCGATGTCTTTATTGCTTCTAAACTTTTGCGTGAACGGCAGTATTTTCAACGGGAGGACGGCACGCCCCTTCATTACACATTGGTAAATATTAAAGATTGGTGCAGAAATGACTTTGAGGTAATCAGTCAGTTACGGATCAATACAGAAAATAGTCATCAACGCTACGATATTATTTTGCTGATTAATGGCTTGCCTGTGGTGCAGGTCGAATTAAAAAAACTAGACGTTTCACCACGTAAAGCCATTCAGCAAATTGTGGATTACAAAAACGAGCCAGGAAACGGTTACGGGAACTCGCTGCTTTGTTTTATGCAGTTGTTTATCGTGAGCAACGGAAGTAAAACGCTCTATTTTGCGAATAACAAGAATCAACATTTTACCTTCAACGCTGACGAGCAGTTTCTGCCAGTCTATGAATTGGCCGACATTAACAACAAAAAAATCAACAACTTACACGATTTTACCGATACGTTCTTAACCAAGTGTACCCTTGGTGAGATGATCAGCAAGTATATGGTACTGGTGGAAAGTGAGCAGAAATTGCTCGTGATGCGACCCTATCAGATTTATGCCGTAAAAGCCATTGTCGATTGTATTAAGGACAATAGAGGTAACGGGTATATCTGGCACACTACGGGTAGCGGAAAAACACTGACATCGTTTAAGGCCTCTACCCTGTTAAAAAATAATCCCGACATCGAGAAATGTTTGTTTGTCGTCGATCGAAAAGACCTGGACCGACAGACACGCGAGGAATTCAATAAATTTCAGGAAGGTAGCGTAGAAGAAAATACAAATACCGAAACGTTGGTAAGGCGTTTGCTCTCAACCGACTATGCGGATAAAGTCATTGTCACGACCATTCAAAAATTAGGGTTAGCGCTCGACGGCACCTATAAGAAAAACTACAAAGAACGTCTGGAGCCGTTGCGTAACAAACGTATCGCATTCATCTTCGATGAGTGCCACCGTTCGCAATTTGGCGACAACCACAAAGCCATTAAGGAATTCTTTCCAAAGGCTCAGCTATTTGGGTTTACAGGCACGCCTATTTTTGATGAAAATGCTACGTATAACATCCGTGAAGGTGAATACGCTTCGTATAAAACCACTAAGGATATTTTTGAAAAGCAATTACATGCCTATACGATTACCCATGCTATAGAAGACAAAAATGTATTGCGTTTTCACATTGATTATTTCAAAGGGAAAGGTGATCAGCAGGCCAAACCGGGCGAAGCGGTTGCGCAACAAGCGGTGGTAGACGCCATTCTGGCAAAACACAATGCCGCTACTAACCAGCGTAAATTCAATGCCATACTGGCAACGGCTTCGATCAACAACGCGATTGATTATTACCGACTTTTCAAAGAAACTCAGAAAAAGAAACGAAACGAAACTCCGGACTATATTCCGCTGACTATTGCCTGTGTGTTTTCTCCGCCTGCTCAACTGATTGCCAAAGAGGGCGATCAGCAAAGCCAGAAAAACGCTGCTGATATCAAACAGCTTCAGGAAGATTTAACGCAGGAAAAAGAAGACAACCAGCAAAATCCGGAAGAGAAAAAGAAAGCGCTAACGGAAATTATTGCGGATTACAACAAGCAGTTTGGTACCAATCATAGCATCAATGAATTCGATTTGTATTATCAAGATGTTCAACGGCGTATCAAAGACCAGAAATACAGCAATAAAGACTACGCGCACAAAAACAAGATCGACATTACCATTGTGGTGGATATGTTGCTGACGGGCTTTGATTCCAAATACCTGAACGTTTTGTATGTCGATAAAAACCTGAAATACCACGGGCTAATCCAGGCCTTTTCCCGAACCAATCGGGTATTGAACGATACCAAACCGTACGGCAATATTCTGGATTTCCGTTCGCAGCAGGAGGCCGTTAACCAGGCCATTGCCCTATTTTCGGGTGAGGAGTACGCACGTGCGAAAGAAATATGGATGGTTGATCCTGCCCCAGTGGTGATCCATCAATTTAAAGAAGCCGTGGAGAAGTTAGGTATTTTTATGGAAGCCCATAATCTGCTCAACGAACCCGAAGAAGTATACAACCTGAAAGGCGATGCGGCCCGGATTGCGTTTGTAAAAAACTTCAAGGAAGTGCAACGGCTCAAAACGCAGCTTGATCAGTACACCGACCTGGACGAGACCCAAAAGGCAACCATAGAAGCCATTCTGCCCAAAGAAACCTTGCAGGAGTTTCGTAGCTCCTACCTGGAAACGGCCAAACAACTGCGGGAAATTCAGCAGAAGGAAGGCGATCAGGCACCGCCCCAGATTCAGCAACTGGATTTTGAATTTGTCCTGTTTGCGTCTGCCGTAATTGATTACGACTACATCATGAACCTGATTGCCGACAGTACGCAAAAGAAACCCAATAAGCAAAAAATGACTAAAACACAGGTCATCAGCTTACTGAGTTCTAACGCCAACCTGATGGACGAACAGGAAGATCTAACGGAATACATCAATAGTCTGGACTGGAACAGCGGGCAAGATGTGGACAGCTTACGCAAAGGGTACGAGACGTTTAAGGACAACAAGTACGACAACGAACTCGCTACCATTGCTCACAAACACGGATTACAAACAGCAGCCTTGAAAGCCTTTGTGGACAACATCCTGAACCGGATGATTTTTGACGGTGAAAAACTGACTGATCTTTTAGAACCGTTAGCCTTAAGCTGGAAAGCCCGTAGAGTCAAAGAGCTGGCCCTGATGGAGGACTTGGTACCGCAGTTGAAAAAAGTAGCGCAGGGACGTGAAATTTCAGGATTGGCAGCATATGAGTAGATCCAGACGAATGAAAAATCACACAATGAACGATGATAACAGTACGCCAGCAGCTATAAACGAAGCAGCGTATAGCGAAATACTGCAACAAGCTGTCGCCGAAATCCGCGTTGCCCGGACGTTGCTGGCCAGGCAGGTAAACAGTACGGCCAATTCGGTGTATTGGAAGTTGGGCAAATTGTTGTTTGACAAGCAATTGGCGGAAGGATATGGCAGTAGCGTGGTGAAGCAGTTATCCGTTGACCTCAAAAACGAATTCCCGGACATGGGCCTGTCACCTCGGAATCTGTGGAATATGAAACGCTTTTACGAGCGTTACTACCAGGAAGACACAAAACTGCTACAGGCCGTGGCAGTTTTGCCGTGGGGACATAACCTCCTGTTGCTGGATAAGATACAATCACCAGATGAGGCCAGATTTTATGCCAACGAGGTACTGACAAAAGGATGGTCTAGGGATTTGCTGCTCAACGCCATTAAGATGGACAGTTATAGCCGTGCTGAACAGCAACTAAAATTCCACAATTTCAGTAGTACGTTGCCGGAAGCCAGTGCCGACTATGCCAATGAAGTTTTTAAAAGTTCGTACAATCTGGGGTTTCTGGGCATTACCGAACCCGTAAAAGAGCTGGAACTGGAAAACAGGTTGATCGCCAAAATCAGGGCGTTTATATTGGAGTTGGGCAAAGGGTTTTCGTTCATTGGCAACCAATACCGACTGGAATACAACGGCAAAGAATATTTTGTAGATATGCTTTTCTTTCACCGGGGCCTGCGGTCGTTGGTAGCCATTGAACTCAAAATAGGCAGTTTCAAAGCCGAGTATGTGGGCAAAATGAACCTGTATCTTTCCCTGCTCGATAAATTGGAAAAGAGCGAAACCGAGAACCAGTCGATTGGGATTATTCTCTGCGCCGACAAAGACCATCTGGACGTAGAAATAGCCTTACAAGACATCAACAAACCCATTGGCGTAGCCGAATACCAGCTTTTGCTGCCGAAAGAGGAGCTGCAGACCCTGGTGTTGAACGAAATGAAATCAGAATTAGGATTAAACGGATTGAATGATGATAGGATTAGTAGAGCCGAATAGTAAAAAATCCTACAATCCTCAAATCCTCAAATCCTAAAAATCCTAATCAAGATTAAAGGATGACAGGATTTCATCCGAGGAAAAATCCTAAAATCATCCAATCCTAAAAATCCAAATTCAGAACAAATGAGTGAAGAAAATAAAGTAATACCCGAATTGCGCTTTCCTGAGTTTAAGGATGAGGGGGAATGGGAGGAAAAGACATTAGACGAAGTTGCAACGTTTTTAAAAGGGAAAGGAATTTCAAAGTCTGATATAGTTGAAAAGGGAATATTACCATGTATTAGATATGGGCAGCTATACACTCATTATAAAGAAACAATCAATGAAGTAATTTCATACACAAATGCTCCCGCAGAAGATTTGATTTTAAGTCAAATAAATGATGTAATTATCCCTTCCTCAGGTGAAACAAAAGAGGACATTGCTACAGCTTCATGTGTAATGAAAGCCGGGATCGCATTAGGTGGCGATTTAAATATAATTCGTTCAAATACTGATGGAATTTTCCTTTCTTATTATTTGAGCAATGCAAAAAAGAAAGAAATATCAAAAATGGCACAAGGAATATCAGTTGTGCATCTATATTCAAGCCAATTAAAAAATCTAAAAATTCAGATACCCTCAAAAGCAGAACAACAAAAAATCGCTTCCTGCCTTTCTTCTTTAGATGTAATAATTACAGCACACAGCCAGAAATTAGAGTTACTCAAAGAGCACAAAAAAAGCTTGATGCAAAACCTTTTTCCGCAAGAAGGAGAAACTGTTCCTCAGTATCGTTTTCCAGAGTTTGTGAATGATGGGGATTGGAAGGAGAAGAAGTTAGGAGAACTTTCGGAAATTGGAAGAGGAAAATCAAAGCACAGGCCGAGAGACGCAACATTTTTATATGGTGGTAAATACCCATTTGTGCAAACAGGTGATATAAAAAAGGCAGCTTTGTACTTAACTGAATATAATCAAACTTATTCAGAGGAAGGCCTGAAGCAAAGTAAATTATGGAATGAAGGAACACTATGTATAACTATTGCTGCAAACATAGCAGAAACTGCAATTTTAAAAATTAAAGCGTGTTTTCCTGACAGTATAATTGGATTAGTTCCCAATAATGACGTAGCGGACGGGCTTTTTATTAAGTACTTATTTGATGAATATAAAAGTCAAATACAAAATCTTTCTCAAGGAGTAGCTCAAGATAATTTAAATCAAGAGAAATTATTGCAAATAAAATTTCTCTTCCCTACGCTTTCCGAGCAAAAAAAAATCGCTTCCTGCCTTTCTTCATTAGACGAACTCATTGCAGCACAAGCAGATAAAATAGATCAGTTGAAACTACATAAAAAAGGGTTAATGCAGGCGTTGTTTCCTAAAATGGATGAGTAACGAATGAGTACGGTCACTAATTTCGCCACCTTAGCCGAGATAGCTCAGGACTTTCGCAAAGATTTAACGGGCAATAATCGCAGAGAAAAAGACCTTATCTTATTCTTTGCGCATAATGGCACGGGTAAAACCCGGCTTTCGATGGAGTTTAAACAAGCCGGAAAAGCCTTCGATGCCGATGGTAACGTAACAAGTCGGGATACCTTGTACTTCAATGCGTTTACGGAAGATTTGTTTTCCTGGAATAACGACCTGGAAAATGACACCAACCGGACACTCAAACTCAATGCAGACTCTGCCTTTTTTAATGGGCTACGTGAATTAGAGTTAGATGTCAAAATTGAATCGTTCCTAACTAATTATGTCGATTTAAAATTTGATATTGACTACGATACGTCGACAGTAACGTTTTCAAGAAGTATCCTTGTTGACGGCAACGAGCAAACCGTAGAAAACATTAAAATCTCCAGAGGGGAAGAAACCTTATTTATCTGGTGCTTTTTTCTGGCTATCTGTCAATTAGCCATCGACAAAGACCCTGCCTACAGTTGGGTAAAGTATATCTACATAGACGATCCCATATCATCGCTTGACGAAAACAACGCCATTGCCGTAGCCTGCGATCTGTGCAATTTACTCACAACCGATGGTAACGAGATAAAAACAGTGATTTCAACTCACCACAGCCTGTTTTTCAACGTACTCTACAACGAGTTTGGTCGAAAGGTGAAGAACAAACGCTATTTTCTGCACAACAAAGGAGCCAACGGTTATGCCTTGCAGGACACCAACGACACGCCTTTTTTTCATCATATAGCTATCCTGAGCGAACTGAAGAAAGTTGCCGAATCGAATAAAATCTACACGTATCATTTCAATTCGTTGCGGAGTATTCTGGAAAAAACCGCCACGTTTTTTGGTTATGACCGGATTGATGATTGTATAGGAAGCCTACGGCAGGAAGATGAAGTACTTTTTGAGCGGGCCTTACAATTATTCAGTCACGGCAAATATTCCATATTCGATCCCGTAGAGATGGGTGATGACAACAAAGACCTTTTCAAACGAATTCTGGAAGGCTTTCTAACAAAGTATTCGTTTCGCTTTCCCGAAATATTTAACGAAGAAATTCAAGTAACAGAATGACACAACAGCAGCAACAATTAGGTAAAACCCTCTGGAAAATAGCAGATGATTTACGAGGAGCCATGAATGCGGATGATTTCCGTGATTATATGCTTTCGTTTCTCTTTCTTCGGTATTTGTCTTACAATTATGAAGAAGCGGCAAAAAAGGAATTAGGCTCAGATTATCCCGAAACCCCCACATTTCTCATTTCAGAATTTGGCGTAACCACACCATTGCAACTGTGGTACGAGAACAATCCTGATGATATTGACGAATTTGAAAAGCAAATGCGGAGAAAGGTCCACTACGTGATTAAGCCACAGTATTTGTGGAGTAACATCACAGAAATGGCAAGAACGCAGGATGACGAATTGTTAGCCACTCTGGATAAAGGCTTTAAATACATTCAGGATGAATCGTTTGACAGCGCCTTTCAGGGATTATTTTCTGAAATCAATTTAAACTCAGACAAACTCGGAAAAACGGCCCCAGATCGAAACAAAAAGCTGTGCACGATCATTCAGAAAATTGCGGAAGGCATTGCCGATTTTTCGACTGATTCAGATACCCTGGGCGATGCTTACGAGTATTTAATTGGCCAGTTTGCAGCAGGTTCCGGCAAAAAGGCGGGGGAATTTTATACACCGCAACAAATCTCTACCATCCTTTCAGAAATTGTAGCCCTGGACAGCCAGGATCCCTCGGCAGGTCCTAAAAAGAAGTTCGACAAAATTCTCGACTTTGCCTGTGGTTCGGGCTCTTTGTTGCTCAATGTCAGACATCGGGTAAAAGACAATGGAGGGTTTATTGGCAAACTATACGGTCAGGAAAAGAACATCACGACCTACAACCTTGCCCGAATGAATATGCTCTTACACGGTATGAAAGATACTGAGTTCGAGATTTTTCACGGCGATACGTTACTCAATCAATGGGATTTGTTAGATGAACCGAATCCATCGAAAAAAACAGAATTTGATGCTATCGTTGCCAATCCACCGTTTAGTTTGCGTTGGGAGCCAAACGATACGCTGGCCGAAGACTTTCGGTTCAAAAGTTACGGCTTAGCCCCAAAATCAGCCGCCGACTTTGCGTTTTTGCTTCATGGGTTTCATTTCTTAAAAGAAGAAGGCACCATGGCCATCATCTTGCCCCACGGCGTGTTGTTTCGGGGTGGTGCCGAAGAACGAATCCGCACCAAACTACTGAAAGACAACCACATCGATACCGTTATTGGCTTGCCTTCCAACCTGTTTTATTCAACAGGTATTCCCGTTTGTATTTTGGTTTTGAAAAAATGTAAAAGACAGGATGATGTATTATTTATCAGTGCCAGTGAGCATTACGTAAAAGGCAAACGACAAAACGCTTTAGACGAGGGACACATTAAAAAAATCGTAGAGACGTATCAGTTCAGACCGGAACATATTGAACGCTATGCCCGAAGAGTCTCCATAGAAGAAATTGAACAGAATAATTACAATCTGAATATTTCCCGATACGTCAGCACGTCAATCGATGAAGTAAAAATTGACCTAAACGATGTTAGTCAGAAACTGGCTTCGATTAATGAAACTATAAAAATCAATACCGACAAACACAATGAATTTTTGAAAGAGTTAGGACTCAATTTAATTTGATAATCCGTAAATCAATCTGTAAACAAGTTTTGAATCTACTCTCTGACAAAGTTTTAGCTAAACTTTGTCAGAGCTAGGGATACAGCTCCTTAATCTGGAGCTTAAGATAAATTAATTCGTTCCTCATACTGTCTTTAGACAGTGGCTGTAGGTTTGCCTTCATAAATAATCAAGTCACAATTATGATACGCAGCCATAAGCGCTTATATGCACCCTTTGGCAAAGGGCAGGTTTTAGAAACAGACCATCGTAGAAGCCTCTCCGATCCCCGCAAGTAGTCAATCGTCTTCTGTTTAGGCCACGTAATCTTTTGATTGTATGCTCACGATTATGATGGCACACGCATCATGCCAGAATACTCACAGAAACATGGGCATAACAGGAAACATTATTAGGTATTTTTCTCTACAACACGACTGAGTAATTACCAGAAGACCGATGAAGCTATTTCTTGAAAATCAAGAGGTAGCCCATAATTAAACCCATTGGTATAGGCTGGTACGAAATTTACGCAACCTGAGTGAGGAGTCTCACCATTCATTTTACTCAACGCAAGTGCTCCATTAAAAAATGGTTAACGTATCGCCTGAACCAACTACCCGGCAACCCAGCAAAACCAGCCTGCGGGCACTGGACACCGCCAATTTCTTTTTAGCCGATGTTCGGGATGGGCTTGGTCCCTATCTGGCTATTTATTTATTAACGACGCTACATTGGCAGGCTCAGGATATCGGTATTGCCATGTCGGTAATGGGAATTGCCACTGTAATTGCTCAGACACCAGCGGGCGCCCTGGTCGACCGAACCAGACGGAAGCGCGTCTACTCGATCATTGCCTCACTTCTGATTGCCCTGGCCGCTGTCATCACGATTACTGTGCCAACCTACCCGGTAATCATGGGAGGGCAAGCCATTATGGGTGTAGCAGCCGCCTGGTTTGCCCCCGCAGTAGCCGCCATTACACTGGGATTGGTTGGGCCTAAAGCATTGGACAGACGAGTTGGCCGCAACGAAACGTTCAATCATGCCGGTAACGTATTTGCAGCCCTGCTGGCCGGATTGCTGGGTTATTATGTCAGTACAAAGGGAATTTTCCTGCTGTTGGCCGCCATGTCTATTCTGAGTAGCCTTTCAGTCTGGCGCATTCAGGAAAAAGACATTGATCATCAACTGGCCCGAGGTTGTACAGAGGAAGAGGAGCAGGCTAATGACGATAAACCTTCCGGCTGGCGAGCTGTGCTCGGCAATCGGTCCATCCTGTTTTTTGCCCTGGCCTGTATACTTTTTCATTTTGCCAATGCTGCAATGCTGCCTCTGCTTGGTCAGCGACTGGCTCAGGGGATCAATGCGGGCGCGTCGTCGGCCTATATGTCAGCCTGTATCATTGTGGCGCAGCTCGTCATGATTCCCGTTAGTTATCTGACTGGCAAATTAGCGCCAAAGGGGCGTAAGCGTCTACTGCTCATTGGCTTTGCTGTATTACCCATTCGGGGACTACTCTATACGCTGACCAGTGATCCAATATTATTGGTTGCCATTCAGATTCTGGACGGCGTTGGTGCAGGGATTTTTGGAGTTTTGTCTATCCTGATTGTTTCGGATCTGACGCGCGGCTCCGGACTGTTCAACACCACACAGGGGGCCATTTCCACGGCGGTTGGCTTGGGGGCTTCGCTTAGCAATGCATTTGCCGGGGCCCTGCTGCAACGTACGAGCTACCACTTCGCTTTCCTAACCCTAGCCGCGCTGGCTGTTGTCGCCCTGGGTGTCTTATGGTTTTTTGTTCCAGAAACGAGTGCACAGAAAACCTAACTTCTACCAGGCAACAGGTAATATTCTTTCTACAACTGAATTGACTACATGAAAAATCATCGACTTTATCCTATAGTCTGTTTCCTGATAAGTTTACTTTTTGCGACCACGCTTACCGGCTGTCTAACTTCCCGACAAACAGCGTCTACCTTGGCAAAAGTGGCTAGTGATAATTGTGTCATCGATTCCAGCGGTACGTCGGGCTACGTCTTTCACCCCATTGACCTACAAATGGGTTCACCGGACGATTCGCTGCTCAGGCATCGCTACGGTGAGCGCGGCCTTCGAATGGCGCAGGCCGTAGGGCTCACGCCATTGCTGATACGTATCACGCGGCTGGAACAACAGCAAAATCCCGATCAGCCAGCCTCAAACGAGTACCTGGCAATTCGGCAGAAAATAACCGACCAGCTTCAACTGGCCAGCTTCGATATTGCTACGGCAGTTGCCCTGGTCGACTGTGATAGTAAACGGGCTGCATTGACGGCGACGTTACTAACCCGTCAGGAGAACAGCCGGGAAAAGCGCATGACCATTAGCGCCATTACCACGGGTGCATTAACCGCCCTGATGGTTGGGTTTCTTAAACTGGGCGATCACGATGATGCCGGCGAGTGGACTGGCATTGGTGGTGGGCTGGCCGAAGCCAGTTTAGGCATCACATCGTTGTTACAAAAACCACCCAAAGCCGACTATCGTCACCTGCGCAATCCACTACGGGATATCTGGATGCCCCCAACTACGTCGACCGTTTTTCCGCCATTGGTCTGGTATTACCTCAACAAGCCTAAATCGGCGGGTACCCCCTCCGTGATTAAGGGGCTACGGAGCCGATGGGATATTCTGGTCTCGCTCAACGCAGATGCCAAGCGAACCCGGAAGTCCAGTCGTAAAGAGGTTGATTATTTTGGGGATGGTGATCTCTATACAGCCGAAGATTTAACCGTCCGTTCGACAATGCTGGGGCAATTGGCCACTGAGCTTCAGTTGATGAACAATGACCTGACCATTCTGCTCAACGAGATTGTCCGCCCATCCAGAAAGTAGTAGCCTAACTACAGTTAGTTTTTAAGGGTAAACGTCGTTTGGGATTTTGCAGAGAGCTAACTAACCTCTCGCTATAGGACCTTCCCTTTCAACTACAACATTTCGACTTTCGACTACATCTGTTTTCGGGCTGCTATTGAAATTTGCAGCGTCAGAATACAGAAACGATGAAACTAGAAAATAACACCATTCTTATTACGGGCGGAACAGGTGGTTTCGGCTATGAGTTCGCTTCCAGGCTTAGTGCACTGGGAAACACCGTGATTATCACCGGTAGAAATGCGGAAAAACTTCAGGAAGTAAAGCGTAAACTACCGGCTGTGCATACTATACAGAGTGATGTAAGTAAGGCCGACGATATTGTCAGTTTATACGACAAGGTCATCCGGGAATTTCCTGACCTGAATATCCTCATCAACAATGCGGGAGAGATGCGGAAGATTAGTCTCCATCAGGCCCACGACTTGTTTGACATTACCCGTGAGATAGACATTAATTTGATCGGTCCTATCCGGATGGTTCAACAGTTCCTGGCGCATCTCAAAACAAAAAAAACGGCTGCTATCCTCAATGTTACGTCGGGTATTGCGCTAATGGCGTTTCCAATATCCCCCATTTATAGTGCAAGCAAATCGGGGCTTCGCTCCTATACACAAGCGTTACGGGTACAACTAAAAAATACCAACATCAGCGTGATTGAGCTTGTGGCTCCCGGTTCTTCCACCGCCCTGAACGACAAATTTCGAAACGAAGACGGCTTTAGTGAGAGTGCGTTGATGGCTCCTGAAAAGATAGTCGATGCAGCCATCAAAGGAATGCAAACTGATAAAGAGGAGATTTATCCTGGTCTTGCCAAATTAATGCGGATTCTGAGCCGAGTGGCACCCAGATTTATCATTTCACAATCAGGTAAAATGGGAGCTTCATTTATGTATGGTCAGCAAGAACCTGAGATGATGGGCGAACCTACAGTTTGAAAGCAAAATTAAAAAGCATCAACCAATTAGAATTTCGCGGCTATGTAGGCATTTCTCTTCTGGGACAGACAATGAAATTCAAACGAGTTCAATAAACCGTAAAACCAGTTAACCAATGAAAATTATAAGCATACTCCTTATTTTAGTTTCAGCATTCCTGAGCATCAAACACGGTTGGGATGCCTTCCAGCCCGCCAACGCTGAACAAACCAAAATGATGGCTGATTTAGGTATCAGTAAAGCCATTATGCCGTTTTTTGGCGCGTTATCTATCGTTATCGGACTGATGTTGCTTTTTCCGCAAACCTTTTTCATCAGTAATCTACTAAATGCAGTAACCATTGTCCTGATTATGGCTTTGTCGCTGCGAGCGGGCAATACAACAATGGCGTTGGTCGAAATTCCGTTTCTCGCCATGCCGCTGGTTTTGATTTGGTTAAAGTATCCGTTTAAATTTTGAAACCGCTTTGTACCATGGCAACGCCGAAACCGTATCGAATCGAATCCATAACACAAATACATCGGTTGATGGGCCTCCCCCAACCTCATCATCCTTTGATCGGCATGATCGATCTGAAAGACCTTAAAGCGGACCCAGCTATCAATGCCGTTATTTTTGATCTGTATGTGGTTTCGCTGAAACGAGGTTGCGATAAACTCCTGTATGGGCAGCAGAAATACGATTTTGATGAGGGCTTGATGGCGTTCATGGCTCCTGGCCAGATTCTGCGGGGTGAGGAAGGTGGTGTGCCGCATCAGCTCGAAGGCTGGATGCTGTTTATTCATCCCGACTTTTTGTGGAATACGTCCCTATCCAGAAAGATAAAACAGTACGAATACTTTGGTTATTCTGCCCATGAGGCTCTGTTTCTGTCCGACAAGGAAGAAACCCTCATCAACGGTATTATCGATACCATCAAACAGGAGTACAATGCCAATATCGATAAATTCAGTCAGGATGTCCTCGTTGCTCATCTGGAGGTGCTGTTCACCTATGCACAGCGTTTTTACGAGCGTCAGTTTATCACTCGTAAAATAACCAACAGTAAGCTATTAGAACGGCTAGACGATATGCTGACGAATTACTTCAATGGGGAGGACTTGATTTCCAACGGGCTACCCACGGTTCAGCAGATTGCCAAAACGCTGAATGTTTCTACCAAATATTTGAGCAGTTTACTCAAACAACTCACCGGACAAACGACACAGCAACTCATCCACGAAAAGCTGATCCAAAAAGCCAAAGAGCGCCTGTCAACCACGGAATTGTCTGTCAGCGAGATTGCGTTTGAATTAGGTTTCGAGCACTCGCAGTCCTTCAATAAATTATTCAAAGCCAAGACCAACCAGAGTCCGCTGGAGTTCAGAGCTTCGTTTAACTGAATAATCTTAAAGGGTTTGCTTGAATGCAGTACACAGGTTTGCCCTGTTTATTGCTGTTTAGATTGGTGTAGCTTTCTAATTACTAAACAGCTTTAAGATGTTCCTATCTCTGTAGCCGTCAACGGCAATGTTAATAGGAAGTTTGGTTGATATACGAGTATGGCGAATGACAGCGATATCTTTGAGTTTTGGGAATCTGCCTTTATCGAAAAACAGGCGATGTGGGACTTTGAGCCATTAGTCAACCAAAACCGTTGTAGCCAATGTTAGATGACAGTTCAGGTACGCCAGCCCCATTTACGGTTACCATACACATGGTATCAAGCCTTGACGGATTTGTTGCGAAAAAAGACAACAGCGTTTCCTGGTTTGAGACGCCCGACTACTACGAAAAAGGCGTTGAACTGACCGAACAGGCAACCCAGGAGTTTCTCAAAACAATCGATTGCTATGTAATGGGATCGCGCACCTACGAGCACGCGCTGGATCTGTCAAAAGCATACGGGTGGGCCTATGGCGACGTACCGACCATTGTAGTCACCCAGCGAGACCTGCCAATCGACAGACCAACCGTTGAAACGTATTCGGGCGATCTGTACAACCTGGTAAATCAACGTCTGAAACCAAACTACAAGACGGTTTGGGTGGTGGGTGGCCCCGCGCTTGCAACGGCGTTTATCCAGTTAAAACTGGTGGACGAACTAAGACTATCCATTTTGCCCATTACGCTAGGCGACGGAATCCGTTTTTTCGAGCAGATGCCTCAAGAACAACCCTTTCACCTTAAAGACGTAACAGCCTACAAAAGCGGTATGGTAGAGCTACGTTACGAATTGACTCCCAATAGCCCTCTCTGACCATTCCTGTGCTAGTTTTTTCCAAAACGATTTGGATAGATTATCTAGCTAACATTATCTTTGCCACTAAGATATTTAGCAACAAAGATAATTATGGATCATGACGCGGTAAGAAAGCTCAGTCAACAGTATGCTTACACCTCTATTCAGATGCACGAAGCTGTTGCCCGAAAGGCAGGACTTCCGGGGACTGATCATAAATACCTGGGATTTCTCTTACAAAAAGGACAGATGACAGCGGGCGAACTAGCCAGTTTAACCGGCCTGACAACAGGTGCCGTTACTGGCTTGATCGACCGGTTTGAGAAGAAAAACCTCGTGCAACGGCAATTCGCGGAAGACGACCGACGTAAGGTCATCATTGTGCCAAACACGGAGAACATAATGGCACTTATCGCACCGCTTTATAAGGAATTCCGGAGCAAGTCAGGAGAATTGCTCGCTTCATTCTCCGACGAGGAAATCAACGTCATCGCCACCTACTTTTCAAAGGCCATCGACATAATGACCGCAACTACAAATACCCTCAACGAAAAATAGACATGAAAAACACAAGCCCTTACCTAGTTGACTTTCAAGATATTGACAAAACAAAATTTACCCTGGTCGGCGGAAAAGGTGCGAATCTGGGGGAGCTTTCCAGAATCGAAGGAATCCTTGTACCGGCTGGCTTTTGCATTTCTACCGAAGCATTTAAACGGGTCATTGGGGAAACGTCGTCGATTAAAGAACTGCTGGATCAGTTGTCGCTCCTGATGGTGGAAGATCGGGATAAAATCGGTGCATTGAGTGGTGAGATTCGTAGAGTTATCGAAGGGATCGCCATTCCTCATGACATTACTGACGAAATCACTAGTCACCTGTCTCGGCTTGGCGAAGAAAATGCCTACGCCGTACGATCCAGTGCAACAGCGGAGGATTTACCGACGGCCTCGTTTGCAGGCCAACAGGATACATACCTGAACATTATCGGGAAAGAGGCAATTCTGGCGCATATCAGCAAGTGCTGGGCATCGTTGTTTACCGAGCGAGCGGTCATTTACCGTCTTCAAAACAACTTCGATCATCGTAAAGTCCAGCTGGCGGTAGTGGTGCAGAAGATGGTTTTCCCGCAAACGGCAGGTATTCTATTTACGGCCGACCCCGTCACGTCTAACCGGAAAGTAATATCCATTGATGCCAGCTTCGGATTGGGCGAAGCATTGGTTTCTGGACTTGTCAATGCGGATACCTATAAAGTGCGCAACGGTCAGGTTACCGATAAGCGAATAGCCACCAAGAAACTGGCTATTTATGCTTTAAACGAGGGCGGCACGAACCAGCAGGCGCTTTCACCTGAGCAACAAAACAAGCCAGCGCTGACGGATGACCAGATTATACAGCTTGCCGCTATGGGCAGAACAATCGAAGCTCATTTCGGCAGCCCTCAGGACATCGAATGGTGTTTGGCCGATGACACGTTTTATAGTGTCCAGAGTCGGCCCATCACTACGCTATTCCCGATTCCTGCGGCAGGCGATCCTGAAGCGAATAATACCGAACCGCGTGTCTATGTATCGGTCGGTCATCAGCAAATGATGACCGACGCCATGAAACCATTGGGCTTATCGTTATGGCAGCTGACCGCTGCCCGTCCTATGTATATAGCTGGCGGGCGGTTGTTTGTTGATGTCACGCAAATGGTAACGTCCGCTGAGGGCCGGGAAATTTTGTTTAATGTTCTGGGCAAATCCGATCCGCTCGTAAAAGATGCCCTTATGACCCTTTTGGAGCGGGGAGATATGTTCCCTTCCTTACCACCGGATCAGCCGAAACAGAGTTCCGGCAAACCCAATACCGATAAGTCGTCTGCCGATTTTAAAACCCTAACGGAATACGATCCGGCCATCGTTTCTGAGCTGATTACGCACAGTCAAACATCGATAAACGAGTTAAAACAGGCCATCCAAACAAAATCGGGGCCGGATGTAATTGACTTTATTCTGGACGACAAGGATCAATTAAGGCAGAGCCTGGCTGATTCACAAAGTTTTGGCGTGATTATGACAGCGATGAATGCCGCATCCTGGATCAATGCCAATATGGAGGAGTGGCTGGGCGAAAAAAATGCAGCGGATACGCTTTCTCAATCGGTGCCAAACAATATTACGTCAGAGATGGGCCTCGCGCTCTTGGATGTCGCCGATGTGATCCGCCCTTACCCGGCAGTCATTGAGTATCTGCAAACGGTAAAGGAGAATAACTCGCTGGATGAACTGGTTACGTTTACTGGTGGCAAGGAAGCCAAGAATGCGATCGATACTTTCCTCAGCAAATACGGAATGCGATGTGCCGGAGAAATTGATATTACGCGAACACGCTGGAGCGAAAAACCAACGACCTTTATCCCACTGATTCTTAGCAACATCAAAAATTTTCCACCAAATGCCGCTACCCAAAAGTTTGAGCAGGGAAAACAGGAAGCGTTAAAAAAAGAACAGGAGTTATTGGCTCGATTGGCCCAACTACCGGATGGCGAACAAAAAACAGAAGAAACCAAACGAAAGATCGATTTGGTTCGGAATTTTGCTGGTTATCGCGAATACCCGAAATACGCCATGGTGAATCGCTATTTCATTTACAAACAGGCGTTACTGAAAGAAGCCGAACAGCTCGTACAGGCCGGTATGATTCAGTCAACAGACGATATTTATTACCTCACGCTTGAGGAACTTCGCGAGGTTGTGCTCACTCACACACTGGATTACCAGATTATCGACCAACGTAAAGACGAGTTCAAATCCTACGAAAAACTAACTCCTCCCCGCGTGGTTACGTCAGACGGAGAAGTCCTTTCAGGTGCCTATAAACGAGAAAATCTCCCAGCCAATGCCATTGCCGGTCTGGCTGTTTCGTCCGGCATTATTGAGGGGCGAGCCCGCGTCATCCTAACCATGGAGGCTGCCAATCTGGAAGACGGCGATATATTAGTCACCACCTTTACCGACCCAAGCTGGACGCCTTTATTTGTCTCCATAAAAGGCCTGATCACCGAGGTGGGTGGCCTGATGACCCATGGCGCTGTTATCGCCCGTGAATATGGCATACCCGCCGTTGTCAGTGTAGAAAATGCAACCAAACTGATCAAAGACGGGCAACGTATTCGCGTGAATGGAACGGAAGGGTATGTAGAGATTTTGTAAGGGTCTGCCATTTGAACATACCCATCCGCCATTTGGATACGTTCCACTCGTTACGGGTTCTGAACTTTGTGTTAGAAAAGTAACCAGCATAAACCATGAACGTAACACTCATCAGAACAACTCGCCACCACAACCTTATCTGTCAGCGAAATCGCCTAGGCACTGGGCTTCGACTACCCCCAATCATTCAACAAACTTTTCAAGAACAAAACGAACACCTCCCCGCTGGAATATCGGCAATCGTTTAAGTAGGGTATGGGATGTGGCGTCAGATGCTTACATCTGACGCTCGTCAGGTTTCTCAAAACCTAACGGTACGAACAGTAGGTTTTGAGAAACCTACCAGTGTCGGTTAAAAGTAACCGACACCACAAATACCAGCATTCTACTCACACCGCTGCCCATCCAGCCGAAAATACCGGACAGAAACGGGCATCGCGGCTGTAGAATCGACAAAGCCTTTCAGGGCAAACAAGCCGATGTATTTTGGAGACATTTCGAATTCATAGCTGGTTATTTCCTTGAACGAGAAATTATCGACGGGGCTAACCGAGTATAATAGTCGGAATTTCGCAGCCTGCTTTTCGATCCGAAACGCAAGGTTTTTCAGGTTGGTGGTAGCGATCCGTCGATCATTGGCGTTAGCTAGTGGGAATAAGGGCTGATGAACGAACTCTTCCAGATTTTTATCGCCTTTACCGTAGGAAGCAATGGCCTGAATAAGGATTTCGCCGGGTTTGTTGTAGCCGCCAAAATAATCGTTGTAAGAGAGCGATAGCCGAATACTTTTGCCAGTAAACAGTGTGTCTTCCAGCAACAGAAGCCCCGCTTGCTGCCAGTTTCCAGTAGGTACAAAATCCGAAAAGTGAACTTCCGTTCGGAAACAATCCGTCTGGATTTCACGCAATAGCAAATTTTGCACCCGTGGTGTTTCACCCGTTTTGGGCCAGTTATCCCCTTTGAGCGTGAATAACGTCAGGCGACCCGGCTGCTCCGCCTTTCGATTCCAATACTGATTGTTTTTATCCTGAACAAACCAGCCGTTTTTAGATAGAGAGGCATCATCTATCACCTGAAAATCATCCTGAATCTGCTTAACGGATGATTGCCGAAAAAACAGAAACCCACCAATTACTACCACTAAAAAACTGCCCGCAACGATAGCGAGCCAATGTCTCTTTTGGGGAACACTGACGGCTACTTCAGGTCTGGGTCGCTGAATCACCTGTTCGCGATAACGGAACCAGTACGGAAAATGCTCTTCCAGCTTTTTTCGCTCGGCTTCTGTTGTAACCGGCGCGTTGAGCACGTAACGCGCCAATGTATCGAGCGTAGCCATCGACGGATTTTCCTGCTTATCGGGCGAGGGGTTAAGTACGAAAGCGACATAGTTTTTCACGCTCCGCCAACCGATCACTAAGCCGGTACGTTCTTCTATTTCGGTACTCAAGTGCTTGCTCTCTGGCTCCGAAAGTGGGTTGTCCAGTGAATGTCCAAAGCATTTCATGACTACCGCATTGACTAAATCAGCAAACGCTCTACGGTCAAATTCATCCATAAATGTACCTATGGGCTTGAGCCCGTATTTTATTCCAGTTCATACACGGGCTAAAGCTCGTGGGTACAGCAGAATTCACAATTCCGTGACGTTTCCGCCTGAATTCCGCTCATTTTTCACGCAACGACGAAGATTTACCGAAAAATTCATCGTCCATGAAAACCGCTTTGTTTGTTATTTTCTGTGCGCTAACGTTGGCTGGTCAAGCGCAACAACTCCAACTCCATTACGACTTCCGGCATTCGCTCAACCCCGAATTGAATCGAACCAACTTCGCATCACTCACCTTCGAATACTTCAAGGGAAACGATTCAACGGGTTCTTTCCTATTCAAGATGCAAACCGACTTATCCGGTGAAAATAACAATGTCGGACAAGTTTTCCTGCAGGTCTCCAAGAATATCCGCTACTGGAAGCCTAAAGTTGAGTTGGCGCTGACGTACAGTGGCGGCCTAGGTGTTGCTCCTCCAGCGTATGGGTTTTATATCACCAACACGTTTGGCATTGGAGCGGCTTATCCGTTTACCTGGAAAGGTGCCTGGTTCACAACGAGTCTGGTTTGCCGGACAAGTTTTTTCCCAAAACCAAGTCATGACCCCCAATTCACATTCTACTTCGGGCGGGGCTTTTTTAAGTACCGGATTATAGTCGCCGGAAGTCTGGTTGCGTGGAGTGAAAATCGGAATCAGGGCAACGATTTCACGAAAGACCAGAGCGGCAAAAAAGTTGCCTTTTTCGGTGATCCCCAATGTTGGGTAAAGCTCACAAAGTCGATTTCTGTCGGCTCCCGAATCAATCTGTTTTACCACACGCTGACGAACGAAAATCAATTACAAGTATATCCTACGCTGGCGCTGAAGAATCAGTTTTAATGTAGAGACGCATCTTTGCGTCTCCTCTCGCGTCAGCCATTAGTGTCCATATACAGAAAACCATCTGGACGAAAAGCCGTCCGGTCAGGGAGACGCAAAGATGCGTCTCTACGCAAAAACCTTAACATTTTTTAACGATCTGTCAATCAGAACAGTGAATACCTTCGCAGCAACAAACTGACTGCTAAATCCTTCACGTTATGCTGCAGAACTACCTCAAAATTGCCCTTCGCAACCTCCTCCGCCGACGGTTCTATGCGCTTGTAACGCTGCTCGGCCTGACGGTTGGCATCACGTTTTTGCTGCTCATTGGCAACTACATTCAGGGCGAGCTGGCGGTCAATAAAACCCTTCGACATTCAGGCCAGCAATACTTGGTGCAGAGCCACTGGAAAGAAGCAGCCATGGGAATGGATATTACGACGCTGGCTCCCATTGGTCCGACGCTCAAGCAGTTGTATCCGAATCTGGTTGCCAACTACTACCGATTCTATGGCGTAACCGCTATCATCTCTAAAGACGAAAAGCACTTTCGGGAAAGTATTCAGGTGAGCGACTCAACCATGCTGCCCATGTTTGGTTTTCCAATGGCGTATGGTGATCCCCAAACAGCCCTCCTTGAACCGAACTCCATTGTCATCACAGCGGCTGTTGCGCAGAAATTTTTCGGTAAAACCGATGTACTTCGACAACAACTGACGGTACAAACGCCTGCCAGTGGCAAACAGGTTTTTACTGTTACAGGTGTATTGCAGGACCTGCAAAAAAATAGCGTTACGGATCTGGTGCCCGTACCAAATCAGGTCTTTATCCCAATGCGCAACATTGGTTATTTCACACCCGAAGCCAGCATGCGTTCGTGGCAGAACCAGTATATTCCAACCTATCTGGAACTACAACCCGGCGTCACTGCCGATCAACTGACTCAACCCATTGCCCAGGTTTTAGCCACCAATGCGCCACCGGGTTTCAAGGAAAATCTGCAAGTTTCGCTTAGCCCCTTGACAACGTTTTACCTGAAAGGCAGCAATGGTCTGGTCGAAAAAATGGTGCTCACGCTGACGCTAATTGCCGTTTTTATCCTGCTGATGGCCATAGTCAACTTTGTGAATATCACCATTGGTATATCGGCCACGCGTTTGCGCGAGATTGGCGTCAGGAAGGCACTTGGGGGCTTAAAACGACAACTGATTGGGCAATTTCTGGCCGAAGCCCTGCTACTAACAACTGGCGCTACAGTACTGGCCTTAGGCTGTCATGAGTTGTTCCGGTCTACCTTCGCCGACTTGCTGGAGCGGCCAATTCCATCGCTGATTACCTGGTCGCCAATGGCGTATATCGTGTTAGTTGGTTGCGTGCTCCTGATCGGCTTTCTGGCAGGCGGCTATCCGGCATTTGTACTCTCGGCGCTGCCTTCGGTTGAGTCCTTAAAAGGGAAACTGACGGAGTCGGTGCAGAAAGGAATTGGCCTGCGTCGGGCATTGATTGTCTTCCAGTTCACGGTCGCCATTTTCGTATTTGTAGGGGCTATGGTGATCAGTCGGCAGGTAGCTTATTTTTTCAGCAAGAACCTGGGCTACCAGAAAGAACAGATCCTGACGGTGGCCTCTGTCCCGCGCGATTGGTCGAAGGATGGCGTGCAACGGATGGAAGGCGTTCGAAATCAGCTTGCGCGCATTCCCGGCGTGAGCAACGTAAGTTTTTCGTTTATTATTCCCGATGGTAAAAGCAGTGGGAGCGGTCAGGTGTTCAGACACGGACGCGATAGTACGGCGTCTGCTACGGTTGAGGTGCTAACCACTGACGAGCACTTTGCCAAAACGTATGGACTTCAATTACAGGCTGGTCAGTTTTTCCACGAAAACGGCGGAGGGTATGACTCAACGCGCGTGGTGTTAAATGAATCAGCGATCAAAGCGCTGGGTTGGCATGAGCCAGCCGAAGCAATTGGTCAACTTGTGCGGTTTCCGGGGGGCAATATTCCGCTTCGAGTAGATGGCGTTCTAAAGGATTTTCATTTTGGCTCGTTGCATCAAACCATCAGTCCACTCATTTTTATTCATGTCCGCGCCAACCCTATTTATCGTTATTTCTCTTTTAAGCTTGCTCCCGGCAGCGCCGAGCATTTGCAGGAAACGATAGCTTCGATTAACAAGGAGTGGACGCGATTATTCCCCGATGCGCCATTCGAGTATTCGTTCATGGACGATACGCTCCAGAAACTTTACCAAACCGAAAAACAACTCCAAAAAGCCTCCCGACTGGCGACCACGTTAGCCCTGATTATTGTGCTGTTGGGAGTTTTAGGATTGGTTTCGCTGAACGTAACCCGACGTACCAAAGAGATCGGAATTCGTAAAGTATTGGGCTCTTCGACAATCAGCATTGTCAATCTGTTCATGAAAGAATTTGTACTGATCCTGGTCATCGCTAATATTATCGCCTGGCCGTTGGCCTACTATCTGCTAAGCGATTGGCTCACGCACTTTGCCTATCGGACGGATTTATCGTGGTCACCCTTTGTACTGGTGGCGTTTATTCTGGCGCTATTAACGGGACTGGTTGTAAGTGTTCAGGCCATCCGGGCAGCAAGAGTGAACCCGGTGAAGAGTTTGCGTAGTGAGTGATGTTTGTAGAGACGCAATCCCTTGCGTCTCCTTATGCGTCAGCAATTTTCCAGCAAAAAACCATCCGGATAAGGAGACGCAAGGGATTGCGTCTCTACAAAAAATCATGCTACGCTCATACCTTAAAATAGCCCTCCGGAACCTGCGTTCACAACGTGGATATACGGCTTTAAACGTAATTGGCCTAACCATTGGCATGGCGGGCGGATTGCTCATTTTTCTGTTTATCCGGCATCACCTCAGCACCGATCGGTACCACACTAAATTCGACCGTATTTACCGGATTGTGGTCGATTTACACCTTGATGATGGCTCCGTTGAACAGTATCCCGAAGCCCCCTTACCAATGGCCAAAACCCTGCGAACCGACTACCCACAGGTTGAGCAAGCGGCTTTTTTAAATGTCAATCGGTCGCTGACCGTTAGTGTGCCTCAACCCGGACAGGCTGCTCCTGTACGCTTTCTGGAACACGACGAGACGGCTCTTGTTGAAGGGGAGTTCTTCCAGATTTTCGACTATCAATGGCTAAGTGGCAATCCGAAAACGGCGCTCCAGGCACCCAACACCGTTGTCATAACCGAGTCGTGGGCCAAGCGGTATTTTGGTGCCAGCAACCCCATAGGCCGAGTCATTGAGTTGGAACACAAAGTCAATGCGACCATAACGGGCCTAATTGCCGACCCGACGAAACCGACCGATACAAACATAGGGTTGTTTATTTCCATGCCCACCATTCGGCAACTCGACCCGGAGTTTAATGTCAATGAATGGGGGCAATTGAACAGCAATTATCGACTGTATTGTACGCTCAAAGACAACTCACCGACCACTGCTCAACAACTTGACGCCACCTTCCCGGCTCTCTCGAAAAAACACTTTGGCGATGTCGCGAATGTCTTTCATTTCCATACCCAACCTCTGGCCGACGTCCATTTTGATGTGGATCGAGTGGGTGGTGTTATTCGGAAATCGTTGCTGTGGTCGCTGGGGTTAATTGGCTTGTTCCTGATCTTGACGGCCTGTATCAACTTCGTCAATCTGGCTACGGCGCAGGCCTTTCGACGGAGTAAAGAAGTGGGCGTTCGTAAAACGCTGGGGAGCTCTCGTACACAACTCGCCTGGCAATTTCTGCTTGAAACCAGTCTGATTGTGGTAATGGCTACCTTATTTTCTATGCTGGTGGCATTTGTAAGCCTACCCTTGTTTAATAACTGGGTCCATATTCAACTTACATTCACGCCCGATGGCCCAATGCTGTTGTTCATCGGGCTATTAATGGGCATCGTCATTTTGCTGGCAGGTGGCTATCCGGCTTTTGTGTTGTCAGGATTCAGCCCTTGGGCCAGTTTGCGGGGAAAACTCACGGCCACGTCGGTGGGTGGTTATTCATTGCGGCAAGGACTAGTCGTTTTGCAGTTTATCGTTTGCCAGGCACTGCTCGTTGGAGCGCTGGTTGTCATGCGGCAAATGCAGTTTATTCATAAAACCGATCTGGGGTTTCAGCAGGATAATGTATTGATTGTTAACCTTCCCTATTCCGAGAAGCAATCCTGGCAGGCGTTTAAAACCGAATTAAGCCAGTATCCCGACATCAAGGCGGTAACCTTACAATACCGCCCGCCATCCGCCAAGGTCATGAACGGCGGTTCGTTCAAATTTGGTTCTAAAAACGACTGGCTTCCCTTCCCCGTCCGCGAGCGGCTCGCCGACGCCGACTACTTAAAAACCTACAACTTACAATTAGTAGCAGGTCGAAACATCGTTGAAGGCGATTCGATTCGGGAGTATGTGATTAACGAAACGTTACTCCATAAACTTGGCTTTCGCAATCCACAGGATATTCTTGGTAAGCGGATGGAGTACTACCTGTCGTCGGTGCCTCTGCCCATCGTGGGCGTCGTGAAGGATTTCCACCAGCGATCGTTGCACGAAGTTATCGGGCCTTGTTTTATTGCTTCGTTCCCCAACATGTATCGGCAGGTGGGCATCCGAATTACAGGCGCATCGTCCACACAAACGCTGGCCCATATCCGGAGCGTCTGGCAGCGATTATACCCAAACGATGTGTTCGAATATGAATTCCTGAACGATCAACTCGCGAAGTTTTACGAAACAGAAACCACCATTTCGCAACTCGTCAACGTGTTCGCTCTAATGGCAATGGTCATTTGCGGGCTTGGTCTTTATGGCCTCGTAGCGTTTACGGTTGGACAGCGAACGAAAGAGATCGGCATACGAAAAGTGCTGGGCGCTTCAGTCGCCAGCATCGTTGGGCTTCTCTCGAAAGATTTTCTAAAGTTGGTCATGCTGGCCATCACGCTGGCTTCTCCCCTCGCCTGGTGGGCCATGACGACCTGGTTGGCGGGTTTTGCCTACAAGATCGACATTGTGTGGTGGATGTTCGTGCTGGCTGGACTGTTCGCTATCGGCATAGCCTTGTTGACGGTCAGTTTCCAGAGCGTGAAGGCTGCCTTGATGAACCCGGTGAAGAGTTTGCGGAATGAGTGAGAACCGGGATTTTTATGATTTAACTGACTGGCTATGATTTTAAATAATTCGGCTTTCTCTGAAAGCTTAATCAGAACAATTCACAAAATCACAGTCAGTCAGTTAAATCAAATAAATCCCGGTTCAGACATTGTCCGCAACTGTACGGAAACCGTCCGTTTGCGGACAACGCTCTTAGCAACGGCAAATTTTCGCCCTGATAATCAATCACTTAAATTTCTGGTACAGCATTTGGGCAGTCTATTCCGACGTCAAATGCTGTACTGATTATGCTACGCAATTATCTGCTGATCGCTTTTCGCAATTTGCGAAAACACAAGACATTCAGTTTTATCAACATTACGGGAGTGGCCGTAGGGTTAGCCTGTTTTCTGCTAATCGCGCTCTACGTTAAGGACGAACTCAGTTACGACCGCTACAATACGAATGCGGATCGTATCTACCGCGTTGCGCGAACCTTTCTTTCTTCAGACGGCGTACCTTCTCTGAAATTAGCGCAGGCAGCCCCTCCATTCGGGCCGCTGATTAAACAGGATTTTCCGGAAGCCGAGCAGGTTGTACGAACCATCGACAACGGTGGACTGGTGAAATACGGCGAACACTCGTTCAACGAGGATGATATGTTTTTTGCCGAAGCCAACCTGTTTAAGGTATTTGATTTTAAACTACTGAGTGGCAATCCAGATCAGGCGCTGGTCAATCCGTTTTCGATTATGTTCTCCCGGCCAATGGCCGAGAAGTATTTCGGAAACGAAAACCCAATCGGGAAAACCGTTCGATTGAACAACCAATTCGACCTGACCGTTACGGGTGTTTATGAGCCATTACCTGCTCAGTCGCACTTCCACCCCAAATTCCTGATGTCGTTTTCCACGTTTAACGACAACCGTGTTTATGGAGCCGAAGGATTACGCACGAACTGGGGCAACAACTCTTTTAATACCTATGTACTGTTGAAGCCTGGTGCCAACCCCAACCGAATGGAAGCGGCTTTCCCGGCTTTTCAGGATACGCATGTACCATCAGGCGAGGGGCGTAAAGCATCGACCTGGTCGGTACTGAATCTGCAAAAACTCACGGACATTCACCTGTATTCGCATACGGATTCAGAGATTGAGCCGACGGGTGATATCAGTTATATCTATTTGTTTTCGGCTATTGGATTATTCATTCTGTTGATCGCCTGCATCAACTACATGAATCTGGCAACAGCTCGTTCGGCAGGGCGAGCCAAAGAGGTTGGGATGCGCAAGGTTGTAGGGGCTTTGCGCGCCCAGCTCATTGGGCAGTTTTTAAGCGAATCCATTGTTCTGGTAACGCTCGCGCTGGGCATCGCCATTTTCTTAGTCGTTCTCGCTTTACCTGCTCTGAACGACTTCACAAAAAAACAACTCGCGTTTCAGCAACTGGTCGATCCTGTTTTCCTCAGTATTCTAATCGGCATTACATTATTGACAGGTCTGGTTGCGGGGAGCTATCCGGCTTTCTTCCTGACTTCTTTTCGGCCACTGGGTGTTTTGAAAGGTCAGATTGCCTCCACTATGCGAACCGGCAAACTACGGCAGGCATTAGTAATTACGCAGTTCGCCATTGCCATTACACTGATTATCAGTACAGCGGTAGTGTATAATCAAATGAAGTACATTCAGGATTATCGATTAGGCTATGCCAAAGATCAAGTCCTACTGTTACCCGATGTGGGTGATTCAACTACGAATTACGAGACACTGAAACAGCAGCTTATCCAAACAGGGGCTGTCAACGGAATGGCTCGTTCGTCCAGAATACCATCGGGTCGGTTGTTAGATTCCGACAATGCTATGGCACCCAAAGGCGATACAATGGCGCCGGTCAAAGTAAATCTGCGGTCGTTGCGGGTGGACTACGATTTTATTTCGGCTTATCAAATTCCGATGGCGGCTGGTCGCAACTTCGACCGCTCTCACTCGACGGATACCTCCATGATTGTCCTAAACGAAACAGCCGTGCGCGAGTTGGGCTGGACGCCCGAACAAGCCATCGGAAAGCCTTTTCAGTACGGTCGAGCCAAAGGTCAGATTATCGGTGTAACGAAAGATTTTCACTTCGAATCGCTACACCAGCAAATGGCCGCTATGGCGATGATCATGGGCACCCAAAATTTCAGATGGGTATCTGTTCCACTTAAAGGGAATATCCCAGCGGCATTGCAACAGGTCGAAACGGTCTGGAAGCGGTTCTTCCCAGAACGTCCGTTCGACTATCAATTCCTGGACGAACGCTTTGACCGGCTTTACAACCGCGAGCAAACGCAGCAAACGCTGTTTAGCATTTTTGCCGGCGTTGCCATTCTGATTTCCTGCCTGGGTTTATTTGGTTTGTCGATGTTTATGGCCGAGCAACGCACCAAGGAAATTGGTATTCGGAAAGTTCTGGGAGCATCGGAGGTGAGTCTGGTGGCCATGTTCTCCAAAGACTTTATGAAATTAGTGGTCGTCGCGCTGATCATTGCCTCGCCCGTCGCCTGGTACGCCATGCACACCTGGCTGGCCGATTTCGCCTATCGCACCGACATTCACTGGTGGGTTTTCCTACTGGCTGGCGGCCTGACCGTATTGATTGCGCTACTAACCGTGAGTTTCCAAAGCGTGAAAGCTGCTTTAACAAATCCGGTGAAGAGTTTACGAAGTGAATAATGTAGAGACGCATCTTTGCGTCTCCTATCGCGTCAGCAATTAGTATCCAGATACAGAAAACCATCCGGGATAGAAGACGCAAAGATGCGTCTCTACACAAAATCATGCTAACTAACTACATTAAAATCGCCTGGCGGAATCTCTGGAAACATAAGCTTTTTTCGGTCATCAATGTCTTTGGCCTTGCTTCCGGCTTAGTCGTTTGCTTTCTGGCCATTGCACATATTAAGGGGTCGTTCGATTACGACAATTTCCACCCCAATCGCGACCGAACGTACCGGATTCTTACGGATGTAGTTGGGAAAGATAACGATGTAACTCCGTTCGCCACATCGCCCATGCCGCTGGCCGAGGTGCTGAAGCGAGAGTACCCGTTTGTGGAAGAAGCCACTCGTGTGAGTAAAACCTATGCCGAGTTTTCGAGCAACCAGAAGCGGTTCATGACCATGTCATACGCGGTCGACCCGAGTTTCTTTCGCATTTTCGGCTATAAGCTCGCCAAAGGTCAGCCCGCTACGGAACCGAATACGGTTGTCCTGACTCGCGAAACTGCCGAAAAGTTTTTTGGTACGGCGAATCCGGTTGGACGGGTTTTACAAAACACCGATTTAGGCCCAATCACGGTCACAGGTGTGTTGGCTGATATGCCCGCTAAGTCGCACCTGGTGTTCGATATGCTGATCTCGCTGCAAACAGCCTGGACTCCGCAACAGCGCGCTTCTTTTGCCGATTGGCGAAACTATCGGACCGGCCTCACTTACGTCTTGCTCAAACCAGGAACTCCTGCCGATGCGCTGGAAAAAGTTTTGCCATCAGTTGTTCATCGGGCAACGCATACATTGCATTTCAAGGACGAAAAGGGGTATAGTCTACGTGTTCAGCCGTTTACGAAACTGTCCCCCGCCCGTCAGGAGCTTATGCACATTACTCATGAGCCTCAGATCGGTGGCCTTTTGTTAGAAGCCAGCGTTGGCTTGCTGACCCTGTTATTAGCGGTCTTCAATTACATTAACCTAACGCTGGCCCGATCGCTGAGTCGCGCCCGCGAGGTGGGGATCCGGAAAGTGGCCGGGGCTGTTCGCTGGCAACTGGTTGGGCAGTTTATGGCGGAGTCGGTTATTCTATCGCTGTTGTCGCTGGGGCTTGCCAATGTCATGCTCGAGTTTATTAAACCCATGCCTTTTGTACAGAAATGGCTTATTAATGGCGTAGAATGGAACTGGCAACTCACGGCGATTTGTGTGGTCTTCAGCGTAGTGGCCGGTTTGTTGGCGGGCATTGCGCCAGCCCGAGTTCTGTCAGGTTTTCAGCCTTCGCAGGTTTTGCGCAGTCAGACAGGCTTACGGATTATCCGGGGGATTTCACTTCGCAAATCGCTGATTGTGGCTCAGTTTGCCATCTCCATGATTGCCATGATTGGCCTGCTATCCATGACTCGACAGATGAACTACATGGCAACAGCCGATTACGGATTCCGGCGCGACCGAGTATTAACCATTCCACTCAACACGATTCCAGCCCAACGACTAGCTAATGAAGTAAACCGGTTGGCGGGTGTTGAACATGTGTCGGGTACGTCGGAATTATTTGGTTCGTTTGGCTATGGTCATTTCGTAAAGCAGAAGCGCAATGCGTTGGATTCGTCAATGGCTTTTGTTTGGGCAACCGATCCTCAATTTATCGCTACAATGGATTTGACATTGCTGGCCGGTCAGAACCTCCCCCCAGCCACGGCCGATTCGGTAGCATCGGGTGGTTCGCGCCTGGTGCTGATCAACGAAGAAGCGGTTAAAACCTTCCGGCTGGGCAATTCTCAGGAAGCAGTTGGTCAATCGTTGTGGCTCAATGATAGTGCTGAGGTCCAGATTGCCGGTGTATTGAAGGATTTCCGCTATACGTCGTTTGCCTGGTCAATCAAACCACTAATTATTCAGAACAACCCAGGCCAATTTCGCTACCTGACCGTTAGTGTAGCGGCTGGTGCCGAAGACGCCGTTCTGGCCGACACCAAACGTATCTGGAAGCGGCTTAGTCCGTATGAACCGTTTGCGGGACAATGGTATTCGGATTTTCTAGAGCAGCGCCATACGCATCCAGAAGACAGAGATTTCATGACGTTACTCCTCTTTTTATCCTTTTCCATTGCCTGTTTGGGCCTGTTGGGTATGGTCACCTACAACACCCAAACCCGTGTGAAGGAAGTAGGCGTACGCAAAGTAATGGGTGCTCAGGTGAGTCAGATAGTCTGGTTGTTATCACGAGATTTTGTGCGATTGCTACTCATTGCGGCTGCGATTGCCCTGCCGATTGGCTATCTGGCAGGCTATGCGTTCCTGAGCAACTTCGCTTACCACGTCCCCCTCGGATTCGAAACCTTCGCCCTTTGCTTTGGCAGTTTACTTTTGCTGGGCGGTCTAACCATCGGCATACGTACTTATCGGGCCGCCCTTGATAATCCGACAGAAAGTTTACGGTCGGAGTAATCTGAACCAGGATTTTTGTGATTTTACTGACCGACTGTGATTTTGTTATTCGGCTTTGCCGAGGAATATGACGAAATCATAGTTGGTCAGTAAAATCATAAAAATCCCGGTTCGGATTGTCCGGCACTGTCCGACCGACGTCCGTTTGCGGACACAATTTCGTCACCCAAAAATCATAAATCATTAGTATTCAGTCACTTGAAATCATGGTACGTCATTTGGTACTGTATTTACAGGCTCTTAGCTTAGCTTGTAAAACATCGAGTACCCATGCTGCAAAACTATATCAAAATCGCCTGGCGGAATCTGGTTCGCAATAAGGCGTTCTCAGCCATCAACATTACAGGACTAGCACTTGGATTAGCCACCTGTATGCTCATCAGCCTGTTTATACTTGATGAACTCAGCTACGACCGTTTCAACGAAAAGGCCGATCAAATTGTACGCGTCATTTTCAAAGGCTCGATGCAGGGTGGCCAGATGAACGAAGCGCACGTAATGCCACCCGTTGCCAAAACCCTCAAAGCCGATTATCCAGAAGTACTGGAATCCACCCGATTACGTATAGGTGGAGCGCCACTCATTACAGTTGGCGACAAAACCTTCAAGGATAACGCCATTGCCTACGTAGATTCTAATTTTTTCCAGGTATTCACACTCCCTCTTCTTCAGGGCGACGCCAAAACTGCCCTGATTCGCCCCAATACGGCAATTATTACCCAGGCAATGGCTCAGAAGTATTTCGGGAACGAGAACCCCATTGGCAAAGTAGTATCCCTCAAAGACTGGAACACAACCTATCAAATTACCGGTGTCATGGACAAGGTGCCCACCAACGCACACTTCCATTTCGACCTGTTTGTCTCGATGGCCAGTCACCCGGATGCCAATTCGAATTCTTGGATGACGTCCGAATTCCATACCTACTTAGTCTTGCCAAAGGGGTACGATTACCGGCAGCTGGAAGCCAAAATGCCACAGGTGGTGGAGAAATATATGGCCCCTCCGTTACAACAGGCGATGGGCATGACCTTGGCCCAATTCCGTCAAAAAGGCAATGACATTGGTCTGTTTCTGGAACCGCTGACCGACATCCACCTTCGTTCGAAGATGACGATGAATCTGGAAGCGGGGAGCGACATTCGCTATGTTTATATTTTTGGCGCTGTAGCTCTGTTTATGCTGCTGATTGCCTGCATTAATTTCATGAACCTGTCCACAGCAGGGGCCTCTAAACGGGCCAAAGAGGTGGGGATTCGGAAAGTGCTGGGTTCGGTTAAAATGGCACTCGCCAATCAATTTCTGGTTGAATCGCTCCTGTTGACGGCGATTGCGTTGCTCCTTGCCATTGGCTTGGTTTATATGGCATTGCCGCTTTTCAACCAACTGGCAGGCAAGGAATTAACGTTAAACTTCACAACGAATGCCTGGTTATTGCCAGGTTTGCTGATACTCGGCTTGCTGGTAGGTGTTCTGGCCGGAAGCTATCCAGCCTTTTTCCTGTCGTCGTTCAAGCCGATTGCGGTGTTGAAAGGTAAGTTCACATCGAGCCGAAACAGTATCGGGTTACGCAGCGGTTTGGTCGTTTTTCAATTCTTCATTTCGATCTCACTGATGGTCGGCGCTACGGTAGTCTATCGCCAACTCAGCTACATTCAGAACAAGAAATTAGGCTACGACAAAGATCAGGTGCTGGTATTACCCGAGACCTGGTTACTAGGCAAAAAGGAAGATGTCTTCCGAAATCAGATCATGCAGGACCCTCGCGTCGTGAACGTTAGTACATCCGGTTACCTGCCTGCTGGCCCAAGTAATAACAACAACTTCACGGTTTATCCCGAAACCAATTCAACGCAACTAGTAAAAACCCTCCGATACGATGTCGATTACAACTACATCCCAACACTGGGCATGAAACTGGCAACTGGCCGGAATTTCTCCCAGCAATACGGTACCGATTCGTTGGGTGTAATTCTGAATGAGACAGCCGCTAAAACGTTTGGCTGGAGCGATAAGGCCTTAGGCCACACCATTACCAACGCTACCAACGAAGGAAAAAAATTCACCTATCACGTGATTGGCGTCGTAAAAGATTTCCACTTTAAGTCGATGCATGAACAAATTGCGCCTTTAGTCATGGTGCTGGGTCGTAATTCGGGAACGGTGATTGTGAAGGTAAAAACGAAAGACATTTCGGGACTTTTGACCAGTTTGAAACAGCAATGGAGCCAGCTCATGCCCGACGCCCCTTTTGCCTATTCGTTTCTGGACGAACGCTTTATGGCTACGTATCGGGCAGAACAGAAAATTGGCAGAATTCTCGGCATCTTTGCCGGGCTAACCATTTTCGTCGCCTGCCTGGGCTTGTTCGGACTAGCTACATTCACAGCTGAACAGCGAACCAAAGAAATCGGCGTACGAAAAGTACTTGGTGCTTCGGTCGCCAGCATTGTGGCTTTACTCTCGAAAGACTTTTTGAAGCTGGTAGCGATTGCCATCGTCATTGCTGTACCGGTAGCCTGGTATGCTATGAGTCGGTGGCTGGAAGACTTCGCCTATAAAATTGACATTTCGTGGTGGATGTTCGCCGTGGCGGCCGTGCTATCGGTAGGTATTGCGCTACTAACGGTGAGTTTCCAGAGCATCAAAGCCGCACTGATGAATCCGGTGAAGAGTTTGCGATCTGAGTAGAGCCGCAACCCTTTGCGGCTCATACCCCGGATGGCTTTAGCTGAGACTAAAAATGCTGACGCACAGGAGACGCAAGGGATTGCCGCACCGGCGGACCGGTCTCTACAAATTTCCTCAAACCATATGCTAGCAAACTACCTCAAAATAGCCCTGCGAATTATCAGGAAAGATACCACGTTCAGCCTCATTAATGTGGTGGGACTGGCCAGTGGGTTGGCAGTGGCACTGCTCATTATTCAGTATGTGCGCTTCGAACTGAGTTACGAACAGTCGAACCCACGGGCTAATCAACTGGTGCGACTCACCATCGATTATATGAACGGTGGTACAGTAGACGCACAGGATGCCGAAAATTATCCTCCAATTGGCCCAAAAGCCAAGCAGGAAATGAGTGAGGTAATCGACTATACACGCGTCTATGATGTTGTCAAACCTAATCCAACCATTCAGATTGGCACTAATTATTTCTTGCTGGATAAAATCTACGCCGTCGATCCTTCCTTTTTCTCGCTATTTAATTACCCGCTGCTTCAGGGAAATCGGAACGGTCTTTTTACGAAGCCTCGTCAGGCTGTGCTGACAGAAAAAACAGCGTTGACCTACTTCAAGAAGCTCGATGTAGTGGGTAAAACCCTGAAAATTCCCAAGTCAAACGGGAGCATTCTGGTAGACATAGTCGGCGTTGTACCCAATAGCCCGGCGAATACCCATCTAAAATTCGATATGCTGCTCTCCTACCCGACCATGCTGTCGGACTTTGGCGAATGGGAAGACAACTGGAATAATAATAACACGTACACCTATGTACAATTAGCTCCAAATACCAAATATGAAGGGTTTACCAAATCGCTGGCGGCTTTCAGCGACCGATTGATCAGGGACAAAAAGATAGTAAACGATCGAGTAATCGGTCAGAAGGTCGGCGACATACACCTGCACTCTCACAAAACATTTGAGCCGGAGCCAAATGGCGAAGCGCGGTCGGTGTACTTTCTGCTGGGCGTAGCCTTTCTGGTGCTTCTGAGCGCCTTTGTTAATTACGTAAATCTGACCACCTCTAAGGCCCTTGACCGAGCACGGGAAATTGGTATGAGAAAGGTGATTGGTTCCACCCAGAGACAGATAAAAGCGCAGATTTTCACAGAAACCGTTCTGATCAATATCGTTGCCGGAATATTGGCGGTAGGGCTGGTCATGACCCTACAGCCCCTGTTTGTTGAAGTGTCGGGGTTGCCTGAAGGCTTTACGGTATTCGGCGATATATTTTTCTGGGAAAGCCTTGGTGCGTTTCTGTTGCTGAGTACGCTGTTGTCAGGATTTTATCCGGCTTTCGTGCTGTCCTCCTTCGATCCGGTTACGGTACTCAAGGGCAGTTTCTCACGATCTACCAAAGGGCTATTGCTACGAAAATCGCTCGTGGTTTTTCAGTTTACGATTACCTTAATTCTGCTGGTGCAAACATTCGCGGTGTATTGGCAGGTGAATTTTCTGCGAGATCAAAACTTAGGGATAAACATTGACCATACCCTGGTGGTGAAAGCTCCGGTAGGAATCGATAGTCAACAGGATTATAGTAGGTTCCGACAGATGCTGCTCAACCAGTCGCAGGTAAAGGCGGTATCACTTTCGAGTACAGTACCAGGCTTGGCATCTTCACAAATGGGTACGACGACGGGGATTAATTTGTCGGATGCTGCCAAGAAAACCTCCTATAATTATTACCTGACCCGGATCGACACGTCGTTTATCGACCTGATGGGTCTTAAACTATTGGCGGGCAAAAACTTCGATCTAACAACCCGACCCGGTTTTTCGGACACAACGAACCGACAACTTATTGTCAATGAGGAAACAATCCGGCTTTGGGGCATTCCTACGCCTGAAGAGGCTATTGGCAAACGGGTAGACCTTTGGGGGAATAAGGCAACGATTCGGGGAGTTGTCAACAATTACCACTACGAATCACCGAAGGCGGCCTACATCCCAATCATACACATGTATTCGCCCAAATTCGATTCGTTTGCCAGCGTAAAGTTTGCGGGCGGCAATGCCAGCGAACAACTCGCCACGCTGAAAAATGTGTACAAGGCTAACTTCCCTTATTCACCGTTTAGCTACTTCTTCATGGACAGTGAGTACGACAAACAGTATAAAGCCGATGAGCGCTTTCAGCAGGTATTTGGTGCCCTGACGGGTTTTGCCATCCTGATTTCCTGTTTAGGTCTGTTCGGTCTGGCTACGTTTACCGTTTCCAAGCGAACGAAGGAGATCGGTATTCGCAAGGTGATCGGAGCCAGTACCACGAACCTAATGATTTTACTGTCCAAAGATTTTATAAAGACCGTGCTGGTCTCCATAGCCATCGGCCTTCCCATTACGTACTTTTTAGTTAAAAACTGGCTGGCGAATTACGCGGCTCGTATCGAACTAAGCTGGTGGCTTTTTGCGGTGCCTGCCCTATTAGTCTTGTGTCTGGTTTTAGTTTCCATTGGTAGCAAAACGATTGCCACCGCCCTGATGAATCCTGTTAAAAGTTTAAAAACGGAATAGAAACGCCGACGTAGAGACAACGCATGCGTTGTCTCTAACCCCACAAAATCATGCTTAAAAGTTATCTAACTACTGCCCTCCGCGCCCTGAAGCGCAACTGGAGTTATTCGGTCATCAATGTGCTGGGACTAACCCTCAGCCTGGCCTGTTGTCTACTACTGTTTCTGGCTATTCGCTACGAATTAAGCTTTGATAAACACAATGCGCAGGCCAACCAAACGTACCGACTTGTTTCCTACAACAAGAAATCAAATGACGACCGACGGCAGGCGGGCATTCCGTTGCCTGCCCTGGCTGCCCTTCGAAACGATTACCCGAATTTAAAACATGACGTCACGATGGTTAACCGCATTACGAATGTGGTGGTAACCGTGGGGGAAAAATCGGGAGTGCCCGCCAAAAAGTTTCAGGAGGGCGATGGAGTGGTGGCCTTCGCAGAGCCCGAATATTTCCGATTGTTCGATTTCAATTGGGAAAGCGGCAGCTCGCAAACGGCGCTCAACAACCCTAACACGGTTGTCCTGAGCGATCGGATGGCTCAGAAGTATTTTGGTACGACGAATCCAATGGGCAAAACCCTTCGCGTTGAGAACAAAATGGATTTTGTGGTAACGGGCGTTGTTCAGGCTCCACCCGCCACAACCAGTATGCCATTTGAAGTATTGTTGTCGTTTGCCTCGCTGAAACAGTTTGGTGCCAGTACAAATTGGGACGACTGGCAGTCGACGTATGGTGGCGCTCAGATTTACCTGAAGCTGCCAGGCACATCGGAGGATCAACCGCTTGAATTGGCGAAGATGGATAAGCAGTTAGTCGCTTTCGTCAACAAATACCAAAAGCCTGAAGATGCCCGAGATCTGGTCTATGCCCTACAACCACTGACCAGCATCCATACCGATACCCGCACCGACAACTACGCCAAACGGACTGTCAGCATGGAAATGATCTGGGCAATGGGTCTGATTGGTCTGTTCATTCTGGTAACGGCTTGTGTTAACTTCATCAATCTGGCTACAGCGCAGGCAATTCGTCGGGCTAAAGAAGTGGGCGTTCGGAAAGTGCTGGGAAGCTCGCGCGGTCAATTAGTACGGCAGTTCCTGGGCGAAACAGGCGTATTAACAGGCCTCGCCATGGTGTTGGCTTTTGTTCTCGCACAGGTATCGTTGCCCTATGTAAGCGAATTACTCAATATCAAACCAGGAGCAACCACCTTGCTTGATCCTGTCGTGATCGTTTTTCTCGTTACCCTGGGCGTAATCACTACCGCACTGGCAGGCTTTTATCCGGCGCTGGTGCTATCGGGCTACCAACCTATTCTGGCTCTAAAAGGGAAGATGCGGGCATCGCAGGCTGGGTCATCGGGCATTAATCAACTAACGCTTCGCCGGGGGCTGATTGTCGGGCAGTTTGCCATTTCACAATTGCTCATCATCGGAACGATCATTGCCTACAACCAGATGAAGTACTTCCGGTCGGCCGATTTAGGGTACAGCCGGGATGCTGTTCTGAACGTCTACATTCCCGACAATAAGGCTGGTACATTAGAAGGTCTGAAAGCCAAATTAACGGGTCTACCCGGCATACAGTCGATGAGTTTTGGGATGACAACCCCTTCATCGACCAGCAACTGGACAACGGGTTTCCGTTTTGAAAACGACGAAAAAGAACCTGATTACGGCGTCCTGATGCGCCCCGCCGACACTGCCTATGTGCATACGTACGGGCTGAAGATTATTGCTGGCCGGATGTTCCAACCTGCCGATTCGATGCGTGAGTTTGTCATCAATGAGGCTTTCATGAAACGCTTAGGTTTCCAAAAGCCCGAGCAAGTCATCGGCAAGTTCATGAAAGTGAACGGCGAAGAGTTGAAAAAGCCTATTGTTGGAGTCGTGAAAGACTTTAACGCCTTTTCACTACATCAAAAAATTGAGCCAAGTGTATTGACTTCCTACCGCGATCAATACCGAACGCTGGGCATCAAACTCGCACAAGGCCAAACGAGTCCGGAAGCGATTAGCAGTCTGTTAGCCCAAGTTGAAACCGCCTGGAATGCTACCTACCCCGACTTTGTGTTTAAATACACCTTCCTCAACGAGACGCTCGCTAATTTTTACAAAAGCGAAGAGCGGATGTATTCGTTGTTCCGGTTGCTGGCGTTGATTGCCATTTTCATCGGTTGCCTGGGCCTCTACGGTGTCGTTTCATTCATGGCCGAAACCCGAACCAAAGAAGTGGGCATTCGGAAGGCATTGGGGGCGTCAACAGCCAACATCTTTGGCTTATTCTCCATTGATTTCGTCAAACTCGTATTGGCCGCTCTGGTGCTCAGTTCGCCGTTGGCCTGGTACGTGATGAATCAATGGCTCCAGAAATTCGCCTTCAAAATAGACATCGAATGGTGGATGTTCGCCCTGGCAGGTTTACTGGCAGTAAGCGTTGCGCTGCTGACGGTGAGTTTCCAAAGCATTAAAGCCGCCATGATGAATCCGGTGAAGAGTTTACGAAGTGAGTAGCATCATTAATGTAAAATGTACAATGGATAATGAGTAAACAATCCTAGTTATTCATTTTACATTATCCATTGTACATTACCCCACTGCCCCATGCTAAAAAGTTACCTCAACATCGCAATTCGCAACCTTAGCCGGAATCGGCTGACTACGGCGCTCAACGTTGTAGGCTTATCGATTGGTGTAGCGGCCTGTCTGGTCATTTATCTGATCGTTCAGTTTGAGTTTAATTTTGATCAGCATGTGCCCAACAGTGGGCAGGTGTATCGGCTGGTGTCGAAGTTTAAATTTGGCGACGATTTTTACCATAATCCCGGTTTGTCGGCCCCAATTCCGGCCGCCGTGCGTACCGAACTGACCGGCACAAAAACAGTAGCCGCTTTTCATACGGGTAGCTTTGAAGTTGTTGAGGTGCCTCGTCCGGGAGCTGAACCTATTCGTGTTCGTACCCCGGACAATGAACATGACTGGCTGGCTATTACCGATGCCGCCTTCTTTGAGATTATGCCCCGTCAGTGGATAGCGGGTTCCCCTAAGGCATCTCTATCAAAACCGGGGCAAATTGTGCTAACGGAGCGTCAGTCTCGCCTGTATTTCGGCGATGCCAGTCCTGCCGTTATTGGCCGTCGGCTCATTGGGCAGCAATATCGGGATACATTGGCATTGACGGTTTCGGGCTTACTGAAAGACCTCGACGCACCCAGTGATTTTGATTTCAAGTCGTTCGTTTCCCTCGCTACCGTAAGCACCAGCAAGAAGCGTCGTGACAATTTGAGCTTTGCGGAATGGAACAACACCAACTCATCTTCGCAATGTTTGCTCACGCTAACGCCCGGTACCGATCCGAAGCGCTTTGGGGAGCGCGTTATCAAGATGGTAGAAAGCCACATGCCTGCCAGTGAAGAGAAAGGGAATCGCTGGTTTATTCTCCAGCCGCTGGCCGATGTACATTTCAATGTCGATTACGGTAGTGGTGGTCACGTAGCACACCGCCCAACCTTGCTGGTACTTGGGCTGGTTGGCATTTTTTTATTGCTGCTGGCCTGCATCAATTTTATCAACATGGCTACGGCCCAATCGACACAGCGGGCTAAGGAAATCGGGGTACGGAAATCGTTGGGGAGTGCGCAGAAACAGTTGATATTCCAGTTTTTAGGCGAAACTTTCGTGCTTACCCTACTGGCAACAGGCATTGCAATAGTGCTGGCGCAAGGGGCTTTAGCCTATCTCAGCGATATTGTACCGACAGGGGTTGCACTTGATTTTTCGCAGCCACAACTGTATATTTTTCTGCTCCTCGTTGCCCTTGTAACGGCTCTTCTGGCAGGAATTTATCCCGGCCTACTTATTTCAAAGCTTTCTCCTGTTTTAGCGCTTCGCAACCAGACCACTCAGGCGGCAGGTAGCGCGAGCCTGCGCAAAGTCCTGATTGTAGGGCAGTTTGTTGTAGCACAAGTATTCATAGTTGGTGCGTTGCTGGTTGGTCAGCAGCTTCGATTCCTGATCAACTCCGATCTGGGTTTTCAACGCGAAGCTATCGTAACATTCAGTACACCAACCAGCAGTTTTTTCAACGGCGATCGTCATGATGTCCGGTTTACACTGGCCGATCAAATCCGTAAGCTAACCGGCGTTGAACGCGTAAGTATGGCGAATCAGACGCCTATTGCTGGTGGCTGGTCTACCTCAACGCTGGAATTTGCCGGTAAAAAGGGGAAGATAAAAGTAAATGTGTACCGCAAAGAGGCCGATACCGCCTACCTTGGATTGTATGGCATGAAACTATTGGCGGGCCGCAATCTGCTCCCAAGTGATACTGCCCGAGAGTACATTGTCAACGAAACGCTGGCGAAACGAATTGGCTTCCTGAATCCGGCCGATGCGGTTGGGAAGGTATTAGACAAATTTCCCATCATTGGTGTGGTGCGCGATTTTCACCACCGTTCGTTGCACAACGCTATTCAGCCTACCGCGCTAATGAGCCACAAAGGCAATTTGCACGTTTTCAATATCCAGTTCCGACGGGGTGGTGCCGATTCGTTCGACAAAACGCTGGCCCAAATCAAAACACTTTGGGGAAACACCTATCCCGACGAAGCCTTTACTCCTAAATTCTTCGACGAGTCGGTAGCCGAGCTCTACGGCAAGGAACGAAATCTGGGCAAATTGATCACGCTGGCTACGGGTATCGCCGTACTGATCAGTTGCCTGGGTTTGTTTGGGCTGGTAACGTTTACCGCCGAACGCCGGATGAAGGAAATCGGCGTGCGGAAAGTGCTGGGTGCATCCATCGCGAGCATCGTTACCTTACTGGCCAAAGACTTCCTGATTCTTATACTGATTGCGGTATTCATCGCATCGCCAGTGGCCTGGTGGGGTGTCGATCGCTGGTTGCAGGACTTCGCGTACAAAATCGACATTGGGTGGTGGCTGTTCATTCTGGCAGCCCTGTTGGCAGTAGGCATTGCGCTCCTGACCATCAGTTTCCAAAGCATTAAAGCGGCCCTGATGAATCCGGTGAAGAGTTTACGAGCGGAATAATGTATGTAGAGACGCAATCCTTTGCGTCTCCTGTCCCGGATGGTTTTCTCTATTTGGGTACTAATTGCTGACGCATAAAGAGACGCAAAGGACGGGCCGCCGGTGCGGTTGCGTCTCTACTTTTTATCCCCAAAAGCAACGTGCGACGAAAACTGGTGTCATTGGGTTAATGAATTCGTAAAAACCGACTAACAACAATTCGCATGAAAACGCTTCTAACGACCGTATTGGCGCTAGCCACCTCCTTAGTCTTTGCTCAACACCACAACTCAATCAGCCGTAGCATCAATGACGATGGCAAAACTTTATCGATTCGGGTTAAGGGAACTGTTGATGGAAACCCAATTGATTATGACCGCACGTTCGACGTATCTAACTTAAATCGGGATGAGCGCGACGCCCTTCGTGAGCACATTCTGGATTCACTCAATGTTAGCACGCCCGAACCAATTAAACCACTGAAACCCCTCAAAGCCCCTCGTGCTGCACTGGCACCACACGCTCCAATTGCACCCAAGGCATCCAAAAGTCCAGAATCAGTAGCCATTATCAGCAGCGATCAGGAGACGGTGTCGGTTACTAACGGCGATAACCAGACGATGGCGGTGGGCGGCAAACACCCGTTTGTCAAAGTGGTCAACTACAATTCTGACTCTGGTCAATTGTATCTCCGTTATAAATTTCAAAAAGATGGGGATGATGTCACCTACGAACGTACCCTCGACGTACAGAATAAATCGCAACAGGAACGGCAACAGTTGATCGACGATATCGAAAAATCAATAGGGCTACCGAAGGCCGGGAAGTAGCCATGCATGGAGCAGGGTTGAGAAGTCGTTTTCGCGCTCCATGCTATAAAAATTCGTTCAGATCTATATCAAGGACCTGTGAAAATGAAGGTGCTTCTGTTATCCAGCCATTATTTTTCCGATACTGATACCAGTCTTTCATTTTGTAGTTGTAAACGAATCCTTCTAAAATACCATAGTTGTCTTCTTCGATGAGTTGAGCAACTTTTTTAAGATCTTTCCTCAAACCTTCCTGATTACAAATTTCAAAAATGATACGACTTTCAGCGGTTTCATTATCATATAGCAACAGGTCAGGTACAGGACTAGCCTTTGCTTCATCAAGCATCGTTTCTGGAAACGGTTCGAGTTCGATGACTTTGTCTACGTAATAGAGCATACCTAATCGAGTGTTGAGCTTACTAATAACTCGCTGATGGTCTTTTGGACCATAAACACTCATATCATCTTCGTGAACCATCGAATAATCGAAAGGTTGTTTGTTGCTGTACATACGGATCTGTTTTTGACTAATCAAATATATCTAAAAACGAACGTTCATCGTCAATAACGATACACATAGTCCATTTCTGTCGACTATCAGATAAGGTTCTTCAGATAGAAGGCAAGTCTCTAGACGCTGTCACTCATTGCATGCGGACCCATGACTCACTCTGGCTGACCGTTTGTGGACAGCGAAATCGTCCGTTTGTGGACATTAGCCTCAGAAGTCCAACAGATAAATATTTGAAAATCAATACATTATTTATTTGGTACAGCATTTGGGTGTTGATTAGAAAAGGCAGGAGATATATACTATATACATTCTCCCTAATTTGACATCTCTTCTTAACTTCAACGTGTCACGGTCATGCTAGGTAATTACGTAAAGATTTCGGTTCGGACATTCTGGAAAAACAAACTGTTCAGTGGGCTCAATGTCGTTGGTCTGGGCATTGGCATGGCGGCTGTCTGGCTGATGGTACTCTATGTAGCCGATGAATGGAGCTACGACCGATTCCATACCAACGCCGACCGTATTGTTCGGGTGGTTCATTACGCACAATGGCCGGGTGGAAACCTCAAACTCGCTCCTACCTCAGCGCCTTTTGCCGCAGCCTTGAAAAATGATTACCCGGAAGTTGAAAAAACGGTTCGATTCAATACCGAAGGCGGTGGCCAGATTACGTTCAACGACAAAAAGATGGACGTCAACAACATCTTCTTTACCGACCCATCGGTGTTTGATGTGTTTACATTTCCGTTTCTGTACGGCGATCCGGCTTCGGCCTTGACTAAACCACAAAGCATTGTACTCACCAAAAGTATTGCTGAAAATCTGTTTGGCGATGCCAGCAAAGCCGTCGGTAAAGTTGTTGAGTTCAGCAACCATTTCCCAAATACGGTCACGGGTGTTATTGAAGATGTTCCGACCAATTCGCATTTGCAGTTCGGTGCTCTTCGCTCACTACCTGACAATTACACTAATGGTTGGCAGAACTTCGAACTCTATACCTATCTACTCCTAACTGAAGGCAGCAATTATAAAACACTGGAAGCCAAGCTCCCCGGCTTTTATCAGAAGTATCTAAAAAAAGAAATGGGTGAAATCGACTACCGAATGGAGCTTCAGCCGCTCACTTCCATTCATCTGAACTCACAGCTAGACTACGAAATAAGTGCGAATGGTAATGCTCGTACAGTCTCCATTTTTGCTGCCGTGGCTGCCCTGATTTTACTGATTGCCTGTATCAACTACGTGAATTTATACACGGCCCGCTCCCTCAAACGCACCCGCGAAGTGGGCGTTCGGAAGGCGATTGGCTCGTTTAAATGGCAGCTCATTGGGCAGTTCCTGACAGAGTCGATACTCATGACCTTGCTGGCGGGTATCGTTAGCGTGAGTCTGGTTGCTGTAGCCTTACCGTACTTTAATCAAATGGCCGATAAAACGCTATCGCTTGGTAATCCGCTCAGTACGCTGCTGGTTGTAACCGTGCTCTCGGTATGTCTGGGTACGCTAAGTGGGCTTTACCCAGCCTTGCGTCTATCAGGGTTCCGACCCGTTGCAGCTCTGCGTGGGCAGGTCGGCAATCAATCGGGAAGTATTCTGTTCAAGCAGTCGCTGGTGATTTTTCAGTTCGTGGCCACAGTGGCGCTGATCGCCTGTTCGTTCATTGTGTACCGGCAAATGCGGTTTGTGATGCACAGCGATCTGGGCTTCAATAAAGAGCAGGTGCTTACTTTTCATGTTGATAATGCAGACGTTCGCCAGCGTATCGACGCCCTCAAAGAAGCCCTGCAACGAAGCCCGTTAGTCGAAGGAGCAGCAGCAGCCAGCAACCCAATTGGCAACAATAATATAGGGGCGAACGGAATGTTCTTCGAGCAAAATGGCACGATACCGCCCGGTACGCAGGTTGTCCAGAAATTTCAGATTGACTCAGACTACCTTAAGACCCTGCAAATCAAACTCCTCAGTGGCCGAAATTTCTCGGAATCGTTTAAAAGTGACCAGATGGGTGCCGTACTCGTCAACGAAACTCTGGCCAAACAATTTGGCTGGAAAGAGCCTATTGGCAAACGTGTTCGTTATTACATAGACGATCAAAAGCATTCTGCCGAAGCCCGTGTCATTGGTGTGGTGAAGGATTTCCATACCTACTCACTCCAGCACAAAATTGAGCCGCTGGTACTGCAGATGCCCGCTCCAATGGATAAAGACAACATATACGTCCGCATTCAGGCGGGGAAAGTAGCTGAAGCACTGGCCTATATTCAGTCGGTATACCACACCTTCGATCCGAGTGCTACACTGGATTTTCATTTTCTGGATGAGAACTTCTCAAAGCAATACAAAACCGAACAGAAACAGGGCGAAATCTTACTAACCTTCACGTTGCTGGCTGTATTGATTGCGTGTCTGGGACTGTTTGGGCTGGCCGCTTTTGCCGCCGAACAACGCACTAAGGAAATTGGCGTTCGGAAAGTGCTGGGCGCATCCGTTTTCAGTATTGTCACCATGCTTTCTAAAGATTTTGTCAAACTGGTACTGATTGCCATTGTCATTGCCTCGCCCCTCGCATGGTATGCCATGAGTCAGTGGTTACAGGGATTTGCGTACAAGGCCGACCTTAGCTGGTGGTTATTCGCGTTGGCAGGTCTGCTGGCGATTGTTATTGCCCTAATTACGGTCAGTTTCCAAAGTATCAAAGCTGCCCTGATGAACCCAGTCAATAGTTTGCGAAGCGAATAAATTGAGTTTAAACACAGAGTGGTGCGCCGTTGCGACACGGAGAACACAGAGATTAAGATATTTACCAATTGTAGCTAAAACTGAATCGTTTTTTTGTCATTCCGACGTCAGGAGGAATCTCAAAGTTCCTCGTAAGTCAAGCTTGACCGGGCCGCCGAAGCGGATTCCTCCTAACGTCGGAATGACAAAAAAAACAAAACTCATTAACTATGAATAACTTAACCAAACCCGGAGCAACGACTTTTTTCTTCCTGCTAGTCGCCTTTTTCGTACGCGCGCAAACCCCGGCGAACGTTTTGCCATCGTTCGATAAGGTCATTACCAGTCCACACGTCAGTATCGTACTAGTTGCGGGCGAACAGGAAAATATTCAGCTGCAATACCAGAATATCGACCCCGAAAAGGTGAATTATTCTGTTCAGAATAAGACGTTGAGCATTTATCTCGATGACGCCCGCATTACAGTCAAAAATCGCAAATGGAAAGATGGCGATATGGAATTTACCCGACCGATTTATGACAAGAGCGTAAAAGTGACGGCTTACGTAACCTACAAAAGCCTAAAAAGTCTGCAAATCCGGGGCGAAGAAGAAGCCACTTGTCAGAGCGATTTGACTAGTGATTCGTTCAAACTGAAGGTCTACGGACAAGCCACGGTTAACCTGACAGGATTAACGGCCAATAAACTCAAAGTAAGTTTGTATGGCGAGAACAAAGTGGCAATCCATTCGGGTAAAGTAGCCAGACAACAATACCGCATTTATGGCGAGAATACGCTTGATACCGAGAAGCTGATTGGTGAGCTGGTTTCAGTTCATTCGTATGGCGACAGCCAGTTGAACGTGTACGCATCGAATCGAATTGGTGTTATGGCATTCGGCGAATCCGACATCAAGTATGCTGGCGATGGCAACCTGCGTAAACTGGTCATCGGCGAAGTAAAAATTCATCGAGCTGAATAAATGCCCTTACCCCTATGCTTCGCTCCTATTTCACCATCGCCTATCGGAATCTGATCCGAAACAGAACGTTCTCCGCTATTAATATTGTGGGGCTGGCGCTGGGTATGGCGTCCAGCCTGCTTATTTCCCTCTGGATTCAGGATGAGTTGAGCATTGGGACACAGTATGCCAATGGCAGCAATCTCTACAGGATCATGGAGAATGAAATTGCCGACGGGCGGATTGTCACGGATGAGGATATGTCAGGAATTTTGTCGGACGAACTCAAAAGGCAGTTTCCGGAGGTTGTTCACGCAGCAGGATTTTCATCAAAAGAAGGGCATATACTCAGCGTTGGGACTAAAATAGCCCGACAAACCGGGCATTTTGCAGGAGCAGACTGGTTCAAGATATACAACATTCCGTTGCTGGCTGGCACAGCGGCTACAGCCCTCAATGCGCCGAATAAGCTAGCTATTTCCCGAAAACTAGCTGAAGTTTATTTCGGTAGTCCTCAGGCAGCGCTGGGTAAATCGGTTCGATTCGACAACAAGGCCGATTTTCAGGTAACGGCGGTATTCGAGAATTTACCCGCCACCTCGCTCGATCAATACGATTATTTACAGAACTGGGAGCTTTTTCTAAAGCATAACCCCTGGCTCACAGGTTGGGAAAACAGCGGGCCTGGCGTTCGCATCGAACTCCGCCCAGATGCCGACCCAGCGAAAGTAAATGCGAAGCTTAAAGCATTCCTGAGAGGGCGAAATAAAGACATCAATGCTACGTTCGACATTCAGCTTTTTTTACAGCCAGAAACCGAAGCCTATCTCTATTCCAATTTCAAAAACGGCGTTCGCGCCGGGGGACGCATCGAATACGTACGGCTGTTTGCCATTGTGGCTGTATTTCTGCTGCTGATTGCTGGAATCAATTTTATGAATCTGGCCACGGCTCGCTCCACAAAACGAGCGCGGGAAGTGGGCGTCCGAAAAGTGATCGGGGCCGAGCGGTCATCACTGATTGGGCAGTTTATGGGCGAAGCCCTACTCCTAACAACTCTAGCGCTTGTGCTGGCTGTTACACTCGTAAGCCTACTCCTACCGGCATTCAATCTACTGACCGACAAACAGTTGACTCTTCCAACACAACACCCCTATTTCTGGGTGTTATTGGCCGGATTACTCCTGGTTACAGGCAGTTTGGCTGGTAGTTACCCCGCCCTGTTTCTGTCTTCACTCAACCCAGTTCGCGTACTGAAGGGAACCTTACGTTTTGGATCGGGCGTGCAGTTGTTCCGGCGAGGTTTGGTTGTTTTTCAGTTCGTCCTGTCCATGCTGATGATTGTGGGCACGGTGGTCATTTATCGGCAGCTTCAGTACATTCAAACAAAGAATTTAGGCTACGACCGTGAGAACTTAATTAGTATTCCTGGCCAGGGTGAGCTAGCCCATAACTACTCCATGTTTAAGCAGGAGCTACTCGGCATGGCTGGTATTCAGGCCGTTACTCATTCTCATACAAATCTGCTACAGAACGGAAATACGACCGATGGTGTGCAATGGACAGGAAAAAACCCAACCCTCGCCATTCAGTTCAACAATACGGTAGTTGGTTATGATTACGCCAAAACCCTGAAATTGAAGTTAATTCGGGGCCGCGACTTCTCTCCGGCTTTTGGTACCGATTCAAGCAATTACCTCATCAATCAGGCAGCCGCCAAACGGATTGGCTATAAAGATCCTGTTGGACAACCGCTTAAATTCGGCGATCGGCCCGGAAAGATTGTCGGGCTTATTGAAGACTTCCATTTTAACTCATTACACGTACCCATTCGCCCCCTCATCATTCGCCTGGGCGAGACTTGGGGAGCCAATAACATTTTGATACGTACCCAGCCCGGCCAGACAAAACAGGCCTTGGCCAGTATCGAGGCCATCTGTCGGAAAATCAATCCGAAACTTCCGTTTACCTATTCCTTTGTTGACGATGAATTTCAAAAAATCTACAAAAGCGAAACCGTTGTAGGTACGCTGGCCACATTGTTTGCCTGTATGGCCATTTTCATCGCTTGCCTGGGTCTGTTTGGACTGGCCGCTTTCACCGCCGAACAACGCACAAAAGAGATTGGCGTCCGTAAGGTGCTCGGTGCCTCGGTGGCCAGTATCGTGGGGTTACTTTCTGTAGACTTTGTCAAACTGGTGCTGATCGCCATCGTTATTGCCTCCCCCCTCGCCTGGTACGTCATGCAGCAATGGCTACAGGGGTTCGCCTATAAAATCGACGTATCGTGGTGGATTTTTGCCCTGGCGGGTATAGTAGCCCTGGGTATTGCCCTGATAACGATAAGCTTCCAAAGTATCAAAGCCGCCTTGATGAATCCGGTGAAGAGTTTGCGAAGTGAATAAGAACCGGGATTTTTGTGATTTAACTGACTGCACTGATTTTGCCTTACGCTTCTTCGAAGCGAATCAATAAACAAAATCATAGTCGGTCAGTAAAATCAAAAAAATCCCGGTTCAGACATCTGTCCGCACGCGTACGAAAAAGTGTCCGATAATGGACATCCGATTTCTTCATATATCGAGAAGATATTGATAAACAACAAGATACGCACTTGGCACGATGATAGAGGGAGTAATTATACCTATCTCAAATTCTACGCAATTTCTGCCGTTTTATGAAAACGCTCTTTACTCTGTTCCTGCTCTCGATTGGTTTCGGTGCAGTAGCCCAACGGTCGTCCAGCAAAAACGTTACGACCGATGGTCGGGAGCTTCGTATTCGTGTTGATATTGAACAACAAGGTCGTTCAGTACATTATAACCGCACATTCAACATCGAAGATATGGACAAAAGCGACGTAAAAGCGCTGGAAACCCATATCATCGATTCGCTGGATCGATTTGTCGATAACCAGGCCAACGATATTCGCCTTGACCGTAAACACGAAGCGCGCGTAAGCAAGAGAACTTCTGAAGTACGGGTGACCTCCTATTCTCATTCCGATGAGTCATCGTCGGATCGGATGGAAGCTAATTCCAGCTCGTCACTGTCTCCCAGCGAGGTAGCGCCAACCTCCGTGTTGGTGAAAGAAGATAAAGAAAACGGTCGGCTCTGGATGCAGTATACGTTTGAGAAAGATGGTGAAGAGCTCATTATCGAACGTACTGCTAACGTACTAGGCAAATCGGAGCGCGAAAAGCAAGCCATCATCAAAGAAACCGAACGCAGTTTCGGTATCAAAACAGGAAATCAATAGCAAACGCTAGGGCGAACATTCAGGACTGGCGCGGGCATTTTACCCGTGCCTTTTTTATATCGCCAGTATTCACTGGCGTACATGCCAATGCGTCAGCGAATGCTGACTATATAAAAAGGCACAGGTAAATGCCCACGCCAGTTACTCTTACATCTTAACTTTTATGCTTCTCAACTACCTGAAAATCGCGTTTCGTAATCTGAGCAAAAACCGCGTGTTTTCGCTCATCAACATTGCGGGTCTGGCCCTCGGTATTGCGGCTTTCGTTCTGATTCTGGAATACATCAGTTTCGAAAAAAGCTACAATCAGTTTCATCAGAATCTGGCCAATACCTACCGCATTCTGTTACAACATCCAGATGGCAAATCCGATGATTACGTGCCATCGGCCATAGCAACAGCGCTGAAAAAGCAATTTAGCGAAGTGAAGGCCGCTTGCCGGATTGCCTCTGTTCAACAGGGTGTGGTTACGGTGCCCGAAACAGGAAGCGCACAGGCAGTACGGTCTTTCCGGGAGACGAACTCACTAAGTGCCGATGGCGATTTCTTCCGTATTTTCTCCTTTCCTCTGGTGGCGGGTTCGTCCTCGCTATACCAGCCAAACACAGTCGCTATTTCCCAGACCAAGGCCAAAGCCTATTTTGGTGCCGAAAATCCAATTGGCAAAATACTGACGCTGAATAGTCAGTTTGGCAAATTACCCTATACGATTGTGGGTGTTTTTGCCGACGTTCCGGCCAATTCCGATTTGCAGTTCGACATCGTCTATTCGCTCAGCACACTCGACAATGAAGCCAATCGAAACGGGAACGACTGGGTCCGATTAGACCGCTGGGAAGGCTCTTTTTCCCAAACAATGATCCTGCTCGACCCACAAGCCGACCCGGTTGCGTTCGAAGCCAAAGCGAATCAATTGATTTCGAAGGCGCGACCTAAAACGGCAGAAATCACGCAGTTACAACCCCTCACCTACATACACCTGGGAGATGGCCTGAGCGACGCCCGCCCAACCAGCGGTAAAGTTGGTTTTGTGTATATGCTTGGCGGTATTGCCTTTCTGATTCTGGTTATTGCCTGGCTTAACTACATCAACCTGTCGACAGCCGGGGCGCTAAAACGGGCTAAAGAAGTAGGTGTGCGTAAAGTAGTTGGCGCTAATCGGGGCCAAATCATCGGGCAATTTCTTGGCGAATCGTTACTACTGAATGTACTGGGTCTGGGATTGGCTATCCTGTTAATTGCCTTATTCCAAAGTCCATTCAACGAGTTAATTGACAAAAATTTATCACTGACCTCAATCAGTCAGAGTCCATTATGGATCGTTGGAGCGGGGGCCGTTCTGTTAGGTGCTATTGCCTCGGGTAGCTATGCGGCTTTCGCCCTATCCCGTTTTCCGGTTATCAGCATTGTGAAGAATGCATTTGTTCGGTCGGGACAGGGTGTTCGGGTACGGCAGACCCTCGTTGTTTTTCAATTCTCCATCTCCATAGTGCTGATGGTGGCCACGGTTGTTCTTTATCGGCAACTAGCCTTTATGCAGTCTCAAGATTTAGGCATCAACGTCAAGCAGTTGCTGGTTATTAAAGGTGCTGATGTAGGAGCCGATTCTGCCCGAAGAGCCGGAAAAACAACATTCCGCAATGAACTGGCCAGTCTGCCTTATGTTAATGAGTATTGTAATTCGGGAAGTGTACCGGGCGGCTGGTATAATTTTAATTCTGATGGCGTTACGCGATTAAATCCGGTGCCCGGTGATGAAAAGAAAGAGTATGCATTCACGTACAGCGATGATCGTTTTCTGCCAACCTACGGCATCAAACTGGTTGCCGGACAGAATTTCACACCTGACATGTGCGCCAAAGGAACGGATGCCAATCGGGTACTGATTAATGAAAAGGCTGTCAAATCACTTGGTTTCGCATCGGCCCAGGAGGCCGTAGGGCAGAAAATAAAATTTGGTAGCGAACTGGAAGTAATCGGCGTTATTCATGACTACCATCACCAGTCACTTCAACAAGCCATTCAGCCTCTGATTATTTACCCTGGCTACCCCGGCTCGAACTACACCATCCGATTGGCCACGGACAACATGCAGGCGAAGATTGGCGACCTGGAGAAACTTTATAAGCAACTCTTTCCCGGAAATCCGTTCGAGTATTATTTCGTCGACGAGCACTACAATAAACAGTATCAGACCGAACAGCAATACAGTTCTATTTTCAGTTTGGCTTCGGGTCTGGCTATTCTGATCGCCTGTCTGGGTTTGTTTGGTCTGGCCGCGTACGCAACAGAGCAACGCACCAAAGAGATCGGCGTTCGTAAAGTATTGGGCGCATCGGTCGGCAGTATCATTACGCTACTGTCCGGCGATTTTCTGAAACTAGTTGCGGTCGCTATCCTCATCGCATCGCCCATAGCCGGGTACGCTATGAACAATTGGCTCCAGGCATTCGCTTACAAAATCGACATCGAATGGTGGATGTTTGCCCTCGCCGGTTTGCTGGCTGTCGGCATTGCCTTATTGACGGTGAGCCTGCAGAGCATAAAAGCCGCGTTGATGAATCCGGTGAAATCATTACGAAGCGAGTAGAGACCGGTCCGCCGGTGCGGCAATCCTTTGCGTCTCTTTAGGCGTCAGCAATTTTAGGGCTAACAAATCCATCCGTATAAGGAGACGCAAAGGATTGCGTCTCTACATAATCTCATGGGCTGATAAAGAACAAACAGCCCTCTACTTGCGCCATCAGAAAAAAAATTACTTTTTTCTGTAACCTTCCCAACTTCCCACAGTTTCCAGTCCAAATAACACTAAACCCGACGTCAATTCGGTTGAATTCTCTAACAGACAACGCGCTGATGCTGCAGGTAAAGGCAGGCAATATGGACACGATGGGGCTGCTCTTCGAGCGGTACAATCGTCCCTTACTCGGCTTCCTTTTCCACATGACCAATCAGCGCGAAGCCAGCGAGGATATGGTACAAACGGTGTTCTACCGAATGCTCAAGTACCGACACACGTTCACCGGCGATGGCGAGTTTAGAAGTTGGATGTATCATCTGGCCCGAAACGTACTGGCCGATTATAGTAAACAGAACAAGCGTTCGAACCATAGCTACGATCTGGCTGATGTAGCCGAAAAGATTGGCGGTGGACCAACCGCCGATGAGTCGGTGCAGAAAGAGCAGGAACTGGATATGCTGCATCGGGCGATGGCGAAGTTAAGTGCCGAGAATCGGGAAGTATTGGTACTGAGCCGGTTTCAGGAATTGAAGTACGAGGAAATTGCACGGGTACTGAATACGACAGAGGGAGCGATAAAAGTACGGGTACACCGGGCAATGAACGAGTTAAAGAAAATTTATCTGACGATTGAGAATGGAAAAACTGCCTATAAACTGTGAACAGACGACAAACCAGCTAACCGACTGGCTCAGCAACCAATTGCCGGACGCTGAGCGGGTAAGCCTGGAAGCACATCTGGCGCAGTGCCCAGCCTGCCAGGCCGAGGCCGATTCGACCCGGCAGCTTTGGCAACTTATGGGGAATTTGCCTACACCAGAACCGAGTCCAATGGCACGGGTTCGGTTTCAGGCCATGCTGGATACGTATAAGGAAACCGTTACAACAGAACAGGAAAACCCATTTAACCAGTTACTAACGAAACTGCGACAGCTTTGGGCTCCTCAATACACGTTGCGTTTGGCTTATAGTTTGGTTCTGTTAAGTGTTGGGCTGGCAGGTGGTTACTGGTTAAATCACGCCAACTCGCCAACCGTAGCGTATAAGCAACAGATTGATACGCTATCGACGCAGGTGCAGGAAATGCGCCAGATGATGATGCTCTCGTTGCTGGAAAATCCGTCGGCTTCTGAGCGACTTCGGGCGGTGAGCTATACGGAAGACATCAATCAGGTGGATGGAAAAGTTGTGGAGGCCTTATTGACAACCCTCAACAACGACGATAATGTGAATGTGCGCTTGGTGACGCTGGAAGCCCTCGCCAAACTGGCCAATAATGCCAGAGTGCGGGAAGGTCTGGTACAATCGATCACCCAACAGGAATCACCCTTAGTTCAGTCAGCGCTGGCCGATGTGATGGTGAAATTACAGGAGAAACGATCCGTGAAGCCCCTCCGACAACTGCTTCGGGACGACAACCTAAATCACTTAGTAAAAGGTAAAATTGAACAAAGTATCCGGGATTTATCCTAAAGCAAAGAGCGAAAGAGATAAAGAGTGAAAGAGTGTTGCCTTGTACATTTCAAGTTCCCTTTCACCTGTTCGCTCTTTCACTCTTTATCTCTTTCACTCTTTTCACTTTATATCTACATGAAACTATTTATGATCCCCGTACTGGCGGGGTTGGTGCTCTCTTGTGCCCAATCGCCAGCAACTGCTCAGGAATTTAAAGAGCACGTTAGCAAAGAATTCACAGTCTCGAAGGCACCAACAGCGGCACTGGCCATCTACAACATCAATGGCTTTATTAAAGTTGAAGGTTATTCGGGCGACAAAGTTGTGATTGAGGTCGATAAATCTATCACGGCGAAAACCGACGCAGAACTGGAGATCGGCAAAAAAGAATTTCAGCTTCAGTTTGGTCAACAGGGCGACAGCATTGTTGCTTACATCGCAGAACCGTTCGATTCACGCCCTCGACGTAGCCGAAACCGGAACAATTGGAACAACAACGACCGAGATATTGAGTATGATTTCAACCTCAACTTTACCGTAAAAGTCCCGAATCACCTGAATCTGGTTGTGTCGACCGTTAACCACGGGAATGTGACGGTCAAAGATGTAAGTGGAACGCTCAAAGCGCGTAACGTAAATGGGGCCATCACCCTCACGAACGTAAAAGGCACAACAGACGCCCACACGATCAACGGAAACCTCGATGTCGACTATGTGGCGAATCCACCCGAAAACTCGTCTTATTATACCCTCAACGGAAATATCAATGTGAGTTATCCAGCCAACTTATCGGCAGACTTACAATACAAGACTTTCCAGGGCAAGTTCTACACCGATTTCCCCAACACCGAAGTTTTGCCCGTGCAAGCGATTAAAACAACCCAGCAAAGCGACGGCGGAACGGTCTACAAACTCAACAAAAACATTGCCATTCGTATTGGCAGTGGCGGCAAGACCTTCAAGTTTGAAACATTTAACGGCAACATTTACATTAAAAAACAATCCTGATGAAAACGATGACACGATTAAATAAATGGACAATGAATAATGAACAATGTAAAATGCGTGACACTTTCAGCCCATTATCCATTATCCATTATTCATTATTTATTCTCCTTCTAAGCCTGGCTCGTCCCGTAGCCGCTCAGAGTGAGGTAAAAGAGCAGTTAGTTGTCCCCTTAAGCGACCCATCTAAACCCGGCAATTTGCGTGTAGGACTCATTAACGGTTCCATTCACGTAATCGGCTACAGTGGCAAAGATGTTGTGATCGACATTGTGGCTAGCCCGAAACGAGGCCGACGAGACGACGATGATAATGACCGCTCCGACCGGACAGCCAACGGCATGAAACGGATTGCGACAGGCTTACCCCTCGATGTGAGCGCTGAAGAGAAGAACAACACGATCAAGGTAAACGCCAACACGACACGGCAAACCATTGATCTGACGATCAAAGTACCACAGCGCTTCTCGATGAAAGTGAGCACCATCAACAATGGTACGATTGAGATTGAAAATGTGAGTGGCAATCTGGAAGTCAATAACGTAAATGGCTATATCCACATGACCAACGTCTCGGGTTCAGCGGTAGCCAACACGGTAAACGGCAACGTAATTGCCACCTTCAAGGCCATCGATTCAGACACCCCGATGGCGTTTTCTACCCTGAACGGCAATGTCGATGTTACCTTCCCAGGCAATGTAAAAGCCAACAGCAAACTCAAATCTGACCGGGGCGATATTTACAGCGATTTCGATATCGACGTTGATAAAAGCCAGCCCAAAGTGAACCGTACCAATCAGTCGGGTATGTACCAGGTAAAAATTGAGGATTGGGTATACGGCAAAATCAACGGCGGTGGCCCCGAAGTCATGATGAAAAACATGAACGGGAGTATTTATATCCGCAAAGCGAAGTAAGCATCCTCTAAACCTATAAGGTCTCAAAGACCTTATAGGTTTTCAATCAGACTATCATGCGTATCCTGCAATTCAGTTTCCTCCTCTGTTTTTTTTCGCTACTCACCGAGCTGACATTTGGCCAGACTCAGCAATCCAAAGCCACTCCAGAAACGGCCATTCAGCAATTGGGAACGGCGTTTGTTCAGGAGAAAACACACGTAGGCTTATCGATCGGAATTATTCGAAACGGGAAGACGTCGTTCTACAATTTCGGGACTACGGAGAAAGGGAAAAATCTAGTCCCGACGCAACATACGATTTACGAGATTGGCTCAATCACCAAAACATTCGGAAGTCTGTTGCTGGCGAAAGCTGTACTCGAAAAGCGTGTGAAACTTGATGATGACATTCGCCAATACCTCGACGGAGACTATCCGAATCTGGCCTACGAAGGCAAACCGATTCGATTAGTCAATCTGACCAACTGGACATCCGAACTGCCCGATAACTTCCCCGATCAGCCAGATCGTTTCAAACAGGTTGACCCGGATTCGGTTCCGTTTCGGATTGTGAACGAGTTAAGCCACTATACAAAGCAGGATTTCTTTAACGATCTGCACGCAGTAAAGCTCAAGGCAGCTCCCGGCCAGAATCCACGTCATTGCAATGTGGCGGCTCAACTGGTGGGGTATATTCTGGAAAAAATCTACCAGATGCCCTACGAGGAGCTAATCCGAAAACAAGTGGAAGAGCCTCTCCAGATGCATACTACGTTTGGACCGACTCCTTCCGACCTGTTTGCTAAAGGCTACGATGGAAAAGGAAGCCCAATGCCTGCCTTCACCATGAAAGCGATGCAAGCCGCTGGTGGCCTTCGCTACAGCGCCACTGATCTGCTGAAATACGCAGCCTATCAACTGGACGAACGTAACAAAACGGTGCAGCTAACCCACCGAGTAACCTGGGGTGATCCTGGCAGTCAGGCTTTTGGGCTAAACTGGTTTCTTCATAAAACCATCGATAGCAAGCGGCAAGTTGAGCACTCAGGCGGTACGTTCGGATTTGCGAGTTATTGCGACCTCTATCCTGATCAAAAAGTAGGGCTCGTGCTGCTCGCCAATGACGCCGATCAGTCAACTCAGTACCAACTCGGCGAATTGTCTAAGAAAATTATGGAAGCCTTTTATGGCAAACCAGTTGCCCTGACGATGCTAAATGCTGAGCTAAAAAAGCGAGGCTATGCACAGATTATCAGCGTGGTCAAGGATGTCCAGAAAAAACATCCAGAGCTTTATCTCAACGAAAATTATGTCAATAACTGGGGGTATTCGCTGGCGGGTCAGAACAAACTACCGGAAGCTCTTGAGATTTTCAAACTGAACGTCAGCCTCTATCCCAAAGGCTGGAATACCTACGACAGTCTGGCCGAAACCTACGACCGAATCGGCAACCGCAAGCTGGCCATCGAGAATTATAAGCACTCCCTGGCTTTGAATCCGCAGAACACGAATGCCATCGACTATCTCAAAAAAGTTGGTGAGCCTACCGGGAAGTAACAAAGGCACAAACAGTCTCCGGCCACCTCGGCGATCCGACGTTTGTTTGACCATCAAGCGATAAAAATTCAAACAACCTGAGATTGTTTGTGCCCTCCACGCAACCCACCTGCGAGAAACTGCATCTTTACTGCAAACAGCAAGCCTCTAAAACCAGACGCCCCCATGAATGCCTGGCTCATCTCTGCTCTTCTACTCTTTCCATCGGAGCTTATTTACCCGAAGCGTTACACCGCACTGGTCACGCTTCCGATAAAGGCGTCGACAGATAACCCGCTGAAAAATTCGGTCGATACTATTGTTGAGCAAGCTGCTCAGCAATTCATGACAGCGCCCGAAGCCGTTGGTCTCTCCGTGGGTATTTTGAAGGATGGCAAAACGTATGTGTACAATTATGGTACGGTTGATAAAGGCAAACAGCAGCTTCCAACCGCCCAAACGATTTACCCAATTGCCTCCATTAGCAAGACGTTTACGGGTGCCTTATTAGCCCAGGCCGTTGTGGAAAAACGGGTAAAACTGGGGGATGATATCCGTAAATATCTGACAGGAAGTTATCCTAATCTGGAATATAACGGCCAGCCCATCCGGCTCTTTCATTTGCTGAATCACCGATCGGGTTTGCCGTTTCTGCTGCCCGATGTTCCCGATGCGTTTGCCAATACCGCCATACCCTCCTCCGCTATTGCCACCGAACTTCTCCAGCATTATACCCGAGCCGACTTCTACGACGATCTGCATAAGGTGAAGCTAGATGCTATGCCGGGCAATATGTTTAAATATTCGAATGCAGGGGCTCAGTTGCTGGGCTATATTTTAGAGCGCGTTTATAACCAATCGTTCGAAGAACTTGTGCGTCTGAAACTAACTCAGCCACTGGGCATGAGCGATACCAAAATTGAGCTGACGCCAGCCGAAGAAGCTGATTTTGCGAAAGGATACAATTGTGATGGGCTTCAGATGCCACCCGTTCCGGATCAACTCCAGGGTGCCGGTTCACTGAAATCGACCGTAGCCGATATGCTGAACTACATCCAATGGAATGTGGCCGAAGAGACAGAAGCGGCTAAGTTAACCCACCGACCAACCTGGGGAGATGTCGACCGATATTCGTCTGGGTTGAACTGGCAAATGCTGAAAGCGTCCGGTTATCGGGCTATCTGGCAGGACGGCAACATTCCCGGTTATAGCAGCCTATGCGTCAATTATCCTGAACTGAAGATGGGCGTTGTAATTCTCTCGAACGAGTGTGATCGCAAGACCGCTTCCCGCATTACGACCCTGGTTAATCAGATTACCAAAGCGATGGACGAGCGGGCGGTTATGTTGCCTAATTGATTGGCTTCGGTTTAGCCCGTCAATAGTCCTATGAGCTAAAACTAACTAATGTTTTTTTGTCATCCCGACAAAGGAGGGATGACAAAAAAAAGCCATAATCTGTTAACTTGGTGGCATCAATTTCCCGCTCCAAGTTGAAAGTTTCCGCTGATATACCGGTTCATCATCTGCCCCAAACGGACTTTTATGCGTCCTATACCGATGGCATTAAGCTGGGCGAATTTGGCATCAGTCACCGGATCGATTTTTTTGCCATAATCTGGTTTCTGGAAGATGCAGGACTACATTATATCGACTTTGAGCCATACCCGATCAAAAAAGATATGGTGTATTTGATTGCCCGAAATCAGGTCCACTCACTTCCGGGAGACGCACCGAACGCCCGTTCGATTATCTTTTCGAAACGGTTTTTTGATAGCATTGAAGACGATGATCTTCGTTTTTTATTTGCCCCGTTTACGAACGCAGGGATTAGCCTAACCAACGAACAGATTGAACCACTGGCGTATCTGTTTGAGCTAATGCAACTGGAGAGCAAACTGCAACAGGGAAACCGACTGCTTCACCTATACACAAACGCTTTTCTGGCCCACATTCAACGGCTGAGTCATACGTCCGAAACAACGGCGGCCTATCAGGACGAGCGCGTTCGTAAATTATTTGAACTCATCGGTAGCCATTATAAAACGCAGAAGTTCGTCAGCTTCTATGCCGACCAGATTGGCCTGACCGCCAAGCGACTCAACCAAATAGTGAAAGAAAAGCTGGACCTCTCCGTTAGCCAGCTTATTTACAATTACACCCTTATTGAGGCCAAACGCGAGATTAGCCATAGTGTTAAATCACTCAAAGAAATCGCTATAGAGCTTGGATTCCGGGAACAATCCTATTTCAGCCGCTTTTTCAAAAAACAGACCGGCTACTCTCCCGAGCGTTTTCGGCAGGAAAACCCTTGAGCAACTTCTTCCTTCATTTCCAGATAGTGCTACTACTGGTGCCAATAGTAACACTACTTCCAGAAGCCATTTTATCGTTTTAGGCGTTCTACTACCAACTAAACAGTAGTAATCATGTCTCTCTTAAATGGTAAAGTTGCCCTGGTAACTGGAGCTGGTTCCGGCATAGGCAAACAAGTAGCGTTAAAATATGCGGCCGAAGGTGCCAACGTTGTTGTTAGTGATATTGTCGAAAAAGGTGGCAACGAAACAGTTGCAGAAATCATTTCGGCGGGCGGTGAAGCCTTTTTTGTGAAGGCGGATACCAGCAGCCCAGCGGAAAACGAATCGTTGGTACAACAAACCCTTGATAAATATGGCGCCTTACATATTGCCTGCAACAACGCTGGCGTTGGCGGGCCAACCGTTCCAACAGGCGAATACCCACTGGATGGTTGGGACAGAGTTATTCAGATAAACCTTTCGGGTGTGTTTTACGGTATGCGGCACCAACTACCGGCCATTCTCCAATCGGGCGGTGGTACTATCGTTAATATGGCCTCTATATTGGGCAAAGTTGGTTTTGCCAATTCATCAGCGTATGTGGCCGCCAAACACGGTGTTATTGGGTTAACCGAAGCGGCAGCCGTTGAATACGCTGCCAAAGGCGTTCGTATCAATGCCGTTGGTCCAGGCTTTATAAAAACCCCACTGGTCGAAAGCTCAATGGATCAGGCTTCAAGAGATGCGCTGATCGCTTTACACCCAATCGGCCGTTTAGGAGAGTCCGCCGAAGTTGCCGAACTGGTTCTATGGCTAAGTTCCGACAAGGCTTCATTTGTTACAGGTTCTTATTACAACATCGACGGCGGTTATTTGGCCCGCTAACAACGCAACCCAGTAAGCACTTGCTACGCAGTTAACGGCAAGGGTGCATCAACGAAATAGGCTTGATCGGAAAATCAAGCCTATTTCGTGTGTTAGAGATTGTATTTAGCAGATGGCAAATTAGTCAAGCTAGAAAATCTATTAGTTGTCTCCAGTTCATGTATATAGCTGATTTTGAATAAAATCCCTTAATTAATAGAATCTAAAATGAGTTGATCTAGTCAGGCACGAACTCATTTATTTCAGTTCTTACTCCCAAGGATCATTAGAAATAGGGTTAGCTATGTATTTTCGCTTTTAAAAATCACGCAGTTCTTAAGAGTGTATATTAAAGCTTAACCAGCGCATTAACTGTTTTTTCAATTCTATCCATGCAGACATTTTTACGCCTACTTTACCTGTCAGGAATACTAATTTTTATATCCCTCAATGCGATTGCTCAAGCACCTGGTATTGGTTTGGTTGCCTACTATCCTTTTAATGGCAACGCCATTGATGAAAGTGGAAATGGTCATTGGGGCTACGTCTCTGGACCAAGCCTGACTACGGACCGGTTTGGAAATGCCGCAAGGGCTTTTAGCTTTGATGGCATCAACGATCTAATCGAAATCCAAGATCAATCTGACTTAAATACCCTTGATTTCACCTACTCAATGTGGATCAATATCAGTGAGTATGGCACTAGTTCACTAGATGGTCCTCGAATCGCCAGCATTTCAATGGCCAAATACGGTAATACACAGGGGTTTATAATCTACAATAACCCACAAGGGCAATACGTGATTCGCACGCACCCACCCAATATACCTGCAACGTCCAACGATTACTTTACTGCTCTGCCCATACCAGTAAACGCCTGGAAGCACGTGGTTTTCACTAAAGTTGGCCAGAAAATGTGCGTTTATGTAGATGGGAGCTTATCCAGTACAGGGAGTTATCTGGGCAACTATACGACCTCACCAGGCAATCTGCTGATAGGGTGTGGTCCCTGGAGACTGGATGAGTTTTTTAAAGGCAAACTCGATGATATCCGAATTTACAATCGGGGATTATCTGAAACCGAAGTCGCTCAACTCTACGATAGTGAAAAACTGCCCTAATGAGGCTTATGAGCCCCGATTTTATCAACTTATAAACAGACCAATAGCTGACTGGGCTGAACAATTAAGTTGAAATCAGGAAAAATCAAGGGGAATTTCACTAGTCCACAAAACGATTCTGTTCAAAGTTCCTTGAGAAGTGAAGCTGCATCTTCACCAATGTACGGCCGCCCCGAACGGATTGATTTATTATAGACAGACTGCTTTGTAAGCTGTACCATCAGTTTGTATCAACCCCTGCCAGTAAGCCCTCTAATCTTGCTTATAAGCCTATGAGTTGTGGAACCAGTAGATTGTGATTGTAAGGCGTTAAAAGGTTCAGAACCGTTCGAACATCTATCATTCAACAGGAGAAATGGGCGATCTGGACGTAAAAATCAGGCATTCAGGTATATTTTTTTTCGTATTGAACGTGATCAATAGAAATTAACCATCTTTGGCAACTAACGAATCTAAAACTGATAATCAATCAGTTGCACAAACCAAAATCCCTTACTTTAATCGTTTATACATCCATGCAAAATAGCCTATTGATCAGTGCTACGCTTATTCCCCTATTTCTGACCGGCAGTCTGTTACTCGACAATCATACTACCGAAGTTCCTCCAAAATCTGCCATTCAGCACACTCTGGCCAAAGCCACTACCTACACGGTTGATCCCGCCCAAAGCACAATCAGTTGGAACTCAAAAAAAGTTACCGGAGAGCATAATGGTCTGGTAAAAATAGCCAAGGGTCAATTCCTTGTGGACGGCACTAAACTTACTGGTGGCACCTTCGTGGCCGATATGACTACCATGCGCGACATTGATAAGGGGGAAGCCAATCCGTTTAATGAAAGACTGGTCAATCACCTGCGGTCGGATGATTTTTTTGCTGTGGAAAAATTCCCTACCTCGACCTTTAAAATTACCAGTGTGAAACCGATTGACGGGGCCAAAGCTGGCGAACCCAATTATACCATTAATGGCGAACTAACCATTAAAAATACGACCAAGCCACAGACGTTTCCGGCAACCGTAACCCTCACCGGAAATGTAGCGCAGGCAACGGCTAAACTGACGGTCAATCGGATTGACTACGATATTAAGTACCGGGCTGCCATCATTGGCACAGCAGCTGACAAAATCATTGATGATACTTTTTTGCTGGATTTAAAGTTAGTAGCCACTAAATCGCCCTTGTGATAAAGTGGCCCGGACCATATCTATGAAGATACCGGGAAAACAAATTTCTTAACGTCAACTACATACGTATGGCAACCAACAATATCCATAAAGAAGACATCAAACAAGAGGTATTTGACCTCTATGATGATTATGCCCACAACCGCATTGATCGGCGCGACTTTGTACAAAAACTGTCAATCTATGCGGTGGGTGGTATTACTGTAGCCTCGCTGATGAGTTTCCTGATGCCTGATTACCAGGGAGCGATCCAAATAAAAGCCGACGATCCTCGTCTGGAATCCGACTATATCAATTATTCGTCGCCCAAAGGTGGCGGTACGATCAAAGCTTTATTATCGAAGCCGAAGGGTACGACCAAGAAACTCGGCGGCATCATCGTCGTTCATGAAAATCGGGGCTTAAATCCGCACATTGCCGATGTGGCCCGGAGAGCTGCTCTGGCAGGATTCGTTTCCATTGCCCCCGACGCATTAACCCCGCTAGGTGGTTATCCGGGTACTGATGATGAAGGGCGCGCCCTCCAGAGCAAACGGGACAGAAATGAAATGTTAGAGGATTTTATTGCTGCCTTCGACTATCTGAAAAAGGATAAAGATTGCAATGGAAAAATTGGCGTTGTTGGTTTTTGCTTCGGTGGGTGGATTGCCAATATGATGGCTGTACGCATTCCGGATTTAGCAGCCGCTGTGCCATTTTATGGCGGTCAGCCAGCAGCCGAGGATGTTCCTAAAATAAAATCTCCCCTACTGTTACAGTATGGTGAACTGGATAAAGGCGTCAACGCAGGTTGGCCAGCCTACGAAGAGGCTCTAAAAAAGAACAATAAAGAATACACGGCTTACATTTACCCGAATGCCAATCACGGCTTTCATAACGATACAACGCCCCGTTATGATAAAGCCGCGGCCGAATTGGCCTGGCAGCGTACAATTGATTTTTTCAAGGCGAAGCTGACGTAACGGCTGGAAGCCATTGGGGCACCTCTCTACTCAAAACGTCCATTTTTCTATACGAATTTTCCTGTCCGCTACTGAACGCATAATGTCCGAAATCGGACATTGTGCGTTCTTTTTATTTACATAACAAATTACTTATCAGACACTTACTCTTACTGGTATAACATTTGGGCGATTATGGGAGTATGAGTTAAAATCAATACTGTCAATCACTTATTCTTGTCCTAAAACTATGTCATACATCGCCATTCCCATCTCTTCGCTGCCTGGCAAACAGGACATCGAAATCGACGTGACCATCAACGGTCAGAAGCAGGCGCTGCACTACCGGGTCGAACTATTTTACTGGGGTGATTGCCGGGTTCCAACCTTCGACCGGGTGGAATGCATTCGCCAATTACTGGCCGACTATGACCAGGACTGGACGCTTTATTATATTGGCTCCCCAACCGATGAGTTTGTGCCCATCACATTCGTAAAGCGAGAAGATTTAGTCAAACAACGAACGCTGCTAAGGGCCCGATAAATGCTAAAAATTTACTAACCAACGGGAATACTCCCACTTACTTTTGCGCTTACCGATATCACCAGAGTCGCGAGCTATTTTTAGGTTAATTTATGAAAGCGATCCTAGTGATTTTGGGCGTATTTCTTTGGCTTCGAACGCTACCGACACAGGCTCAGCAAGGTTTGAAAGGGGAGTATTACACCGGAACGAATTTCGAACATAAAGTTTTCACCCGAATTGATCCCGCCATTAGTTTCGACTGGCCAAAGCGCAATTTCAGTTGGTTACAAAGCACTCCGGGACCGGGTATGCCCAAATCCTATTACTCCATTCGCTGGACGGGTAAACTACTGGCGCCCATGTCGGGAGCTTATACGTTCAATGCGAAAGTAGATGACGGGATTCGGGTATGGGTTGGGAATAAAAAGGTAATCGATTCCTGGCAGTTGAACGATTCGAAGCATTTTAGTGGCCGGGTTATTCTGGAAGCGGGTAAGTTCTACGATTTGCGAGTCGATTATTTTAACGATATGCTCGGCGGGTCAATCGACCTGTTATGGCTATTACCTAATGCACCAAAACTCATTTTCAACGGTGTTAGTAACCCCGGCGAGTCCATAACCGCCCAATATTTCTTTCAAAAAGCGGCACCCGAACGAGTCACCGTAATCAACAAATCAGCCAAGCCTGTTCTGCCTATACCCAAACCGGCTCTGATTGCTAAAGTTACGCCCAAACGCCCTAAATCGAATACTTCTAAACCCGCACCTAGCTTACCCTTGCCGCTGGACCGACAGTCAGTGGCAAGGACTAAGCCCGCAGTCAATACAGTTGCTCAACCAACTCCTCCAGTAGCGCCAACACCAAACCCGTTCGATGGTCATAAGTCGGGCGAGACGTTTGCGTTGCGTCAGGTTCAGTTTGCACAAAGCAGTTATGTATTGTTGCCAGAATCATCGGCAGAGCTAGATCAGCTTGTGGCCGCTCTAAAAGCAAATCCACATTGGCGCATCAACGTAGCGGGACATACAGATAACGTCGGCGATCCAAGGCTGAATCTGGCATTATCTGAAAATCGAGCCAAAGTTGTTATGACTTACATAATGCGGCATGGAGTTGCCGAAGATCGCCTTACTGCTACCGGATATGGCGGCATACGCCCCCTTACCAACAATACCACAGAAGGCGAACGAAGTAAAAACCGGCGGGTAGAGATTACGATTCGGTAGTATTAGGTAAGTATACCCAGAATTTCGTAAGCCTGTAAAACCAAATAGTTTTTTGTCATTCCGACGGCAGGAGGAATCTCAAGCTTGACTAATATGCAACTTTGAGATTCCTCCTGCCGTCGGAATGACAAAACAGCCTAGAATTTCCTATTGAAGAAAAAGTTGAACAACATTAAAAAATGCTATTTATAAACAGCCGGTGCTTCGAAGGTAGCGGGTACTGGCTTCGGTGCATTCGCGTTGGAGTTCAATTCATTTTGTGGATAAATGAACCGCCAGGGAAGCTGCGTACCGTTGTTCGGCGTTAGTTTGATACCATACGCTTCGGCACGGGTCCGGCGCTCATCATCCCAACCAATGTGCTGACCATAGAACGATACATAACGCTCTTCCAGAATTTCCCGCAGCAGCGCATTATCAGCCGTGATACCATCGGCGTTTTCGATGCCACCAGCGGCAAAATCAGCGGCTACGTAAGGCTCATATTTGTAAGCACCAGCCGTTAGGTAAGCGGCATTGATATTGCCACCGGTATTCATCCAGGCCCGATACATGTTCAAATAGCCCAGCGCCGTTGCAAAACCTTTGCCCGAACGTAAGGCTGATTCGGCCAGTGTCAGAATATTCTCCTGGTACGTAACCAGTGGGAAGCTAGCCGTTTGTGCGAAGAAACCAGTTGTACCCGTTGTGTTTGGCTCAATTTTACCGGGGCTGTTGACACCAACTTCCAGATAATAAAACTTGAACCGGGCCGTCTCGATCGTTTTCGCGTTTCCTCTGTATTTAGCGCTTGTTGGATTTAGGATCGTCGTGTTATACGCACCGACTGCGTTTATGTCGCCCGTTCGCGAACTAGCCAGGAAGGAGAAATACGCATTCTGGTTCACGTTGGCAGTATTGCCATGTGGCGCATAAAGTGAATTGGCATACGCACTAACACCCGTCTGAGCCGTTGTATAGGCAGCATCGTACTGTTTCAGGTCGGTTTGTAACCGGGCTTTCAGGGTATAAGCAACCTGCGTCCATTTCGTGGCATCGCCACCAAAGTGAATATCTTCCGATGTAACAGTACCAACACCTGATTTTAGGTCGGCAATGGCGTCGTCCAGCAGGGCCAAAAGTTTTGTATACACCGTTGCCTGAGGCTCAAACGCCGGACTGGGGTATTTAATAATATCACCTGCCTGATCGAATGGAATATCACCCCAGAGTTGTGTTCCCGTAGCTAAAGCATTGGCCCGTAGAATTTTAGCAATGGCGGCCATTTTACGGTTTCCGAGGGCGTTTGCTTTCTCAATCGTAAGCAGCGCATTGGCGTTCGTTGCCTGGTAAACCAGGTTCCAGTCGGCATCATAGACCCCGGCGGTCACGTTGTAATTGTAATAATCCAGCCATTGGCGGTCAGCACCGGACGCATAGCCGTCCCAGATGGTTGTCAGACGACTGGCCATACCTTCTTGCGTGGCCATGTTGGCAATCTCGGTACCGGTAAGCAGCAGGCTACCCGTTGAGGCAGTCGGGTTGTTGGGGTCAACGTTCAGATTCTCGACAATAGACGAACAGGAGAAGAACTGGAGACCAACCAAAAGAGCAAAAACTGATCTATATGTACGTTTCATAAAGATTTTAATGGAGAATGGACAATGAATAATGGATAATGCACAATGGATAATAGGATGGCTGTTATTGAGTAGACTGTTACTCGTTATCCATTATTCATTTTACATTGTCCATTATTAATTTAGTTAATAGTTGATTTTTATGCTGAATAGCAACGACTTTGTGTTCGGGCTGTTGAAGTAGTCCTGTCCGCGTGAGTTGCTGGCCCCGTTAAGCGCGGTTTCTGGGTCAATACCAACCATTTTGGTCCACAGAACCGGGTTACGACCTGTTACCGTTACATCGATCGATTGTAACTTGGTTTTCTGACGGAACTTTGGCGAGCTGATTGAGTAGCCTACCGAAATCTCGCGGATACGGGTCCAGCTGGCATCAGTAATAAACTGCTCTACCAACGTACTGAAACCACCACCGATTGAGGTATAGTACGACTGATCGAGTAATACCGGACCAGCGCCAAAGTCCTGAATGTTACCCCGAACGGTACTTCCAGCGGCTATGGTTTTACCCGCATAGTTCTTCAGGTCTTTTGTCAGGGTTACTTCGTTACCCACGTCGGCATGCGTACCGAAGTTATAGAGAACCCCACGGGTACCGTTGTAGAAATCACCCCCCTGGAAGGTTTCAAACAGAACGTTCAGCGAAAGCTTTTTGTACGATAAATTCGTACCGAAACCACCCCGATAATCTGGGTTCGGATCGCCGATAACGCCGAACTGAGAAGCCACTTGTGGGAAACCATTGGCGTTCAGATTGAGCGCGCCCGATTCAGTGCGCAGGTAGGTACCACCGTAGAGCGACGACATGGCATAACCTACTTTTGCTACGGTACTGGCCGTGCTGCTGAAACCACCCAAGGTAATGATATCCGTACCGGCCAGGTTGGTTACCCGGTTGATGTTCCGGCTCAGGTTACCGAAAACATTCCAGTTAAAGCCTTTCTTATTCAGAATATTATAATGCAATTCCAATTCCCAGCCCTTGTTGGTCATCGAACCTGCGTTGGTGTATTTCGACGTATAACCCGTAGAGCCCGATGTCGCTACGTTCAGCAAGAGGTTGGTAATTTCGTTGGAGTAATAGGTGAAACCTGCCGTTAATCGGTTGTTCAGGAAGCGCAGATCGGTACCCAATTCATATTCCGTTTTCCGTTCAGGTTGCAAAAATGGGTCGCCCTGGGTAGCATTTCGAACATAAGCCCCGTTCCCATACCCCGAGCCGCTAAGCGTATTGGCCCAGCTGCTAAACGACGCATTTATGTAGGTCGTTGTGTTTCTATACGCATCTGGCTGGACCCCTACTGTACCATAGGAAGCACGCAGTTTACCAAATGACAGCACTGGATTATCGCGTAGAACAGGCAATTGCGTAAACTGCCAGGCCACGTCGGCCGATGGATAGTAGAACGTCGATTTCGTTTGGCTTCCGAAGGTAGAACCCGACTCACCCGCTACCGATGCATTCAGGAATAGCTGATTGTAAAGACCTACGTTCAAGGTCGAATACATACGAGCCATCCGGCGATGCGTGGTTGTGCGGTAAGGTGCATCGTTGGATGTCAGCGAGTTACCAAAGTTAGCGGGCGCATCCGGAATGATGAATGTATTCATCGTACCACCGATATTGAGGTATTTCCGGTCGTTAATATTGAAGCCTACAATTAAGGTGCTCGTGATATTCTTCCCAAAATCCTTGAAGACACGACCAATAATATCGCCGTTCATCTCCGACTCTTTGTAGATGTTCTCTTCGTAGCTTCCCAACCCGCTGTTGACCGCCGAGTTGACCGGATAATTCGTAATCCGGTGGTCAGTATTGGCGTCGATACCTCCACGAGCCGTAATATCGAACCAGCTAGCCGGCGTAATGAGTAACTCAGAACTCATAATGAAGCGATCTACTTCCGAGAAGTTGGTCAGCTGATTGATAGCCCACAACGGATCGTTATAGATTGGGTTGGCCAACGCGCCTAGGTAGTTCCGATACGAACGTTGCCGATTGGGAATGGCACTAGCCGTGGGCGATGAGAAGTAGTTACCGATATAATCGCGGCTATCGAAATCAGGGGCAGAACGCAGATAACCAATGTAAAGACCGTTTACACTGTTACTACGCTGAATCCGGTTCGAGGTTGTCCGGGCGTAAGTCGCATTGGTAGACGCCTTGATAATATCATTAAAACGACGCTCCGAGTTGAATCGGAGGGTAGTCCGATTGTAATCGCTTTGGCCGTTGATAATACCCTTCTGGCGCAGATCACCAATGCTCAGGTAAAAATTCCCTTTGTCATTACCACCACTGACAGACAGGTTATTATCAATGTAGGTACCTGTCCGGAAGACGGCATCCTTACGGGCGTCGTTATAGGTTTCCTTCGAATTTTTTGTAAGAATTGGGTAATATGTCTTGCCGCTATAAGACTCAAAGCGAGCGCCATTCAGGTTAACGACATCATCGCCACCAGCACGGCTGGAAATTTTATCGCCCCACGAATTGGCAACCGTTGGATTATACACACCATCCGACCCCTGACCATAATTGCTCTGTAAAGGGTGAAGCAGATTCGGCGTGTCGAACGAAACCGTGGTGCTGTACGAAATATTGACCTTATCGCTATTCGCGCCTTTTTTAGTCGTAATAACGATTACACCATTGGCCGCCCGCGATCCCCACAAAGCCGCTGCCGACGCTCCTTTCAGGATTTGCATCGACGCAATGTCTTCGGGGTTAATGTCGTTCAGACGAGATTGTTGCGTAACCCCGGCTGCACCATCGCCCAGCGTCGAGTTACTGATGGGGATACCATCCACAATAACCAGCGGTTGTGTTGTACCTGTAATGGTATTCTGCCCCCGAATCTGGATGTAGGAACCCGCCCCAGGATCGCCCGCCGATTTGGTAATCTGAACGCCAGCCGCCTTCCCCGACATACCATTGATTACACCCGTTTCGCCGGAGCGAACGATGTCTTTCGCTTCAATTTTCGAGGCTGTTGCCCCGCGTTTATCGGCGTTCTCTTTGAAGCCTAACGCACTGACAATCACTTCATCTAGCGAAGTTTCATCGTGCTGTAACTTAATCGTAATGGTACTCTGATTGCCAATGGGTACTTCGGCGGTTTTCATACCGATGAAGGAATAAACCAGAACCCCATTTTTTACCAGATTTTCGGGAATATTAATGGAGTAAGCTCCTTCTGCGTTTGTTGATGCCCCAATATTTGTGCCCTTAATAACGACGTTTACGCCGGGAACTCCGCCGTTGTCGTCGCCTGATGTAACAATCCCTTTAATGACCCTGCTCTGGGCGAAGAGCTGTAAGGGGGCATACAGGGCAAAAAACAACATGAGTAGTAAACTTCTGTTTCGCATCTCACTTAACGATTAGGTTTATAAAAAGGAAAAATTACAGGTGAATACAGCAGCTAATCAGCCATTGCAGCAACGGGTACGTACTTTATATAAGCGATATAAAAACTCGGGGTAGGCTTGCAGCGAGACTATTGCCGCAGGTATTAATCAGACCAATCAAGACTTGGCCGTCATTAAAAAAACACGCCCTGAGCAGGCATATTTTTAATCCAAATATAATTCCACAAAATCGATAATCACAATACTATATTCTTATAATTTTTATATTTTACCAATTATATTCTATTAATAATATTTATATTCAAATTTAATTTTATATTCTTTAAAATATTCAAAATTAAATTAACATATCAATATAGAATTATACTTACTTTGATAATGCAGTAATTACCTAAAATTAGTGCGGTGTTCACAATACAGATTAAAAAGTCTACATATAACTTATCCTATTGCCATTCCCATATCGTTGATGCATCTTTAGGTATCCTAAATCAATTACTATGAATTACGTTGTAAGGGTATTGCTGGCGATCATTGTCGGTATCAGTGCTTCATATGCCCAGTCTACGCTAACCAGTACCCAGGCTTACGAGTATTTACAAAATGAACGAGGCCGCGCCCGAATGGCGCAAAAAGGTGCCGACAAGCCGCCTATCGACAGTTTGAAAAAGGCAGAACAGATATTACTGGATGCCCTCGCCTATTACCATCGCCCCGATGTGCAGGAACTGGCGAAGAAAGACGAATCGCTGTTTTATCGAAAAAGTGATATTTCGTTTGATCTGGCTCGTATCCAGGCGAAACTCGGAAATAACGAAACGGCTGCTCAAACACTGCTCTATCCATTGACGGGGAAATTTGCCCCAGCCTATGCAGGCTATATGAAGGAGCTTGCCGAGTTCACGACTGTCCGCCAGAATCCTATTCTGGTTCCTTTGATAGCAAAAGCGCAGGCAGCCGAACGTTTATTTAATTCAACTGCACTCAAAACACCCTATAAACCCAATATCAGCGAGGATGAAAAAGTGGCCGGCCTCTCAAAGTTGTGGTCGGAAGCGAAATACAACTTTGCTTACTTTGATCACATTGCTGATGTAGATTGGGATAAACTGTATCTGGAGTATCTCCCAAAAATTCGGGCTACCCGCTCTACGGTCGAGTACATGCGAGTGCTCCAGTCGTTCTGTGCGCAGCTCCACGACGGTCATACCGATGTTTGGGCCAGCGATCCAACCTTACAGGATTCAACATCCCGGCAACCGCCTATCTGGCCAGTGTTGGTAGATGGTAAGGTGCTGGTTCAGGAAGTTCGTTTAGATAGTTTGGAGAAAACAGGCATTAGACCCATGCTCGAAATCGTTAGCATCGACGGTCTGCCCGTTACTGAATACGCCGACCGGTTTGTACGCCCCTACCAGAGTGGATCGACTCCGCAAAATATCGACGTAGCTACTTATACGTATCGGCTGCTTCGGGGACCAAAAGATAAACCGGTTTCGATTACCTTTCGGGAGCCGTCGGGGAAAACGTTTAATCGGCTATTACCGCGAACAGGCTATTCAAATCTGAAACCATCCCCCGCGTTTAATTTCCGGATTTTACCCGGCAATGTGGCCTACGTGCAGCTCAACAACTTCGAAAATAACCAGGCGCTAAACGGTTTCAAAGCTGCATTTGACTCTATTGCCACGACCAATGCGCTCATTCTCGATATCCGGCAGAACGGCGGAGGAGATAGTGGGTACGGCTGGAATGTGTTGGGTTATCTGACTGATAAACCGATGAAAACGGGTTCGTATTCGTCGCGGCTATACAGTCCATTACGGCGAGTACGTGGCGAATCCGTCGTTTTTGAACCCGTTGAAGATGATGGCGACGGTTGGCCTGCCAATGGCAAAAATCTCTACACAAAACCAGTCGTTGTGCTCACCAGCGGCCAAACCTTTTCGGCCGCCGAAGATTTCGCCGTCGTATTCGACGCCATGAAACGGGGTACAATTATCGGCGAGCCTACCGGTGGCAGTACGGGCCAGCCGTTAGCCTTCTCACTTCCCGGTGGGGTAATGGCCCGTGTTTGCACCAAGCGAGACATGTATCCCGACGGTACCGAATGGAATGGAAAAGGTATTCAGCCAGCGATTCTGGTAAAACCCTCAGCCGCCGACTGGCAGGCCGGTCGTGACACGGTGCTGGAAGCGGCTCTGAATCATCTGGGTGTGAAGAAGCCGGTGGCTGCACCTAAAAAGAAAAAATAACTACCTCACCCCCAACCCCTCTCCTGAAAAACAGGAGAGGGGGGCAGTTTAGTCTGGAATCTAATTGAGAAGGTAATGAGGCCCCCTCTATCGCCTTTTAGCCCCTCCCCTGCTTTCAGGGGAGGGGTTGGGGTGGGGTTACGCTGTCCACCAGCGAACAGCTATTGTCCGTTGACGGACAATCCCCACAAGCATCAAGAAATATAGACAACTGACTACTAATCATTTACCTCACTGGCACACCGCTTGCTACCCTACTATTACATCTGTATCCGTTGCTAAAAGCAGAAGAAATTCAACCTCATGCAACCTTCGTATCCAGACTAGCATCTTTGCTGTATAAACAAGACAAATCGTATGAAACGCAATCAGTTCTTCCTAACTCTACTGGGCGTAGCCACTTTCTCGCTGACAGCCCTTGCCAATAATCCTAAAGACGACCGGGATACACCCTACCAAGTCAAAACGTTCTCGGGCAATATTAACTCAGTACGCGCCGAAACCTCTGGCGGTAGCTTAACCATTGAAGGCGGTACCGATATGAACGCCAAAGTGGAAATGTACGTCCGTGGCAACAATGGAAACGGCAACCTCGACAAAGCCGAAATCGAAGATCGGCTGAAGGATTACGATATTACGATTGCTCAGGAAGGCGGCACCATCGTTGCCACGGCCAAACGCCACAATAATCTTAACAACTGGAAAAACAGCTTAAGTATCAGCTTCAAATTCTACACACCTCGCAAAGTAACTACTGATCTCCGCACCTCGGGTGGCAGCATCCATCTGGCCTCTCTGAGCGGCAACCAGAAATTCCGTACCAGCGGGGGTAGCCTGCACATGAACGATGTAGACGGCGATATTAACGGACAAACTTCAGGCGGCTCTATCCACTTCGATGGTTGCCAGGCGGGTAATTCAGGACGGCTGGATCTACAAACTTCAGGCGGATCGATTGAAGGTAAATCCTCAACAGGCAACATGCGTCTGCATACCTCGGGTGGCAGCATCCGGCTTGCAGATTTGAAAGGCGATATCGACGCACAAACCAGTGGTGGCAGCATCAACGGCGAAAGCCTTGAAGGCGATATTAAAGCAGGCACGTCGGGTGGATCAGTACGGATTGCCAATATTGTTGGCAGTATCGACGCCAGCACCAGCGCAGGTGGTGTTGACGTGAGCATCTCGAAATTGACCGGTCCCGTTCGGTTATCGACCAGCGCCGGCAGCGTTCGCGTAAAAATGCCTCTCGATAAAGGCATCACGCTGAATCTGAGCGGCAACAGCATCAAGATCCCGCTGAACAACTTCAATGGTGACACCGAAAAAGACCGCATCAGAGGAACCCTGAACGGTGGTGGCATTCCTGTAACACTCACCGCCAGCAGCGGAAGCGTTTACGTGAACCAATAAAAGATGTATGATGTAGGATATATGGCGTATGATCGAAAATACATCATATATCCTACATCATACATTTTAACATGGCCACTCCCTTTTTTGACCGACGGCTATTTCTCAATAGTATCCTGACCTTACTCGGCAGCGCCCTTATTTTATACTGCATACGCGTTGCCATTGCTGCCCATCTCCCCTATCTGGTAGCCACTATTCTAGCCACAACCCTCGGTTTTCTAGAGCCTCGCAAAGGTTGGTTTCTAGCTTTGATTCAGGCCGGTTCGATCTGGATCGTTTACATGTTCTTTCTTGAACACCCCACCAATTCCTTTCACATTGAACTCGAAAACTTCGGTCTCTACGGTTCCATGATTTTGTCATTTGTCGGTAGTTTCGTTGGTGGGCGATTAAAACGAATCCTAGATAGTGGCAAATCGGGCAGAAGGAAGTCATAGGGGTATGAAGACATCTGCAAGTCCCTACGAGCGTAATGCAAATCGCCTGACGATCTTCCTGCTTATTACGTTAGTTGGTGTATCTGTCACTGGCTCAATCTTACTTACCGGCCCTATACCAACCCATTTCAATGGAAACGGGCAGGCTGATCATTTCGGCAGTCCTGACACTTTATTAATACTTCCTATTGTTTGCCTATGTATAGTTGGAGTCTTATGGGCAATTCGGTATACACCTACTGAACTGATGAATTTCCCTGGCCCACGTACGCCTGACAATACAGTCCATCAGCGGCAGAATTTCGATCAGTTATTTGCTACGATTCGGTTTTTAGTAGCAGGATTATTTTTGTGCATTGCGGGTCAAATAAGCTGGGCCAGTATCCATCACCAGAAGCAAGTCAGTCTCTGGCCATCCTTTCTTTTTATCGCCTTGGTTGGTGTCAGTACAGTAATTAGCGTGATTAGAGCCTATAAGTTGTCGGCCAGATAATACGGCGGCACTTTCAAAAACACAGTATCTCGTATCGACGAGTCACCCATGAAAATTCGCTCGTAATAACTCAGCATGCGTTGCTCATTCGCGCTAAGATCAGATACGAATAAATAAGGCAGGTTTTCGGCAAGTTTGAGTTCTTTCAACGCATTAGCAACATTCCCGAAGGTAGCCAACGAAGTAGGTTTTATAACAATAGCCACGTCATTGTCCTCAGCCGATTTCCCAACCGTTGCTAACAGTTTACGGATGCCTTCTGGCCTGAAATCCGTTTGCTGTAATTCAACCATATCGTCGCCATGCCAGTACTGCATAAACCCAATTCGGTTGTCGCCCATCAAAAATAACGTGACAATCTTTTTTGGGTAGGTTGGCAACTCATATTTACGGCAACCAGCGGGTACCGTAACGCCCATAATTACAGGACGCCGAATCGCTTTCGTGAACACAAAAAATACAATCAACAATAGGGCTACGCCCACGAAAGGAGCGAAATCAAAGCGTACGGGCGAGTAGGTTCGGCGTGTTGTCATGGCAGTAAATGGTTTTTGCAGATTGATGGCGGGAATAGCTTATTTCCACAAACGCACTTCGGTTTTTGTATCTTTATGGCCTGTTTGATGCCTACTCTGCTATGTTCCTGATAACCCCTAAAATCCCTTTCGCAACCTTACTTCCCTCCTTTGAGGGTGATTTGTATTTCGATGAATCGCCTGAACATACCGCCCAGCGAATTTTGTATGCAACTGATGCCTCCGTGTATCAGGAAATGCCAGTGGCGGTAGCGCTGCCCAAGTCCGTTGCCGACATCAAGCGGCTCCTTCGCTTTGCCCAACAGCATAACATCGGTCTGATTCCCCGAGCGGCTGGCACGTCGCTCGCCGGGCAGGTAGTGGGCAGTGGAATTGTCGTTGATATATCTAAGTATTTTGGAAAAATTCAGGAAGTCAATGCCGACGAAAAATGGGTTCGTGTGCAACCGGGCGTCATTCGCGACGATCTGAATGCCTTCCTGAAACCGCACGGTTTGCTATTCGGTCCCGAAACCTCTACGGCCAGTCGGGCGATGATTGGTGGCATGATTGGCAACAACTCTTGTGGTCTACACTCCATCATCTGGGGCACCACCCGCGATCACCTGCTCGAAGTACGGGTGGTATTGAGCGATGGTGCCGAAGTAACGTTCGGTTCGCTCAATCAGGCACAATTCGATGCAAAATGCAGAGGAGAAAATGTAGTAAGCCCGCTAGAACAGCGCCTATACGTTCAATTCCGCGACTGGCTCTCAAAACCCGACGTTCGCCAGCACATACGGGAAGGCTACCCTAAACCAACCGTTACACGGCGGAATACGGGGTATGCGCTGGATGCGATGGTGAAATTTTGGGAGGAGAAGGAGGAAAGGGACGAGTGGGAGAAAAGGGAGAATAATCAGACTGCCTCTACCGTTTCCTCCCCTTCGTCCATCTCCTCCCTTTCTTCCCCCCAATTCAACTTCGCCCAACTCATCGCTGGTTCAGAAGGGACGCTTTGCTTTATCACCGAAGCCAAACTTAACTTACTCCCGCTGCCACCGAAAGAAACGGCGCTGGTTTGCGCGCATTTCCCAACCATTCGGCAGTCGCTTGAAGCGAATTTAGTGGCGCTGGCGCATAACTGTTCGGCATCGGAACTGGTGGATGATTACATTTTGCAACTGACGAAAACCAACATCGAGCAACTCAAAAATAGGGAGTTCGTAGAAGGTGATCCGAAGGCGATTCTAATGGTCGAGTTTTTCGACGATACGAAGGAAGGCGTAGGAAAGAGGGCAGAGGGTTTTGTTACTGCTTTGAAACAAAAGGGTTTAGGTTACACCTATCCCATTCTGTTCGACGAAGACACCAAAAAGCCGTGGGCGCTCCGAAAAGCGGGGTTGAGTATCATGTACAACATCCCCGGCGATGAGAAACCGGCCAACGTCATTGAAGATACCGCTGTGGATGTTCATGATCTCCCTGACTACATCGACGAACTGGACAAAATGGCCTGGGAGAACCACGGCCTGAAACTGGAATATTCGGCTCATGCTGGTGCGGGCGAGATTCACGTTCTACCGCTTATCAATCTTAAATCCTCAAAAGGTCGGGCCAATTTCCGGGCGTTATTGCTGGATACGGCAGCACTCGTCAAAAAATACGGAGGTTCGCTCTCCGGCGAACATGGCGATGGGCGATTACGGGGCGAGTGCATCGCCTTTATGCTCGGCCCCGAAAACTTCCAGTTGTGCAAGGATGTCAAAGACCTTTGGGACCCGCACAATACGTTCAATCCGGGCAAGGTGGTCAATACGCCACCCATGAACGAGTCGCTGCGGTCGGAGGCCGATGTGATCATTCCGCAACCAAAGACCATTTTCGACTTCTCGAAGGATGGCGGGATGCTCGAACTGGCCGAAAAATGCTCCGGCTCCGGCGATTGCCGCAAGACCGAAATTTCGGGCGGAACGATGTGTCCTAGCTACATGGCTACCCGACGCGAGCACGACACCACACGCGCCCGAGCTAATATTCTGCGGCATTTCTACAGCAATCAGTCCACGCCTACGGAACAGGATTTCGAAGCCGTTAAAGACGTGCTGGATTTATGTCTGTCGTGCAAAGCCTGCAAAGCCGAGTGTCCATCGAGCGTAGACATGGCACGTATGAAAGCCGAATTCACGCAGCAGAAATACAACGAAAGTGGCATTCCGATGAGGGCGCGTCTGATCGGCAATTTCACCCGGCTGATGAAGATGGCCAGTCTCGTTCCCTGGGCCTACAATGGATTCTATGAAACCGCGTCCCTACGTCGAATCGCAAACCGTATTGTTGGTTTTCACCCCGACCGTACGATGCCAGAAATGGCAAAGACGACGTTGCGAAAATGGTGGTGGGAGCAGAAAAAGGAAGAAAACGAACGAATCGGACGCGAGAACCGGAATAACTATACTCCCGCTCTCCTCGCAGATTCGCCAGAACTAAAATCGGGTACTGTTCTGCTTTTTGCCGATGAGTTCACGAATTACAACGACGTAGAAGTAGGGCAAAAAGCGATTCAGCTACTGGAGCGATTAGGGTATACCGTCGCGCTCCCCGATCACGCTGAAAGCGGGCGAACCTATTTGTCCAAAGGGCTGGTAGATGAAGCCAAAAAATTAGCGATACGCAATGTTACAATCTTCAAAGATCTCATTACCGACGAAACACCGTTGATTGGTCTGGAACCGTCGGCCATTCTGGCTTTCCGGGATGAATACCCCGACCTTGTACCAGCAGAGTTAAAAGCGGACGCTCAGCGTATTGCCAAAAACGTCTTTCTGTTTGAAGAATGGCTCGCCCGTGAAGCCGACGCCGGTCGCATTGACCGGAGTTTGTTCACAGCTAAAACCGAATTGGTGAAGGTTCACGGCCATTGCCACCAAAAGGCGTTGTCCTCAATGATTCCGGTCAAGAAAGTATTATCGTTACCTCAAAATTATAACGTTCAGCTAATTCCATCAGGTTGTTGTGGCATGGCGGGTTCGTTTGGCTTTGAAGAAGAACATTACGAATTGTCGATGCAGATTGGCGAGTTAGTCTTGTTCCCAGCCGTTCGCAAGGCCGAAGATGCCATTATCTCAGCCGCAGGCACCAGCTGCCGCCATCAGATCAAAGACGGCACTGGTCGTAAAGCCCAACACCCCGCCGAGATTTTATTCGATGCGTTAAAGTAACGCGGACATCTTGTCCGCATAGCCCAATTGTAGCGCGGGTGGGTTGGCGTCCCAGCATCCTGTCCGCAATTAAACTATGCGGATAAGATGCTGGGACGCCAACCCACCCGCGCTACTTCAAAAACCTTTTGCGTTCCCAGTAGTTCTTTATATACCTCAAACATTCACAGTTATCATGGAAAATTCAAATTCATCAGCCCTTAGCGACGGCGCGCAACAAGCCAATCTGGTTTCCAACGAAAATGCGGAAGCGATGTTCGGTGCCGACCAGGCCGAAACAAATATGGTTAAACTCGTGGATGGCAAATTGACGCCTATTGGCGATACCGACGACGATGTAGTAGATGGTCAGCTTGCCAATCGGTACAGTTCCGACGAAGAGCGCAGCTTGCAGGGAGACCAATTGCGAGGAAAAACCTACGAAAATTCAGACTCAGCCCAATACGCTGATGCGGGAATCGACGACGAAGCCATCCCACATGCATCAAATACAACAGCAGACATTGCCGAAGCAGACATCACGGGTAATCCTGATGCTGGCGCAACGGCCAATACGGGTTTACCCTCTGAAGATTAACTCAACAAAACCATGAAGACCACATCAACAAATTCATTCGGTGGCTGGAGTGTCATTTCGGGAAGTACGCCAATGGGCGACATGATTCCTGAAACACCAGGTACCATTCCAGAAACGCCACAAGTACCTGGCCCAACGCAGCCTGGTGTTCCAGAAACACCACCTGGCCCACCAGTGCCCGGTCCTGAAATTCCTGATCTGCCAAGTACGCCGAAACCGACGATACCTGACATTCGAGATAATCAGTCGACGGGATTAACTACGTTTACAACGGCGACTCCCGGTGTTGTGCCCAGCAATGGTCCCAAGCCAGAAAAAAAGGTAGGCGAAACAAAGTACGAGGGCTTGCCGGAGGCAGCAAAAGCTGTTCCTGGAAGCGAGGAAGGCATGGAAGACGAGCCTGATACCGGCGACTCAGCCCGTCCTTACGACGTAAATGCGAAAGACTCCGCCGAAAATCAGCCAGGAGAGCGGCCAGAAGAAGCTAAAGAAGCGCAAAAATTTCCCCGCGAAATGGCCGACGAAAGTAGTATAGCCGCTCAGGATATGATTTCAGGAACGGATCGTTCCGACCAGAAATCAACCGAGGGCCTCGACCGGAAATACAATGACCCGGAAGCCGCCCGCGAAATGGCAAGTTAATATTTTTTAAACCGCAGAGAGCGCAAAGGATAGCGCAAAGACCGCTGAGAAAAAACTCTTTGCGACCTTTGTTTCTCCTTTGCGCTCTTTGCGTTTAAAACATACCTTTAACTGAAAATTCTAAACTCGATGAAAAAATTACTTTTACTAGAGTTGGTGTATTGCCTGTTTGCATTCATCGCTCCTCCAAAATGGACATCCTTGTTCGATGGGAAGACTATAAAAGGCTGGCACAGCTGGCACAAAGATGGCGTTGTGGGCTGGTACGTTGAAGACGGTGCCCTGACTCCCGACGGTACGGGTGGCGATCTGGTAACCGATAAAGAATACGAAAACTTTGAGTTGGAGTTCGAATTCAAAATTCCGAAAGGCAGCAACAGTGGCGTTGTCTATAAAATCATCGACAGCCCCGATATTAAATCGACTTACATGTCGGGACCCGAATATCAGGTGATCGACGACAAAGGCTATCTGGATGGAGATGGCAAGCCTTACAAATTGAAAGACACACAGTTGTCGGGTGCCAATTACGACATGATTCCACCATCGGATATGAACGCTATAAAGCCAGCGGGCGAGTGGAATAAAGGCCGGATTGTGGTGAACAATAACCATGTTGAGCATTTCCTGAACGGCAAAAAAGTATCCGATTACGAATACGGTTCCGATGCCTGGAAAGCCTTGGTTGCCAAGAGCAAATTTGCCAACTGGCCCTACGCAACCCCACATGCGAAAGGAAAAATCGCCCTGCAAAACCACAGTCCCAAAGAGCGCGTCTGGTACAAGAACATCCAGATTCGGGAGTTGTAGTTTATCTGAATTCCAATAAAAAATCCGCCATGACTCTATTCATGGCGGATTTTTTATTAAGAAGCTGTTTAAATTTCTCATTTTATAGAAAAGTTAGGCTGTTTTTCTGTCATCCCGACGTCAGGAGGGATCTCAAGCTTGACTAATACGGAAGCTTGAGATTTCTCCTCCGTCGAAATGACAAAAAAGCAATTCGGTTTTAACAGAATTTGGAAAGTTAAAACAGCTTTCACATAGCACACCAAGGCTTCATTAAGTATTTTTCCAGTTATTGATTTCTGCCGCAAAGCATTGGTAAGATTCAGGCAATAGGGTAACAAGACGGGCGTCTTCTCTTTTGTTGTCATGATCACTATCGTACAGCAAGCGCATCGCCATCCGACGAATACGGCGATTCTATCTGGTGGGCAAACCCATACGTACGCCCAACTATTGGCTTATTCGGAGCAATTCGGGCAACAATTATTGACTGGTCGGACTGACCTGGCCGAAGCTCGCGTCGCGTTTATGGTAGAACCAGGATTCGACTATGTGATGGTTCAATGGGGAATCTGGCGGTCGGGTGGCATTGCCGTTCCGCTCTGCACGACCTACCCGCCCGCTTCGCTGCAATATGTCATCGACGATACGGCGGCTGAGATCATTGTAACGTCAAGTCGATATGCGTCCATTCTTCAGCCCATCGCCGAAACCCGAACGATTCGGTTTATTGAACTGGGGTTATCTGATGATCATTCCTCCAGCGTTTTGCCCGATGTCGATCCGGCACGGGGAGCCATGATCCTGTATACCAGCGGGACAACGAATCTGCCAAAAGGGGTTGTCAGTACACACGCCAACCTTGACGCGCAAATGTCGACGCTCATTGCGGCCTGGGAATGGCAATCGACCGATCATATTCTTTGCGTATTACCGCTGCACCACGTTCATGGCATTGTCAACGTAATATGCTGTGCGCTCTGGGCCGGAGCCTGTTGCGAATTTCTGCCCGAATTTTCGGCAGGTGCCGTGTTTGCCGCTTTCCAACGGGGCGCAATCAACCTGTTCATGGCGGTACCGACCATTTATTTCAAACTGATCGCCCATTGGGAATCCCTGCCCGAAACTGAACAACAGACACTTACGGATACCATGCGCACTTTCCGGTTGATGGTGTCCGGTTCGGCGGCTTTACCCGTAACGGTTATGGAAAAATGGGAACGTGTCAGCGGACACACCTTACTCGAACGCTACGGCATGACTGAAATCGGCATGGCAATCAGCAATCCATACCGGGGTAAACGGGTTCCGGGCCACATTGGCCAACCACTGCCGGGCGTTGGTGTTCGATTGGTTGATGAGCAGGATGAGCCAGTCGATGAGGGACAGCCGGGTGAAATTCAGGTGAAAGCAGCCACGGTGTTTCGGGAGTACTGGCAACGTCCGCAGGCTACACAGGATGCCTTTACAGACGATGGCTGGTTCCGTACGGGCGATGTGGCTGTACTGGATGAAGGGAGCTACAAAATTCTGGGTCGCAGTTCAATCGATATCATCAAGTCGGGAGGCTACAAACTGTCGGCGCTTGAAATTGAAGAAGTCCTCCGAACGCATCCGGCTATCGGCGATTGCGGTGTAATCGGATTGGCCGATGAAGAGTGGGGTGAAATTGTAGGCGCTGTTCTGGTAGCAAGCGAGACAGTTGATCTGGCCGAACTCAACCAATGGATGCGCACCCAGATGGCCGCCTACAAAGTGCCCCGCCATTACCGCATTGTTACCGAACTCCCCCGAAACGCAATGGGTAAGGTGACGAAAAATGACCTAAAAAAACTCTTCTAACCGCCGACCTATGGACTTCCTGACCGCTTTCCCCTACTGGTTCATCATCGTCATCATGATCCTGAACGCCATCGCCGTACAATTCATGAACATCGACGTCCGGGATGAAGAGAAAAGGGAGTAAGGGGAAGAGAGGGAGGAAGGAGGAAAGGGTTTGACATTCCTTTACCCCCACTCTTCCCACTCTTCTCTTTACTCCCTCTTCTCCCACTCTTCCCCCTAATCCCTTTCCTCCTTCCCTATGTCCTACTTCTCCGAACATGCTACTGTGCTGCTTTGCATGGTTGTGTATCTAATCCTACTGATTACGTTTGGCTGGTATCTGCAACGACAGGCTAGTAAAACTGTCGGCGAATATTACGTGGCTAACCGACGGATACCCGGCTGGGTAGTTTCGCTGGCCTTCTTTTCTACGTTTGTCAGCACGAATACCTACATCGGGCAAGCGGGCGAGTCGTTTCGGTATGGGTTATCCTGGACGTGGGTGGGCGTATTCTGGGCTGTTTTCTGCATCATTTCCTGGCAGATTTTGGGGCCCCGAATGCGTAATCAGAGTATCCGGCTCAAGTCGTTTACCGTGCCCGATTATTTCCAGTTGCGCTACCAGAGCCAGCTTTCGCGGAGTATTCGGGTCTTGTCGGCCGTGATTATTCTGTTTGCCACGGTCTGGTACATGACCGGCATTGCCAAAGGATGCGCCCATTTGCTTCACACACTTTTAGACATCCCTTATGCCTACGGAGCGGCATTTATGCTCTTCTTCACCTGCTTTTACACCATTGCGGGCGGCATGTACGGCATCATGTGGACCGACGCGGTTCAGGGTATTCTGATGTTTATCGTTGCGATTGTGATGATCTCCCTCCCCTTCGTGTATGTGGGTGGATACGACGTCCTGATGGCCAAAATCGCGTTGGTCGACCATGTTTCTAAAAAGGGGACGCCTATTGGTAACGGCCTGGTTACGTTCGGTCAACTGACATCGTTTACCTATATCGTCGGCATTGGCCTGTCGATAGGAATGAAACAGATCTCCGAACCCAAACTACTGATTCGTTTCTATACGGTCAAAGACAAAGCGGGCATGAAATTCGCCATGACCTGGACACCCATTTTCATGGGGGTTTCGCTGGTGTGCGTAATGGGATTGGGTGCACTGGTACACGGGATGGTAACCACCGAAGAAGCCGCGCAACTCATCAATAACACCGACGAAGTGGTGGGCTTCATGCTTAAAAAATTCAATAATCCACTTATCAGCGGCATCTGTCTGATGGGACTTTTTGCTGCGGGCATGGCCGCACTGGCGTCAGTAACGCTAGTGGTTGGGACTACACTCGTTAAAGACATGTGGAATGTCTGGAAACCCATGCCAACCGAACGGATCATTCCTCGAACGAAGGTTGTGATGCTGCTCTATTGCGTTATCGTCTACTATTTCACGATTTTTCCACCTGCCGATGTTGTCGAACTGTCGGCCTTTGCCGGCTCGGTTTACGTCGCCAGTTTCTTCCCGACCATCTTCGGGGGATTGTATTTTCGCTGGGGCACTGATCTGGGCGCGATAGCCTCTATGGTAGCGGGCATCGTCGTCAATATCATTTGGCGATTCGGTGTCCGAACCCGTTACGAAAGCCTTGGTGATATTCATGAGGTTTTCCCAGCTTTTATCGCTTCATTTATCGCCTATGTGCTGGTGAGTAAGCTCACCGCTCAACGCAAACCTAGCCCCGATCATCTAACCACGGTTTTCGGTACTGAGCCGACAGTTGACTATGTAAAGGGGTAGTTGATTGAGCTGGCATTTCATTCTCGCCGGGTTAAAACCCGGCGCAACACACAAAATGAATGAACTGCGCCGGGTTTTAACCCGGCGAGAATGAAAAATAAAAAGAGGTATTTCTTCAATTAACGGCGCATTGATTTTTACCATATTGTTAGCATCGGCCCGTGTCCATAACATGTTATGGACACGGGCTATTTTTCGTACAAAATAGCCTGTTCGTACCCGAATCCGGTATATCAAAAAGAGGCTACTAAACTCATAATCACCGTTTTCTTGTATGAAAAATAAATCCCTTTCCTTTGCCATGCTCATGGTGGGCTTGTCGCTCGGAACAGCCTGGGCCATTCGCGGGCAATTTGGCCATGAATACGGTGCTGCCTGGGCGGGTGCCATTGGTTCACTGAGCGTTTTGCTTGTCGCCAAACGCACCGATTGGTACGCCAAGGTGTTTGCGGTCACCCTGGCTGGCGCTATTGGCTGGGGCCTGGGTGGACTGGCAAGCTATGGCATTGTGGTAGGGTATGGTCGAGATACCGAATTTATTAATGTGTTCTACGGGCTGACGATGCTGTTTGTCATCGGAGGATTGTATGGTTTTCTGGGTGGGGGGTTATTTGGGTTAGCCCTAACCGACTCGGCGAACAAACCCGTGACGTGGTCTCAAGTAATCGTTGAAATGGTTGTCGGCGCAGTGGTGTTTTACTTTTTCATCATTGAAGAATTCGACTGGCGCATGACCCCACCCCGTTCCGAAACGTGGGCAGCCTGCTTCGGAGGGGCAGTGGCACTGACCTGGTATCTGGTACGTCAACGATCCTATTCAGCTTTGCGCGTAGCCGTATTTGCCGGTTTAGGCGGGGGTTTTGGTTTTGCTTTCGGTAATTTTCTCCAGGTTCTTGGTCATCTGACCGAAATCAAATTCAATTTCTGGAACGTTATGGAATATTCGCTGGGCTTTTTCGGTGGCCTGGGTATGGCGTACGGAACCCTTACCTCCGAATGGGAACCGAACGAACCGACACAGCCAAAAATACAGGTCTGGTTTCCTTTGTTGATGGTGATGCTGGTGATCCCTTACGTCGTGTGGCAACAATCATTTGATTTAGAACGCCTTCAGGGGATTTTCAGCAAAATCGAAGTAGCCCCGGAAAGTCCCATTCTTTGGGGTGTTCAATTGGTATCGATTGGCATGGTGCTCTCCATGACGGTCTGGTGTTGGTTCCATTTTTATCAGAATAGATCTAGTCCGGTCTCTTACTCACAAAATGATGTTTTTGCCCTCTTTCTTGGCCATTGGGGTCTGTACATCCTATTCAGTTTGTTGATTACGGGTGCCTTTATGAGCGGCTATCGAATTGAGCAATACCTATACATCGCCAACTGGCTAGTAGTCGCCTTTTTGATCGGTAAAACCCAATCCATCTTTACACCGAAGCCCCTTGCGCCTAAAAAATGGGCGATCAATTTTGGTGGACTACTGGCGTTTTTCGCCTTGCTTACGTTTCTCCTTATCCATTCGCACGGAGAGTTGAAGGGTTCACAAAAGCGATTCGGTGTGCCCTCTCCTACTGAAAGTTCGCAGTAGGGTGCTTACAAACCTATAAGGTCTTTGAGACCTTATAGGTTTAAACGGTGTGATCACTTCACCTCAAACTGATACGTTCCCGCCTGCAATTGTTGAGCAGCCGACGCCCCCGGCAGTTTGAGCGTAGCGGTCGAGTTGGGTGGAACAGTTACGGAATACGAGACGCCCTGCCCTACCCGTTTCCAGGACGACCGAATGGTACCGAACGGACTGTTGTGTGTAGCCTCAAAATGATCGAGACCTGCTACGAAATGGGGTTCCAGCAGTACGTTTTTGAATCCCGGATGCGCGGGATCAGGTTTAATACCACCAAGAGCTTTATAATACCAGGCGCCGATTTCGCCAAACATGATGTGATTCATCGAAATATCGCTTTTCGCGTCAATTGGCCAGTTTTCATAGAGCGTTGTAGCGCCATTGGCAATCCACCAACCCCAGGATGGAAACGTTTCCTGCGAAGCCACTTTATACGCCAGATCGGCATGACCGTTTTCGCTGAGGGCGTTCAGAATTGCTTTGGTCCCTAAAAGGCCAACATCGATGTGCGAATTGTCGGCTTCGACCCGTTTGGCGAGATTGGCCGCTACTTTGGCTTTCAGTTCATCCGGTACTATGCCCCACTGCAAAGGCACGCTCAGTTCGGTTTGCAAACCTGTTCCGTAACTTCCCGTCTCCTTATTCAGATATTTCGAATTGACCGCTTTTTTGATCTTCGTCGCCAATGCCGAATATAGATCCGCATCGCTTTGTTTGCCCAGCAGCTTCGCCGTCTTCGCCAGAATCGAAGCATCGGTGAAGTAGTAAATGGACGATGTAAACTCTACCGGCGATTTCGATTTCACGGGCACCCAATCACCTAACCCCCAGGATGTCAGGCCCGACGGACTTTGCTCGTTGATATGATCGACGTACCGTTTGATGTTGTCGTAGTTGTCGGCCAGTATCTTTTTGTCGCCGTAGAACAGGTAAATATTCCAGGGAATAATGGCGATGGTGCTTGTCCAGTCAGGGCCGTTGGCCCATTCGTAACCCCAACCACCGGTTGGGATGATGGCCGGAAGCACACCATTCGGCTGTTGTTCATCACGGTGATCGGCCAGCCATTTTTCGTAGATCGTGATGCCGTCAAAATTATACAGACCCGTTTCAATGGCAATTTGTCCATCGCCCGTCCAGCCGTTTTTCTCCCGTTGCGGGCAGTCCGTTGGGTAACCAAACAGATTAGACAAATACGAATTATTAGTAGCCCACCAGATTTTGTCCAGCGTTGGGTTGGCCGACTTCACCTGCCCCACAACCGGCACATCGCTATGCATGAAATAACCCGTCAGGTTTTCTTTAACTAAATTAATGGGGGTATTGCTGGTTACCTCTACATACTGAAAGCCTTTATAATTGAAGTGTGGTATAAACGTTTCTTCACCTTTGCCACTCAGGATAAAGATGTCAGTCTGGAACGGATCGCTGGTACCAACCGGGCGGTAGTGCGCATCTATATTCGACTGATCGACATGACCATCTTTATGCAATCGTTCAGCGTGTTTCAGGCGCAAGATTGTACCCGCCGAACCTTTCACCCGAAACTGACTCACTCCCGAAATGTTCCGGCCTAAGTCATAAACAAAGGTGGTGTCGTTGAGTTTGGTGATGCTTTTCGTCGGAATTGTCTCCACGTTTCGAATTGGATGGACGGCCTGTGTGACGATGTTCGTTGACGGAGCAGCCCGCATAATGGGTTCCTTCCATTTCGAATCATCAAAATTCGCCGTGTTCCAACCGGGTTGTTCCAGTCGGGCATCGTAATGTTCTGCCGTGTAGATACTGTTGAAAATGATCGGGCTCAGGGCCGTTTTCCAGTCTTTTCCTGAGGTAATTGTTTCGACAGAGCCATCCTCATACGTAACACGCAGATCCAGACAGAACGTAGGGCGTGCCCGCCAGGGAGCTTTGTCAAAAAACCAGACCGCTGTTGATTGGTGATTATACCAACCGTTTCCAAGCAAAATACCAATTGCATTTTTGCCGCTTTGCAGCTGGTTCGTCACATCGTAAGTAACGTACAGCGTCCGGCGGTCGAAACGGGTGTACATAGGATCGAGCCGGTGATTCCCGATTTTCTGCCCGTTTAGATACAACTCATACAAACCGCCAGCCGCAATGTAGGCTCGCGCCGATTTGATTTTCTTTTTCGCATCGAAGGCTTTCCGAAAATAGGGCGCCGGTTTCAGATCCACATCACTAATATCACTAATCCACGCCCCCTGCCAGTTTTTGCTATGCATCAAACCCGTTTCAAAACTCGCCACCGACGAAGCCGACGGTTTGCCATCTTTATCCCAAACCTCCACCTTCCAGTAGTATTTGGTGAAGGGTTGTAGAGCTTTTCCTTCATAGGCAATAAGCTGACTATCTGACTGTAACTTGGCCGTTTGCCAGCTACTACCCTTACCCTGACTCACCGCCATCGAATCGGTACCAACGTATATTTGATGGGCTGTTTGCTTCGCTCCTTTCCGGGTATCGTCCAGCCGCCACATTAGTCGGGGAGCCGGAGCATCGATGCCCAATGGGTTAACTAAATGCTCGCATTGAAGGCCAACGGGTGTGCAGGGTGCTGCGAAGATTGGTAAGGATCGTAATAGAACAAGTAGTAAAGGTAGGATTCGGAGGAAAGGCCGTTGGGTCATGAGGTCTCTATTAATTCGCAGCAATTTCTGTATTTATCATCGAATAAGAATCCTATACTTTCCTGTATCGATAGCACGCGGATTCTTATGACTAGGTTATGATTAGACAAAGAATCCGTTTGACATTTCATCATAACTAATCCATCATATCATAAAAATCAGCGTTCTATCCTTTTCAGTGCGGAACGGGATAACTATAAAACTCCCGGCAGAAATCCTACCGGGGCTTTACGAACCAACCTTAACCTATTGTAAAAAGCTCTTTGTTTTTCGCTAAATCGATAAAAAGCCGAGCCACGGTTCTTACATGGCGTTTAAATAAACCGTGGCACGGCTTTTTATCGATTTTAGGGCAGGGCAAAGGCAACGTAACTATCGCCTTTACTAGTGCCTAATTTTGTTCCTCCACAAGCGACTACAACGTATTGTTTCCCATTCACGTCATAGGTGCTGGGCGTCGCAAAACCGGCTGCTGGCAGTTGTGTCTGCCAGAGTAACTGTCCGGTTTTCTTGTCGTAAGCCCGGAACATCCCATCTTTAGTGGCCGCAATAAATAACAGCCCACCCTTTGTAATCACCGGACCTCCGTAGTTCTCCGTTCCGGTTGGCAGAATTCCTTGCCGGGTTAGTTCAGTGAACTCGCCCAACGTTTTTTGCCAAACCTGCCGCCCTGTATTGAGATTGATAGCGGTTAATGTGCCCCAGGGTGGCTGAATAGCCGGAAACCCTTTACTGTCTAAAAATTTCGTGTACCCGTTGAAGCGGTACGGAACGTAAGTTCCCTGTTTAGCCGTCGGTCCGGGCGTTGTAGCAACGGTTTCCACTTTCTCATCGTTAAACAAAAAAGCCAGGAGTGCCTGCTTCTGCTCGGCTGTAATACCCGCGAAACCGGGCATCATTCCCTTCCCACTTGTAATCAGTTTGGCTACATACTCCCGATCGCGCCGTTGACCGATGTTTACCAACGATGGATAGCCACTTGATGGATTCCCTTTTCGATCAGTACCATGACAGGCGACACAATAACTCGTATACAGTCGATTACCGGGACTTAAATGCGCCAATGCGTCTGCTTTAGGGGTAGCACTAAGACTGAACATCCAGGCCATTTCATTGGCATTGACATACATAATACCCTCGGGATCAACGGCAGCACCACCCCATTCCGGGCCGCCATCGGCCCCTGGCAGCAGCAGCGTTGGCGTTTTACTCAGTGGTTGAAACTGGCCTTTTCCCGCCCGGCGATATTGAGCAGTCAACGAATCACGATTTGTAGCATAAGGACTTAACTCCGTTTCGGCAATGGTTTGCCGGGCAAAAGGCGCGGGTAAAGTCGGAACGGGTTGCGTTGGCCAGGCCGCTTCATCGGGCAAAGGCGATTTAGGAACAGGCACCTCCCTGATTGGAAAAAGCGGCCTACCGGTTACACGATCAAAAATAAAAACATGGGCACTCTTGGTTACCTGAGCTACTGCATCGATTACTTTACCATTCATTTGAAGGGTAATCAAATTTGGTGGAGCGGGTAAATCACGGTCCCAGATGTCATGATGAACCAGTTGGTAATGCCAGATACGCTTTCCGATTCGGGCATCCAGCGCTAGTAAACAATTGGCGAACAGATTTTGACCTTTGCGATTCCCGCCATAAAAATCAAACCCAGCCGAGCCCGTCGGCACGTAGAGAATCCCGCGTTTGCGATCAATTGCCATACCCGCCCAGTTATTAGCCGCGCCTACTTCGGTATTTTTATAGACCTCTTTGGGCCAGGTTTCATAGCCGTACTCACCCGGATGAGGAATCGTGTGAAATACCCACGCCAGTTTGCCCGTTCGCACATTAAAGGCCTGAATAGAACCAGGGGCACCATCCGCTCCTTCCGAAACACGTAAAGGCATGAACAGTAAATCCTCGAAGAGTGTACCCGGCGTGTTCGAAATAACAAATTTGTCTTTGGCCGACTCCCCTAACCCGGCTTTGAGGCTAACCCGACCGTTCTCTCCAAAGCTGGAGATCGGTTGCCCGGTTTGCGCATTGATCGCGTAAAGCCAGGAGCCGTACGCATACAGGATACGCGCTGGCTCGTTATCATCCGCTCTAGTACTTTTCCAATACGTAACGCCCCGATTCGTGTTGAACGTTTTGGTACCTGGCTCTACGTAGCGCCACTTCTGCTGACCCGTAGCGGCATCGAGCGCAAAAATCTGATTCGATGCCGTCACTCCGTAGAGTGTGCCATCAACAATAATCGGGTTACACTGTATCTGGCCTGAGTCGCGGGAGTGGTATTCCCAGGCTACTGTAAGTTGGCTAACATTACCTGTGTTGATCTGAGTTAATGTTGAATAATGATTGCGATCTGGCCCGCCTAAATACTCGGACCATTCGGTACTCGAATCAGATTTCCGATCTGTATACGTCAGTTGAGCAGCCATTAAGATAACGGCTGACAGGAAAAGAAGAGGAAGAATAGTACGTTTCATTAGGTCTGACGTTTTTTTGTGGTGTCGGTTTTGAGAAACCGACACCACAAAAAAACTCTCGATTAATAGCCCGGATTCTGTTTTAGTGTTGGCTGGCCACCTACAAAACTCTGCGTGATGGCATAGTCTGGAATGGGCTGATATTCGCTCTTGTTCTTCGTAAACTTAACCCCGCCACCTAGCGCCAGCGAACGACGCACGCTTTCTTTGGGTAAATACTCGGAGTTGATAACCTGATCGGCAATTCCCCAACGAACCAGATCGAAGAAGCGGTGACCTTCCATCCCTAATTCGATTCTCCGTTCAAAACGAACGGCCTGACGGGCAACTGCCTGACTCGCCCAGGCGGTTGTATAGGGATTAACCACATACTTGGCGGCATTGGCAGTTCCGTCTATTGTTTTGATAGGTGAAGCCGCAGCTCTGGCCCGAACCCGATTGACGTATTCACGCGCTTTATCCAAACTACCGACTTCTACTTCGCATTCAGCCGCCATCAACAGCACATCGGCAAAACGCATCAGGTCATAATTCAGCGCACTGGCAATGCCAAAACTGGCACGAACCACTTGCCCCGAACTATACTCGGTCGATGAAAAAACATGCTTCTTACCCGTAAATGGACCTCCATTCGTGATCGACTCGCCCGGAGGAGCCGTAAAGGCTAACCCACTCATCAGGCCCCAATCCAGATACGGTATGCCCCGGCGACCTACTGTGTGATCTAAGCGCGGGTCCAGATTGCCAGCATAAGGTGTAAACGGGCTGGCATCTGGCACCGTTTCATTCGATGTAACATCCACATCGTTATAGGTATCGAGCAGGGGCAGACCATTTTCGTCGGTGCGGAACGCATTGACCAGATTTTGAGAAGGTCGATAAAACCAGGAGTTTGTACCCCCTGCAATACCGTTGGGATAACACAGAATCGCTTCCCGAAATCCGTTCGTATTGTCGCTGGCACCATCGCCAATGGCACTTTGCACTTCCAGCATCGCTTCCTTACTATTCTGCGTTGCGATACGGAAATTCTCCCCAAAGCTCGTGGTTAAGTCCAGTTTTATCCCCTGACTGGTTTTGCCCTGGCCGATAATAACGTCAAAGAGCGCTTTGGCCTCGGCGAATTTATTTTGATACAAATAGGCTTTTGCCAGATAAGCCCCGGCAGTCCATTTATTGACCCGGCCTTTACCCGTTTTCACTTCGTCCAGATTATCGTAAGCGAATTTGAAGTCTGTTTCCAGCTGGGGCCAGATATTGAGGTAATTGCCACTCGCATCTGTATTGGGGATTTTATAGTCGGTGGCTTTCTCATCCACAAACGGAATGTTGCCAAAGATTTTCTTTCCCTCAAAATGGTGGAAGGCCCGCAGAAAACGAGCTTCGGCAGCTACCTGTTTTTTCAAGGCATCGGTTAAGGCCGGATCGGTTGTTTTGGCCAACTCCTGCAACACGATATTGGCACGCCCAATGCCATCGAAAATGCCATTCCAGCGGGCGAGTAACTGCGAATTTGTGGTGGGCGTGGCATACTGCATCACCTGGTTAATTTCGCTTTGATCGGTGAAGTTGGTACCTCCCTTGTACGCATCGCCCCCCGCGATACTCCCCCATATCCAGTTATAGGTGCCACTGAGGCCCAGAAAATTGGCCGATAAATTCCCATCCAGCGTAGCATAGGCATCGATCAAAAACCCATCGATACCCTTTTTACTAAGTAAATCGCTTTCTTTATAAACACCCTGGGGTGCCAGGTCAAGAAATTGTTGCTTACAGGCCGAAAGCGTAACCGCCGAAAGCAGCAAGGTAAATGCAGTATGTTTTAGGATTGGTTTCATAGCAGAAAAGCGGGGTTAGAAGGATACATTTAAACCCAGTAAGAACTGGCGTGGATTGGGGTAACCTGAGTAATCGACGCCCAGATTCTGGTCGCTGCTGGCTGTTTGTTCAACCGATGCCCCCGATACTAAGCCTAAATCGGGGTCGGCTCCGCTGTATTTCGTAATGGTGAAGAAATTCTGTGCCTGCGCATAAACCCGCAGGTTGCTCATTTTAATTGTTTTCAGCCACGCCTTGGGAAAGCTATAGCCCAGCTGAATGGTTTTGCCCCGCAGATAAGACCCATTTTCCACGTAAAACGAACTCGAATTGCCCGTCACAAAAGCCGTATAGCCATTGGCGGCACCTACGCCCAATTGAGGTGTTTTAGCAGTAGCCGCCGTTTCGGGAGTCCAGGCGTCGTATAATTTACCGGAAGCAACAGAGCCGCCTAACACGCCCATGTAGGTAAAGTACTTGGTGTAGTTATAGAGTTGATTCCCCTGATTCCAGAATACAAAGCTGCTGAGATCGAAGCCCTTCCAGCGGAAACCAAGGTTCAATCCCATCTGAAACTTAGGATGGGGTGACCCCAGTACGGTTCGGTCGGCAGTGGTGATGTTACCATCGCCGTTGATATCTTTATATTTCCAGGACCCAACCACACCGGCTGCCCCGTTGATTTTAGGCCCCGCATCAACCTCCGCCTGATTGTTGTAAAATCCATCGATTTGATACCCATAAAAGGACGAAACGGCCTGTCCCTGCGTCGTAATCAGGGCATTGGTTATCCGACTGGCCGCTACCAGTTGCGCCGTGTTTTCGTTGTTTAGCTTGGTCAGCTGGTTTTTGTAGTGGGTAAAGGTCAGAGTTGCATCGTATTTCAAATCGGAGGTGATCTGGCCCTGATTCGTGATTTGCAGGTCAATGCCTGTATTCCGCATCGTTCCCAGATTGACCAATGGTTTGGTCACCAACAGTTCAAGTCCATTGCGTAGGCTGGGAACCAACAAATCGCGTGTGTTTTTGGTGTACACATCGACGGCTACACTCCATTTTCCTTGCAGAATGCTGGCGTCCAGACCAATATTAGTCGTTTCGGTAGTTTCCCATTTGGTTTGTAGATTCCCTTGAGAACTAGCGCCATAGCCCTGCGTTGAGCCAACATTAACCCCGTTGATGTCGTAGTAATTACTACCCGGCGCAGCGCTGTACGTTGAGTACTGATTGAAGGCGGGCACATTAGAAATGCTGCCCATTTGCCCCCACCCTGCTCGTAATTTTAACTCATTAAGCCAGCTAAACGATTTCATGAACGCTTCGTCGGAAATACGCCAGCCGACGCCCAGCGACGGGAAATTGGCATAACGTACGTCAGGACCGAACAGCGATGAACCATCCCGGCGAAACGTAGCATTAAACAAATACTTGTCTTTCAGGATGTAATCGAGCCGACCGAAATAAGAAAAAAGCGAGTTGCTGAATAGCAGTGCATTCCGGTTAATATCGGCATCGTTGGCACTCACATCGCCCAACGACTGCGGCAAACCCGTATTAAGTGACAGGAAACTATTGGATTCAAAATCATAGTTGCTCTTGGCCCCAAACAAACCTCGCCCGGTATTTTTAATCGCTTCGGTGCCCACCAAAACCTTTAGATCATGAATCTGCCCAATCTTTTTCTGGTACGTCAGCGTATTACTCCACGTCCAGCTCAGGTAATTATTTGAGGCTTCGGTCAACTGGGTTACTCGCCGGGACTGACTGGCTTCGTATTCTTTTAAAAAAGCGCGCTGAAGTGTTCCGTTGCGGGCATCAATACCGATGGATGTTCGTAGCGCCAGGTCTTTGCTGATGTTCACCTGCGCAAAAACATTCCCGAACGCCCGCAGATTTTGATTAACCCAGTCTTTCCGCCGTTCCAGATACGATACTGGATTATACCCTACCCCGGCAGTGCCGCCCACCAGAGAGCCGCCGTAGCCCCCTTTAATGTCGTAAACGGGTATAAACGACGCACTCCGAAGAGCATACGCCCAGGCACTGGTTTCGCCAATTACGGTGGCATCACCCCACCGATTGTCGTACGATACCTGAAGATTTTCGCCTATCGTCAAAAAATCGGTGGCCTTAAAGCTTGAGTTAAGCCGCATCGAGTACCGATCATAACCCGTGTATTTGAAGGTGCCCTGCTGGTTAAAATAATTCAGGCCCAGCGAAAAAGTCGATTTGTCGTTGCCTCCGCTAGCGGTAAGCTGATGACTCTGAATAATGCCCTTTTGCGACATGGCATCGAACCAGTTGGTGCCCGGACTGGTCTGAAAAATCTGGTATGGATTGGTGTAGTCGGCAATGGTGTATAGATCAGGATTCGCGCGGGGATCACTCGCCGAAACGCCCCCTTTGAAGCTATTACTGACGATATAGCGCTCGGGAATGGCAAACGAACCATGCTGTCCGAAAATTGGGTCCACAAACGTGCTCGCGGTCGTTTTATCTAGGTACGTCAGTAACTCACTCGTGTTTAACAACTTAGGAATTCGGTTGAGCGGGGTCGACTGGATACCATAATACGTATCGTAGGTTAGCGTCGTTTTTCCCGTTTTACCACCTTTGGTTGTTATGATAATGACTCCATTGGCGGCTCTGGCTCCATAAATAGAGGCCGAAGAGGCATCTTTCAGTACCTGAATTGACTCTACATCCTGCGGATTAATGCGCGAGGCATCGGTTGTTGGAACACCATCGATTACATACAGTGGATTGTTGTTTCCATACGACGCAAACCCCCGAATACGAATGGATGCCGAGCTACCGGGATCGCCGGTGCTACTAACGGTAACCCCCGCTGCCCGCCCCTGTAACTGAGCAACCAGATTGGCCGATGGCGTAACATTCAGGTCGCTGGCTTTCACGACGGATACGGCCCCGATGATGTCTTTTTTCTGCTGGGAGGTATAACCCGTTACCACAACTTCGGTAAGTTGGTTATTACTCGCTTCCAGCTGAACATTGATTTCTGACCGATTGCCCACCGTAACGTCTTTCGCGTTATAACCGACGAAGCTGAACGTTAAAATGGTGTTCGCATCAGGAACCCCAATTCGGTATACACCCTGCGCATCGGTTGTTGTACCACGGGTAGTTCCTTTAATCACCACCGTAACGCCCGGCAATACTTCACCCGTCTCGCCTTTGACTATACCAGAAATTGGTTGCTCTGCCACAACGGGTACAGTTGCAGCGGGTGTTCCAACATCGCCAACATCATCGGAAGTTGGACCTCGCACAATGGCGATCTGGCTGCCCGTAACCACATACCGAAGTTGTAAGGGTTTCAGCAGCCGTTCAAGCACATCGGCTAGTTTTTCTTCGGTGGCCGATAAGGATATCTTCCGGTCGATCTGAACAATCTGACGGCTGTAAACAAATTTGACATGCGCCGTTTTTTCCAACGTCAGCAACGCCTGTCGAATAGTGTGATTATCCAGTCGCACACTTACCCGCTGGTCGAGGAGTTCCTGCCCCTTAGCAGCCAACGCACCATTGACCAGCACAACCGTAAGTAACAATTGGAGTAGCGAGATTCGCATAAGTACCCGAATCGTTTCGTGGTTAATAAACTTGTACATAACTTGTGGTAGGTTTAGTTATTCCGGGCAAAGGAGTAGCTACACCGATCGGCGATGGCCCGAAACTGCCGCCTGATCGGTCAATTGTTCCCGCTATGTTCGCAGCATAGCGGGCTTTTTTTTTAGAAATTAATAATGTAAAATGGAGAATGAATAATGAGGATCGAGGCAGCTCGTTCGGCAAAATGGAGGCTGAATAACGGAGAATTTGGAGCGCCCGTTCGGCAAAACAGGAACCAGATTACATACTGATAGCCAAACACTTACCCATTATCCATTTTACATTATTCATTACCCATTATCCATTCACTTACGAGCAGCCCTTACTGCTGATGATGATTCGTGTATCGATCACCTCGTAGGAGGCACCAATAGACGCACACAGCAACTGGAGTTGATCGAATAAGGAAACACCTGCCAGCGATGCCGTGAGCGTACAATGCTGCAAGGCCGACGCATCATAGATGATTTCTACCCCATAGGCTTTTTTTAATCGCTCGAAAACAGTTGGGGCGGGTGTATCCTCAAAACTGAAGCTTTCCGAATTTTCTGATGACGGTATAAGGAGGGGTTTTGGTACGAGTTCTTTCTGGTAGCTGTTCTCGCTGGCATTGTAAACTACCTGCTGGTTGGCCGTTAATACGACGCCCGCTTTAGACACACTGAGCGATTTTCGGAACGAAATCCAATCCTTCTGATCCATGACCGATACTTTCCCGGAAATCACCGACACCATCATCCGGGCATCCCCTGGGCGAGCCTGAACCCGAAACTGGGTACCCAGTACACGCGTGACCAATGTGCCACTATAGACCAAAAAAGGCCGCTTTCCTTCATGAACAACTGAAAACAGCGCATCACCTTTCAAGTAAATTTCCCGCTTATCGGCGTCGAATGCTTTGGGATACGATGCCTGGCTATGCGGCATCAGCGTCATCTGGCTCCCATCCGGCAACGACAGACGAACCGGTTGTGAGGTGCCATTCACCTGGTTTACCCAGCGCTCACTCGAAGAGTTGTCCGGACTAAATGGTTGGTTTAGTTGGGCAACAGACGATCCTGACTTCTGGCTTGCCACAAACCACCAGCCTGCTCCCACAAACAAGGCCACTAAAGCCGCAGCCAGCCAGTGATACTGATGCAACGAAGACTTAAGAACCACCCAGCGCGACGGCGAGGCTACGTGGCGGGTTAGTTTAACAATCCGTTCCACTTCCAGAAGCTCCTGCTCTACGGATAGGGCATGCGGGCGATTCCGAAGTGCTTCGGCCATATCCTTAGCCAATAGCAATGTATCTCGTTGTTGCGGATTCTGTTGTTGCCATTCTTCCCAGAACTGGCGCGCTTCGGGCTGGTTGTGTTTTACCCAGGCCAGAAACCAGTTATCGGTAAGAAAGTCTTCGACGGTGTAGTGTTGATACGTTTTCATAGCGCGTACGAGCAATATCAGTTCGGTCGTTAATAGGCGTGTTGGCGGAAAGTCATACTCAGCGCAAAAGAATTATTTCGTAAACGTTTCGTTCAGCAGCCAGCTTCCAATCAACGATAGCAGCGATGGCCAGCTTTCCCGTAGTCGGGTTAATCCCCGATGCAACAGGTTTGCTACCGATTGTTTATTGACCGCCAGTACGTCGGCAATTTCATCGTTGGATAGTTCGGCGTAGAATTTAAGGTGGATAGCCTCCCGCTGGCGATCAGACAGTTGTGCTAATAATGCATTCAAACGTGCTGTCTGATACTCAGACAATTCGGTGCGAATCAAGGCTTGTTCGGCGGTAATTTCTTCCGAACTAACATCATCGAACACCATACTTTCCTCGCTCATCGTTGCCGAATGGCGCAGTACTTCCCGGTGGATTTTCCGACGTAACGATTTGTAGAGATAAGGCCGGATATAGGGCGTCTGGACAATCTTGTGCCGGTACGTCCATAAGTCCAGAAAAAGATCTTGCAGGCAATCTTTTAACAGATCAGAATCACGCGTAAAACGCCCGCCATAAAAGTGTAATTCCCGATAAAAATGCTGGACCAGCTCCTGAAAAGCATCTTGTTGCCCTTCTCTGAATTGTTGCCAGAGTAAGGTCTCATCGGTTTTCTCCCAGATGCTTTGTGGCTGATGGTTTATGTCGGGCTTCAGCATTGTCTCCTACGATTTACCAGCGATTGAACTAAGTAGCCTCACAAGTACGGATGCTTGTGGGCACGCTGATTAATAGGGGAGATAATTCAAATAATACTCAGTATTATACAAATTTATTTAAACGACTATTTTCTCTTGTGACTTTCACTTAAAGCCGTGCCACGGTTTGTTTGAGCTGCATTAGTAACCGTGGCACGGCTTTAAGTGAAAGTCACAAGAGAAAATAGTCGGTCGTTATCCTGCAAAGCTTCTACTGATCTAACCAGACTACTTTCTGTTGGGACGCATGCTCCTGCCCCAAAATATCTTTATACAACTGTGGTCGCCGAGCATTTCGGTAGCGATACCCGCCGGCCTGCTGTAGTTTTTCGGGTGTACAAGTTGCTATAACAACATCATCATTCAGGTTCCGGCATTCGGCCAGAATATCCCCAAACGGGTCAATAATCATTGAACAGCCGTTTTTGAGCTGATCATCGTCCATGCCAATTGGGTTGGCAAACACTACGTAAATGCCATTGTCGTAAGCGCGGGCGGGCAGCCATTTCATTAACCAGGAACGGCCTTTCATGCCATCAAACTCTAATCGTAAGGACGTCGGATCGTTCAGCCGATTATACCAAAGTGCCGGATCGACAAAGCCAGCGCCTGGTCGCGTCGAAGGCGTCAACATCGTCACATGAGGCATAAAAATAATGTCGGCTCCGAGTAGCGTAGTAGCCCTTACATTCTCGATGATATTGTTATCGTAGCAAATCAGAATGCCACATTTCCACCCCAGTAAATCAAATACCACATAGTGGTCGCCGGGCAACAGGTGCGGATTGATAAAGGGGTGAAGCTTACGATACTTGGCAATCAGTCCATTTTTATCGACACATACATAGGCCTTAAAGAGCTGATTCTGTTCATCTTTTTCAAACAATCCGGCCAACACCACAATATCATACTCACGAGCGATCTGGATCAGTGCCTGAACACTAGGTCCATCTGGAATTACTTCTGCCACCGATGTGAGTTGCTCTCTGGATAAATGACGAGCAAACGTATAGCCCGTAACCGAGCATTCATGAAAGGCGATCACCTGGGCTCCCTGCTGGGCAGCTTGAGCGGCTAAACGGCGAATTTGTGCCAGATTATAGGCTTTATCGCCACTAGCATTTTCGAACTGGGCGGTTGCAATACGAAGCGTTTCCATGCCGACTGTAAAGTTTGTTGGGCAAAAGTAGAGACTTTGGCAGGCCGTAAATTGTAAAAAACCGACAACCTGATTCGGTATTACGTCAGTGACCGATTGGCATCAGATTCACAGCTAATCGATTGGGATTTGCTTCGTACTGTTTGGGCGTCAGACCAACGAGTTGATTAAATTCCCGGATGAAATGAGCCTGATCGTAATAGCCAGCGCAATAGGTTAGCTCGGTTAAGTTTAGTGTGGGCTTTTGGCGATGAATTCTAAGACTGTTCTGTAAGCGAATAATGCGCGAAAACTGCTTGGGGCGCAGTCCGATTACCTGCTCAAAACGACGTTCCAGACTCCGTTCTGTTGTTCCCAAACCCTGGAGTATTTGCTGAATAGGCTGCATTCCATTGGTTTGGCAAATCTGCTGGACTGCTTGTTGAACAAAACGGGTTTCAGGCGTCAACGCTGATGGGCTAAGCTTACTCAGAAACTCTTCGATTTGCCTGATCCGTTCCAGTGGTTCTGAACAGTCTCGTTGTTTGGCTTGCTGTACATCGACCGATACTGGCGCCAACAAAGTATCCAGACTCAGTCGCGTATTTCGGGTTTCAATACCGGGTAGTCCCGAAAGGACGTGTAATCCCCAGGGTTGCAGAACAACAACGAGTAAACCAATAGTTTTACCGGCCTTCAGATCGTGGTACTGATTGGCCTGCCCATAAAAAAAGTTGTGGTATTGGTTGGGTACCGCAGCGAAATCATGCCCCTCGGTGAATGGATCTGCATACGAAAAAACCAGGCCTGGATTGCCATCGGGGAAGAATCGATACGTCTGCTCGTAAGACGACGTATTCTCTAAAATCAGGTAGTGCTTGACTAGATGAGCAAGTTTGGGCGATGGATTTACCTGCATAGCGCTACACGGTTGCTAGCTCTTTAGAAAATGGGCTAATGACGTTTACTTCTACAATAATCGTAAAAGGAACCTATTTAAACCGCTAACAATGATTTTGATTCGCTAGTTTTTTTGTCATTCCGACGCCAGGAGGAATCTCAACGTCGCTTATTAGTCAAGCTTAAAATTTTTGTTGAGCGTAGTCTCTGGACTACGCTCAACAGCGGGGCATATTCGAAACTCCGTTAGGAGTGACCTGTTAATAGAAAACAGTGGATTGTCCATAACCTCAAGCGCCGTAGGTGCGACCGCTAACTTGCTTAGGTCGCACCTACGGCGCTTAGGACTCTTAATAAGCAACAATAGCTATTGACAGGGCGCCCTTACAGGGCTGATAAGATTGAGCCCAATCACTCAATAAAATTACTGACTCACCCGACCAGCTTCGCGCACGTTGGCGCCTGTTCGTTTCTGAATATCATCGCCCAGGTCGGCACGAGCTTCTTCGGCTAGTTTTTCCAGTTTGGCAACGATCTCGGGATGTTGTTCCCGAACGTCGTAACGCTCACTTGGGTCACGTCGGAGGTCGAATAAACCCGTTGGAAATTCATGCGTCTCGGTGCTAGGGCCTGGCTTGCCATTCTGACCTGGAAGGAAACCTTCGTACGTACGACCGGGGTGAGCAAATACCAGCTTCCAATCGCCCTGCCGAACTGCCTCCAGGCTATTCTTGCGATAATAATAGTAAAAATGATCGCGGGGCGTTACCGTGTTGTCGCCCTTCAATAAGGCAACCCAATCAACGCCATCGATGTGCTGTTTGGGCAATCGGGCTCCGCAAATTTTGGCTACAGTTGGCAAAATATCCATTGTAGTCAGGAGCTTATTGCTCACTCGACCAGCCGGCACAACACCTGGCCATCGAACCAGGCAAGGCACCCGGTGGCCTCCTTCAAACGATGTTCCTTTCCCTTCCCGGAAACCACCTGCCGAACCAGCATGATCGCCGTAGTTCAGCCAAGGACCGTTGTCGCTGATGAAAATAACCAGCGTATTTTTATCCAATCCCTGTTGTTTCAACTCAGCCAGTACCTGCCCAACGGCGCCATCCAGTTCCGTCATCACATCGCCGAAAATTCCCCGCGCACTTTTCCCTTTAAACTTGGCCGAAGTCGCCAGCGGGACGTGTGGCAATGGGTGCGGTATGTACAGAAAGAACGGCTTGCTTTTATGTTTCCGAATAAAGGCCAGCGCATGATCCGTAACGGTCGAGGTAATCAGCCCCGCATCGTCCAGATCCTTGATTTCCTGCTTCGGTTCGTTTCCTTCGATCCAGTGCAGGGGCGGGTATTTGGCCTGCGCCTGAGCAGGGTGCAATGGCCACATATCATGCGAGTAAGGCACACCATAATACTCGTCGAAGCCTTGTTGCAGCGGCAGAAACTGTTTTTTATCGCCCAAATGCCATTTTCCGAAAATACCAGTGGCATAGCCCCGCTCTTTCAATAGCTCAGCCAGTGTCTCTTCATTCGGATTCAGACCGGTGGGTGAATTAGGGCCGAATGCCCCCGAAATACCTAACCGATTGGGATAACAACCCGTCAGCAGAGCTGCCCGCGATGCGCTACACACGGCCTGCGCGGCCAGAAAATTAGAGAAACGAGACCCTTCGGCGGCCATCCGATCCAGATTGGGGGTTGTGTAGTCCAAAGCTCCCGTCACCGATAAATCGCCGTAGCCCATATCGTCCATGAAAAACAGAACGACATTAGGAGGGGTTGGGGCTGGTTTTTCAACCCAGGCGCTAAGTAGCAAGCCAAGGCCAATCAGCGAGAAGACACTCAATACGAGACGGGATGAACGTTTTGGAATGAAAGTCATAGCGTTTTTTTGTTAAGTGATCTGGCGCGGGTTTGAACCCGTGCCGTTTTATAATGCCAGCATTCGCTGGCGTATCAATCAGTATGTCAGCGAATGCTGACGATATACAAAGGCACGGGTGAATACCCGCGCCAGTATTCCTTAGTTAGTTGTGGTTTTAGGGTTTACAATTTCCCACTCGTTGACATGCGTAGGGCTGTGTTCACGAGCAACGATAGCGTCGAACTGTCGGAGCAGTTCAGGGTGTTGGGCTGCCAGGTTGGTACTTTCGCTGACATCATTCCCCAAATCATACAGTTCCCACGAACCTGTCCGGTTCTTACGCACATTGGTTTTTACGCCTTTCCAATTGCCCATCCGAATGGCCAGTTGACCGCCCTTTTCGGGATATTCCCAGTATAGAAAAGCATGTTGTTTTTGGGAAGCCGTTTTCCCCAGTAACGTTGGCAAAAACGAAAGGCCATCGGTCGTGATGGGTTGCTTATACCCGATTAGCTCGGCGAGGGTAGCCAGCAGATCATATTGCACGGAAACATGGCCCGTAACCTGACCAGCCTTTATCTTTCCGGGCCAGCGAGCCAGCATCGGCTCCCGGATACCCCCTTCGTATACATCCATTTTCAAGCCTCTCAGGTTAGCGACACTATTGAAATAAGCAGCCTCTACGCCCCCATTGAACGTAGCCCCATTATCACTGGAGAACATGACAATCGTGTTTTCGTCAATTTTCAAGTCTTTCAGCAATTGCATCAACTGCCCAATCTGCTTATCCATATAGGTAATCATGCCTGCATAGGTGGCCCGTGGATACGGTGTTGAAGCATATCCCTGTTGGCCTAAATAGGGCCGATTGTCATCGAATTTCCCAATATACTCCTTAACGGCAGCTTCTGGTGCCTGTAACGAAACGTGCGGTACCGTGAAGGGCAGATACAGAAAAAATGGACGGTTTTTATTCTCGCGCACAAAGGCCTGCGCTTTCTGAGCCATTTTGTCAATAGCGTAGTCGTTGCCCCGATAATACGCAAAAGCTTCCGGCGTGGCGGTTTCGGGTGTCAGCTTTCGATGTACATCAATGACCGGATTATTCAGGCGATCGGGTTTGCCGTTTTCCCACAGGTGCGTGGGGTAGAAATTATGCGCCTGTTTCTGATCCAGGTAGCCGTAGAAATAATCGAACCCCTGCTCGTTCGGATTACCCGTGGTATTGGCCATTCCCATTCCCCACTTACCGATACAGGCCGTTTTGTAGCCCGACTGCTGGAGCATTCGGCCCACCGTAAACGCACCCGGATACAGCGGCATTTGTCCACCCTCCAACGAATCGGCAAAGCCACCCATTTCGTAATTTCCCCGTATGTACGAATGTCCGCCATGTTTGCCTGTCATCAGCATACAGCGAGCGGGGGCGCAAACGGGCATACTGGTATAGTGTTGCGTAAACCGCATGCCCTCACGAGCCAGCTGATCCAGGTATGGCGTTCTGATTTTCTGCTGGCCATAGCATCCCAACTCAGCGTAGCCCATATCATCGGCATAGATGTAGATGATATTTGGCCGAATAGGGGTTGCTTGTTGGGGTATAAAGGACGGGAATAGCCCTCCAGCCACGAATAGACCCAATACACTGAATACAATGAAACTTGGCTTCACGACAGTTAGGTAATAATTATGATTAGATTTTGTCATGCTGACGAAGGAAGCATCTTAAAGCTTCATACTATTTTTGTTAGGATACTTTAAGATGCTTCCTTCGTCAGCATGACAAAAAAAGACTCTGACACAACAACTGATTAATCATCCAATCTCTTTTACCAGCCGGGATTCTGCGAAAGCGTTGGCGTCAGATTGCGCTCTTTCTGTGGAATAGGCCAGAGATAATGCCGGGACGCATCAAAAACACGGTTAATACCTACCACCTGAACTGTGGCCAAAGCGCCACTGGCGTCTTTATAGGTAATGCCATAAATAGGCCCCGGAATTACCGTTGCAGCAGTTTTCCACCGACGAATATCGAAAAGATGCTGTCCTTCAAACGCTAATTCAACTGTTCTCTCCCGACGAACAATAGTCCGTAATTCAGCTTGTGTTGCGGTACTGCTGATCGATGGCTGTTTTACATCAGTACGGCCATTGCGAACCGTGTTGATGGCCGAGAGTACGCTCGCATCGATCTGATTCAACTCGATTTTGGCTTCAGCATAAGTCAGCAAAATTTCGGCGTAGCGCAACAGAATAATGTTGACTCCATTATTAGCCGGGTTAGCGTAATCCTCCGCGTTGACATATTTTTTGATGTTAAAGCCCGTCGTAGAAGCAATGTACGTATTCCCAACTGCGTCGGCAGTTCCACTGGTTGGCTCGGGTCGGAAAGTGATCCCACTTGGCAAAACATCGCCTGTCAGGAAAACCGAGAACTTAAGACGGGGATCGCGGTTCGCGTACGGATTGGCAGGATCATAGCCGCTGGTGGCATCGGTAATGAGCTTTCCAGCCGTTGTTTCATACATATCTACCAATGCTTTTGTGGGCACATAGGTACTCTGGGCACTTTTCTGGCTATAAGGTGCTAACAGGTTAAAGACATTGATGGGATAGGTGTCTTTAATGAACTGTCGATCCAACAGGACTTCCTTGTTGTTTTCGGCGGCCACAGTGAATAGCTTTTCATAGGTGTCATTCAGCCCATAGATGCCTAATTTCATGACCTGATCGGCGGCATCGGCAGCCTGTTGGTAACGGCCAGCCAGCAAATTAGCCCGCGCCCGTAAACCCAGAGCCGCTCCTTTCGTAAACCGGCCTTTGTCGGCAGCGGCATAGGTGGTAGGTAATAAGCCAGCAGCATCCGAAAGCTCTTTGTCGACAAAATCCCAGATCTGAGAAATGGGCGCGCGAGCCAACGCACGACTTTCGTCCAGCGAAATAGCCTTCGTCACCAGCGGTACATCGCCAAACAAACTGGCCAGTTTTACATACTGATAGGCCCGTAACGCCCGCGCTTCGCCTTTGAACTGATTGATCAGCGTTGTGTTGGTCGACGTTACTTTATCGATGTTTTCCACCAAATAATTGCAGGCCCGAATGCCCTTGTACGCTTTTGCCCATTCGCCAAAAACCTTGGCACTCGTAGCATCGTACTGGCCTAGTTCAACATAAGCCTGCACATCGAACGGCTGGTTGGTATGCGCAATATCGGTCATCGCATCCCAGCTAATGAGATTCGTACTGTCGAGATCCGTATAGAGCGAATTGGCCGCCAATCGGGCATCGTTCTCAGTTTTCCAGAATAGACTTTCCGATAGGCGATCGTTCGGAACGGTATCTAATAATTCCCGGTCGCAGGCGGTTAGCGTTACGCCAACGAGTGCGACACCAAACGCGAGTAAACTATAATTTATTCGTTTCATGAGTTTTCTGAGAGTAGGTGGATGGCGTTAGAATTGCAGGTTGAGTCCGAGCGTATACAGCGACGTTTGCGGGTAATAAACCGCCCGACCCGATCCAGCTTCCGGGTCCAGATTCCACTCATTCAACTTCGAGAAAGTAAGCACGTTCGTAGCCGACACGTAGGCTCGAATGCGATTCAGACGCACTTTAGACGCAATAGCCGATGGTAGCGAATAAGCCAACTGAATGTTTTTCAACCGAACATACGAGCCGTCGATAATCAGTCGGTCGGAGGTAGCTACATTCCGTAAATCAAACTTCAGGGGCCGGGGGAAGCGAGCGTCGGGATGGTCGGGCGTCCAGTAATTGTTGGTGTAAATCGAAGGCGTAAATCCTTCCTGATTGCCCATTTCGGCCAGTGCACCCGCCAAACGCGTAGCTACTTTGGCAGCTCCCTGAAACAGCAGGTTCAGTTCGAAATTCCGGTATGAGAAATTCGAGTTAAGACCAAACGTGAATTTAGGAAAGGTGTTCCCGATGTTCGTCATGTCATTCGCGTCGATCTTACCATCGCCGTTTGCATCAATGTATTTCACATCGCCCGGCTTCGTGTTGGCCGCATACGTAGCCTTGTAATTGGTGATCTGCTCCTGCGTCTGGAACAATCCGTCTGTTTTATAGCCCCACAATGTGTTGATCGGCAGGCCAACCGCAATGATATAGCGTGGATCAATATCCGACCCCAAGATGTAAGGGCCTGTACCTTTCAGATCGACAACTTTATTGCTATTGATGCTCAGGTTGCCTCCCAGATTATACTGAAAACCCGATGCACTTTTAGCTCCACGATAATTCAGACTAAACTCCCAGCCTTTGTTTTCTACCGAGCCTGCATTTTGGGGAGGAGCTACCAGACCAATAGTGGCCGGGATGTCGAGGTTCAGCAGAATATCGTTGGTCAATTTTCGGTAATAGTCGACGGTTAAATTCAGACGTCCGCGCAGAAATGACGCATCTAACCCTAAATCCAGTTGGGTGGTCGACTCCCAGCCCAGATCGGTATTGGCCAATGTCGTCTGCCGATACCCTTGCACAGCCGCTCCGTTGAAGTCGTACCCGCTGGACGCGAGTGCAGCATAATAACTGTACAGATTTACCGACTGGTTACCCGTTATCCCCCAGGAACCGCGCACTTTCAGTTCACTCACGGTTTGCTGAAGACTCTGCCAGAAATTTTCCTTCGAAATGCGCCAGCCTCCCGAGAACGACGGGAAGAAACTATACTGCTTGGCCCCTGTAAACTTGGATGAACCGTCGTAGCGTCCGTTTACCTCAACCAGGTATTTTCCGTTGTAATCATAATTCACCCGACCGAAATAAGACCGCAACCCATAAATAGCATCGCTACCAGAGTTGTTTTTCGTACCATCGTTTGCGCCCTGCCCAATCGACTGGATATCGTTGTTATAAAACCGTTCGCGGTAGGCGCTCAGGAAGGTTTGCGTATTCCCGATTTGAGAATAACCCAGGAGCGCCTTAAAGTTGTGGTCGCCAAATCGCCGTTCGTAGGTCAGCAAGTTGATCAATGTATACTCCCGCAACGTATTGCGCACTTCGGTCAGGGTGTTGTTCGCTACCGTCTTCGTGATGTTGGTGTTCTTGTCGGTGTTGACATACGAATTGGCGAAATTCTTTTCCTGCGTAAAAAAGCCCCGTCCCGCAATCTGCGTTGAGAATGTCAGCCCATCCGTAATCTCCCATTCGCCTTTGACATAACCCGCCAGATAATCCGTCGACCGTTTCGAATCGCCCCCAATTTCGGCGTACATCAACGGGTTGTTACCCTGTGTACTCAAGCCATACGTGCCATCGGCATATTTGGGCACGGCCCAAAGCGAACCATGCAGTAGAAAATTGATGGGATCGACGGTTGGCGCCTGCGAGTAGTTGTAGCGGTAGTTAATATCGCCACTGAGACGCAGTTTCGATGAAATCGTGTAGTCGGTATTCAGGCGAATTTCACCGATTTTGCTGCTATAATGGGTGATAATACCCGCCTGATCCTGATACCGCATACTTAATCGGGTGCGTATCGATTCATTGCCTCCCGACACCGCTATCGTATGATTTTGCTGCGGAGCTGCGTGCAATACGGTTTGGAACCATGTATTGGGCAAGGGGTATTTCTCGCGATCGGTGGCTGTAACATACGCCTGGATAGACTGCTCCGTAAAACGGGCGGGCAAAGCCGAACCTGCGTTGGTATAAGCAGCAACCTGCATCCGCATGTAGTCTTCAATGCCCATCATATGGGGCTTGTTAATCGAATTCTGGATGGCGTAATAGCCATTATATTCAACCTGTACTTTGCTGCCTTTCGCCCGTTTGGTTGTCACGAGCACAACCCCGTTTGTCGCCCTTGAGCCATAAATAGCTGTAGAAGCCGCATCTTTCAACACGCTAACGGTCTCAATATCATCCGGGTTAATATCCGACAGACGCTGCTCAATTCCATCAACAATCACGAGTGCATCGTTTTTGGTCATGTCATAACCGCCTGATCCATTGTTGGTACCGGCTGTGTTACCAATGCCATTGATATTGAAGGTGGTAATCCCACGAACTCGAATGGAGGTATTGGAACGACCGGGCGATCCACCCTGATCGAGTACCGTAACGCCGGGCAACTGCCCCTGCAACGACTGCTGGATGTTCGAGACTGGCCGTCGGGCAATCTCTTCGCCCCCGATTTGTGATACCGAATTGGTCAGGCTTTCGCGCTTTTGCGTACCGTAACCCACGACCACCACCTCATCGAGCTGTTTATTGTCGGTCACCAGCGACACGTCAAGACGGCTACGACCGTTTACAGGTACCTCTTTCGTCACAAACCCAATACCCGAAAAAACCAGAATGGCCGTGGCTGGTACGTCGAGCGTAAACTTGCCGTTAGCATCGGTAGTCGTCCCTTTCGTCGTATTCTTGATAACGACATTGACGCCGGGCAGGGTTTCACCAGATTCGCTTTTTACCGTACCTGTAACCGGCTGATCAACGGCTACTTTTGCATCTGTTTTAACCAGTTCGAGTCCTGAACCTGACGGCAGTTTCGCGGTCGACTCCAGTTGAGTACTTTGCTCCTGATTGAGGGTAGACTCCGAGTGCTGGTCGTCAAGAAAAGCTACTTTCTTCACCTTTTTATCGCCCAGAATCAGGTACGAATTGTCGTTTACTTTTTTGTAGCGCAACCCCAGCGGACGTAACAGGCTCTCCAGGTTTTTATCGAGCGTTGATTTGCTATTCAGAGCTTCGGGCGATACCGACAGGCCGTCTACCGTTCGCAACTCGAACATAATATTTACCCCATACTGATTTTTCAGGTCGTTGAGTACATCCTTAAGCTGGCGGCCGATTGCTTTGCTGGTTTCGGGTCGCTTTTGCTGAACATTGCTGGCCAGAACAACCGACTGCGACCAGCCGGGATGAAACCCAACCAGCAACAACATCGATAGCAGACTCACATTGGAGACGTTTCGTAAATGATTTGTCATAATAATGAATGAATTGATTGGTGATTGTCCATTTTCTGGACATGGTTAGGCGAGTAATTGGCGGATTTTTGATTCGTAGTGACCTGCCAGCATTCTATTGGCTGGCCTGGTAGAATAGTTGAGTAACTGCATTGAAGAGCGAAAAAACGAACTAGTATTGTTAATTGATCGACAAAGGTTGGTGTAGGCAATCTCTTTTCCAAGAGAAAATTAATTTTTTGACTATCAGCCTTTTACCTAATAGTCTATCGAGAATTACTGTTAGTCAATGTCAACTTGACGTGTAAAAAAGGCATTCCTATGAGCCTGAAGCGGTTAAGTCGCCTTAGCTATTTCTCCATGATTTGGACATGATTTCCCTGGCGAACCACGTTGATGTCTAACAGCTCTGAGATGGATAATAGAAGTTGATCGACATTGTCCGCCTGGAACGAACCCATCAGTATACGTTGCGCCAGTGCCTGATTTTTAATGTCGACCCGAAGCCCATAATTTTCTTCCAGCATATAGGCCACTTCTTCCAGAGTGGTTTCCTCAAATACAAATCGCTTTTCCTGACTAGCCGTAGGGAACTGCGACTGTTTGAACGTTTTCAACGCGATATGATTCTCAGGGTCGAGCGTAACGAAATCGCCGGGCTTCATCGTTACCTGTTTCGCGATTTTATTCTCCTGATAATGAAGCTGAACTTTTCCCTTATTCAGCACAACTCTGGCTCCTCGTTTTCGGGTAAAAACAGTAAACTCCGTACCCAATACAACTACGTCTAGTCCTTTGGCAGTCTTCACGACAAACGTCTGATCGTCAGCCGTGTGAGTAACTGAAAACTTGGCTTCACCAGCTAACAGGACTTCGCGGGTGGTACGCCCAAACCCCCAGCGGGGTACACGAAGGCTGGAGTTCGCATTCAGAATAACCTGGCTTCCATCGGCCAGCTTTATTGATCGCGTTTCGCCAAACGCTGTTGAATAGGTCTGGTAAATGAGCTTGTCGCGAAACAATAGGCCAGCCATACTGGCAATCAAGACAACAGACGCTGCCACTAACCAAAATGGCCGATTCCAGGGCCGCGACACAGCGTAAGTGACTGCCGTTTCACTGGACGGGTGTTCATGCGTATGCGGATTCGCAGCCAAAAACGCTGTGTATGCCTCAATACTCTGCTCCGTTTGCGCCAGATATTGCGGATGTCCACTCTCCCACTCTTCTAGCCACTCATAGTACTGTTCCTCATTCGCTTTGTCGCGAACCCACTGGGCTATCAGTTCGCGTTGAAGCGGAGAAACTTTCCGGGCGAAATGACTAAATATCAACTCTTTATTAATTTCTGATTCCATGGCGTGTAGCAGCTTGCTTATTGATGAGACAATTTCTGGAGAACGTTCTCCTAACCGACCGGCAGTTAATCAGACAGGCAGCCAATACCCGATTGTTATCAGCGTGAGTAACCAGTGGTCTTTCAGACCCTTCCGGACGGTGTTGAGTGCTTTGCTAATGTGGACTTCCACCGTTTTGATCGACAGCCCCAATTCGTTCGCAATGGTTTGGTATTTCTTTCCTTCAAACCGGCTCAGCAAAAAGACTTTACGGCATTGTGGCGAAAGCGATTCGACCATTTCTTCCACCCGATGCATTACTTCGTCGAACTGGACAATCTGGTCGGGGCGCTGGCCGGAGGCACTTTCCTGAACGTCGGCGGTTTCGATATCGTCCAGTTCCTGAAATTCTAATCGGAGGTAGTTGTAGGCTTCGTTACGAACACTACGAAACAAATAGTAGCGATACGACGACGTTACATTTTCGTAGGCCTTGGTTTTCCAGAACTTGCAAAAAACATCACTCACCAGATCTTCGGCCGTTTCTTTCGAATAGACGAACCGGATAGCATGGCTGCAAAGCGCCTGGTGATACCGGCGGAAGAGTAGTTCACACCCTTTTTGTGGGTTTTCGGCAAACGTCCGCCGAATGAACAGCTCCGTATCGTTGGCAATGGTTTTATCGTCTGTTGGCTCAACGGGTTCTCCGGCCGGACTCGGGGGTATCGAGTTAGCCGGAAAAGGCTGGTTTAAAGGATCAGTCAGTTGACGTACTTGCATAGCCTATTGGTAAATGACACCGTCTTTACATGGAGTTGGTCATTTACTAGGAAAGACAACTTTTCGCGAAAACCCCCTTAGTTGATTTTAATTATTTCTAAAATAAAGCCAAAAAGCATCAATAATCGACTTTCCGGCGGTTGACTTTCGTATCACCTTTCTGCTTTTTCTGGGCAATACGCTCTTCAATGGAGGCTTTTGAGGGCTTCGTGGCTTTTCGAGGTTTGGGAACTTCGAATGCTTTTTCAATCAGTCGATAAAACTTCTTTGTGACCTTCTCCTTGTTGGCCAGTTGCGTACGTTCGGTCTGGTGAGTCAGTACCAGTTCGCCCTCAGTAGTCAGTTTAGTCGCTAATTTTTCTTCCAGAATAGCCCGTTCGTCATCGGTAAGCAAAAGCGAATTCCGCACATCGAAACGCAATTCAGCCTTTGTCGCTACTTTATTCACATTCTGTCCACCTGCTCCCCCACTACGGGCAAACTGGTATTGCAATTCGGGTTGTAAACGGGTGGCATCCATACTTGATTAACCTGGCTTTTTACAGAAAACCTCTCTCCCACACAAACATTCAGGACGAGAGTCGGTTTTTTTTCAAAACTAACTCATTCGGTGTTATGGCTCACAACAGACGAGTCATTGACATGAATTCAACAGCAAAACTATAGATAGCCATGACACAAAACCAGCCAATAAATCCAGAACCTACGGTTGATATGGACGATACAACGGGAAGCAACGGAGGACCCGCCAGTGAACGATTTTCAGGAGAAGGCGACAATACAGAGGAGCAACAGGGCGATGATTACACGCATTCAGCAGCGTATAATAAATCCCGAAGTGATACGGCACGAATTGATGGCTCAGGTATTTCGGGGGGTACCGACGATACCGATTCAAGTCAGTCAGGCGGGCGTTCGCAATACTAATGGGGTGTCGGAAGGCAATTTATCAGTAAACAAACCGCCCTCAACTGGGTTATTTTAAGAATAGCAAACCAGTTGACTGGCAACTTTAGTGACGATGGGATCGAACAATCTGGAAGAGCAGGCGCTCAATAATACACTCAGTGCATTCCGCCATAATGGCCACATAGAAGCTATTTCGCCCGAACAGGGTATCAAATTGCTTGATAGCTGGCTTCAGGCGCTACAGGGTGATCCAAATATTGACCAGCTAAAAGGCCAGCTTGCTGAGCTTCGCACAGCACTCCAGGCAACTCCCCCCCGACGATCAGTACATTCGAGATTTGCTGCTAAGTTTAGCCGATAAAACGCAGGCTGTAGCCGAAGACGCCAACTCCGAAGGCACCTGGACGGGTGGTCTGGAGAGTTTGTCGAAAATTCTGCGGGATTTCGGCAGTAAATCCTAAGGGGGTGCCGTGTTTACGGGTCAATAAATCACTACTAAAAACTAATATTCACTACATAATCATGGAAGGAACCGGAACTACACTTGAACATCGAATGCTCAATGATACATTGGGCGCTTTGGGCGATGGTACGCATGCTACTCTTTCTGCCGAACAGGGCATATTACTACTTGAGGGCTGGTTAAACGCGCTTCCGGGCGATGTTGGGGCCGAGCGTATTCTTGCTGAAGTAGCCGCCCTGCGTGACCACCTGAAAACAGGCAACCCCGACGGCGAAAAAATTCGTCATTGGCTACTTAGCATGGCTAGTCATACGCTGGCACTCTCGCACGAACCATCGGTTGATGCGGCCACGGAAAGTCAACTGAAGCAACTGGCGACTGCGCTGCGTGCTTTCACTAACCAGATTTAATATGCTAACTCCCGAAGAATCCGCTGAACTCCTCGACTCGACCATGGACGTTCTGGAGAGCGATTTGACAACGGCTACCCCACAAAGTGGGCTAGGCATTATTGATCAGTGGCTTGCACTGCTCCGTCAGGCCGAAAACGCAAAGGACATTACCAATACGCTCGAACAAGTAAAAACGCAGCTGGAAAGTGATGAGATCAATTCTCCTGAGCTTATTCAGTTGTTCGATACGCTGGCTACACAAACAACTGAATTTAGCACTCGGGTAGGATCGGAAGGCGATATGGCTGTTCGGCTCGAAGCCGTAGCCTCAACGCTCCAATCGCTGGCCGGGCAGTTGGGAAATTCGTAAAGTTATCTGAACGTGATGTCAGCGGGGCCGCCCGCGCGGTGCTTACATCTAGTGTATATACACATCTTTTGAACCTGTTCGAAACTCCGTTAGGAGTGGCCTGTTAATAGAAAACACAGGATTAGATATAACCTTAAGCGCCGTAGGTGCGACCTAATGTTGTTCATATCGGTCGCACCTACGGCGCTTAAGGTTTCTAATAAGCAACAATATCTATTGACAGGACGCCCTTACAGGGCTGATTAGCCTGCTTTAGAGATGTGTATATACTCTAGATGCTTACATCTGACACCTTTAGGTTTTGAGAAACCTGAAACTTTGAACAAATTACGGTATCCGTTGATTCCAGTAAATCAACACGTTAAGCGTGGCACGGCCTGAGGCAATGACATCTAAATCTCCGTCGCCATCCAGATCGGCGGCTTGTAAATCTTCGCAGGCCATTCGAACGCTATCGTCGAGGGGATAGCCTTTCCAATTCTTGACTTCATCAGGTTTAAACAAGCGAATACCGACTTTTTTGTAGGCGTTTGGATTGCGCCAGCCCGCTATAATCTGATCGCTTCCCAGCCCTAAAAAGTCACCACACACCAAGGCATGCCCCTGGCTCATCATGTCGCTCAACACATCAATTTGTTTGTCGCCCCCCAGTTTCCGTGGTTTTCGAAGCGAATAGAATCCGCTTTCTACCTGAAGTAAATTCCCGTGCATCGGCTGGATAGTCACAATGCGTTTCCCATTATCCAAGCGTCTAATTTCGCCAATGCCCGCCACGTCGTTGGTCAATAAGGGCAATGAGTTACTCGCCGATTCATCATCAACAGATTGCCATTTCTTCTTCCGCCACTGGAAAATATTTCCCCCTTCTTTACTGGCCACAATCACCCCCGTTGCCGAACCATTATCGCCATCTTCCCAAATCTCGAAGTTGTGGGTTAAATGCATGGTCGAATCAACAAGGTACCGTTTCCAGGCAGCTTTGGGATTTTTTGGAAACTCATAGCCCCAAATCCGAACGCCCCTACCCTCTCCATTTTTGTTACCCAGACCATGCAGCGGTACCACAATCAGTTGGTAACTGTCTTTCCCAACTTTTGCCCAACGCATCCGGTGGGTAGTCACTTCGTGCGGCAACCGAACGGGTTCCCAGCGCTGAGTTGGGTCCTGTGGACGAATGAGGTAAAATACCGCGCCCGATTTGGTGCTATCATTGGTCTCGGCAGGATTCCACCCAGCGCCAACGGCCACTTCAACAAGCCCATCACCATCCAAGTCGCGGGCGGCAATACAGACATTGTCCTGCGGGGTCAAATTCGCAGCCATCACGTATCGCGGCCATTGACTGGTTTTATCGCCAGGATTTTTATACCAGACAATCTCTTTCTGATCGGCCAGCAGAATATCTGGCTTTTTATCACCATCAACATCACCAACAGCCATACCGTAGCCAATGCTGATCTGATTATCCACCACCTGAATTTTAAAATTCAGTGCAGCCAATTGCGTTGTATCAGTTTGTGCCAGTAGTGGCGAAACGGCCAACAGACAAAAGAATAAAGCATTTTTCATGGCAGTTAGTGGCTATTAAAACTTTTCTCCAGCAAGAAAATGAATCATAAAAATCTGTGTTCTATTATTCCAAACCAGCTTCTACCGACTTATACTCACTCGCTCCCCCAGTTGCATCACTTGGTACGGCGTGCCATACTGTTCGCAGGCATGTACAAAATCGGCTGGATCGGCTGTGTTGAATTCAAATAAATCGTAGTGATGCGGGATAACCAGTTTCGCACCAATCTCCCCGCCCAACCGAGCCGCTTCGTCGGGGTTGAGATTACCGGCTACTCGTCGCTCAGGTTTATTGCCATTGATAGGCAGGAATGCCACGTCTACCTCGAAAGGGCGCAATATATCAACCATGCCCTCATACCAGAGCGTATCGCCCGAATGGTAAATCTTGTAAGGCCTTTCGTGGCCCGGACCAATCTCAACAACAAAACCCATAAACTTGCAACGCCCTTCGGCATCGCGTTCTAATTCGTTATGGGCAGCCGGAACCCCGTGAATTACAAAGTCATCAACAAGAATTGTCTGTCCATCGGTTACGCCAACAGGCCAGGCCAAATCGGTTTTAAGTCGATCGGCAATGAATGTTCTATTGGCCTCAGGTATTATAAATTGCATCGTCGGATTAGCAGCCATAAGCGGCAACAGCGTTTCGGCATCCAGATGATCGGTATGGTTATGACTCGACGTTACTACATCGATCATATCTAATCGAGCTGGGTCGATCACAAGCTCTGAAATCCGTACGTGCGGCTTATCGGTATCGGCATATTTTCGACTTAGTGAGTCGGAGAGATACGGATCGAACAACAGATGCTTGCCTTGGTACTGAAGTAAAAAGCCACTTTGGCCAAGCCACCAAATGTGTAATACATCCTGTTGATTCCGAGCCGATTCGATATCGGCGATTAATACTTCGTTTTTTTGAAAAGCGGGTTTTAGCATAGTCGCATCACAGAAAAAAGTCCTATTTTAAACACAGAGATACAGAGCTCACAGAGCGATTAAATAGTTTATAGCTAATATCTTACACCTCTGTGTAGTCTGTGCCTCTGTGTTTAAATTCTTTGTGCTGGCTTTTGGCCACTAAATTCGCTCCAGTACCCAATCCAGCACGCGAGCGGGTAATAATCGGGGCAAAATCCAGCCCATAAACTTGCCGGGCACCAATGCATAACGAATACGAGGTCGGTCAGTTTCATAGATTTCGACCAGGCGCTCACCAAGGTAATCGATGGTGAAGCCTTTGCTTTCTGAGACTTCGACCTGTTTCAGAAAGCGCTGCATGGCCGGGTAATAGGGTGTGTTTTTATACGGACTCATATCCGTTCCTTTACCCCAAATCGGCGTTTTAACAGCTCCCGGTCCCACAATAATCACCTTGATTCCCAGTAAACTCAGTTCACGGCGCAAACTGTGCGACAAACCCTCGACCGCATGTTTAGACCCAACGTAAGCACCCATAAACGGAATGGCAACCTGCCCATTAACCGAACTGATATTCAGAATCCGCCCCGGCTGAACCGGGTGATTATCGCGAGCTCCTAACAGCGGCAGGAATGCCTGCGTAACCTGAATTAATCCGAGTACGTTGACCTCAAAATGTTGGCGAATGGTGGAAATTGGCTGATCTTGCAACGGTCCACCAATGGCCATACCCGCATTATTGATCAATCCACCAAGACCGCTACCAGCCAATTGAGTAGTAAGAAATTGAGCGGCTTTGGCAACAGCGTCCGCATCTGTTACATCAAAGAGTAAAGGGATGAAAGCTTCTCCAAACTCTAGCTTCAATCGATCGGCATCTTCCTGCGTCCGAACGCTTCCAAAAACAGTATAACCTCGTTGAAGAAAGTGCTTTGCGGCACCGTAGCCGATACCTGTTGAGACACCGGTAATCAGAATAGTTTTGGGAGCAGATTTCATTCTGTAAACATACCTATTCTCTACCTTAACAATCACCTATAGGTTAACGTTATGTTTTTTATAATGAGTGAATGAGGAAGTAAAGGAATGAGCGAATAACTTCGACTCGCCTATTCGCTCATTCACTCATTCATCAATTCACTCATTGAATTATGCAGGATATTGAACCCTTCTATGGCTGGGAGAAGTACTATAACGCATCGGAAGATGAGCGATCGCCGTTCCACGAACGGGAGTACAATATGCAGCAGTATGAAAATGATATTTATGGCTATTACATTCATCCGCTATGGGATGAAATAGGCTCAGAAACACTCTATTGCAAGATTCTATTTGCCAATTACGACCGGCAATTTGTAGTTATCGAACTGTTTGGCGAATGGAATGATACGCTGCATAACGATATTATGTACCTTAAACGTCAGGTAGTAGACCCGCTCGTACAGGAAGGAATCAAGTATTTCATTCTGATTAGTGAGAACATTCTCAATTTTCATGGCTCCGATGATAGCTACTATGAAGAGTGGTTTGAGGATGTAGAAGATGGCTGGATTGCGGCTATTCACTCGCCCGACTTCATCGAACGGGAATGGAAGAAATACCACCTCGACTATTACATCAATTTCGGTGGTACGCTCGACATTGCCAACTGGCGAACACTTAAACCAGCGGGCCTTTTTGAGTTAGTCAATAATTTGATTGTGAGAAGGCTTGGTTGAACTGAAAGAAAGGTCTGAAATGGATTTTGCTCTTTTTATCCTCCGTTTCGTCCCTTTACTCCCTCTGCCTCCCTTTCATCCAATTCTACACAGTTTTTCCCCCAATTTTCTCAACTTCACTCAAAATCCCACGAATAGATACAATGGAAAACAACGAAAAATCAAAAGCAGCCGCCGATGTTCAGGCAGCCAAAGCAACAACCGCCGAAAAACTCGAAGCCTTTAAAACCGAAGCCAGTCAACACCTGGACTCAGCCGCTACTCAACTCGACGAGTTGAAGGATAAGCTGGTAGCGCAGGCGCAGGAATTTGGGAAAGATATAGATGTTGATGGCCTTAAAGCGAAAGCAACCGAGCATTTCGAAGCGGCAAAAGCGTCTACTGCCGAGAATCTGGCCAATCTGCAAGCACAAGCCGAAACCGCGTTTGCCGCAGCCTCTGCCAAAGTCGATGAACTGTCAGATGTAGCCGAAGATAAGTTTGATGAAATGAAGGCCGAAGCGGCCGTACAACTAGCAGCGGCTCAAGTTAAACTAGACGAGCTAAAAGCTGAAGCCGCTCTTCAGATTGAAGTTGCCAAAGAAAAAGCCAAAGGCGTTTGGAACAGTTTTTTTGGCGAATAATTGAGCGTAGAATCAAAAAAAATAGCCGCCCGTTCGAAACGGGCGGCTATTTTTTTTGATTAACCGTGTTTTGGGCCACGTGGAGGACCTCCAGGGCCACCTGTACCACTTTGTGGGGGCGTGCCTGTTCCACTATGCGGTGGCGTATCTGTGCCACTGTGTGGTCCGGTAGCCGTACCACTATGTGGAGGCCCAGCCGGAGGGGTGCCTGTACCACTATGGGGTGGTGTGTTTGTACCACTGTGCGGGCCAGTAGCCGTACCACTGTGTGGCGGGGTGCCTGTACCACTATGCGGTCCGGTAGCCGTACCCGATGAGGTAGATGACGCACGAGCCGACGCAGTTGCGGCATCGGGCGTAAGGTCTGAACTCTTTGTACAGGCATATCCGCCCAGTAGTGTTGCTACCACGCAACCAGCCATAATTAATTTCTTCATCAGATTATCTGTTTAAGAGACTAAAAATCATTTTAGGTTTCAAAAAGCCATACGCTACTACTTAAAAAATCGTGGCAGCATTAATGAAATTTTAATCCCTTATTACTTAGAATTAATTTATTGATAATGAGCTTATTAATAATTAGTGCACTAAGTAATAATCCCTAATAGGGAAAAGAGTCATTCCAACCGCTCGATCGTGTATGGAATCATTGATTTAAAGACTAGATATTATGAATCGCTGGCCCCTCATACTGAGCTTATTAGTCATACTTAGCAACTGCCACTCCAACAATTCGATAACTCCTGTGTATGGCCAAGGATTATCAGGAAAATGGCTACTAGTCGAACAAGGGTATTCGCCGGGTGCTGGCTATATCATCGATAAAATTCCGGCAGCATCCCAACAAATACTGGTGTTTACGGATGATGGACGCGTACAGGCGCAGGGCGATAAGTTGAAGTCGTATCAATCCTATACTCAATTTCGCCTTGATACAACGAATCAAGTAGTCCTTATTCATTTCAGTCCCAGCACAACTGGTTATTCAGAACAGGTTTCTCTTAACAGCGGTACCCTGAAATTATACCAGCCCTGTGTCGAGGGTTGTCATTTAGGCTTTGTGCGAATCAAGTAGGTTCCCAGGGTGGCAAACAATACCAGCAGACAGCTACGTTACAAAATTGATTTCTAGTCAAAATCTCTACCTTTGTGCTCCGTTGCCCCCTTTTTATATCGTGGATTCTATTCGTGTATTTGCTCCCGCTACCGTTGCTAATGTAGCTTGCGGATTTGATATTTTTGGGTTTGCCGTTGATAACCCCGGCGACCAGATTACCCTTACGGCCAGCGATGAGCCAGGCGTCCGAATTATCGACATTATTGGTGACGAAGGACGTTTACCCCGCGAAGCAGGCCGCAATACGGCCAGTATTGCTATTCAAACCTACCTCAAACAGATTAACCGACTCGATGTAGGTTTAGATGTTATTCTGCATAAGCAAATGCCATTGGGTAGTGGTTTGGGCTCCAGTGCTGCCAGTGCCGTAGCGGGTGTTTTTGCCGCTAACGAGCTTCTGGGTCGCCCTTTGCCCATTATGAAATTACTGCCGTTTGCCATGGAAGGCGAACGAATTGCGTGCGGATCGGCCCATGCCGATAACGTGGGGCCGTCGTTGTTGGGTGGTTTTGTGGTGGTTCGGAGCTATCAGCCGCTCGATGTTATCCGTATCGATACACCAGCCAATTTGTTCTGTACGCTCGTTCATCCCGATATTGAGGTAAATACGAAAGACGCCCGGTTTATCCTTAAAAATGAAGTTTCGCTAAAAAATACCATCACCCAGATGGGCAACGTAGCGGGCCTGATCGCCGGTTTAATGACCCCCGATTATGATCTGATCAGCCGTTCGCTTGTTGACGTGATTATCGAGCCAGTACGTTCGATTTTGATTCCAGAATTTAATGAAGCCAAACAGGCAGCTTTGGATAATGGCGCGCTGGGATGTAGTATTTCGGGTTCAGGTCCATCCATGTTTGCCTTGTGTCGCGATGCTCAAACCGCCGAACAGGTTGGTGCCGCTATGCAGCAGGCCTTTTTATCCGTAGGCATCACCAGCGAAGCCTACGTTTCCCAAATCAATAAGCAAGGACCGAAAATACTTTGATTATTCTCGCCAGTACTGTGATGTCGGCTATAAGCATCTAGAGTGTATACACATCTCTAACACAGGTTAATCAGCCCTGTAAGGGCGTCCTGTCAATAGATATTGTCGTTGATTAAGAGCCCTAAGCGCCGTAGGTGCGACCTAATTATTGATATATGGGTCGCACCTACGGCGCTTGAGATTATGAACACTCCTCTGTTTTCTATTAACAGGTCACTCCTAACGGAGTTTCAAACAGGACCCAAAGATGTTTATATACTTTGGATGTAAGCGTCTGACACCACAATCATTCTTCACTTTTACAACAACTCCCAACTCAACTGCCAGCCTTCCAGCCTCGATGGAAGCGTAACACCGGGTTGTTTAGGTTGCTCAGTCGCCACTAATCTGATAGAAATTTTCTCCTGTGTTTGAGCGGTAGTTAACTGGTCAGTGCGGAGAAAAACCCGTTTTGAACCCGCGTCAATGATTTCGATATGTGCCTGAATCATATCGCCAACCGCAAATGTTCGCCCATTCAACGTAACCGGCTGCACCACCTGAAACAGGCATAATTTCCCTTCAGTTAATGAACCCTCACTCAGGCTACGCGTTACTAACCGAATTGCGGAAGACGCTATTGGTTCAACTGACTTCGTCTGCGCAATGGTCGGTGTCGGTGCAGATGCAGACTTTTCTGGGCTAATTTCTTCCTCGGTTTCCTCATCATCGAGTAACACGACGGTCGTTGTTGAGTCCGTAACAAAGGTTATTCCTTTTTCTAAAGCCTGCTCATCAACACCCATACTATTTAGAGTAGCTCTGGCTGCATCGCGCTCATCCATATCAAACGAAGCCAATATGGCAGCCCGTTCGGTAGCGGCAACGAGGTTAGTACCCTCACTTAATGCTTCCAGATTTCGAGCGCTTAAACGGTCACTATAAATTCTGGGTCGGGTTAGCAGCTCTTTAATAGCAACCGTCTGAAATAGATAGGCTTTCGTTTCGGCCGCCCGGTACGGCAATGCCATTGGGTGCATATCGGGATGTCGGCGTGTAAGCTGCTGAATGTAATTAGGGCCAGCATTATAAGCCGTTGCAACCAGCATCCAGGAGCCCAATTGCTCGTAGAGTTCGTTGATGTACTTACAGGCAGCATGGGTTGCTTTCAGCAGATTGAAACGTTCATCGTGCCGATGCGATACGCTCAATCCAAGCGATTGGGCCGTTCCCGGCATCAGTTGCCAGAAACCAGCCGCCCCCTTCCGCGAAACAGCCCGATTGGTAACAGCACTTTCGAGTAGCGGCAAATATTTAAAATCCATTGGAATCTGATACTGCTTCAGAATCGGCTCGATGATCGGGAAGACAACTGAGGCCCGACGTTTCAGTATAGCCAGATCGGCCGCTAAAGCTGCTTGTTGATTAAGGGTTCGGGTCCATCGTTCAACAATAGCCGGATGGTTTGTGGGTATGTTCTCGCCACAGAAATGAACGGGGCTTTCTTCCAATGTAGCCGAAACCAGCCGATTGGTTATTGCCTTAACAGGAGCCGCAACGTTTAGTGCGATCAGTTGGCTGGTTTGGGCAACCGCCGAGGAGAGGTAGAGGAAGGAACAGCCGAATCCAGCCGACACTATCAGGAATAGTTTCGTCATTAACAGTAATGGGTTACGGTGGGTACGCTACTACGCCATCCTGATGGAATGGCACTCGATACTCAGCGGCTTCACACTTCTGTTCTGACTCTACTGTACTAATCTAACAGCCGCACTATAAAATTCTTTAATGAGTTGTGCTTCACTATTTTTACTAAGCGACCATTCTGATAAATATAATCATCTTCCCGGTCACTTACCGTAGCGTGGTATGTTCCGGCTGCGGTTTTATTGAAGGTGAAATAGTCGCCAAAATACTCGGCATAAACCTTGTTTCGCCCTACTGGTTCGTAAAAGTACAAAAGAGAACTTGAAAAATCAATATTTTGCGTTTCGGTCGTCTGTCGCTTATACTTATACTGGTCGGCCACGATATCGTAATGGTCTCCTTTCCACTCTGTTTTCGATGTATACTCGCCCCGGTTTGTGCGCACATCTACCGTTGAAAACATCAACTTTTTCCCTTCAAATCGGTTGATAACCTTGTAATAAATCTTCACCGTATAAACCAGCAAATTCACCTTTACATCGCTGATAAGCGTATAGATCGTTTGGTTATCGGGTTGTGACTGACGCACGGCAGTCATCGTCCCAACGCGAATTCCGGCAATTTCAATTGCATAATGATGCGTTTCGGCAGGCGGAGTATCTGCGGTTGTTTGCGCCAGTGTGCAAAAGCTGTAAACACAAAAAAATAATATCAATAATGATTTCTTCACGTACCCAAATGAGTTGTTTGGCTAGCGCACAACAAGGTTCGGCCTTTTGCACGTTTATAGCTTGAATTGGCAAGTTAGTAGTCAATCACAAAATTTTCCTATGCTTACCCGCTTATTGTTTATTGCTGCGTTTAGTTTGCGGCTCCTAGTTGCTTCTGGTCAATCCACCGATCGCTATACAATTATTCCCCGTCCGGTGCAGCTTGAACCCCGCGCCGGAGAATTTCTTGTCAGTCAGCACACAATGGTTATGGTGCCGTTTGCGCAAGCCGATCTAAAAGCCATTGCCGAGTCGTTTGTCAATCAGATCAAGCTCAGTAGCGGCATGAGTCTTAGCCTCCGAACGCTGGACAAAACACCCGTATCAGGCGCAAATGCAGGCGCAAACCTGATTCAGTTCCTTCCCTTACGCGATACAACGATGGGCGATGAAGGTTATCACCTTACAGTAACTCCTCAGTTGATAACCATTGAAGCCGCCGAACCCAAAGGATTCTTTTACGCGGTTCAGACGCTCTATCAGCTATTGCCTCCGTCGGTTCTGGGCAAGGAGCACGGAGCTGGGAGCATGGGATCTCTAGTTGGCCCTGCCTCGCGCTCTGCACTCCCTGCCTTACTCGTTCCCGCCTGCCGGATTCAGGATAAACCGCGCTATGTTTATCGAGGTATGAATCTGGACGTGAGCCGCCATTTTTTTTCGGTAGCCTTCATCAAGAAATATCTTGACCTGATGGCGCTTCACAAATTCAACAATTTCCACTGGCACCTGACCGATGATCAGGGATGGCGCATCGAAATCAAAAAATATCCGAAACTAACCCAGATCGGCTCCCGCCGACGTGAGACTCTTGTGGGTCATTACGACGATTTCGATCCGCAAGTGTTTGACGGCAAACCCTATAACGACTTTTATACCCAGGATGAAATTCGTGAGGTTATTCGTTACGCAGCCACAAAATACATTAATGTCATACCCGAAATCGAACTACCTGGTCATGCGTTGGCAGCCTTAGCATCTTATCCTGAACTGGCTTGTACAACGGGGCCGTATCAGGTAGCAACCAAATGGGGCGTGTTCGACGATGTCTTCTGCCCAACCGAAAAGACGTTTACATTTTTGCAGGATGTGCTAACCGAGGTGATCGAGCTGTTTCCGAGCAAGTACATTCATATTGGTGGAGACGAATGCCCGAAGACCGTCTGGCACCGAAGTGCATTTTGCCAACAACTCATGAAGCGACTGAAGCTTAAAAATGAAAATCAGCTTCAGAGTTATATCATCACCCGAATCGATAAGTTCGTGACATCCAAAGGACGCCGAATTATTGGTTGGGATGAGATTTTGCAGGGTGGCTTGTCGCCCAATGCCACCGTTATGAGTTGGCGTGGCATTAACGGTGGCATACAGGCGGCCAAACTGCACCACGATGTCATTATGACGCCGGGTCAGTTCTGTTATTTGAATTTTTATCAAGGCGATTTTTCGCAGGAACCAGTTGCTTTCGGCGGCTCGCTACCCATCGATAAAGTGTATTCGTATGATCCGACACCCGCTGGCCTGTTGCCCACGGAGGCAAAATACATTCTGGGGGCACAGGGAAACGTTTGGACGGAATACATTGCAACACCCGATCAGGCCGAATACATGATATGGCCCCGTGCGGCTGCTATGGCCGAGGTCGTCTGGACCCCTCTAGCTCAGAAAGATTATAATGACTTTGCCCGCCGATTGCCAACGCACTTCGAACGGTTATCGCACCTGAACGTGAACTACGCCCGTACGTTTTACGATGCCCAATTCTCGGCTAAACCAACGTCGGAGGGTCACGTAGAAGTAACGCTGGCTCCGAATATTCTATCGCCCGACATTCGTTATACGCTGGATGGCAGCATTCCATCTGGTGAATCAGCCCGCTACGAGAAACCAATCCTGCTTACCCGGTCGGCCACAGTCCGAACCGCTACATTTCAGAACGGAAAGCCGTTGAGCCAACTGGCGAAACTAGAAAAGGACTATCTGGTATCGAAAGCCACTGGCAAATCGTATACACTGCTGAACGCACCGACCAGCGGCAGGCCCGACTCCAATTATAACTTAACCGACGGAACAACCGGCGGCATTGGGGGGTACGAGATTTCGGGAGTTGTTGCGTTCAGAAATGACCTGAATGCTGTGATTGATCTTGGCAAACTGGAGCCGGTGGAAAGCGTTCGGATTGGCTTCCTGAAATATACAGCGAAGAATATATGCCTTCCCAAACAGGTCGAAATATCCGTTTCGGAAGATGGCAAAGTCTTTAAACCCGCCCTGACCGCCCGAACCAATGCCGCCGAAAGTGGCAAACGAGCCATTGTCCGGCTTCCATTCGACTTCACCACGACCCACGCCCGCTACATTCGGATCATTGCCAGAAATGTGGGTAAGGTTCCAGTGGGGTTGCGTTACCCAGGAAAGGCAGCTCAATTAGGAATCGATGAGATTGAAGTGAGGTAGTTTATAGTAACCGAATTTGCCTATTTTGCGCGGCAAAACTCCTTACTCATGAAACGGGCTTATCTGTTCCTATTCCTTCTTTTTCAAATAACCTTATCAATGCAAGCCGCACCCGGCGACACCCATATTGCCATTGAAACCCAACAAACGGCACTGGTTATTCGAATTGATAAAGACCAAACACCAACCATTGTCCACTTGGGTCCTCGGCTTCACAAGGCCGCCGAATATGCCGCGATACCCGGCAACGGCAAGCGGGGTGAAGACTATACGGGTCTTTATAACTCGGTGTACACGCCAGCCGGGGGCCGCAACCTACTGGAGCCCGCTATTCAGGTGACTCACGCCGATGGCAATCCCTCGCTCGATCTCAAGTATGTTCGGCACGAGACTCAGTCATTGGCGGATGGGGTCGTGCTTACGAAAGTTTATCTGAAAGACCCGCAATACCCGTTTGAGGTAACGCTCTATTACAAGGCCTACCAAAAAGAAGATGTCATTGAACAATGGTCATCAATCCGGCATACTGAAAAGAAGTCGGTAACGCTACAGAAATACGCGTCGGCCAACTTGTATATTCCTGCACAAAACTACTATCTGACACATTTTCACGGCGATTGGGCCAACGAAATGAACCCGTCGGAAGTACTATTGACCGAAGGCATCAAAGTGCTGGATTCCAAGCTAGGCACACGGGCAGATCTGTTCCAGCCACCCTCCTTTCTGGTCGCTCTCAATCAACCCGCCGACGAAGATCAGGGTGAGGTTATAGCTGGTACGCTCTCCTGGTCGGGCAATTACCAACTGGCATTTGAAGTTGATCCACTGCATAATCTGCGGATTCTACCCGGCATCAATCCTTACGCGTCGGCTTATACGTTAGCGCCCGGAACTGACTTTACAACACCCTCTTTTTTGTTTACCTATTCCAACAAAGGCAAAGGCGGAGCCAGCCGAAGCCTGCATCGTTGGGCACGTAAACATCGCATTCCACAAGGACAGGGCAACCGATTAACACTCCTGAACAACTGGGAGGCCACTTATTTCGATTTCAATGAAGAAAAACTAAGTGCCCTTTTCAAAGACGGCAAAAAACTTGGCGTTGATTTGTTCCTGCTCGACGACGGTTGGTTTGGCAATAAATACCCTCGGAACGATGATCACGCTGGTTTGGGCGACTGGCAGGAAAACGTTAAAAAGCTGCCTCATGGGCTCGGCTATCTGGTAAAAGATGCCGAAAGTGCCGGCGTCAAATTCGGCATCTGGCTGGAGCCAGAAATGGTCAGTCCGAAAAGCGAGCTATACGAAAAGCACCCCGATTGGGTTCTTAAACTCCCAAATCGTCAGGAATATTATTTCCGAAATCAGCTCGTACTCGATTTGTCAAACCCTAAAGTGCAGGATTTTGTCTATGGGTTGGTAAACGATTTGCTTACGAAAAATCCAACGCTGGGTTATATCAAATGGGACTGTAACGCGGTCGTTTATAACGCCTATTCCGCCACAAATCCGAATCAGTCGAATCTCTACGTCGATTATGTACACGGGCTTTATAAGGTCCTAGAACGACTACGCGCCAAGTATCCTACCCTGCCTATGATGCTCTGCTCTGGTGGCGGTGGCCGAGTCGATTATGGTGCGCTGCAATACTTCACGGAATACTGGCCCAGCGACAACACGGATGCCCTTGAGCGGATATTCATTCAGTGGAACTACTCGTATTTTTTTCCCGCCATCGCCAGTTGCAACCACGTAACCGACTGGGGAAAACAGCCTATCAAATTCCGAACAGACGTGGCTATGATGGGTAAAATTGGGTACGACATTGTGGTCAGTAAGCTGAGTGAACCTGAATTACAGTTCAGTCAGGAGGCTTTGAAAACGTACGATCGAATCAAAACCGTTATCTGGCAAGGCGATCAGTATCGATTAGCTTCCCCCTATACCAATGACGTCGCATCGGCCATGTTCGTGAATGAGGGTCAGGATCGGGCGGTGTGGTTTACGTACCTCGTGAACAGTCGTTATAAAGCGGGTAGCGTTGCTCCCATCAAACTCAAAGGCTTGAATCCAGAGAAAACATACAAGATTCAGGAGCTGAATGTTTACCCAGGTACTAAATCAGGCATCAACTCATCTACAGCTACTTACTCAGGAAACTACCTGATGACCATTGGCTTTAATCCACAAGTAGACACCCGTCGAACGAGTGTAGTACTGGAGGTAACGGAAGTGAAATAAGTTGATTTGTTTAAAGGGGTTGATATGCCATATCTTGAAGATATGGCATATCAACCCCTTTAAACAAATCAAAGTAAGTAGTCTACAACTTACCCTCCCTTTCTCGTCGTAAGCTAACGTGATGCTTATGCGCGAAACTACAGATGTCATCATTATTGGTGCCGGTTTGGCGGGCCTGGTAGCGGCTGCCGAACTGGCCGACGCTGGCAAGCGAGTTATCATCGTTGACCAGGAGCCCGAACAGAACCTGGGCGGTCAGGCTTTCTGGTCATTCGGTGGATTATTTCTCGTAGATAGCCCAGAGCAGCGTCGCCTAAAAATTCGCGATTCGTACGAACTGGCATTAGACGACTGGATGGGTAGCGCGGGCTTCGATCGGCCCGAAGATTACTGGCCCCGAAAATGGGCCGAAGCCTACGTTGGTTTCGCGGCTGGCGAAAAACGTTCCTGGCTACATCAACAAGGCATACGCTTCTTTCCCGTCGTTGGCTGGGCCGAACGGGGTGGTTATGGTGCCATCGGTCACGGCAATTCGGTTCCTCGCTTTCACGTAACCTGGGGTACAGGTCCCGGCGTCTTGGCTCCTTTCGAACACCGCGTTCGGGAAGCCGTTAAACGGGGGCTTATTACATTAAAATTCCGACATCGGGTCAATGAACTGATCGTCACAAATGGGCATGTTGACGGGATTCAGGGCGATATTCTGGAACCTAGTTCCGTCAAACGTGGAGAGAAAAGCTCCCGTGTGGTTGTGGGCAATTTTACGTTTCATACACAGGCGGTTATTGTTACCTCGGGTGGTATTGGAGCCAACCATGAGCTGGTCCGCCAGAACTGGCCGGAACGATTAGGAACACCACCCAAACACATGCTCTCGGGTGTGCCCGAACATGTAGATGGACGAATGCTGGCCATCTCTGAAACAGCCGGAGCCAATCTGATCAACCGCGACCGGATGTGGCATTATACCGAAGGCATCCAAAACTGGGCTCCCATCTGGCATAAACACGGGATTCGCATTTTACCGGGCCCCTCCTCTATGTGGTTCGATGCCCGCGGGAATCGTCTGCCCGTTCCTTTGTTTCCCGGCTTCGATACATTAGGGACGCTAAAACACATCATGCAAACAGGGCACGAATACACCTGGTTTGTTCTTAATCAGTCTATCATTCGAAAAGAATTTGCCTTATCGGGTTCAGAACAAAACCCGGATTTAACCAATAAAAGCTGGCGACAGGTATTAGGCCGAGCCGTTGGTAAATCGGCCCCTGCGCCGGTCGAAGCCTTCAAAAATCAGGGTGTCGATTTTATCGTGAAGGACAATTTACCTGATCTCGTAGCTGGCATGAATGCCCTAACTGGTGATAACCTGATCGACTTACCTTCATTAGAACGCGAACTTGTTGCCCGTGACCGGCAGCTACTCAACCCATTCGGCAAAGATGCCCAGATTACCGCCATTCGGGGGGCGCGTCAGTACCTGGGCGACCGATTAATTCGTACTGCAAAGCCTAACGCCATCCTCGATCCAACTGCTGGACCGCTCATTGCCGTTCGACTTCATATTTTGACCCGCAAAACCTTGGGGGGCTTACAAACCGACTTATCGGGTCGCGTGTTAGGCAGCAACGGAGAGCCTATTCCCGGTTTATATGCGGCTGGCGAAGTCGCTGGTTTTGGGGGTGGTGGCATGCATGGCTACCGGGCTTTGGAAGGAACATTTCTGGGTGGCTGTATTTTTTCAGGGCGTACAGCCGGTAGGGCAGCGGCTCAGGAGGTTGGGTGAGAACAGGTGAAGCCCAATTGGCTTCGAGGGAGTATTTTGTTTATTTTTACAAATACGTAGTAGCTAATTAGTATGATTATGAACGTACAATATCTTTCTGATGCAGAGGGTAGACACACCGCCATTGTAATTCCTATTGAAGAATGGAATACCATAACGGCTAAACATGAGGATTTGAAGATGCTGGAAAAACCGAAGCAAAAACTATCTGAAAAATATGCAGGCAAATTACCAGCTACACTTGCCGACGAACTTCAAGACTATGTAACTCAAAGCCGTACCGAGTAAAATTGCGAAAGAATCCCCGCTCACAATTGGCCTGATATTTACAAATTCGTAGAGTTGATCAGTTATTACCTCGTATACTAAGAACATAACATTGAGTTTGGAAAACTGATCCCGTAGGGATTGCATGTTTATAGAAAAACAATCTGATTATCAGCAGCATGCCGTAGGTATGCAACGTTGCATACCTACGGCATGCTGGCCACATCTCTCCACTCTGAGTGCTATAAACATGTGATGCCTAACGGCATCCTAAGATGTCCTCTTAAGTTGGTACAAGCTATGCGTTTAACTTAAATACCAACACAACAGGTATTAGAATGACCCTCCTAAAGCATATCTTTTTCGTAGTAGCAATCTTACCTGCTCAACTCTTCGCACAATCCATTACCGCTCAGTTACAACTAAACATTATCCATATTGGCCGGTATATTCCGGTTTCGTTGGGAACGGGCGTTGAAGTGGGCCTTTCGCCTAAATCATCAATCCAACTCAACGGCTTGTAGCGTGTTGACAATGAGCTGGGCGATGTATTCACGAAAGGGCCGAAAGCTTATCTAGCTTATCGTTACTACATTGATCCGCAAGACAAAAACAACCTCGGTTATTATGTAAGCCCATTTTTGGGCTATGAAAGTCTACAATCGTATGACTATGAATCTAATCTCTTTCATCAGGCCCAGACCAACTACTAAAGGAGAAGTTAGTGGGCGTATTGCTCGGTTTTCAGCCTTATAAAAACCATCGCTTTACGGTCGATATGTATGGCGGGCCAGAATATCAGTGGCGCACCATAAAAAATACAAACTCTGCGCTGCCTATGCAGGAATCACATTCAGATCGACTATGGCTTAGAGTGGGCTTCTACTTCTGTTTCCGAATAAGCGGTAGCTCTCTTCATCTTTCAGTTTGATTACGACAAGCACAAAAATGGCCAGTCTCTACAGAAACTGGCCATTTCACTTACAGACCTACCTTCTTCTATCTAATTGCTACATTGAACGTACCATCGGTGAGTACTCGTTTTTTAGTACCCGTCACATCATAAGCCGTGAAGCTAAACGTACCGGTTATGTTCGTTGCGGTTTTTGTTTTGATCGTAACAGTGCCGGTGCCACCGTTGACCGTCGAAAAATCTTCTTTAGCGAAAGTTACCGACGCGAAGTTGACATTGCTCAGCGGATAAGTACCTTCGGCGGCCGTATTTGGCAGAGCCAGCACAACCACATCGCTGGTTTTACTATCCAGACCATAAATGGCGTAATAGTTATTGGTTCCGGGCGAGGTTGCCAGTGCATACGCGAAGTCAGGGGCATACGCCTGTCCATCGATTTTGACCGAGAAACCGGCCTGTGATTGCGTAGCTGGCGTAACACCATCATCCGACTTTTTGCTGCATGAGCTTAAACTAACGAGGCTAACAATAGCCAATAGCGAAACAAGTTGAGCGATTTTCATAAGTAACACAGACGTTTTAAACTGGATAATGATTAGATAATGAGCATCTTAACCGTTGAGCGACCATCACTCTGACAGATGCAAAAGAAATGTGCTGTTTGTCTTTTATTCCTTTGACATGTCAAAACTACGACAAGCCGAAGGGGCCTATTGATGAGAATCTACAGGGAGCAGACCTGACTTTACAAATGGAGGGAATAGCTCTAAAAGTGGCTGAAATGAAAAACGCCAACCCGGTAGTTATTCCCGGATTGGCGTTCATTTAACTGTATCTCGTTGCCTTAGACAGCTATCTAAAAATTAGTTTTTCATTCATTACCTTACCCCCAACCCCCTGAAGGGGGCTTATTCCCATGATGAACTAAGCCCCCTTCAGGGGGTTGGGGGTAAAACCGAGACTATTTTTATGAAATTTAGAGAGTCTCTTAGACGGCTATTTTCAATCGCTGCAAGATAGCTTTTACGGGTGTGTCAGAAATAACCCGCACCGTGTGTTCAAGATCAACCGGTACAGCCATATAATCGCCCGCAGAGAGTTGTACCAACTCGCCACCAATCAAGCATTCGCAACGCCCCTCCAGAATTAGAAAGCTTTCCAGTTCATCGTGATGCTCTTCCGGCCTGATCGAATGCTTGACCCATAGTAAAAACTGCTCGACCTGAGCATCTTTTTGGAGCACATGGCCAAATAAATTTCGATAGTCGTCAGGCGGTTGTATAGAGGCAACTGTCCGCTGCCATTGATCAGCGTCGGAGTACGCATTGATAAACGGCAGCGCACTCAGATCAAAAACAGGTGTTTCCTCCAGTTCACCGAGGGCCTTCATAATTTGAGTTTTCAGACCTGGTCTCGGCGCAACCGGTTCGGCCCGTTCAGATTCGGCTAATGTTTTTGTAATCCAATCTAGCTCCGCTTTAATAATTGGGTACTTACGCGCTAACTGCTCTACCTCCTTCGCTTCGCCGGGACTCAGTACGCCTAGTGCATACTGGTCAAGCAGGCCCGATCTTATATATTCCTGTTCGTTAAACTGCATCGCTAAATAGAGCTGTCAATCGGCACAAGCCGTTTCGGTGAGGATTTTTTACTGTGTAAAAGGCTGTCTAAAAATTAGTTTTTCATTTATTTACTCTACCCCAACCCCCTGAAGGGAGCTTAGTTCATCGTGGGAATAAGCCCCCTTCAGGGGGTTGAGGGTAAAACCGAGACCGTTTTTATGAAATTTAGACAGTCCCTAAAAGGTATGTTCAACTACTGGCAATAGTTTACCAACCGAAGTTGGGTCGAAAATAGATTATAAGTTGCAAAATAATAGATACCCACCTGTTTGTTAGGTAAGATTTAGTAATTGGTTCATTTTAACTAGACGATTTTGAATTTTACCGAAGTCCGTTTGCTTTTGTGGTCAATTGAACGCTTCTTGTAGATAGTTTTGAAACGACTATATCGGGCGAAATGAGGTTCATTTAAAGTTTTTCTGAACGCCCAACACAAATCAAGATACTGCACGACTTACTTCCTCATGGCCGAAAACCAACCGCTTTCTGTTCCATCTGACGATGTGGCTACCGAACCCACCGAATTTAAACGTTCACTGAGTCTGATCGATTCAACCCTAATCGTTTCCGGCTCCATGATTGGGTCCGGCGTTTTTATTGTTAGTGCCGATATGGCGCGCAACCTTGGTTCATCGGGTTGGTTGCTTATGCTTTGGGTACTAACGGGCGTGTTGACGGTAGCGGCTGCGCTCAGCTACGGCGAGCTAGCGGGCATGATGCCGAAAGCGGGCGGCCAGTACATTTACATTCAGCGGGCTTATGGCCACTTGACGGGCTTCGTTTACGGCTGGACAGTCTTTACCGTGATCCAGACGGGTACCATTGCGGCTGTTGCCGTTGCGTTCACGAAGTATACAGCTGTATTTATTCCAGCACTCGGTCCCGATAACGTTCTGCTTGCACTTGGACCAATCAAGGTCACGCTGGGCTCCCTCTTCGCTATTTCGAGCCTGGTGTTACTGACCTGGCTCAACAGTCAGGGCGTTCAAAGTGGCAAGCTCATTCAGAATGTGTTTACCTCGGCTAAGTTGATTGCCTTACTTGGGCTGATTATTATTGGTATTGCGCTTGGATTCAGTACGGGTATGCTGTCGACCAATCTTACCGATGCCTGGGCTGCCAGCACAACAACCGCAACGGGAGAAGTGCTACCGCTGACAGGTATTGCACTTATATTGGCCTTTGGCACTTCCATGATTGGTTCTTTATTCTCGGCCGATGCCTGGAATAACGTTACGTTCATTGCGGGAGAGATCAAAAATCCACGCCGAAATATCCCATTGGCGCTGTTCTTCGGAACATTGATCGTCACCACGATTTATTTCCTGGCTAACGTTTCTTATCTATCGTTGTTGCCGCTGAAAGGCTCACCATCGGGCACCGACATTATCAGTCGGGGTATTCAGTTTGCCACCGCCGACCGGGTCGCTACGGCCGCCGTCGAAACGATTTTCGGAAATGTAGCGGTTACGGTCATGGCTATTCTGATCATGATTTCGACCTTCGGTTGTAACAATGGACTGATTCTGGCTGGTGCACGCCTGTATTACGCCATGGCTAAAGATGGTCTTTTCATTAAGCAGGCATCTCATCTGAACAAAAATGCAGTTCCTGGTCGGGCATTGTGGTTGCAATGTATTTGGGCTTCGGTCTTATGTCTTTCCGGGAAATACGGTGATTTGCTCGACTATTGCACCTTCGCTTCATTAGTTTTTTATATGGTTACCATTGCCGGACTGTTCCGTCTCCGACGCACCGAGCCCAATACTGAGCGTCCCTACCGGGCATTTGGTTATCCTTTAGTCCCCGCTCTGTATATCATTGCTGCGCTGACCATCTGCGGTATTCTGCTCTACACCAAAACATTCAATACGGGAATGGGCTTACTCATTGCTGGTTTGGGAATACCCGTTTATCTCCTGACGAAACGAGGGCAGCAAACAGCTTAATAAAACGATACCTATTGGTTCATTACCCTCTAAACACAGATGCCTTAACCGATGGTTAGGGCATCTGTGTTTAGATAGCTCATAACTTATTGATCAGTCAAATCGTTTGTCTGACAAAAACTCAATAGCAGACGAATGGACAGTTGTATTACCTCATTCTTGTTCTCGCACTCCCGCTTAAAATATCAATGAAGCAAAATCGTTTACTACTATAGTATAAGTATGGTAATCAACTATTCGCTCCGTTTTCTTTCTGTAGGGTTGCTCATTGGCTGGTTTAGTGCCTGTACGGGTGTTGGCCCCACGGCAAATCTTTTCAAACCATCCTCACCCCATGAGCAATATGGTCAGTCGCTCAAGGAGGCCAAACTCGACCGCACCGCCCTGGGTCTTGACTGGCTCACGGCTGGCGAACAAGCGCTCCGCGATTCCTTGAAAATTACGATCCCATATCGCGAAAGTGGCTACTTCTCCGCGAATAAGGCCTTTGCCGTAGGCTATCGTCTGGATGCCCAGCGAGGTGACCGCTTTCTGATAAAAGTTGAAACGCAGGGAGTAAAACAAACCCAGGTGTTTATTGACGTATTTTCTCTTGACGACCGCAATCGGCTTAGTTTAACAGCAGCTTCAAAAGCTGATACAAACGTATTGACCTGGGAGCCACGGAAAACGCAATCCTATCTCATCCGCATTCAGCCTGAGTTGCTACGAAGTGGCAGCTATACCATCAACGTTACCCGAGAGCCCGCTCTGGCATTCCCCGTGAAAGGCCGCGATAGTCGTCAAATCAGCAGTTACTTCGGTGCTGTTCGCGATGGTGGGCGTCGGCGGCATGAAGGTGTCGATATCTTTGCGCCTAAAGGTACTCCTGCCCTGGCGTCGGTCGATGGCATCATTACAGGTGTAGGCACCAACACACTTGGCGGAAACGTCGCTTTTCTGACCGATAACGACCGGAATATTCGCCTTTATTATGCCCATTTGGACCGCTGGAATGTTAGCAACGGGCAGCATGTGTCAGTTGGCGATACCGTTGGTTTTGTTGGCAACACGGGCAATGCGCGCACCACCGGCCCTCATTTACATTTTGGCATCTATGGGTTCACCGATGGCGCCACAGACCCACTTCCGTACATTCGACTTGGCCGCGGCCCCGCCAAACAAACGTTACTCCCTCTGTCGAGGCTGGGCGATACGATTCGCGTATCAGCCCTTAAATCAGCAGTTCGGTTAGCCCCGCATAGCGATGCGCCTGTTTTACGGGAATTGCCCAAATCATCAGCGCTGACTATCGTTGGTGGTACCGAAGCCTGGCTGCGGGTAGAGTTACCAAATGGTTTGACTGGTTATATCCCCAGCGCGACGACAGAAGCCCAAAAACGCCCATTGTATCGCTTAACCTTAGCTACCTCTCAAAATTTATTAGATGCCGCCAATGCACAGGCAGGAGCCATCAAATCGTTGCCTGTTGGCTCCGCAATTGATGTGCTCGCTACAACGAATTCCTTTCAGTTAGTACGCAGTCTGGATGGCAAAACAGGCTGGTTATCTTTACCAATAGCCTCCAGCAAGCCGATAAATACGGGTGCTCGTTAAATCGTGATGAAAATATTGTTTAGACACTATCTAAATTAACCGTTACGTTATATCTTTGTGTATTCATTTCCGTAACCATGACGAGTAACGTACCAGCAACGTACCAGGAAGTATTTCGAACCGAGCGAGGTGTTGTTTATCAGTGCGATGCAAGCAATCGACTGATTCTGGAATTTTGGGATACACATACACAATTATCTGCCCGTGATTTTGTCCAGTTTCGGCGCATGGTCGAAACCATCGATATCCGTCAAATGGCGTTAAGTACAGCGGCTGCTCACGATGTTGAGATCCTGACTCCTCCCCGTTCCGAGCGGTGTTATGTACTAACACTTTGTGAAGTTGTTCATCTTCGCGAACTACTCCACGGCGCTAAAGTCATGCTGGAATTAAACGCTATGCTACGCGAATGTGGCTGCTCGGTAGCCGAATAGACATAAATAGACTTTTTCTAAATTTCCTGATAATCAACCGACACTGCAACATGGGTCGGTTTTTTTGTGTTGTTTTGTCATATCGATTTCTCACCGGCAACGGTTACGCATCATGAAAGATTTAGCAAGACTACGCACCTCGATAAAAGAAAGCGTCGAGCTGGCACTGAACCAGCAAATACAAATGGAATTGACTGCCTCTTCGAAATATTTGGCGATGGCAGGCTGGTGTGATCGCAGTGGTCTTGACTATTGCGCGGGCTTTTTCTACAAACAATCGGAGGAAGAACGTAAACACGGCATGAAACTATTCCACTACCTCTGCGATCAGGGTGCTACGGCTTATTCGCCCGAAATTCCAGCAGTTGGACAGGAATTTGATTCATTAAAAGCAGTTTTCGAAGCTACGCTGGAACAGGAAATCGCTGTAACGGATTCAATCAACCGAATCATCACGATCTGCCGTCGGGAAAATGACTACGCTACCGAAGAACTTCTGAAGTGGTATGTGAAAGAGCAAATGGAAGAAGAATACATTGCTCGTCGTTGCCTCGACCTGATTGATCAGATCCCAGCTGACCAAGTGTATTACTTAGATAAAAAGCTCTCTAGCGTTACGTACGAAGATAACGTCTTTGAATAACCAACCTATGAACACGTAAAAAAGCCTCCAAATTTGGGGGCTTTTTGCATTTTAGAGATTTAAGCTCCACAATAACTTTGTAACTGCCGATGGGTTCGTTCTGTCAAATCAATCTATTTTTACAGGATCAACATTAGTTCACCCAATGCCTTCTCTACCATGCGTTTACCTTCATTGGTGCTTCTCTTATTGCTAATTGGTAGAGGCCTATTCGCCCAATTAACGCCCAAAGCTGAGGACATAGCTGCTATTAAAGGCCAATGTGGTTGCCATGATGTTACCTTCTTATACGCTGAGACGTTTGCTCCCGATAAAACCTACACGTTTAAGGATCGATACAGCGCCAAAGGGACCGAATGGGTATTTGTCGATGAAGAGTCTGGCCCAACCTCTCGACCGAACAAAATCGTTATTCAGCACCTGCTGGTTATCAACGATTCCATGATTGTGAAGCACTGGCGCGAAGACTGGTTCTATCAGAATACCAGCTTGCTCAAATTTGATCAGAATACCACCTGGAAACGTTCAACACTATCGGCTGGGCAGGTGAAGGGCCAATGGACTCAGAAAGTTTTTGAAGTTGATGATAGTCCACGTTATGAAGGATCGGCAACATGGGTTCATGTGGATGGTCGACACTATTGGGAAAGTACCGCTGATGCTCCTTTGCCGCGTAGAGAATACACGAAACGTACAGATTACAACGTCCTGCGTCGTAGAAACCACCACGAAATCCTGCCAGACGGTTATATCCATGAACAGGATAACGACAAAATCATCCGCACTGAGGTAGGTGACCAAATACTAGCCTCCGAAAAAGGATTAAATGTCTACAAGCGCACCGACGATAAAAAATGTCAGGCAGCCAAAGGGTGGTGGGCTAAAAATCGAGCATATTGGGCCGACGTTCGCACTGTTTGGACTGAAATGCTAACTAACCGAGATACTGTGGCTTTTAAAGGACAAGTGAAAGGCAGTGTGCTAAGCCGAGAGTTGGATGAATTGGCTGTAGTTGCCCAGCAAACGCCCTATAATTCAGCTATAAGTCGCCAACTTATCCGTCAGACAATCGAAAAATTCTTGAAATAGGTTAAAGACCTGTTTACAAGCAGGTGTTTTCGTCAGCATGACAAAAGTTAAGGAACTTGAAACATTAAACCTGAAACATTTAATCACCATTCTGGTGACGGTGACTGGGATCGGCTAACATTTTGCGTCGAATCCGATGCTGTTGTGGAGGCAGCAGAATCCCATGAAGAGTCAACAGGAGCGGCAGGGGCAGGAACACTGGTTTGAATCGTGTCGCAGTTGGCAAGCTTTGACTGCAAATCCTCTATTTTATTTTCTTGTTGCGTAAGATTGCGCTGAAAGTCAATCGTTGCATCTTCGAGTCGTTGATGACGTTGATTGGCAACGCTAAGCAATGCCGCAATGCCCAACAGTAGTACGACGACTACTGCGATAAGCGAATAAATAATTCTTCGGCTTACAGCAGGCATAACAGAACATAAAGCCGCAATTTAACGAAAAGCTATGGCCATAAAAAAACCTGTCATCGGTGAGATGACAGGTTTTTCTTTAGTCATTAATTCTATTAGCGAGCGGCACCATAATCCTGGCCAGCACTCTCAGGGAAATTCTTCATAATACTAGTTACTGTTTCCCGGAAAGCCTGATCACGATCGCGCTCTTTGTTACGCGTATTTAACTGGCCTGTTGCCCAACCCTGCCAGATGATATCATTGGTTCGGGCATCCGATACGTTAACAACAACCCGGTTTTCTTCATACTGACGCGAGTATACGTTGTTGCCCATACCACCGTACCACCACGAATAAGGCGAGTACATGTTGTTGGACTGGATTTGCTGCTTGTCTTTCGAATCCATAAAGAACCGAACAACCAGATCAGCTTCTCCCTGCGTTACAGGCTTATAACCTCGCGCTTTAAGCGTTTGATCAAGCGCATCGGCAATCCGACGCTGGTTCAGGTTGCTACCCACAATTGGGTCAGCATTCCGCTGCCGGTCAGCTTCAATACGGTAAGTTGAAAATTGCCGAACGTTTACCTTAGGATCGTAGTCGTATTTAACTGTAATGGCTGGAGCGCAGGACGCCAGCGTACCGACGACGAACAAACTAGTGATTATGCCTTTGAATTTCATGTATTTTGAGTCGTTAATTGTTGTCAAACCGCTTAATAAACGTTGAAGAAACGAGCATTCGTATGTGACAATGAAATAACTAAAACTGGGTCATATTCGTTCCGATTTTAATCTTACAAAACCAGCATCAATATACTGATTATCAGTCGCATTTATTTGAATTAACTAAATTTAACGACCAATTAATCTGTGTCTTTTACAGAGCCAATTTCTGATCGATTCAACGTATTAATCCTTAGGTTAACCAGGTAAAAAATGGCGCTCACTAACCAAAGAACTTCAGTAAGCGAACTTACCTAGAAAATCCTTCCTGATTCCCTATCTATGACGCTCAAGTAAAGCAAACCGTTGCAATAGGTTCGCAAAAAATATGTTATATACGCAAGGAAGCCGCTCTCTGTTTAGAGAACGGCTTCCTTATGCCTAATTATATTTAGCTGGCTCTAAGCACTTGCTAATGCCTCTGCACCACCCACGATTTCAAGAATTTCCGTTGTAATAGCAGCCTGACGCGTACGGTTGTATACTAAACGCAGTTGTTTCAACAGTTCGCCTGCGTTATCCGTTGCTTTGTCCATTGCCGTCATCCGTGCACCATGTTCCGATGCATTGGAATCCAATACTGCTTTGTACAATTGAATTTTAATCGTTTTCGGAATTAACTCCGTTACGATTTCTACTTCCGAAGGCTCAAATATGTAATTGATCGAGCTGGTAGAACCGGCTGGAGGAGTTGTCGCTACAATAGGGAGCATTTGTTCTGCCCGAACGATCTGCATGGCAGCGTTCTTAAACTCATTGTAGATCACTTCAACTACATCATAGCGCCCGTTGGCAAATCCTTCCATCGCTTCTTCAGCAGCTTCCCGAACCCGAGAAAAGTTCAACGAGCCGAAGAACATCAACGTGCGACGTGTTGACTTTAAAGCCCCGGCGTTGGAACGCTTCTGCGCCCTTCTTGCCAATGGCCATAATTTCAACGTTGCCCGAACGAGCCTGCGACGAATATTTTTCGTCTATAAGCGCCAAAGCACCTTTCACTGCATTGGTGTTAAACGCTCCGCAAAGACCCCGATCAGAAGTGACGACAATGAGCAATACACGCTCAACAGATCGCTGCTGCTGATAAGGACTTTCTGAAGCCGTTTCTGCACCTGCCGAAACCGTTCCAAGCATCTGGCTCAGTTTCTGTGCGTAGGGCCGTAATTGTGTTATGTTCTCCTGTGCCCGGCGCAACTTAGCAGCCGCAACCATTTTCATGGCTTTCGTAATCTGCTGAGTCGAGTTAATCGACGAAATCCGCGCACGTACTTCTTTTAAACTGGCCATAGTATAGTTTACGGTTTATAGTTTACGGTTCACGGTTGGCTCATGCAAGAATGGATGCGTCAGCCAACCATAAACCGTAAACTGAAAACCTTTTTAATATTGGGCCGAGAGGTCAGCAGCTACTTTCTTCAATGTTGCTGTTGCTTCGTCGGTTAGTTTACCGGCGCGTAGATCACTCAGAACGGCTGGGTACTGTGCACTCAGTATCATTCCGAATTCACTTTCGAATTCTTTTACTTTATTAACAGGCACTTTATCAAGCAAACCATTGGTTGACGCGTAGATAATAGCCACTTGCAGCTCAACCGGAACTGGCGAGTACTGTGGTTGCTTCAACATTTCCTGGTTACGACGCCCCCGTTCGATGGTCAATTTCGTCGAGGCATCAAGATCAGAACCGAATTTAGCGAAGGCTTCTAATTCACGGAACTGAGCCTGGTCCAGCTTCAGCGTACCTGCCACTTTCTTCATCGACTTGATCTGGGCGTTACCACCTACCCGCGATACCGAGATACCTACGTTGATAGCAGGACGGATACCCGCGTTAAACAAGTTCGACTCCAGGAAGATCTGACCATCCGTAATCGAAATTACGTTCGTCGGAATATAAGCCGATACGTCACCAGCCTGGGTTTCAATGATTGGCAACGCAGTTAATGAACCACCACCTTTTACCTTGTCTTTCAGACTTGGTGGCAGATCGTTCATCGTTTTAGCGATGTCGTCGTTAGCGTTGACTTTCGCGGCCCGCTCTAATAAACGGCTGTGTAGGTAGAACACGTCTCCTGGGTAAGCTTCACGTCCTGGTGGGCGACGCAACAGCAGCGATACTTCGCGGTAGGCAACAGCTTGTTTCGACAAATCGTCATAAACAACCAGTGCAGGGCGACCTGTATCACGGAAATATTCACCAATAGCAGCTCCCGTAAATGGTGCGAAGAACTGCATCGGCGATGGGTCAGAAGCATTAGCCGCTACGATTACCGTGTAGTCCATAGCACCAGCCTTACGCAGTGTTTGCTCTACCATTTTCACAGTAGATGCTTTCTGACCGCAGGCAACGTAGATACAGAATACAGGTTGACCCTTCTCGAAAAACTCTTTCTGGTTGATAATCGTATCGATCGCCACAGCGGTTTTACCCGTCTGACGGTCGCCGATAATCAATTCACGCTGACCCCGACCAATGGGAATCATGGCATCGATAGCCTTAATACCCGTTTGCAGTGGCTCGTTTACTGGCTGACGGAAAATTACGCCCGGCGCTTTACGCTCCATCGGCATTTGGAACAGCTCGCCCTGGATAGGACCCATACCATCAATTGGCAGACCGAGTGTGTTCACTACGCGGCCAAGAATGCCATCACCTACGTTTACGTAGGCAATCTGATCAGTACGTTTAACGGTATCGCCTTCTTTGATTTCCGAATAATCGCCGAGCAATACAGCTCCAACGTTATCTTCTTCGAGGTTCAGCGCCATGGCCTGAAGCCCATTGTCAAACGACAGCAATTCGCCGGCCTGCACCTTCGAGAGGCCGTAGATACGCGCTACGCCGTCGCCGATTTGCAGCACCGTACCGACTTCCTCGAGTTCAGCCTCGGTTTGGGTTCCGGCCAGTTGCTGGCGCAGAATGGCTGATATCTCGTCGGGTCTTACGGATTCCATATGTGTATAATGAGATTTTAATGTTGTTTTTTCGGCCGCAAAGGTACGACTAAAATTTAATAAAAATGCGATGAAACACAGAATCAATGGCTGAATCTTAGACTTTTCCGATATACTATCGTCAAGTTATTAGCCACTGGGTAGGCATCCGAAACCGTTCATCCTAATTAACGGTACTTTAAGCAATCAAAATTGACATAAGCCAAATTTTCAACTACTTTTAATTGCTGAATTCGATATAGAATTATCGTATGATGGATGAGGCTTTCGCTAACTATTTTTTTTGCGAATTGGGCTATCGCTAAACTTTTATCCTATTCATTCACGTTTCAATAGCATTACCGTTCGTTTATATACATCACGTTTCGTTTTCGCATGAAGTTTAATCAATGGATGCTGGCCGGTATTGCGTCGGCCGTTTTTGTCGCTGGTTCCGCGACTGCACAAGTTAAGAAACCTGCCGCTAAAAAGCCGGCATCGGCTAAACCAGCCACCGCTGCTAAACCTGCCACTGCAGGAGCAACAATCGCTTCGACCCAAGATTCCGTTAGTTATAGTATTGGCGTGTTTATGGCTCAGAACCTGAAGCAACAAGGGATTACGGACCTTAACAACGCTTTACTAATGCGCGGGCTGGAAGACGCCTTAAAGGATCAGCCAACTCAGCTAACACAGGCGCAGTGCGGTCAGGTTATGAATAATTTCATGCAGAAGCAGATGGCAGCCCGCAATGCAGAAGGCATGAAAGCCTCAGCCGAAAACAAAAAAATTGGCAGTGCATTTTTGGCTGAAAACAAAACAAAAGCTGGCGTAGTAACGACAACCAGTGGCTTACAGTATTCGATTGAAAAAGAAGGCACAGGCCCAAAACCAGCCGCTACTGATCGGGTTAAAGTACACTACACCGGTCGGCTGATTGATGGTAAAGTTTTTGATAGTTCTGTAGAACGCGGCCAACCCGCCGAATTTGGTGTTACTGAAGTCATCAAAGGCTGGACAGAAGCGCTCCAACTGATGCCCGTCGGCTCAAAATGGAAGCTGTATATCCCCTCTGATTTAGCGTATGGCGACCGGTCAGCCGGTGCCGATATTAAACCCGGCTCAACATTAGTGTTCGATGTTGAGTTACTTGATATTGTTAAACAATAACTAAAGAGTGAAAGAACGAAAGAGTGAATGAGCGTATTGACAACCAGATAGTTTTCGCTCATTCACTCTTTTGCTCTTTCGCCATTAACCTGGGTAATATAGATGAAAAAGTATCTGGTAACCCTATTGCCCGTGCTGATGCTGAGCTTTCAGCCGGACTCCCCTTCGAATGGTGCCCCAGGCGGTGTGTCGTCCTTACAGGCATTGTCAGCCTCAGATGCTGCTGAAGATCTGAAACCATCCATTTCACAAGAGAAAGTCGAAGCACTGGTCGCTAAGATACTGACTCAATATCACTACCGGAAAGTGCGGTTGAACGATTCGCTGTCGTCGGTAGTGTGGGATAATTACCTCAAAGAACTTGATGGCAACAAAACGTATCTGTTAGCCTCAGATGTAGCGTCTTTCGAAAAGTACCGCTATCAGATCGATGAAGCACTCGTCAATGGCGATCTGACAGCGGCTTTTGACCTGTACAACGTTTTCCGTAAACGGTACCAGGAACGCAGCGCATTTATTAAGGAGCAGATCAAGAAGCCATTTTCGTTCACCGAAGATGAAAGCTTCAATACTGATCGGGAAAAGGCAGCCTGGCCTAAAACGGTAGAAGAGCAAAATGATCTGTGGCGCAAAATCCTGAAAAATCAGGAGTTAGAACTTAAGCTAGGCAATCGAAAAGATAGCGTGGTGGTGGCAACTATGACCCAGCGTTACGCTAATCTTGACAAAGCGTATAATCGGATCAAAAGTGCCGACGTGTTCCAGATTTACATGAATTCGTTCGCCGAAGCCCTTGACCCACATACCAACTATTTTTCGCCGACCAACGCCGACCGTTTCAATCAGGAAATGAGCCAGTCGCTGGAAGGGATTGGGGCTATGCTCCAGGAAGATGGCGAATACATCAAGATTACCAGCGTTTTACCGGGTGGGCCTGCCTTTAAGAGTAACCTGGTTAAGGTCAACGACAAAATTGCGGGTGTAGCCCAGGGTGACAATGGCCCTATGGTGAATACCATGAACTGGCAGGTTGATGAGGTTGTCAAACTGATTAAAGGACCCAAAGGTACGGTCGTACGTTTACAGGTTGTTTCGCCAAACGCATTGGCGGGTGCTCCACCTAAAGAAATCCGGCTGGTTCGCGAGAAAATCAAACTGGAAGATCAACGGGCTAAAAAAGAAGTCATTGAGGTAACTGATAACGGAAAGACGTTTAAAATTGGGGTCATTAACGTCCCGATGTTCTACCGTGATTTTGAGGGTGCCCGCAAGCGTGAAGAAGGCTTTAGCAGCACAACAAGCGATGTCAAAAAATTCATTGATTCGCTAAAAGCCGAGAAAGTAGCTGGTATCGTTATCGACTTACGCGATGATGGAGGTGGTTCATTAACCGAAGCCATTAACCTGACAGGTCTGTTTATCCCAAAAGGTCCGGTTGTTCAGGTACGTGAGTCAAACGGCGAAACGGAAGTATATACAGATCCAGATCCGTCTGTCACTTACGATGGTCCGCTGGCCGTTCTAGTAAACCGTTTCAGTGCATCGGCTTCCGAAATTTTTGCAGCTGCCATTCAGGATTACAAACGCGGTATTATCGTTGGTGGCCAAACCTTCGGTAAAGGGACGGTACAAACCCTGATCGACCTTAACCAATGGTTACCTAAAGAGCCAGAAAAAGTAGGTCAGGTGAAGATGACGATTCAGAAATTCTATCGCATCAACGGCAGCAGCACACAGCACAAAGGCGTAACTCCGGATATCCAGTTCCCATCGGCTTTCTCGGCGGAGGAATATGGCGAAAGCTCACAGCCAAGCGCCCTGCCCTGGGATCAGATCAATTCGACCCGCTATGAGCAATCTCATGGTCTTGATGATAAAATTTTGGCACGATTACGCGATCGCTTTGATCAACGTCTGAAATCAGATCCTGAGTTGAAACAACTAGCGCAGGATTTAGCCGACTTCAAGAAAGCGAAAGAAAACACGGTTGTTTCATTGCAGGAATCGAAACGCCGGAAAGAGCGTGAAGAGGCCGAACGGAAACGCGCAGCCGCCAATAAAGTATCGCAGGCATCGGCTCCAATTGATGAAACCGGGACCCCATCGCCCAATGCGCCCAAGAAGAAAAAAGACCTCTATCTCAATGAGGCAGGTCTTGTTCTTGCCGATTACATTCTGGCTGTCAACAAATAGTTTTAGTTAGCAGGTTACCAGGATTGATCACCATAAAACCCCGCGTAGCAATTTGTTACGCGGGGTTTTATACTAAATCGTAAATCACAAACCGTAAACCATCAATCAGTACGTGTGGTATTTTCTCATTAAGCAAGGTGATCTTGATACAAAGCAATATCAGAACCTACAAAAACAGGCATTGCTAACTGAGGTTGAACGATTCAACGAGCCTTACGAAAGCTGGTACATCTTTTCGGTCGAGAAAGCTGACTATGCGGATTTTATGAATCTGCTGGATCGGGAAGGTATTGCGTATGAACTCGCTACAGAACGACCGACGCGGGCAGAAATGCTGGAGGCCATGAAATAGACTCTAGTGGGTCATGACGTCAGTCGTGTTTGTTAGCGTCAAATTAACCCGTTTGATCTGGTTGAAAAATCGCCAGGTTAACAAAATGGCAGCTATACTTAGGCCCGTTAGTAGTCCAATCCAGACGCCAACAGCGTCCAGCTTACCAGGGAAAGCGAGGACATAACTTAATGGCAACGCCACAACCCAGTACGAAAACAGGGTAATCAGGGTCGGAACATTAACATCCGACAAACCCCGCAAACTGCCTAACGCAACAACCTGGACCCCATCGGAAAGCTGAAAGAAACCAGCGATGATCACTAATGAAGCTGCGATTTGCATAACTGCCGGATTGTCCCGAATATATAAGGTAACCAGCCAGTCGTTTGCGGTTAGAAACAACAAGGCCATCACACCCATAAAACTGACGGAAAGCATAAACGCGGCTACCCCAGCCCGCCATACGCCCTCGCGGCTACCCCGACCAACGGCGGCACTCACCCGAATCGCAGCCGCCGACGAAATCCCTGTAGCCATCATGTAGGTAACCGACGCCATATTGATCGCAATCTGGTGAGCCGCCAGTCGATCTTCGCCAAGCCAGCCAACAATCACCACGGCCAATGCAAAAGTCGCTACCTCAAAGAAAAACGTGAGGCCACCCGGAATACCCAGACGCAGAATCTCCCATACGTATTCAGACGTGGGTAACGAACGATAAGCCGTTGTCAGGTACTCTTTAAAGCGCTCAGCCCGATAAATGTAGAGTAGCATTACGCCAGCCATAAACGTTCGGGAGAGAAGCGTAGCCAGGGCAGACCCCATAAGTCCTAGTGTCGGAAACGGTCCTACCCCTTTAATCAACACATAATTAAAAAGAGCGTTAATCAGCAAAGCTGAAAGCGTAATAGCCATGGCCACTCGTGGATAACGGAGGCCATCGCAAAGTTGACGGGCGGCCACGAACACCATCAGCGGCAGTAACGATGCACTCAGAATGAGCATAAAATCCCGCGTCAGCCGTGTCACCTCTGGCGTTTGCCCAAACAACTCAAAATTAAATGCCAGCAGTGCCGAAAGTCCTCCTAGTACAACGCTTAGTAATAAGGCAACCCGAAGTCCAGCCCGAAACAATCGGTTAATGCCAGCCACATCGCTTTGGTTGTACGCCTTGGAAACTAAGGCCGCCACAACCGACAACCCACCTACCCCAATGCTCGACATCAGGAATGAGAGCGAATTAGCCAATCCAGCGGCTCCTAATGGTACTGCGCCCAGTAATCGCCCAACAAACAAGTTATCGGTAACCCCCATTAACACCACCCCTAATTGAGCAATAATAATCGGTATACTCAATCGAATCGTGTCAGAAAGTTCGGTGCGAAAGTTGGTTAGCATGGGACGAGGTGCAAGGAGCACAGAGCAGGGCGCAAAAATAACATATTCTACCTAACAACTCCGCTTACCCTGCTCCGGGCACCTTGCACCTCGCTCCTTTCTTTGTACTTTTGTTTTTACTATCACAAATCCGACAAGGACTTGAAAGAATACGGCAGTAGTATCCAAAAGTTGGTTGACAACATGGTCAACATCGAAGATCGGGAAAAGCGCACCCGATACGCGCATATCCTGATTGAATTGATGCGGCAGATTCACCCCAACATGAAAGATGGTCAGGATTACTACAACAAGTTGTGGGATGACCTATATATAATGTCTGGTTTCACACTGGATGTTGACAGTCCTTATCCACCTCCATCCGAAGAAGCACTCGGCAAAAAACCGCAGCGAGTTCCCTATAATACGCACCATTTGAAGTTTAAACATTTTGGTCGTAATGTAGATTTATTGATTGCTAAGGCCATCTCGCTGGAAGAACCCGATGAACGACGGGCTTTTGTCTCTTACTTAACACGCCTGATGCGTACGTTCTATCAGGCCTGGAACAAAGAATCGGTTGAAGACGAAACCATTTACCAGAGCTTAATTGAGCTCTCGAATGGTAAGCTTTACGATGATATTAAACTGATTCGGGAAGAAGGCCTTGTTGAAGCGACTCCCCGTGAGCGCACCGGCGACCAACCACAACGCCTGGGCGGTAATACGTATCGGAACGACCGGAACCGCGACAACCGCAATGACGGGTCAGGCATGAATCAGGGGCGCTCAAACCGTGATGGGGGACAGCGTAATTTCAGCAACCGAAACAACCGTAGTGACGGACCACGTGATGGAGGATCAGGTTCGAATCAGGGCGGGCGACCAAACCGAGACGGGGGTGGTCAACGCAACTTCGGCAACCGAAATGGCGGACCCAATCGGAATAACGACCGGAACCGGAACGACCGCGATGGGGGATCTGGAAATGGTTCTGACAACCAAAGACGGAGACGATAATTTTCCAATGATGAATTATAAATGATGAATGCATACATAATCAGCCTAACTAATCATTTATAATTCATCATTCATCATTCATCATTTTACAAATGGCATCTTTTCAAATTACAGGAGGGCGTAAACTCAAAGGCGAACTTATTCCGCAGGGCGCAAAAAACGAAGCGTTACAGATTCTTTGCGCTGTACTCCTGACCAAAGAACCCGTTATTATTCATAATATTCCAGGCATTCGCGATGTCAACCAGCTTATCGACTTGCTGGGTGATTTGGGGGTTTGGGTAACCAAAATTGGCGAAAGTTCTTACCGTTTTCAGGCCAGTGATGTTAATCTGGACTATCTGGAAACCGATACTTACAAGCGCAAAGCCGCTGCCCTTCGTGGATCGGTGATGTTACTTGGCCCCATGCTGGCCCGGTTCAAAAAAGGACGTATTCCCCGGCCTGGTGGCGACAAAATTGGCCGTCGGCGGTTAGATACGCACTTTTTAGGTTTCGAAAAACTGGGAGCTCAGTTCAACTATGACGCCAATGACGGCGGCTATTACCAGGTTGATGCCAGTAATCTGCGTGGTACCTACATGCTCCTTGATGAAGCGTCAGTAACGGGTACCGCAAACATCCTGATGGCCGCTGTTATGGCCGAAGGAATTACAACCATTTACAATGCTGCCTGTGAGCCTTACCTGCAGCAGTTGAGCCGGATGCTCAATTCGATGGGCGCAAAAATTTCTGGCGTTGGCTCCAATCTGCTTACGATTGAGGGTGTTACGGAGCTGAAAGGCACCGAGCATACCATGCTGCCCGATATGATTGAAATTGGCTCGTTCATTGGTCTAGCGGCCATGACGCAATCGGAAATTACGATCAAAAACTGCCGGATTCCTGAGTTGGGCATCATTCCTGATCAATTCAAACGGTTGGGTATTCAGATGGAATTTCGGGGTGATGACATTTACGTTCCTGCTCAGGAGCATTACCAGATCGAAAGTTTTCTGGATGGCGGCATGATGACTGTTGCCGATGCTCCCTGGCCTGGATTCACCCCCGACTTACTCAGTATTGTTCTCGTAACCGCCGTTCAGGCGCAGGGAACGCTACTTATCCACCAGAAAATGTTCGAAAGTCGGCTGTTTTTTGTGGATAAACTGATCGACATGGGTGCTCAGATTATTCTCTGCGATCCCCACCGAGCTACGGTTGTTGGCTTAAATCGTCAGGTTCCGCTAAAAGGCATTCGCATGTCGTCGCCAGATATTCGGGCGGGGGTTGCGTTACTAATTGCGGCTATGTCGGCCAAGGGAACCAGCATCATCGACAGTATCGAGCAGATCGACCGGGGTTATCAACATATCGACACGCGTTTGAATGCGATTGGGGCAGAGATTATCCGGTTGTAACCAAATTTTAATTAGTTTTGAGCCTAGTGTATTTACATGCACTAGGCTTTTTTGTTTAGCAGATGTCCTACATTAATGTCTTATTCTGGAACGTTCAAAAGAAAAATCTAACTCCGCAGATTGTCAATCTTGCGCATAACAGAGGCATTGATATTCTGGTACTGGCCGAGAATCCAGTCAGTTCAGTACAACTTATACAGGCGCTGAACACAACTGGGCCACACTATTTTCAGAATCATCCGTTGTCTCAATGTAAAAAGATCACAATCATTACCAAGTTTCACTACAATTCAATCGCACCAATTGAAGAGACCGCCCGGCTTACGATTCGACACATTCACTTACCAACTGGTGAAGATTTCCTGCTCACGGCTCTCCATTTAGTCGACAAGGGTAATTTTACGGCAGAAAGCCAGAATGAAGCGGCCTCATTAACAGCAGATCAACTCATTAGAGTTGAGAATAGACTCCAGTTTGACCGCCATATTGTACTCGGCGATTTCAATATGAATCCATTTGAGACTGGCATGATAAAAGCCAATGGATTTCACGGTACTATGTCAAGTGAGGTGGCAAGCCTTGGATATAGAACTGTGCAAACACGCGAATATCCCTACTTTTATAATCCAACCTGGAGTCTGTTTGGCGATTTGAATAAAGACGTTTCTGGAACGTACTACTACAAACACGCTGAGCATGTTTGCTATGAGTGGAACGTATTTGATCAGGTATTGATACGTCCTAGACTAGTGCCTAATTTTGTAAAAGATAGTTTAGAGATTATTCAAACTGATGGTGTAACTTCACTGATAACAACGCGAAATACACCCAACCAGAGTACTTACTCCGACCATTTGCCGTTATTTTTTACGTTGAAATTTTAAGGAATATGGAAACGCAAAACCTTTGGCCTGATTTTGTCATCGATAAGACGAAGAGCCCAAAAGCAATTTTAAAAGAACAGGCAGGCTATTTGATGGTAAAAACTAACAACGTGCTTTCAGCGGAGATTGAAACGACTCAAGAGTTTGGTCAAATAGTACATCATTTCTATGTAGTCGCTCCTGCGATAAATAATTACCGTTATAAGCTTTTTTCGGTTAGCCATAAGATCGTGGAGTACTATCCTCTTACTGTCATGACCGACATTGAATTGGACGATGAGCCTTTTGAGAACCATAAAGTAGCAAGAGATGAAAAGGAACTCATAAGTCTACTTTCTGGAATATTTAACAATTCTGAAAACACTAGAATTATATCTTCGCTTCTCTCTCAAAGCCTAGCAGAATAGCGATAATTTAATGAAAGATATTTTTTCAAGAGGGGCATATTTTGCCCCTCTTTTGTTTGTTGTAAGCTATCTATCTTCCTGCTGCTAAGGCACATTCATTAAACCTTCTGGCCTAATTCTTGTCTTTAGAGTATAACCCGCTTACTTTAACGGCAAAACATAGTCCATTAGATCAGTACACACAATGAAAACGTTCCAATCTAATTTATCCCTTTGGGCAATTGCGGCCCTGCTAGCCGGTGGTTCTTTAACAGCCTGTGCCCAGGCAACAACTGGCTCAACCGCAGCGACTAGTACAGCTAGCGATCCTGCTAAAGCAACGCTTCTAACACCTTTACAGCAGTCCGTTACGAAAATAAAAAAACTGGTAGCTACGGGTGACCCCGATTTCGATTACTCTTTTCAGGCAAAGCTTCATGCCCAAGGTGTTCAGGATTTACTGAAACAGGAAATTCAGAGCGGAAAAGACACGGCCTTGATAAAAATGGCCAAGACTATGCTTCCCACCGTTGATGCCGACGTAACGCTACTGGATGGCACCATGCGTCAGCTGAAGCCAACGCGCCCTAACCAGGCTTACACCCAGGCCCAAGGTCGTAATATTGAGGCTATGAGCCTGAAGTTACAGCAAACAGGTAGCAGTGATAAACTGACCAGTAATCTGGATAAAAACTTTTCAACCTTACTGATGGATCAACGTCAGGATGCGATCGATATGGCGACTACCTACCTGAAATATGGTAATAACGCTACATTGAAAACATACGCTCAGGGATTGATTGATAAATCGACCCAACAGATTGCCCAAATTAAGGCGACAATTAAATAAACAGAGCGTTCTTATGGGCGTTTAGAAATGGTAGGTATATTCAGGCCTACCATTTCTAGTTTTATGGAAGTAACAAATACATTCATACCAACAGCGGGTACCGTTGGTATTTTTTCGATGGTCACGTACTTTTTCTTGGTCGTGGCCGCGTTTGCTTTTCTAGGCACATTTATAATTTCGCTTATCACGCCAAGAATTTCTTCTCCAGAGCAACGCAACTCACTAGAACCCAATAGCTTCATTCTGACTACAATTAGTACGGCTATAGCGGGCCTTACCTACTATCTGATCCAGTCGTACTATCACGATATGCTGGCGGAGATGGCCACCGTAAGCGATGCAAATGATCGCCAAACCCTGATTCGGGAATCCTACAATGCCATTGGTCAATACCGATACATAGCCTGGTTTATCACGACTCCTTTGCTGTTGGTTCAACTAATCGCGCTACTTCGCCTTCCGTTCAACACTTACAAACGGCAACTGCTGGGATTAATAATGGCGACTATATTTATGGTTTTTGCCAGCTATATTGGTCATGAGCAACTTTCCTTTGACAATGAAATAGAAACTGTACCTAAATTAGTCTGGGGCCTCATCGCCCTAATCGACTACGTTACGATTGCCTTTACACTCAATAAGCTCTGGAAAGAAGCTGGTAGCCAGGCTCATCCCGCATTCCGGCTATCGGCCCTAACCGTTGCTGGGACTTGGGGAATTTATTTCATTGGCTATTTCCTCACCCTTGCTCCTATTGATTTCAACTGGATACATGTGGTGTTTACGATCACCGACCTTATCAGTTTGATTGGTATAGGGATAGTTGTTTATTTAGTCAACTCAAACCGTTGGCAGACTAACACCTAACTTTATTCACCACTCACTCCTATGCATATCATTTACAGGCTTATCCTTGTATTCGCCTTAGTTACCCGGCAGGTAGCACAAGCTCAAAATGGCATTGTAGTTTTTCAGTCTGATTTTGGACTGAAAGACGGGGCTGTTTCGTCAATGAAAGGAGTGGCTCTGGGTGTTTCGCCAACACTCAAGTTGTTTGACCTTACACACGAAATACCAGCCTACAACATCTGGGAAGCGGCTTATCGACTCTACCAAACAGCCATCTATTACCCCAAAGGAACTGTATTTGTATCGGTATGCGATCCTGGTGTGGGTACTGAACGACGTTCGGTGGTGCTGTTAACAAAGTCTGGACATTACATTGTGACGCCCGACAACGGCACGCTCACGCTGATTGCCGAGCAACTTGGTATCCGGGAGATTCGGCAGATTAACGAAGCGATCAACCGACGCAAAAATTCGAACGAGTCGTATACGTTCCATGGCCGTGATGTATACGCTTATACAGCCGCCCGACTGGCATCTCACACGATTACGTTTGCGCAGGTTGGAGCCAAACTTCCAAATGAGGTAGTACGCTTACCGTATCAGAAAGCCGAATACAAAGATGGGCTGGTGAAAGGGACCATTCCCATTCTCGATATTCAGTACGGCAACGTTTGGAGTAATATTCCCAAAGCCATGATTGAGCAACTAGGAGTTAAACCGGGCGAAATGCTTCGAATTCAGATTTTTCAGGATGGCAAATCAGTCTACGATAAGTCGGCCCGATGGGTAAATACGTTTGGTGAAGCACCCGTTGGCGATGATGTAGCGTATATCAATAGCCTGATGGATTTTTCAATTGCGGTCAATCAGGGCAATTTTTCGGAGAAATATAAAGTCTCTAGTGGCTCAGCCTGGACGATTATTGTGAGTAAGTAAACTCTGGCGCGAGCATTTGCTCGTGCCCTTAATTTTAGCCAGCATTCGCTGGCCCAAGGGTTATTTATGATGCGCCAGCGAATGCTGGCTAGATTAAAAGGCACGGGTAAATACCCGCGCCAGCATCTAACTAAACGTGCTGCATTGTATTTAATTTCCGGTAGAAGCCTTCCTCTAAGGTTAGCAGTTCGTCGTGCCGGCCCCGTTCTACAATACGGCCCTGATTCACAACCAGAATGACATCGGCGTGTTGAATAGTGCTTAGTCGGTGAGCAATTACGAGCGTTGTCCGATTAGCCATCAGGCGAGTTAACGCTTCCTGCACTAACTTTTCCGATTCGGTGTCGAGCGCCGACGTCGCTTCGTCGAGAATCAGAATAGGTGGGTTTTTCAGGATAGCCCGGGCAATGCTGATACGCTGCCGTTGTCCACCCGACAATTTACCACCCCGATCTCCAATGATGGTCTGGTAACCATCGGGCTGTGCCATGATGAAATCGTGAGCATTGGCAATCCGGGCAGCTTCCATCACCTGCGCTTCAGTTGCGGCATTCCCAAAAGCAATGTTATTAAAAATGGTATCGTTAAACAGGATACTTTCCTGGGTTACAATACCCATTTGTGATCGTAACGACGCCATACTACAATCGCGCAAATCCACACCGTCAATCAGAATTTGTCCGGCCGTGGGATCGTAAAACCGAGGAACCAGATCGGCAATCGTCGATTTACCCCCTCCTGATGACCCAACCAACGCTATCGTTTTGCCTTTTGGCAGGTCAAAGCTAATATCCTGCAAAACCGGTGTGTCGGGATTGTAAGCAAAGGAAACATGTTGCATCGAAATCCGATCCCGGAAATCCGTCAGCGTTATAGCATTGGGTTTGTCCTGAATAGCCGGGGGTGTATCGATCAGTTCCAGAACTCGTTCGCCCGAAGCAAGTCCCCGTTGCGAGGCACTGAACGCGTTGGAAATGTCTTTAGCCGGACGCGTCACCTGCGAAAAAATAGCGATATAGGTAATGAATTCAGCCGCCGTCAACTCCGACTGTCCGCTCAACACCAGCGATCCGCCATAGAATAAAATACTAGCAACAACCGCTACCCCGACTACTTCCGAAAAAGGAGACGCCAGTTCGCGCCGATTTGCCAGCGAGCGGACAGCATCCCGATATCCTTCGTTTTCCTGACGAAATTTATCCAGAATAAAGCCCTCTGCCACAAAGCCTTTCACGACACGCATGCCACCAAACGTTTCATCGAGCAGACTCAATAAGCCGCTCAGTCGCAACTGAACATCCTGCGCATCCCGCTTCATCCGCCGAACAAGCGTGGCAATGAATATACCCGAAACGGGAATCACGAGAATAGCGAACAGGGTCAATTTCACCGAAGTCGCGAGTAAGGCAATAATGTAGCCAATTAGCAAAAAGACCTCTTTCGAGGCAGCAGAAAGCGTATTGGCAATTGAGTTTTCTACCTCCTGAACATCGGTCGTAGTGCGTGAAATCAGGTTTCCTTTCCGCTCATTCGAGAAAAAACCGAGGTGTAATTGAAGCGTTTTGGAAAATACCGCTTCACGCAACTTGGCCACCATCCTCGCCTTAAACGACTCCAATTGCCTTACTGACAAATACTTAAACAGATTATTGAACAGTACAGAAAGGACAATCACAAAGCAGACGAATTGCAAAGCGCCCACTTTGCCATAGTCCTGAAATATCTGCGCGAGGTAGTATTTGAAGAAATCGGTAGGGCCACTTGTCAACGAAGGAGCAGGCTGACTTAAAAATGCCTGCATTTGCTTGGCATCGACCTTATCGAACAGAATACTAAGCAGCGGAATCAGTAATGTAAAATTCAACACGCCAAATACACTGGATAGCAGCGACGTCAAAACGAATGGCGTCAGGAATCGGCTCAGCGGTTTGGCAAACGAGAGTAATCGAAGGTACGTTTTCATTATCCTGCAAAGGTATGTCTGAACCGGGATTTTTATGATTTTACTGACCGACTATGATTTTTTTGCTTTCAAAGAAAGCTTGATGTGAAATCAGAGTAATCAATAAAATCCTAAAAATCTTGGTTCAGATTTAATACCTAAGATTTGGAGGTATGTAGATTTCTTTTGTACATTTGCCTTATGAACACGTCCAATAATTCCTCTTTATTGAAAGGTAGCCTATCGGTCATGATTTTACGGTTGCTGGAAGACCGCGAAAAAATGTACGGCTACGAGATTACGCAGAAAGTAAAAGACCTGACAGCGGGCGAAATGACCATTACAGAAGGTGCCCTCTATCCTGCCCTACACAAACTTGAAGCCGAAGGTCTACTCACCACCGAAACGCAAGTTGTGGACGGCCGCGCCCGCAAGTACTACTCGCTCACCAAAACTGGCCATACGGAAGCCGCCGGACGCATCGCTGATCTAACCTCGTTTCTGGAAAATCTGAACCTGGTATTGAAACTGAAACCAAGTATTTAACTATGCTCACTCCCACCCAACTCACCGCTATTGACATCCACTTGCGTAAGGAAAACTGGCTGCTCAATGAAGATTTGATTGCCGAACTCACCGACCATTACGTGGCGGGGATAGAAGATCGTCTTGTTCAAGGCATGACTTTCGAAGTGGCCTTACGGGAGATCCATTCAGGTTTTGGTGGCAGGAAAGGACTGTTAAAAATGGAGGAAGAGTATCAAACGCAGAAGTTTCATCAGACTAAACTGATGGAATGGCGACTGATTCAATCGTTTACTTATGGATCTCGCTGGTTCATTAGCGTTGGCATCTTTATAAGTTTTTTTATTTTAAATACCTCTTTGGACCAGCAGGAAACGGTTGAATCAGCTTTAAGTATGGGCTTTTGGTTTGTCACAAGTTCTGTCGTCGGCAATTTATTGAGCGGTTTACTCTTTTTCTACCAAAACCGACATGAGGTCAATCCGGTTAGCCTGCGTTCAAACTCTGCATTATATATAGGAGCTTATCTAACCAGTTTATCCTTACTCCTAGCCAACAAATACTTATTTCCGACCTTCTCTTTTGGCTTATCTGATAGCTCAATAGTACTACTAAATACCCTCCTGGAAACGCTTTGTATAGTTTACTACATAGCTGTAATCATTGCCCTTCGAACACTCTTGTTGAATAACCGCCAAAATTCCATCAAAAAAATAGCCTAATCACCATGCTCACTCCTGCCCAACAAGCCACCCTTGATTATCACCTTCGCGAAGCTAACCTACTCACCAACGAGGAGCTGATTCTCGAACTAACCGACCATTACTCGACTGATCTTACTGAACGAATAGCGCAGGGCATGACGTTTGAAACTGCCTTGACAGCTATACAAACTGCTTTTGGCGGGCGTAAAGGCTTGCAGAAAATGGAGAGAGCCTATAACCGCGTAACGTTCCGACATTATGACGAGAGCTGGAAACAGGCTTTGATCATTCAGTTTCAGAAGCCATTACTTTGGCGGCAAACAATACCATCGTATGCTGTACTTCTTGTGTTCTCGTTCTTTAGCATAATGACGAATTCAAGCGCCAGTTCAAAATGGGATGCCTTTTCTAATGGAACCTTAGGCGGAGTTATTGTGGGCTTTGTTATTAATCAGCTAGCAATATTATGGCCTTATCTAAAGTCTATAGTTCGGAACGGTATTCATAACATTCCAGCGGAGGGATTATATATGATGAAACGGCAGGGGCTATTAACAGCAACCCTATACACTTCCGGACTTTTAGGCTATTTATGGTTGCTTCCACTTTTGCCATCATCTATGCAGGCAGTCCTGGTATCAATATATCTGGCAAGTGTATGTTTATATATGCTAACATCGCACAAGATGCATGAATTGCTTTACGAATATGCGCCAGGCCGATGAGGCTACCATTACTTTAGTAGCCCTTCATACAAAGCCCAATATTCCTTTGCTACGCTTGGCCAACTGAAGCCAGCCGCTCGTCGGCGTAGGCGATCTTCGCGCAATGGATTTTGGCCAAAATCGTGGAGGCCATCGTGTAGTGTTTTGGCCATACTTTCCGGCTCGAAATTCTCAAAATAATAAGCCTCTTTACCCCCAACTTCAGGTAGACTGGTTAGCTTTGAAATGAATACCGGCTTACCAAACGTCATGGCTTCGGCAACGGGTAGTCCAAAGCCTTCGGTCAGCGATGGGAATAAGAACGCTTCGCAGTGGGCGTAAAGCCATAATTTAGTGGCTTCATCAACTGCGCCAGGCATCAATAAACGGTCGGCCACACCGAGTTTTTCTGCCTGTTCCCGAATATGTTGTGCGTATGGATGTTGGTCGGGACCGGCCAGCACTAATCGATAATCAGGGAACGCTTCGAGTAGCGGCAAAAGCGTTTGTACATTCTTCTTTGGATGAATGACACCGACGAAGAGAAAGAAAGATGATTGCGAGAATGAATGAATGAGTGAATGAGTAGGTAAGGCAGTAGGTGTATCCTTTGGATTGACGGCTACGCCATTAGAAATGACTTGTACAAGCTTGGTCGTCGAAAGCTTTTCCTTCACAATCGAAGCTGTATACTCAGAAATAGCCGTCAGAGCAGTTGCCCGAGCCACAACCTGCTGTAGTCGAGCAAGTTTTCGTGCTTTCTTTTCTTGACTATAATCGGGCCGCTCCAGAAAATTTAAGTCGTGGATTGTGAGAATTAGTTTTGTATGCTTCTGTTGAAACTGATTGGGTAAATAATCAGAATCCTGGTGCAGACAGTGCCAAACATCATATTGACCAGGAATCCAGAGCTTTCGTTGCCACGACGCTTCAATATAATTTACAGAGTCACCAAAAACGCCGGTTTTCCCTTTGGGGACCAAAAAGGTAATAGTCCACGATTCGCCTTCGGGGCGTTGGCGAACCAGTTCATGGCCAAGATGTAGGCAAACTTGTCCTAAACCACTGTTGAGGTCACGCAGGCGTTCAGCGTCAATAAAGAGAGCGGGCATTCGATTCAATTTTTGGCAAAGTTGAGAAATTCCAGGAGGATTCTGGCTAGGCCAGTAAGAAGTGACCCAAGCGCTGAGTTAACAAAATCAGATAATCACTTAAATCATAAAAAGCTGGCCGGGTTGCCGATGCAATTCAGATTATCTTTGCACCATGACTTTACAGAATGATTTGCTGCTCCGCACCGCACGGGGCGAATTGACCGAGCGCGTACCTGTATGGATGATGCGCCAGGCCGGACGCGTGTTACCTCAGTATCGGGCCGTTCGGGAACAGGCAGGAAGTTTTATCACGCTGGCAAAAACGCCCGAATTGGCCGCTGAAGTAACAATTCAGCCAGTCGACGCCTTCGATGTGGATGCCGCGATTATCTTCTCCGACATTCTCGTTGTGCCCGAAGCAATGGGACTGCCCTACGAAATGATTGAAAGTCGGGGTCCCGTTTTCCCAACTACCGTCCGCAACATGGCCGACCTGAGCCGTTTGCGCGTAGCCGATGCCGAAAGCGACCTGGGCTATGTATTGGATGCGATCAAGCTGACCAAAAAAGAGTTGAATAATCGCGTGCCGCTTATTGGTTTTGCGGGTGCGCCATTCACTATTTTCTGTTACATGACAGAAGGAAAAGGCAGCAAAACCTTCTCGGTCGCCAAGAAATTACTATATACCGATCCTGATTTTGCCCATGCGCTACTTCAGCAAATCACGGATAGTACCATTGCTTACTTACAAGCCCAAATACGGGCGGGTGCTGATTTAATCCAGTTGTTCGATTCGTGGGCAGGCATTCTCTCACCAGAGCAATACCGCACATTCTCGCTCCCTTACATTAAGCAAATCTGCGACCTCATTACGGAAGTACCCGTGACCGTCTTTGCAAAGGGAGCCTTCTTCGCCCGGCACGAAATTGGCCAATTGAGCTGCGATGTGGTAGGTATCGACTGGAATATGGACCCGCACGAGTCACGCCAATTGATACCGAACCGGGTCTTGCAGGGCAATCTTGACCCTTGTGTACTGTATGCAGATTTTGCCCAGATTCGGGCCGAAGTGAAGCAAATGCTCAATGCGTTTGGCCATCAGCATTATATTGCCAACCTCGGCCACGGCATCTACCCTGATACTGATCCAGATAAAGCAAAATGTTTTGTGGATGCAGTGAAGAAACTATCAATGTAAGTAGCGTGGTCGGACTGGCGTAACGCGGACATCTTGTCCGCATTGCTTATAACTATATTATCTAGCTATGCGGACAAGATGTCCGCGTTACGCCAGTCCAACCACGCTACATTACAAATTCTCTTTTGCTTCTTCCTTTAGCTGTGCCTTATCAATTGGCACAACGCCAACCGATTCACAGACTAATCCACCGCCGAGATTCGATAATCCTGCAATAATACTCGGAGGTTGTTTCAGCGCAACGCAACAGGCTGCAATGCTAATGACGGTATCACCCGCCCCCGACACGTCGGCAATCTTCCGAACATGAGCAGGGAGCTTTAATTTTTCGTCATTATAATCAATAAAAGCCCCTCGTTCTGAAAGCGTAATGAGCGCGCCTTTCAGGTTTAGGGTTTCTTTCAATTGGGTAACAACTGCCTGAAATTCCTCGGCATTGTCTACATCAAACTCTACTTTCAACCCTTCGCGAAGTTCTTTCAGGTTCGGCTTGAAAAGCGTGGTGTTCTGATAAGACAGGAAATTTCTTTTTTTAGGGTCAACTACCGTTGGAACCCCTCGCTCATTGGCAAAATCAGTGATTTCGGCAATGGCTTCTTTGCTCAGAACCCCTTTGTCGTAGTCTTCGAAAATAACGACATGGCAAGTCGGAATTAACTCCTTCGCTTTCGCAATGAGCAGTTTCCGTTCATCGCTTGTGATGTATTTATCTGTTTCTGTATCAACACGAACTACCTGCTGCGATCCGGCAATAATTCGCTCTTTAATGGTCGTAATTCGGTCAGCACTTCGGATGAGGCCATCGCAGTTTAACTCCCGATCACAGAGTTCTTTTTCAAGCTGATCTCCCGGCCCATCTATGCCAATAATGGAGCAAATAATGGCTTCCGCTCCGAGTGCCTGTACGTTCAGCAATACATTGCCCGCTCCCCCCAAACGCAACTCCCGCCGATCGACTGTCACAACTGGAACAGGGGCTTCGGGAGATATTCGCTCAACACGCCCCCATACGTAGGAATCGAGCATAACATCGCCAATAATCAGAACGCGGAGTTTATCGAATTGCTCAAACAATTCATCGATGGTCATATCCAGGACCGGATTCATAGGCACACAACAACTTATTGAAGCACAAAGAAACGAAAAAAGTCCCCTTTTTTGAGTAATCGTAGCCGTAGTTGAGCAACCGGGCATTGTTTACCAGTTCACCAGCCAATGTAGCAGGACTTCTGGCTTCAAAAATAAACCGACGATTGGTATGACTAATCCAACGCTCAACCAGACAGCAACTTTGGGTATTTGCGTTACCTGTTGGGAGTTTTCGGCAGATAAGGTGGGCCGAAAAAATAGCAGGAAAGGAATTTTGAGATAATAGACTAACGAGATCAGCGCGTTCAGCAAACCCAGCCCAAATAAAGCCAGCAGCCAGGAATTACCACTTTGCTGGTAAGCATCATAAAGCGCCGAAAACGATAAGAGTTTGGCTGTAAACCCAACCGTTGGTGGCAAACCGGTTAAGGCAAGCATAACTACTGTTAGCGCCACCGACAATAAGGGTTGCTTTGGGCCCAACCCCGCGAAGTTGCTAATCGTTAAATCTGAGCCAGCGCTCCTGGCTAGTAAGTCGACCAGGAAGAAAGCGGCCAGCGAAATAAACAAATAGGTGCCAACGTAGAAAAACACAGCCTCAAAGCCTGCCTGACTCATGGCCACAACCCCAACAAGAAGAAACCCCGCGTGAGCAATAGTCGAGTAAGCCAATAATCGCTTCGCATCGGTTTGGCGCAGCGCCGATAGATTACCAATCAGAATACCAGCCAGTGCCAGCACAGCCAATGGCGTTTGGAGCGAATTAGCCGGAGTCTCACCAAACACCGACTCGGCCGGGAGGGCTGTTACAATGCGCATGAGCACGAGTACTGCAGCCGCCTTAGGCCCAACCGAAAAGAAGGCCGCTACGGGAACGGGAGCCGCTTCATAAGCATCCGGCGTCCAGACATGGAACGGCACACCCGCCAGTTTGAAAAACAACCCGGCTCCGGTTAACAGCAAAGCGACTGTTGCTATAGCGCCATCTTGCCGGGCAAGTTCTGCGCCAAAAACATCGGCGGTCAAGTCTAGCGTACCGGTCATGCCATACAGCAACGACATGCCATATAGCATAATGGCCGAACTAACGGCCCCGAAAAGTAAGTACTTAACCCCCCCTTCCGATGCTTTCCGCTCCCTGGTGAGTGCCGTAAGTAAATAAGAACAGATGGAAACTAATTCGATGCTCAGGTAAATGCTCAACAAATTGACTGACATCGCCATTAGAAATAGCCCAAGTGTCATGGCAATCAACAGCGCATACCATTCAAGCGGTAATTTCGACTGTCCGTCAACTCGCTCTGACGTCGTAAAAGCTTCATATAGCAAAACAGCTACGGCGCTCAACGCAACAACTAATTGAATAAAAATCGCTTGGTTGTCAACGAACAACAGGTGCATGAACAAATACCCTCGCGTTGGCAATAGTACGGCCCATACTCCCGCTACCAATACGATCCCGACACTTAACCCAACTAACCATCGGCGAACTTTTGACAAGGGGGTTACTCGACCTAAAACAAGTTCAGCCACGAGCAGCCCACAAAAAGCCACCGATAACCACACCTCTGGTCCAAAACCACCGAGGCTGTTAATAATGTCGTTTAATTGATCGGTAAGGGACAACGTTTTTGCTTAAGGAGTGAGGAATGAGGAGCGAGAAACGAGAATGGCTGATGCACGCTTTTTCTGGCGGAGCATTCTCCCTTCTCGTTCCTCACTCCTATATACTACTATTAAATCATTCCGTCCTGATCGGGCTGGCCTTCGTAAGAATGCAGCTTAACGGGACTCTGTTTTTTGCGCAGCCGAATATTCAGGAATTCAACCAGCAGCGAGAAGGCGATGGCAAAGTAGAGATAACCTTTGGGCACAGAACCAACTTCCTGATTGAAAATTTCGACCTCCGATAAGTGAGCGCCTTCGGCTACCAGCATAAACCCGATCATAATCAGGAAAGCCAGCCCCAGCATTTGAATCGTAGGGTGTTCGTTCACAAACGAGCCGACCGGGCCAGCAAAGAACATCATGATCAGGATAGATAACACAACGGCTATCATCATGATGGCTACGTTCTGCGTCAGACCGATAGCCGTTAGAATCGAGTCGATGGAGAACACGATGTTGGTAATGGCAATTTGCGTCACCACGGTCGAAATAGTGGTCTTACTTTTTACAGTGCCCGTTTCCTCATGATCTCCCCCCCCTCCAATTTATGGTGAATTTCGGAAGTAGCTTTATAAAGCAGAAACAGCCCTCCGCCAAACAGAATCAGGCTTTGACCCGTAAAAGCCGCTTTGAACCAGCCCGCATCAACGTGCGTAAACGGCTTACTCAGTGATATCACAAATGAAATACCCAATAATAGTACCAGCCGGAATCCCATTGCTAACGCTAAACCGATATTTCGGGCTTTAGGCTGATCTTGTCGCGCAAGCTTGTTGGCCGCAATGGAGATGAAAATAATGTTATCGATACCCAGGACAATTTCTAAAAATGTCAGGGTTAGCAGACTGATAATAGATTCAGCAGTAAAAAGGTTGCTCATGGTTGAACCGAAGTGAAGCCCAAAATTACCCCCTGAGACTCGGGTCTGCAACAACTTGTTCAAGAAAGAGCCCTGGAACCGGACAAAAGGTTGCCTAACTAGCCAATCGGTTAATGTTCATGATTGACGTATAGCATAATAGTTCGTCTAATGTCGTATTAGTAATGAAGCAATGCTAAGCCACCTATTTGGTCATTTACAGGGTCAATTTGATAAATTGGAGATGTATCTGGACATTTAGCAGCTTTGGGATTATCTCGTAACATTTTCCGGCCATACTCGTTATGGAAGGAAACCCTTGTTTTCACTAGCAAACACTAAACCGGTTTCGTGGCAACCGGAAACTTAATTTATTGTGGCGAAACTGATCGTTCGTGTTCTTCTTGGTATCCTTGCCCTCGTCCTGTTGCTGGGAGGATTTGTGGTGCTTGTGGCTACGACACCCTGGGGACAACAGTTTGTAACGAAACAAGTAAACTCTTATCTCGCTCAAAAACTTCAGTCGCCCTTCCATATTGGACGTATTAAATACTCTATTCCCGATTGGATTGAACTGGAAGATGTGTTTTTCAAAACGCCCAAAGGCGATACCCTGCTGAACGGTGGCCGAATGCGCGTTGATCTCGATATGTGGGGGCTACTCAACAATCGGGTTGCTCTGAATCAGATAGAACTAGAGCACATCAAGCTGAATGTTACTCGTACACTCCCCGATACCGCGTTCAATTTCCAATACATTCTCAACGCTTTCATTACAAAACCCACTGGTACACCCGAGCCATCCGACACCGTGTCGACGCCAATGGCGATAAACCTGAAGGGAATTGCGCTTCGCGACGTTCGGATTAAGTATAAAGATGATGTAGCAGGAGCCGATGTAAATGCCTATCTGGATAGTCTGAAAGCAACATTCGACAAGACTGACGTAGCCAAATCGCAATATCATCTAGCCAATGTGGCTGCGAATGGTTTGAATATCTATACCCGTCTGTACGAAGGCTTGCCGACGCCACCAAGTTCCCCAAGCAAACCCGGCGATACGCTCGATCTGGCCTTGGGAAAATGGCAGCTCAATCACACAAAATGGGACGTTCGAGTTGAAACGGCCGACTTCAAAACCCAGGGAAGTGCCGATCAGCTCGCCATGGAATCCGATTATTTATACCTGGAAGGTGAAAAAATCGGTCTTAAATCGCTCAATCTCACCAATGCCGATATTGCCGCTACGTTAACCAAGCCAAGCAAGAAGCCGACTGCCACAACGCCAACATCAGCTACCACATCAACAGCGCCGGGCGAATCCACGCCGGGCTGGCAGGCGAAGTTGACCAACGTTCGTTTTGCGAACAATCGGGTTCGATTCGATGATGAAACGGCTCCCCGTCAGAAGCAAGGGCTAGATTATGGCCACCTTGATTTACAAAACTTAGGAATCGATGGTAAGTTTCTGGCTTATCAGGATTTAGGTAAGCGCGGGCAACGGATTAGTGGACAACTGCGCAACGGTCGTTTCCGGGCTGCTACAGCAAAGGCTGGCGATACTTTTGTACTTCAGCAGCTCGACGGAAATCTGCTTTACACCGACACTACCACAACGTTAACCAAACTCTATATCCAAACGCCAACCACCCTCCTTCGCGATCAGGTAGTGTTGCGTTATGACTCGCTGGCTCAACTTAGCAATCCACGCTTTGCGAAGCGGGTAAACGTCCGGGTAAATCTGCGCGACAGTCGCCTGTCGGTAGATGATGTATTGAAGCTAGCTCCCGATCTGGCCAACACGCCCCCATTTGCGGGGAATAAGGGAGGAGTTTTCAAAGCCAATGCACAGGCGGTTGGTACGTTGGCCGCCCTGAATTTACCCCGTATTGAGCTGACCATGTTGTCTGGTACCAGACTTCGTGCCAGTGGTAAGCTGACAAACGTAACCGACCCTAATCATTTGGGCGTAGCGATGACGGTGCAGGAAGCAACAACCAGTTTAGCCGATATTAACAAGCTGGCACCTAAAGGCTCTATACCTTCCTCAATTGATCTCCCTAAAACACTAAAACTGACGGGTAAAATCAATGGTCAGCTGAATGACCTTATTTTAGATACCAAACTGAATACGGAATGGGGTACGGCCAATTTCGATGGGCGACTGGCAGGCTTTGTTGCCGGGAAGAATCAAACCTATAAAGGAACACTCAACCTTAATCAGTTCGATGCAGGTAAGTGGCTCAAACAAACCGGAACGGTTGGTAAAATAACGGGCCGGGCCACTGTCAACGGACGGGGAATTGATGTTAAAACACTGACGACCAATTTTGACCTGGCCATACAATCAGCCGATTTAAACGGCTATGTTTACCAAAATCTTGATGCGAAGGGCCGACTATCGAATGGCCTTCTGAATATAACGGGTGCGCTTAAAGACCCTAATGCCAATCTGAGCATCGATACCAAAGTTGGGCTGAAAGGCGATTTCCCCAGTGTAGCTGGAGAAGTGGCTATACAGGAGCTGAACCTACAAAAACTCAAGTTTTATAAAGATCCGCTTTCGCTTAAAGGAAAGATTATACTCGACATGGCCTCAACCGATCCGGCGAAGCCTGTTGGTACCGTTTCGGCGAGCGATGCCGTTTTGAGTTTGAATGGGAAAAACTACCCAATCGATTCGCTTTATGCGAAACTAGCGGCTGATGGCAACACAAAGAACGTGGTTGCCCGCTTGCCGGGTGCCCAGCTTAAACTGAATGGTCAGTTCGACTATGCACAGTTGTACGACATTATTGCGGGCGAAATCAGCCAATACATTGCCTTACCATCGCTGGCTTACAAGAAAATTCCGCCCCCGCATGCGTTTACTATGTCGCTTAAAGCCTACCAGAATCCGTTGTTTCAGGCTTTTGTTCCGGCTTTAACGCGCTTGGATACCGTCCGATTCGATGCTTATCTGGATAATAACCGCGATACGACGCTATCGGCCGTCCTTCGCACGGGTGTCGTGGTGTACGATACAACGACGCTTCAGGGAAGTAGCTTTGCCATTCGGGGAGCCAATAATCGGTTGAAAGTAGATGGCCGTATTAATGGGATACTCTATAACGGCATGACCATTCGCCAGACGGATCTGAATGGTATAGCCGCTAACAACCAGTTCCGGTTTGCTGTCGTCAACAAAGATTCCATCAATCAGGATCTTCACGGCCTGGCAGGCACGTTGAGTATTGTTGACTCTAGTTATCGATTCCAGTTTGCGCCGAATGGGCTACTTACCAATTACGAACGCTGGAAAACGGATACCACCGGTTTTGCCCAGTACGGTAAAAATGGCGTACGGATCAACAACCTTCACCTGGAAACCGGGCAGCAATCGCTCGACATCAGCAATACCGAACAATACGAAAATGCGCCGATTCGCGTAACAGCACATGCCATTGAGCTGGCTAACCTGGCCCGGCTGGCTAATCAGGATACGACGCTGGCCAGCGGTCAGTTGAACGGCACCATCATTGTCCGGGATTATCTGAATACAACGAACAAGCTCTCCTTTATTGGATCGATTTACGTCGATAGCCTGAAGGTGATGCAGAAACCGATTGGTAACCTGACAGCCCGGCTGAGAAATGGCGACGATGGCCGTATTAACGTAAACACCACCCTTACGGGGCCGTATAACGACGTTACGGTTACGGGTTTTTATAATCCTGAAAACGCCAAGGAAGCACTCGACTTAGCGATTAATCTGAAACGGCTGGATGCCCGAACCATTGAAGCCTTCAGTTTTGGTGAGCTACGACAGGCGAAGGGTCAACTCGTTGGTGATTTTACCGTAGCGGGAGCCACCGACAATCCTAAATTAGATGGTAAAGTCGATTTTGATTCCGTTGCCTTTAACATCAAACAGCTCAATTCTACCTATCGAATCGATAAGTCGGCACTCGCTTTCTCGAATCAAACCATTACGTTTAACGACTTCAAATTGCGGGATACCCTGAACCGTACGCTGACGACAAACGGCACCGTTACCCTCAAAAACCTGCCCAACGTTGCCTACAACCTACGCGTTCAGGCCGATCATTTCCAGGTGCTCAACGCCAGCCGAAAAGACAATGATTATGCCTACGGACAGGCCGCTGTCAGTACTGATCTGCGAATTAAAGGAACAGGGTCCAATGCATCCATTAACGGTACGGTCCGGCTTGATGACGATAGCAAAATCTCGATGGTACTGCCCGACGAATCGGTGAGTGCAGATGAATCGAACGGAATTGTAACGTTTATCAACCACAACGATTCACTGGCGCTAACTAAATATTTATACAAGCCCAAAAAGGACACGCTTGCCCCCAAACTAGCCTTTGAGGAGTTAAGCAACTCAACCATTTCGGTCGATCTGGAAGCGGATGAAAAATCAGAATTGACTATTGTTGTCGATGAACTAAACGGTGATTACCTGCGGGCACGCGGCAACGCCCGACTCAATATAGGCGTCAATGCATCAGGACAGCTGACGGTGCTTGGTCGCTATGAAGTGACCGAGGGCGAATATTCGCTGACCTATCAGGTACTAAAAAGACAGTTCCAGCTTCAGAAAGGCGGTTACATCAATTTTACCGGCGATCCGCTCAAAGCCGACATCAATATGACGGCTGTCTACAAAGTTTCGGCTCCCCCTGGCGACCTGATTGGCAATGAGACATCATCCATCAATGCGGCCTCGCTCAAACGTAAGCTTCCTTTTGAGGTCGACCTTACCATTAGTGATAATCTGGCAGCGCCCAAATTGAGCTTTGATATTCGCTCTCCTGAGATAGAAAACAACAGCACAAGTCAGTATAGCGACCTGGGATCAACGGTTGAAGATAAGCTTAAGCTTCTCCGGCAAGACCCCGCGCAAGTCAACAAACAGGTGTTTGCCCTCCTGATTCTGAATCGATTCCTACCCGAAAACTCGTCGGACTTCTTCTCCGGCTCGGATAATGGCGGGTTGAATACCCAGGCCGAAAACATCGCTCGTAGCAGTGTCAGTAAACTAATCTCGGACCAACTGGGTCGGTTGGCGTCGGGTGTGTTGAAAGGGTTCGATGTCGATTTTAACTTATTATCGCAGGCAGGTAGCTCCAATACGGGCGGCACTACAAACGGCTCCCGCACCGATCTGAACGTAGGGTTATCGCGTAGTTTTCTGGCTGGTCGCGTCACCGTTTCGGTCGGCAAAAACTTCGTTCTGGACAACTCGGCTCAGGCCGCAGTGCCCAGTCAGAATCAGGTATTCGACAACGTGTCGGCCAATTACAACGTTACCCGCGATGGTCGTTATGTATTGCGGGCGTACCGACGCAATGACTACCAGGCCGTATTGGATGGCTATATTATCGAAACGGGAGTTGGGTTCATCATCTCGATGGATTATAACACACTGTCCGAAATTTTCCGTCGGTCATCGCCAGGCCCCGCGCTGAATTAATTCGTTATGAGATACCTATCGCTGATAAACTCTTTTTTCAACGGGCTGTTTTTTACCTTGCGTATACGGGTAAAGAACCGTCGATTAGCCACTTCTTTATTACCGTATAGCTTATGTATTTTACTCAGTGCCTGTAACATAGCCAAGCATTTACCATCGAATGAGCGGTTGTACATGGGTACCGATATTACTATTCATGCCGATTCAACCGTTTCGGCCACGGAGCAAGCTGGCCTGAAAGAACAGTTAACAGCCCTGGCTCGCCCTCGTCCCAATAAACAGCTCTTTGGCTATCCCTACAAAGTTGGTTTGTACTACCTGTTCGGAGAGCCCAAAAAACCGAAAGGGTTCCGGTCGTGGTTCCGGAAAAAATTTGGGCAGGAGCCTGTATTGGCCAGCGCTAAAGCCATCACCTCCAATATTCCGGTTTTCAAGGCAACCTTGCAGAATCAGGGTTATTTCGGGTCTGATGCTACCGGAAAGCTAACCGAAGATGGCTATAAGGCGCGTGGTGCTTATGAGGTAGATGTTAAACAGCGCTTTTTGATCGATTCAGCGGGCTTTCTGGTTGACTCCACCCCCGTTCGTAAAGCATTGCTGGCATCGGCCCGACGAACGGTTATCAAAAAAGGCGATCCTTATGTGTTCGACAACATCAAACTAGAGCGCGAACGCATTAGTCAGTCCATTAAACAACGTGGCTTTTATTATTTTCTGCCTGACTATATCGCTGTAATTGCCGACAACGATACGGCACGGCACCGGACAAAATTGTATTTCGCGATTAAGCCCGATATGCCCGAAGCCGCTGGCGTTCCCTATTACATTCGCGATATTTTCATTTATCCGAATTATAATCTGTCGACCGCCAGAAATGATACGAATCGACGACGGGCTTATACAACAGAAGAGCAATTCCAGGTTATCGACTCCACCCGACGGTTCGATCAGAAATTGTTTCGCGACATTGTAACGGTGAAACCCCATACGCGCTACAACAGCCGCATGCAGGACCTTACCCTTTCCCGGTTCATTAATGTCGGTGCGTTTAAATTTGTGCGTAACCGATTCGAGCCTGACCAACAGGGCGACTCAGCCGTCCTGGATGTCCATTATTACCTAACGCCCTATCCGACAAAATCGGTACGGTTGGAGATTGATGGAACGTCTCGTTCGAATAACTTCAACGGTACACAGGCCATCGTGAGCTGGCGAACCCGAAATGCTCTCAAACGAGCAGAATTACTGACCATTAATGCCAATGCCGGGATTGAATTTCAGGTCGGCGACGCTGGTGAGGGGGTAACTAATTATCGCTTTGGCCTCGATGCAAGCCTAAGTTTTCCACGACTGGTAGCTCCCTTCCGGTTCAAATATGATCAGCGGCAGGCCCTACCTAAAACAAATGCAACCATTGGTTATCAGACAATCCTTCGAGGGGGGTTGTATCGGATTAATTCAGCCCAAACAACCTTTGGGTATGCCTGGCGACAAAATCAACAAGTTGAACACGTTTTTCAGCCGTTCAATATTAACTATGTGTTTGTTCCCCTAAATCAGGTCACCGACCGCGTTTATGAAATTCTTGCGGACCCTGATGTTGCTCCTATTGTAAAGCAGCAGTATACCAACACGGTTTTCCGATCCGATCAGCTCATTTTAAGCTCTTTATACACGTTTAATTTCAACTCCCCAATCCGTTCACTCTCCCCTACCAGCTATCGGATAAGTGCTAACGCAGAAGTGGCGGGCAATCTGGCGAGTCTTTTCTTCCGAAAGCCGTTAGAAAATGATGATCGGAATGGAATTTTCGGGGTCCCTTACGCACAATACCTCCGACTCGATGTTGACGGGCGATTGTATCGTAAGTTAACCTCAAAAATAACCTGGGCGAACCGCCTGTTTGCGGGCGTCGGGATTACGTATGGTAATTCAAAAGGCAAATCATTGCCATTTACCAAACAGTACTTTGTTGGAGGGAGTAATAGTATTCGCGCATTCCGGCCAAGAGCCATTGGACCCGGCTTGTTCACGCGCGATACCTTACGGAATGTTCCCATATTTCAGGACGGCGGTGGCGACGTTAAGCTGGAGGCTAATACCGAACTCCGGGTTAAATTCAACAAGTACCTCGAAGGAGCTGTTTTTGCCGATGCCGGAAACGTCTGGTCGTACTCAGACATAACCACATTTGGTCCTGAAGCCCAGTTTCCCAAACGGTTTTACGAACAGATTGCCATCGGAACGGGGGTCGGTGTTCGGATTGATTTATCGTTCTTTCTGGTCCGCCTTGACATTGCCACTCCCCTACGCAAACCTTACCAGACAGACGGCAGTGAGTGGGTCATCGATAAGATGGCCTTCGATAAAACCGACTGGCGCAAGCAAAATCTGATATTTAACATTGCCGTAGGTTATCCGTTTTAGTAGCCTGGACGTCCACGTCCGGGTGATCAACTTACTCCCGAACGTGGACGTCCAGGCTACTTCAATACCGGCCTAAGCACTTCCCAAACCGTATTAGCCACAATTTTATGCCCGGCAGGGGTTGGGTGAATACCGTCGGGCTGATTCAGTTTCGGGATGCCGCCAACGCCTTCGAGCAGAAAGGGAATCAGAATAAGCTTGTTCTTATCAGCCAGTTCTTTAAATAGCTCCCGGAATTCTTTCGAGTACGATGTTCCCATATTTGGCGGAATCTGCATGCCAGCCAGCACAATAGTAGCCTGCGGACTTTTCAGCCGAACGGTATCGACGATGGCCTGTAAATTCTGGCGGGTGGCAGAGAGAGGAAGTCCTCGTAATCCATCATTCCCGCCCAACTCCAAAACGAAAACGCTTACCGGCTGACGCATCACCCAGCTAATCCGGCTTTTGCCACCGGCCGTGGTTTCGCCACTCAATCCTGCATTAACAACCGTGTAGTTCAGTCCAGCGGAGTCTATCTTCTGACCTACCAACGCCGGAAAGGCCTGCGACGGCTCAACGCCATACCCAGCTGTCAGGCTATTGCCATAAAACAGCACAATTTGTTTTTTGGTCGTGGCAACGGATTTCGATTCAGGTTGCGTGGCTGTTGTAGTCGTTGCAGTTGTTTTTGTATCGGATGAACCACATCCCCAGACCGTTAGGAGCGTCAGCAGGCCGCTTATCACAGAATAGGTCGTTTGTCGATTTAGGCAGAACTTCATTGGTTTTATGACGGTTTGATTTAAACACAGAGAACACTGAGGATTCCACGGAGTTCACAAAGCCTTTCTCCTCTTCTTGTTCTCCGTGTAAATCTCCGTTATCTCCGTGTTTAGAACAACCTTTTGTTTCAATGAGTATTCTGCGCGTCGAAAATCTTACTAAAACATATTCAAGTGGTGGCCGTGAGCTGACCGTACTTCATAGTGTAAACTTCACCCTCGAACCCGGCGATACCTTCTCGATTGTTGGTCCATCAGGAAGTGGCAAAACCACTTTATTAGGCTTGTGTGCCGGATTAGATCGGGCTTCATCGGGCAGTGTTTACCTCAACGATATTCGGCTCGATACACTCAATGAAGATCAACGGGCCGCTATCCGTAACCAGCACGTCGGATTCATTTTCCAGAACTTTCAGTTATTACCCACACTCACGGCGCTCGAAAACGTGATGGTGCCGCTGGAGTTACGGGGTGAGAAAGGAGCGGCTAAAACAGCGCAATCGCTGCTCGACCGAGTCGGTTTAGGCCAACGCGGACACCATTATCCAACCCAGTTATCGGGCGGTGAGCAACAGCGCGTTTCACTGGCTAGAGCCTTCGCGAATCGTCCTAAACTGCTCTTCGCCGACGAACCAACGGGAAATCTGGATGCCGATACCAGCGCGACTGTTGTCGACCTTCTTTTTGAACTCAACCGCGAGGCTGGCACCACGCTCGTTCTCGTTACGCACGATATGGAATTAGCCGCGCGAACGCAGCGCATCATTCGTATTAAGGGAGGTATGGTAGTCAATGATAGAATGACCGAATTATTGAATGATTGAATAAATAGGCAAGATCACTTTCTATTCACCGCTTCGGCGGCCCGGTCATTCTATCATTCAATCATTCAACAGTAGATGAACACCTCTTGGCTCTTCCGAATGGCTTGGCGCGATAGTCGCCGGAGCCGTCAACGATTACTCTTATTCATGTCGGCTATTGTGCTCGGCATTGCGGCTTTAGTCGCTATAAATTCCTTTGGCGACAACCTTGCCCAAAGCATCGACGATCAGGCCCGCGAACTTCTGGGTGCCGATCTCACGGTGTCCTGGTCGCGCGCGCCATCGCCTAAAACACAGCAGTTATTAAAAACGACAGGCCGTGATCGAGCGTATGAAGTCTCGTTTGCGTCGCTGGTGTCTATACCTAAAACTGGAGGTGTCCGACTGGCGCAGGTAAAAGGGCTACAGGGTAACTTTCCATATTATGGGACCTGGGAAGTGCAGCCGGCATCGGCTATTCAAACGTTCCGGCAGGCCGCCGGTCGTGTGGCCTTAGTCGATGATGGACTTTTGGTGCAGTTAGGTGCTCAGGTTGGCGATTCAGTTAAAGTAGGAAATCTGTCATTTTTGATTGCAGGTCGCGTGACTAAAACGCCCGGCCAAGCTGCCATTGCCGCTACTGTTGCGCCAACGGTCTTCGTTCCTAGTCAATTTCTGGCCAATACGGGATTGTTACAGCGAGGCAGTCGCGTGGCCTATAAATATTATTACCAGTTTGCGCCGGGCACCGATGTGGAGAAATTCGTAAAAACGGTTTCGGGTCGATTGGATAAAGAAGGGGTTAACTACGACACAGTCGAAGGTCGTAAAAAACAAACCGGCCGTTCCTTTGGCGATCTCACCAAATACCTAAGCCTGGTTGCCTTTGTTGCCTTGTTGCTTGGTTGCGTAGGCGTTGCCAGTTCGGTCCAGTTATACGTAAAAGAGAAAGTAACGTCGGTTGCCATCCTGCGTACATTGGGCGCTAGCGGTCGGCAGGCATTTCTGATTTACCTGCTCCAAACGGCTCTAATGGGGTTGATTGGGGCAACAATTGGGGCGCTGGTTGGGTCGGTCGTGCAGTTAGTATTACCCCGTATTTTTGGAAATTTCCTACCGATCACCGTCGAAACGTCTTTGTCGGGGCCAGCTATTCTGGGGGGTATCGGTACGGGTTTATTAATTTCAATCCTGTTTTCGCTGCTCCCTCTACTGGCTATCCGGAACGTTTCACCCTTGCGAACGTTGCGGACATCGTACGAAGACGACTTAAGCGGTCGCGACCCGCTGCGGTGGCTTGTGTATTTACTCGTTATTGGCTTCATCGTTGGGTTCGCCTATTTACAGACGAAAAACCTGATGCTGGCGCTTGGCTTTACGGCTGGTTTAACCGTGGCGTTTGGCATTCTGACAGCTCTCGGCCTGGGGCTCATCTGGCTGGTTCGCCGATTCTTTCCAACATCCTGGAGTTATGTATGGCGACAGAGCCTAGCCAACCTTTATCGGCCCAATAATCAAACGCTTATTCTGGTAATGTCCATAGGACTAGGGGCTTTCCTGATTGCCACGCTCTACCTTACGCAGGGCTTGTTACTCGGGCGAGTAGAGTTATCAGGAAGCGGTAAACAACCGAACATGGTACTGTTCGACATTCAGAATGAGCAACTTAGTGGCGTTCGATCGCTGGTGACTGGTCAGAAATTACCTATTTTACAGGAAGCGCCCATTGTTACGATGCGGCTGTCGGATATCAATGGAAAAACGAACGAATCGATCCGCAAAGATACAGCGTCCAGACCTCCGAAGTGGGCGTTTACCCGTGAATACCGCGTTACGTACCGTGATTCGTTGATCTCGTCAGAAAAACTGGTATCAGGCAAAGCGCCATATCAGGCCGACGGCAATGTGTACGTATCCATCGACAAAGACTTCTTCGAGCGAATGCACCTTAAGCTTGGTGATACGTTAAATTTCAACGTGCAGGGAGCGCCTATTCAAACCATTGTGGGCGGTACCCGCGAGGTTGAATGGAATCGGGTGCAGACTAATTTTCTGGTTGTTTTTCCGGCAGGTGTACTGGAACAGGCTCCGCAATTTCATGTACTGATGACCCGAGTGCCGGACAACAACGTTTCAGCTATACTTCAGCGCAACCTTGTCAGTCGATTCCCGAACGTATCGGCTATCGATCTCGGTCTGATCTTAAAAACGGTTGATGAAATTCTGGCGCAAATTTCGTTTGTGATTCAGTTTATGGCCTTGTTCAGCATTCTGACCGGACTATTGGTACTCGCCAGCTCGGTAGTTATCAGCAAATACCAGCGCCTGCGCGAAAGCGTATTGCTTCGAACACTGGGGGCCAGTCGGGAACAGATTTTGAGCATTACGGTTGTCGAATATGGCTTACTGGGGCTTTTATCGGCACTATCGGGCATTCTGTTGTCGATTGTAGGCACCTGGGCCTTAGCCCGATTTGTGTTCGAAGTCCCCTATCGCCCCGATGCAGTTCCCCTACTTATCGTTACAGCAGTAGTAACCATTCTGACCGTGCTCATCGGCGTCTTCAACAGCCGCGACGTATTGACAAGACCACCCTTGGATGTATTGCGGGCCGAAGCGTAAACAAGTCTAACAATTTGCGTTTCGGCACAAAATAATTAGCATTTTTGCCGCATCTACGGTTCGACTTATGGCTATTAGACACGTATCGATAGGCAAAGAATTTCCTTTGTATGTTGACAATGAAGACGCCTGGCGAGTCGATACGGCGGCCCAGCTTTGGGCTGTTGCTGATGGTGCGGGTGGAACAGGATTATATGCGGGCGAGTGGGCGCAGTTTTTGGTTGAGCAGGTGCCTGCTCAACCATTCAGGGAGGTTGCTGAGGTCGCTCAATGGTTAACTGATCAATGGGGTCGTTTTTTTGATGAATTTCAGGCGCAGGCAGGCGCCAATTATCTGACCGAACTAAAGTTTCTTAATGAAGGCTCCGGGGCCACGCTCGCCACGCTACATCAGCAGGGCTCTTTACTGCACTGGTCTGTATATGGTGATGCCCTGGTGTTGTCTTTCAATCCAGCAACAGGGCAACTCCTAGCGTCGAACCCAGCCTTAAGCCAATTTACGGAAGCCCCTTATTTGCTAAACTGGTTGCTCCCCTGCTCGGCAGAAGGGTTCCGAAGAGGTACCTGGATTAAAGAGCCCGGTCAGCAAATTGTGCTGTGTTCTGATACCCTGGGGCAGTATTTACTCATGGGATATAAAGCACTTCAGGGCGACCAGGACGAATTAGCCATCGTAAGTCAGTTGCCTACCGGCTTGGGTACCAGAGCCGTAACTCACCAAGCCTTTTGGCAAGCTGAAGCAGGCAATTTTAATGAACAGGTATGGCAGCCACTCTGGCAAGCCCTGGCGTCGACCGACACGTTTCTGCAACATACCCAATACTTACGTTCGGCTCAATTACTTGGGGGGGATGATTATACCTGTATTTTGATTGAATTCTGATCTCACATGTTGCCTTCTATCAGCGAATACATACAGTCCATCGAACTCTCCGGCGAAACCTTAAATCGGTTGAGGCAGCTGGTGCCCGTTCGAAAGGCAGATGGGCAGGTCTATTTCAGTAGTGGAAATTTTGCCGTGGTCTTTCGCATGCAGGATAGTCAAACGGGCAAACAGGTTGCCTTGCGTTGCTTTCTGCGAGAAGTTCCCGGCCGACGGGAACGGCTTCGGGCCATTGCACGCTACCTAACCGAAAACCCATCGGACTATCTGCTCCCGTTTACCCTTCACCTGAACGAAATCTGGGTCGACACTCGCTTTGGTAAAGAACACGAATTCGACGTGGTGGTGATGCCCTGGGTAGAGGGACAAACGCTGAGTCAGTATGTGGCCGATTGTTGCCGTAACCAGCAACACCAAAAGCTTACCGCACTGGCTCATCGGTTCGATGAACTGGTGCGATGGCTGCTCAATCAGCCAATGGCCCATGGAGATTTAAAAGCAGATAACATTCTGATAAGACCCGATGGACGATTGATCCTTATTGATTACGATGGCTGTTTCGTACCCGCACTGTCGGGCAAGGAGGCTACCGAAACAGGCACCCTGCCGTATCGGCACCCTGCCCGAACGCCCGCTCACTTCGACCGTCATCTGGATGATTTCAGCTTGCTCGGCCTTTCTCTTGAACTCCATGCCTTGAGTCTGTCTCCGGGATTGTACACCGATAGCGATACATTACTACTCAGCCTAAGTGTCGTTAATGACCCCTTCCATACTGACCAGTGGAATCTGTTTCGTCGGTTATCGTCGGCTAACGTATCACTCCGGGCAAGCCTGTTGGAGCACGCTATCCATTGCGCCCCCAAACCTATTCCTGGTCTCATGGACTTGCTCCATATGCCAGAATCTGACTCCGTTACGATAACCACAAGGCCAGAGACACTTATTCCATATCTTCAGAAAAGGCAGTGGCGATTCGTTAATCAGTCGGGTGAATTTGTCGGGTCTGGCGAATGGGAAAGTGTTGCCCCTTTTACGGAGGGGCTGGCTCCTGTTCGGAAACAGGGCAAATGGGGATTTTGTAATGTACAGGGGCAGTTAGTCATTGATTGTCAGTTTGATGAAGTCCGGGAATTCAGAGCCGGTTTGGCGGTGGTTCGGCAATTAGGTAAATATGGATTTATTAACCCGGAAGGGCAGCCAGTTATCCCCTGTGCCTATGACGAAATCGGCTATTTTGCCGAAGGCCGCGCGCTGGTCCGTCAAAACAATACCTATGGCTTTATTGATGAACAGGGCGAATTGGTCATTCCCTTCCAGTTTGAGTCGGCCGCGCCCTTTGCCGAAGGATTGGCCAGGGTTAAATTAGGCGGAAATTACGGCTTTATTGATGTAGCAGGCACCTTGCAAATACCCTGCGAACTACCCTTTGCAGACAGTTTTTCGGAGGGTTTGGCCGCTGTTGAAAAAAACGGACAGTTTGGGTACATCAATCAGGATGGACTGCTCACGATTCCGTACCAGTTCGACTTAGCCGGTATTTTCGCCGAGGGCCTGGCTTCGGTGAAAAAAGCGAGAAAAATGGGCTTTATCAATCACGAAGGGGCACTCGTCATTCCCTTCGAATTTGATGAGATTCTGTTCAGTTCGGCTTTGCCCTTTACCGAAGGGCTGGCGTTGGTTCGAAAACGAAATTTATTCGGTTATATCGATAAGCAAAACCAGCTCGTCATTCCCTACCAATTTACCGATGCAGATAATTTTTCGGAGGGGCTGGCCGCTGTTCAGCTAGGGGGCAAATGGGGCTACATCAACCAACAGGGCGACCTCGTCATCGCTTGTACGTTAGATCACGCTTATCGTTTTCATAATGGATTGGCGCTGGTTCGCAAGAATAACCGGCTGATCTACATTGACCAGACTGGCCATATGTACTGGGATAAGATATAAACGAATTTACGTCAATTAAACACAGAGACACGGAGAGCACAGAGATTTAAGTAGTCCTGCATAAGTACTATGGCATTTTACCCCACCCCCGGCCCCTCCCCTGAAAACAGGAGAGGGGTTGGGGTGGGGTAAAATACAACAAATCAATCAGGCCAACTTGTTGAATAGGGCAACCCATTTCTGAACCGTTTCTGCCTGGAGTCTGGATGCCATACTGTCAAAAGTTTTAGCCACGTTTCGGGCGAGGGTCAAGCGCCAGTCTCCAGGTAAGGTGTATCCATTAGCGGCAGAAAATGATTCCATCTGACGGACAATAGGTTGATCAGGAAGTGCCAGATAATCAAAGTCATCCGTTTCCATACCGCGGTACATCCGGGAAAAATGGCGGGCCATATCATGAACAGGAATTAAATCCTCCAGCGTCTGTTCTTCCGTAGGTGACTCGCTCAGCGTGATGATCCGTGTAGGCAATTCTTTATATCCCGTGTGGCGTAAGCTTTGAGCTACTGTATGCCCTGAAATCGTACCCTCAAGCAGTACATAGGGCATCGACCCAAGTTGTTGAAACAGTATCTGCGATAAGGGTTCCGTATCGGATAACGAGGGTATAAACAAAAGGTCTTTGGTGGGTGGATGTACGCCCGTTTTCAACAAATAAGATTGAATGAGTTGCAGGTAAATCTGACTGGCAACGTCATTCACCAGAACAGGTAAGCGCGCGGTCAGCAACTGTTCTGATATACCTAAATGTAAGGCGGCCTGTATTGGATAAAACGACGCGCTGGCATCCGACTTGCCTACCCGGTAATCGTTGGAAATAACCGAGTCGCCATGAGGACCCACGTACACCATTTTAAGGTTATTGAGCATCCGGCTACCGATCATGAAAGGCGAATGCGTTGTGTAAATAAGTTGGTTACTATGAGAAAGAGACTGAAGAAACGTCAACAGATCCTGCTGAGCAACGGGATGCAGAGAAAGACCCGGCTCATCAAGTAACAAAATACAGTTGGAATGGCCGTTGGCCTGCTCGGCCCGGAAGGTTAAAAAGAAGCTAAAGAACCATTGCAGCCCTTTACTGCGTCCGTCCAGCTCAATTTCTTCAGTACGTTTTTCGTCGCTTACCCAAATCCGAAAGTGGTTCCCGTCTGCCTGAAATCGAAAGCGATAAGTTGCCTGATGCCACCACTCCTGAAACGCCTTCGTGAGCTGAACAGAAGCCGCCTGAAGGATAACTTCCCGTTTCTTTTTGTTTTCCCGTTCCTGATCAACTGTAGTTTCTGGCGCAGTTTCTACCACTGTACTATCAATCCGACCGTACGAATCGCGAGTGATGACCCGTGTCTGGCTCACCTCTGATCCTAATTCCAGAATTTCCTCTGGTCTTAACTTCACGAAGTCAAACAGCACCTTTAACGTTCGCACTCTGGCCTGTTCCCGTAAACCAAGATCCTGTCGGATACTATTCTGGATAACATGGGGGAGGTAAATTTCTGCATCCAGATTGCCATATTCCGAGTAATAGACAAAGCGTGGCAATTGCTCCAGAAACAACTGCTGCTGATCGGCTGATAGTACAATCCGCTTGTTGTTCAGCAAGCGGGCAATGTTTTCGAGGGGGGCTTTCAGGTGTTCGTCGGCAAAAAGCCGGAACGGTTGCCGACGGGAATATTTAGTCGTAATAAATTCATCGATCTGCGCGATCAGGTTATACACATCATACTCACCTAGACTGCCTGATTCTGGTAGAAGTGCGATCAGTCGATCCGTAAACTCCCGGAACTCCTGTAAGATTTCTTCCTTGTCCTTGATAATCAGATCGCTTGTCAGATACTTTTCCAGAAAGGCGCTGAGTAGCGTATGGATATATTTGTTGGGATACTGCGCAAGAAAAGAAGCCGGGAAATTGACATCGTATAAGCCCGTGTAGAACCGAGCTACCTCAACCGTTGCCAAAAGCTCCGTCGAATAGCCTAATGTTGACGCCAATTGCTCCCGAACCAAGGGGGCTATGGTAAAGGTTGCCCGAATGAAAGGCTCCGTAGCGGAGTTCGTATCGTAGCTGGCGTATTGTTTCCGTGGGTAATCCGTCAACGGGTCAATGCGTGCCTCATCAGCCGGATTTAATTTATGCAACGCAACCAGCAGGTTTGTTTTACCTGATTCATTCGTACCTACCAGACAGGTACAATCGCTTATATCTAGCTCACCCGAATCAACAATCGATCTAAAATTAGTAACCCGGAATGATTGCAATATAAAGGGCATTACGTAATGGATTTTAATTGTCAACGCTAAACGACGCTACAACTATAGACAAATCCACCCAATCTTACGCACTCTAAATTCCTTTATTAGAAAAAATGCTTACCCGAAGTATGACATATGGTTGCTTTGGTAAATTCTCCTACCGTCTGTTTGAAACTGCTTGACTTTCCTGATTCTCAGAAATAAATATGCAATCTTCTTCATGGGTCTCCAATTCAGCTCAGCCTTTATGATTTCACCTATACGACGGCTTCTATTCATCCTGATCATTTCATTACTGCACTTTACGGGTACGCAGGCACAGCAATTAAGTATAACTTCTGTTACCCCCAACCCCGTCTGTGCCAACTCGTCCATCATCGTTTCCTACAGTTATACCGCGGGGGATGCAGGTACCTTGTTCCTATACCTTAATGGGCCTGGTACAGCCGATGTGGTTATAGGTGCTGCATCAGTTGGCGGAGGGAATGGTAGTCTACAAGGTACAATTCCGGCTAATCGAACCACCGGCACGTACACGGTTAGGCTGATCCGTATATCGGGCACACCGTCGGGGAATGTAAATAGCCCAAACAGCAACGGCTTTACGGTTACTGCGTTGCCTTCAGCGCCTACAGTTTCGAATGTGGCTTACTGCCTGGGGGCTACTGGTATTCCTCCTCTGACCGCTACGGGCCAGAACCTAACCTGGTATCCAGCTTCGACAGGTGGCGGGGGAACAACGGTTGCACCCACCCCGCCCACCTCAGCCACAGGCACCACCAATTACTATGTCAGCCAGACCGTCAATGGCTGCGAAGGCCCCAGAGCTACTCAACAGGTAACCATAAATCCGCCACCGGCTAAGCCGACTGTCGTTTCGTCGTTGTCGTATTGCCAAAATAGCACTGCTCCTTCATTAGCGGGAGCCGTTACCTCGGGCAGTAATCTGAAATGGTATAGCTCAGCGCTCAGTGGCAGTGGCTCTACCATAGCACCCACTCCCTCCACTTCCAACGTTGGGTCGATTACTTACTATGTGAGCCAGACGAATTTCAGTAATCAAAGCGATGGGAGTGCTTGTGAGAGTGATCGGGCAGAGATTACGGTAACCGTTAAAGCGGCTCCTGCTGCCCCCTCGGTGACCACTCCAGTAACCTATTGTCAGGATGCGGTAGCGAGTCCATTAACGGCTAGCGCTGTTAGTGGTGGAACCCTGAACTGGTATGGACCGTCCAATAATGCCCTGGGCAGTACGGCCCCAACGCCACCCACAACGGCCCCAGGCACAACCTATTACTCCGTCAGTCAGACGTTTAGCGGTTGTGAAGGACCGAAGGCTACTATTCAGGTAACAGTTAACACCCGACCGGCCGCACCCACGACCACGCCCGTGAGTGTTTGTCAGAATACAACGCCCGTTTCCTTAGCCACAGGGGTTACATCGGGTACGAACCTGCGATGGTATATAGGTAGTACGGGTGGTAGTGGTTCAACAGTGGCTCCAACACCCTCGACCAATGCAATAGGGCAAACCCTTTATTATGTGAGTCAGGTTGACAACAACGGTTGTGAGAGCGATCGGGCGGTTATTACCTTCATTGTTAATGGATATCCGGCGGCTCCGGGTGTTAGTTCTCAGGCATATTGTCAGAATGCAACCGCGACATCGCTAACGGCCACTGCTGCCACGAATGCCACCTTAAACTTTTACCTTGGCTCTACGGGTGGAACAAGGTACGCTAGCCTGACTCCCTCAACGACTTCCAGTAATAATTACTACGTTAGCCAGACGCTGAATGGGTGTGAGAGCCCAAGGGCAATCATTACGGTCAGCATCAGATCCCTGCCACCTAGCCCGGCCGTAACTATACCGGCTGCCTACTGCCAATTTGCGACCGCGGCTCCATTAAGTGCTACCGCCAACACGAACTTCTCGCTGAATTGGTATGGCACCAATGCTACGGGTGGGACGGCATCGGCCCAGGCATCCACACCATCAACCAGTAATGCCGGAGCCTTTCATTACTACGTCAGTCAGTCAGACCCATTTGGTTGCGAGAGTATTCGGGCAGATATTCCCGTTACGGTGAATGCTAAACCAGCAACGCCAACCGTGACCAATGCCAGCGCCTGTTTGAACTCCGTTCCCAATTCTTTGTCATTATCCGTTGGCGCAACGGGTACGCTGAAGTGGTATACGGGCTCGACGGGTGGAACGGGCTCTACAGTGGCCCCAACGCTCTCGACCACAGCGTTAGGGACTAGCACTTATTATGTTAGTCAGACGTCTGGCGACGGTTGTGAGAGTGATCGGGCAGCAATTACCTTCACGGTTAATCCGAATCCAATTGCGCCAACGGTTGCTACTTCCTTTCTGTTCCTTTGCCAAAATTCAGTCGCTACTTCGTTAACGGCAACGGGTACGAATCTGAAATGGTACACGATGAATTCGGGCGGTGTGGCCTTGACAAATCCAGTCACTCCATCGACGGATGTAGCGGGCCCTCCGGTTATCTATTATGTAAGCCAGACAGATGCCAACGGTTGCGAAAGCCCCCAACTACGTTGACGGTGACCGTCATATCCAGACCTGTTCCGCCAACGGTTAGTTCAACAATACTCACTTATTGCCAGTATGATTCGCCAGCCCCTTTGTCGGCGACGGCTATTATAGGCAATACCCTCAACTGGTACGGGACGAATGAAACGGGAGGAGTGGCATCGTTAAGTGCAACCATCCCTTCGACCAACACGCCCGGTTCTACCCGTTACTACGTTAGTCAGTCGGATGGCAATGGTTGTGAAAGCAGCACCCGGGCATTTATTTCTGTTACGGTGAATGCCAAACCTGTGGCCCCCACCACAAATTCTATCATCCTTTGCCAGAATGCCAATAGCGTTTCGTTACAAACAGGAGTTACCTCTGGCAGTAATCTGAAATGGTATAATGCCCAAACTGGCGGTACGCTATATACTGGTACGCCTGCCCTATCTACCTCTGCCGTAGGAGTCACTACCTACTACGTGAGCCAGACTAGTAATGGCTGCGAGAGCGATCGGAGTGCCGTTGTAGTGACGATTAAAGCCCTTCCTGTGGCACCTACCGTAACGCCAAATCCCCAATTGCTCTGCCAGAGTTCTGTACCGAGTTCTTTGACGGCTACAACAAGCACAGGTGGTACACTGAACTGGTACACAATCCAAACGGGCGGCAATCCATCAAGCGTAGCCCCTATTCCGTCAACTTCGAACGTTGGTCCTCAAACATACTATGTTAGCCAGACTGTGGATGGCTGCGAAGGACCCAGGGCGGCCCTGAATATTGTGGTGATCGCCAAACCAGCTATCCCTACAGTAGTCAGTCCGATGGCGGCCTGTCAGTTGTCAACTCCGGTTACGCTGGCTGCTACAGGAACAAACCTGAAATGGTATGCCGATCCATCCACTACGACGACCATTCCAACACCCACTCCACCAACGACTACCCCTGGAACCACTGCGTACTATGTTAGTCAAACAGACGCCAATGGCTGCGAAAGTGGTCGCGCTTCCATTACGGTCATTATCAATGCTTCTCCGAATGCCACGCTGGTGAGCAGTGGTACGTTGACCTGCGCCATCACCAGTGTGACGCTGACCGCCGGAACGGGCGTTGGCTATAGTTTCAGTGGGCCAGGCATTGCTAGTCAGAATCCCATATCCGGCACAGCAGTAGTTACGGCTGCTGGTGTCTATTCGGTAACGATTACCAATGCCAATGGCTGCGCTGCCATGCAGACTACATCGGTTCAATCCAACACAACAGTGCCTGTAGCGACCTTAACCCAAAATGGTCCGCTAACGCCGGGTACCCCCAGTGCGACGCTGACCGCCGGTGGAGGCAGTTTATACGCGTTCAGTGGACCGGGTCTTGTCAGTCAGAATTCTATAGCGGGAACTGCGGTGGCCAATGTTTCGGGCACTTACTCCGTAACCGTTACCACCGCGAATGGCTGCTTCTCAACAGCCAGTGTAGCGCTGGCGGGTACTGACTTAACACCCATCATCATTATGCCGCAGGCAAACTTCCCGGCAGCGGGTAGTGTCGTTGACTTTCTGGTACGTGTGTCTGAAGTATCTGGTCTGCCGACCTCTATGGGTAATGTTACTATTGTTATTACGGCTCCGGTGGGCTATATGATTTTGTTTAATCAGTTCATTAGCAATATTGATGTATCGGGAGGAAACGTCAATGTCCCCGTGAATAACGTTAACTGGAATACAACGGCCGATCTGGCTGGTCGGCAACTCTCTCTAACGATGAAAGCTGGCCAGTTTATAGAAGCAGGTGGGGCATCTATCCTGGGCGTAAGTATCATCCGAACGACAGCCAGCTCAGGAAGTATTTCCAATATCAGCGTAGCCGTGCAGAATGATATCTCGAAAGAATATGATGGCGTTCTTTCCAACAATGTATATGCTCGGGTGATTAATGGTTTATAAAACTTCTTATCCACAGCTTGTTTATCGGCCACTATCTATCAGATAGTGGCCGATTTTTTGTCCGTAAAAGAAGCCTCGAAAGTGGCCTTTCAATACCATAATGCAAAAGGGAAGGTAGCCCCTATAATCCCTTCTTTTTCAGAAAACACTCGCATGATACAAGATACATGTGAGCTTTCTCAAATTCACCTACCGCCTGTTTGAAACTGCTTGACTTTATCGGCCTTCCGGGGATAATATGCATGGTTATACTCCTCTGACAAGATTATACGGTGTGTACTCTCAATACACCAAAAGCTAACTCAATTTATGATTTCGTACATACGTGTATTGATATGTATACTAATCGTCTCGCTGCTTTGCACTACGATTACCCTGGCTCAACAATTGACCATTACCTCGGTCACACCGAATCCCGTTTGCGCCAGCTCGTCCATCACCGTTTCCTACAGTTATACCGCTGGTGATCCGGGTACACTTCTTCTCAATTTAAATGGACCGGGTACAAGCGATGCATTTATAGGGAGTACAGGAGTCGTCAGTGGCGGTAATGGCAGTATGCAAGGCACGATTCCGGCGGATCGCACCACCGGTACTTACACGGTCAGGTTGATCCGCATATCAGGCACATCAGGAGCGATTGTAAATAGTCCACCCAGCAACGGCTTTACGGTTAATGCGTTGCCCCCAGCACCTACGGTCTCGAATTTGGCTTACTGCCTGGGTGCTACTGGCATTCAACCCCTGACTGCTACCGGTCAAAACCTAACCTGGTATCCGGCTTCGACAGGTGGCGGGGGAACAACGGTTGCACCCACCCCGCCCACCTCAGCCACAGGCACCACCAATTACTATGTCAGCCAGACCGTCAATGGCTGCGAAGGCCCCAGAGCTACTTTGCAAGTAACCATAAATCGACCACCGGCTAAGCCGACCGTCGTTTCGTCGTTGTCGTATTGCCAGAATAGCACCGCTCCTTCGTTAGCCGGAGCTGTTACCTCGGGCAGTAATCTGAAATGGTATAGCTCAGCAATGGGGGGCGTTGGCTCTACCGTAGCGCCCACACCTTCCACCGATAATGCAATTTCGACTACCTACTATGTAAGCCAGACGAATTTCAGTAATCAAACCGATGGGAGTGCTTGTGAGAGTGATCGGGCTGAGATTACAGTGACCATTAAAGCGGCTCCTGCTGCCCCCTCGGTCACCACTCCAGTAACCTATTGTCAGGATGCGGTAGCGAGTCCCTTGTCGGCTAGCGCTGTTAGTGGTGGAACCCTGAACTGGTATGGGCCGTCCAATAATGCCTTGGGCAGTACGGCTCCCACGCCCCCTACTTCCTCGCCGGGCACTACCTTTTACTCCGTTAGCCAGACAGTCAGTGGTTGTGAAGGCGCGAAAGCCACGATTCAGGTAACGGTCAACACCCGGCCAGTTGCTCCAACAACCACGCCCGTTAATGTTTGTCAGAATACGACGCCCGTTTCGTTAGCGACGGGCATTACCTCTGGCACGAACCTGCGATGGTATCTGAATTCTACGGGTGGGACTGGCTCCACGGTGGCTCCATCGCCCGCGACAACCACGGTGGGATCAACTCCATATTATGTGAGTCAGGTTGACAACAACGGTTGTGAAAGCGATCGGGCGGTACTTACCTTCATTGTCAATGGGTATCCATCGGCTCCTACCGTTAATCCAAATACCCTAACGTACTGCCAAAATGCAACAGCGGCATCATTAACGGCAATTACGACCCCATCGCCCGGTGGAACGTTAAACTTCTATCTTGTTTCTACAGGCGGAACACCTTATGCTGACCTGACTCCTTCAACAGCAGCCAGTAATAACTATTATGTTAGCCAGACCGTGAAGGGGTGTGAGAGCACGACTCGGGCAACCATTTCGATCATTGTCAATACGTTGCCTGCAGCGCCAGCTGTAACAACACCAGTTACCTATTGCCAATTCACGGTGGCGGCTCCGTTGAGCGCTACAGCTGCCACGAATAATACGCTGTATTGGTACGGCATGAACTCCTCCGGCGGATCTGGTTCGACAACGGCACCAACCCCACCGACTAGTGCTGATGGTACTTTCTTCTACTATGTTAGCCAAAAAGATCCAGTTGGTTGTGAGGGTAGTCGATCACAAATCAGTGTTACCATTTATCCTAAACCAGCGGCTCCTGCCGTAACTAACGCTAGTGCCTGTCTGAGCGCTGTTGCGGGTTCCTTAGTCTCATCAGTCACCGCAACAGGTACACTGACATGGTATACGGCCTCCAGTGGTGGTACAGGATCTACAGTGGCTCCCACCTTATCAACTACTGCCACAGGAACGACCACCTATTACGTCACGCAGACAAGTAGTAGCGGTTGCGAGAGTGATCGGGCAGCGATCACCTTTACCGTGAATCCACTACCTCCGGCTCCAACGGTGGCCTCTCCACCTTCGATTTTATACTGTCAGGATGTGACGGCTGCGGCTCTAACCGCTACGGGAACAAACCTGAAATGGTATACTGCGCAAACGGGTGGCGCCCTCTTGCCAACCCCTTTTACTCCCCCAACGAATGTGGCGGGTGCGATTCCCTATTATGTAAGCCAGACGGATGGCAATGGGTGTGAAAGCGCGCGCACAGAGTTCACGGTAGTCACTGCCTCCAGACCTGTTCCGCCAACGGTTAGTTCAACACCCGTCGTTTACTGCCAGTACGATACACCTGTTTCCCTGACTGCGACGGCCCTTCCCGGAAATACACTCGTATGGTATGGTCAGAGCGAAACTGGTGGTACAGCCTCAACGGGTTCAGGGTTCACCATACCAACAACTGATCCTGCTGTTTCTACTCGTTACTACGTCAGTCAGAAAGATGGGAATAATTGTGAGAGCACCACTCGGTCATTTATTACCGTTACAGTGAATGCTAAACCCGCTGCGCCCACCACAACGTCTATTACACTTTGCCAGAATGCCAGTACGGTTTCGTTACAAACAGGAGTTACCTCAGGCAGTAATCTAAAATGGTATGATGCGCAAACTGGCGGTACTATGTATACCGGAACGCCTGTTCTCTCTACCTCTGCCGTGGGTTCCACCACGTACTACGTGAGCCAGACCAGTGGCGATGGCTGCGAGAGCGATCGGAGCGCTGTTGTGGTAACGGTTAAACCTCTTCCTGTGGCACCTACCGTAACGCCGAACCCCCAATTGCTCTGCCAGAGTTCGGTACCGAGTCCATTAACGGCCATCGCTACAGGAACCCTGCGGTGGTATGATACTAATGGAAATGTCTATACGTCGGTAACTCCTTCGACAAACGCCGTTGGTCCTCTGTCGTATTCGGTAAGCCAGATTGTGGATGGTTGCGAAGGCCCAAAGGCTGCCCTGAACATTGTCGTGATTCCCAAACCAGCAGTGCCAACGGTGACCAGTTCGATTGCTGCCTGCCAATTGTCAACGCCAGTTGCGCTGACGGCTGTGGGCACTAACCTGAAGTGGTATACAGACCCAACGGCAGGAACTCCATCAACCATAGCGCCAACACCTTCCACAAATACACCTGGCCCAACTACCTATTATGTTACCCAAACGGACGCCAATGGTTGTGAAAGCGACCGGGCATCCATTTTGGTTCAGATTAAACCCAAGCCCAATGCACCTGGAACGGTACCCGTTAGCTTCTGTTCTAATCAGGTTACGGCTCTGACCGCCACGTTCGATCCAGGCACGACGCCAAACTGGTACGGCCAAAATCCCGCAAGTACGCCAACTGCAACCGCGACAATTCCAACAACTGCTGTCATTGGAGCACCGATCAATTACTACGTTAGCCAGACGCTGGACGGCTGCGAAAGTGACCAGGCAGCTATTGCCGTTACTATCAAGGCTCTTCCTGTAGCGCCAACGGTTAGCACCACCCCCGTTTTATATTGTCAGGATGCCACCGCAGCACCTTTATCGGCTACTGCGGCCAGTGGTGGAACGCTCAACTGGTATACGGTATCTACAGGCGGCAATGCTTCCTCCACGGCACCCATTCCACCAACAACCACCGGCACGCCACTTACTACCTACTACTATGTGAGCCAGACGGTTGACGGCTGCGAAGGGCCACGGGCCACCATTGCGGTTACCATTAACCCGAGACCAGTTGCACCAACGGTTACTGCATCGCTATCCTACTGCCAGAATGCAACGGCAACTCCCCTTAACGCCATCGCGCCAGGAACGTTGAAGTGGTACGCCGATCCAACAACGACTACCGTCATCCCGACGCCAACGCCGTCAACAACTACACCCGGCCCTACTAGCTATTATGTAACGCAAACCGATGTCAATGGCTGTGAGAGCAACCGGGCTAGTATTACCGTAACGATTATTGCCACCCCCACGGCGCCCGTTACCACAACCGCCACATTCTGTCAGGATGCTACGCCCGTTGCGTTGACGGCCACGGCTAGTTTGGGCGGCACGCTGAACTGGTATACCACTTCAGTTGGAGGTGTACCAACGTCAACCGCGCCTTTCCCGCCAACATCAGCTACGGGTACTACCACCTATTATGTTAGCCAGAGTATTAACGGATGTGAAGGGCCAAGAGCCAGCCTGGACGTTGTCGTCCTTCCTCGACCAGTGGCTCCTGCGGTCAGTACCACCCCGCTAAACTACTGTCAGAATGCAGTATCCGTTCCACTATCGGCTACGGCCAGCACGGGCGCTACGCTGAACTGGTACATAGTTCCAACCGGCGGAACGCCAAGTTCGGTGAGCCCAACTCCGTCTACGTCAGGAGTTGGATCTACTATTTATTACGTGAGCCAAACGGTGAATGGTTGTGAGGGACCACGGGCTAGTATTACGGTTACAATCAAGTCGCTACCCACGGCTCCTAGTGTTAACCCTACGGTCAATATCTGTCAGAATACGCCACCCATCACCTTGACGGCTACGGCCAGTTCGGGAGGGACGCTAAACTGGTATACTGTATCGATAGGAGGGACGCCATCGTCGACAGCACCCATAATCACGACGAGTCAATCCGGCACCACTACGTACTACGTGAGTCAGATTGTGGATGGCTGCGAAGGGTCACGAGCGGCTATTACGGTAATCATTACCGCTACGCCGGGAGCACCGGGCACATCGGCCATAAGTTTCTGTCTGAATGGAGCCGCAACGCCCTTAACCGCAACGGCCAGCTCTGGCGCTACGCTGAATTGGTATACGACTTCAACCGGCGGATCGCCCGTTGCAGCGCCAACGCCACCCACCTCGGCTACGGGTACCTTTACCTACTATGTGAGTCAGAGTTCGAATGGTTGTGAAGGTCCTCGGGCTAGTCTGGATGTGACCATACTACCTCGGCCAGCAGCGCCTACGGTGAGCACCAGTTCGGTAAGTTACTGTCAAAAAGAGGTCGCCACGGCGTTAACTGCTACACCGAGTAGTGGTGGCACATTGAACTGGTACACGATTTCGACGGGTGGAACGGCGAGCGCTTCGGCCCCTATTCCGCCGACAACAACCGCGCAGACGCTTACATACTACGTTAGCCAAAGTGTTAATGGTTGTGAAGGTCCTCAGGCTACGATTACTGTCACGATCAAGCCCTTGCCTGTTGCACCTAGCATCAATTCCAGCACGGTAAACTTTTGCCAGGGTAGTGTGGCTACAGCCTTGTCAGCTACACCTAGCCCTGGCGGTATCCTGAATTGGTATACTGTGCCAACCGATGGTACACCAAGTACAGCAGCCCCAACGCCACCCACATCGACACCAGGTATTACAATCTATTATGTTAGTCAGACCGTTAATGGTTGTGAAGGTCCTCGGGCAGCTATTACGGTGACCATTACGGCCACGCCTGGCGCACCAGGCACATCGGCGGTGAGCTACTGTCTGAATGCCGTTTCTGCACCACTAACAGCAGTAGCCAGTCTTGGCGGTACCTTGAACTGGTACCTTAACCAGACTGGTGGTGTATCGACGCCCATTGCGCCTTCTCCACCGACCACAACGGCGGGTGGTCTCACGTACTACGTCAGCCAGAGCGTTAACGGCTGTGAAGGACCACGAGCTAGCATTGCGGTTACGATCAAATCGCTGCCCTCGGCTCCTGGTCTCAGTGCCAGTGCGTTGAGCTATTGCCAGAACGCGACGTCTGCTCCTTTAACGGCCATTCCTAGCTCGGGTGGTACCTTAAACTGGTATACTGTGCCAGTCAATGGAAGTCCGAGTCAGACGGCACCAACTCCGCCAACCTCAGTGGTAGGTATTCTTAATTACTACGTCAGCCAAACGGTTAACGGTTGTGAGGGTGACCGGGTTAATATCGCTGTTAACATTAAAGCATTGCCCACGGCTCCGGGTGTTGCTACAGCCCCAATCGTTTATTGTCAGGGCGTTATAGCCACTGCGTTAACGGCATCGCCAACCAGTGGTGGCAGTTTGAACTGGTATACCACGCAAACGGGCGGAGTGGCTTCGTCGATAGCTCCTATACCGCCAACCACCTCACCGGGATACTTTACCTACTTTGTGAGTCAGACCGTTAGTGGTTGCGAAGGGCCAATGGCTTCCATTACTGTACTCATCCAGCCCACGCCCCCCGCGCCAACCGTTGGAAACGCACCCATTTATTGCCAGGGTGGTACCTCCACAGCCTTGTCGGCTGTGGCGACCAGTGGGGGTACGTTGAGCTGGTATACAACGCCAACAGGGGGGACGGGTTCCGCAATTCCGCCCGTTCCGCCGGTTACGGCTGCGGGTACGGTTACGTACTATGTCAGCCAGAATGTGAATGGCTGCGAAGGGCCACGAGTTAGCCTGGTCGCAACCATAAAAGCGTCTCCATCAGTGCCCGCCGTAACAGCCTCGCCTACGTACTGTCAGAATGCAGTTGCGGCTCCTTTAACAGCTACACCAAACGGCGGTGTGTTGAACTGGTACACGGCTTCGGCGGGGGGCAGTGCCTCGTCTATAGCGCCGGTTCCTCCAACAACTACGCCCGGAACCCAGGTCTATTATGTAAGTCAGACCGATGCCAATGGCTGCGAGAGTAACCGGGCACCCGTAACGGTTAAGATAAATCCGCTTCCAGTGGCACCTTCCACAACACCAGCTACTTTCTGCCAGGGCTCGGTAGCCACAGCACTTGTTGCGACGGCGGGGAGTGGAGGTTCGCTGAACTGGTATACAACGCCAACGGGTGGAACGAGCACACCGCTGGCACCGACACCCATTACAACGAATTCGGGCGTGTTGCCTTATTATGTGAGCCAGACCGATATCAATGGCTGTGAAAGCCCCAGGAGTTTGCTACTCGTGACGATTACGGCCATGCCAGCGCCACCTGTTTTCCCGGCAATAGCGCCAGTATGTCAGAATAGTACGCCTTTTGTTCTGGCGGCTGCCGGGCAAAGCCTGAAATGGTATGCCGATGCAACCACAACAGCAAGTCTGGGTAGTGCAGTTACACAGACAACTACGGTTCCCGGAACGTTTGTTTACTACGTCAGTCAGACCGTGAACTCGTGTGAAAGCGCCCGAGCAACGGCGCAGGTTGTTGTTAATCCCTTGCCAGCTGCGCCAGCGGTAGCTGCCAATCAAAACGGGTGCCAGGACGCCATCGTACAGCCACTTACCGCTACAGGTACGGCCCTTCAATGGTATGATGGGAACGACAACCTGATTTCGCCCCCAACGCCTGTAACTAAGGTTGACATTACCCAATCGTACAGCTATAAAGTGACGCAAACGATCAACGGTTGTGTGAGCCCCAAAGCCACAATTAACTATGTCGTTAACGTTACGCCATTGCCAACGGTTGTTTCGCCCATTGCCTTCTGTCAGAACACAACTCCGAGACCGTTAACGGCTTCGGGAACCAATTTGAAATGGACTGATCCGACGGGAGCTGTAACGACAAACGCACCGACTCCACCCACGGCCGTCGTAACTGCCGGTACCAGTTATTCGGTTACCCAGACAAGTGCGCTAGGTTGTGAAAGCCGGAAAGCCGAGATCAGGGTTGCCATCAATTCAGCGTCGGCGGCTAAACTGGAAGGTACTTCGTCTATTTATCTGGGTAATTCAGCGGTACTCACTCTGACGCTATCAGGCGTAGGGCCTTATAGCTATACGCTTTCCGATGGAACCAACGGAACGGCAGAAACAGCCCCAAATGGGGAGGCAACCGTCCGTAAAATTTCTGTTACGCCGGCCACCAGCACAACCTATGCCGTAACGGGTGTCGCGAATGCCTGTGGGAATGGCACAGTAACAGGGGGGGGCTGCGGTAACCGTCAAAGTACCTACCATTGCTACCAATGCGCTGTCGACATCCGTAGTCTGTACCAACACATCGTTTGTGGTACCGTTTTCAACTACGGGTGAGTTCGTATCCGGAAATGCCTTCACCGTCGAAATTGCGAGTGCCGTTGGCGATTCAGCCTCCCGAAAATACACTCCCATTGGTAATGGCGTTGTTCAAAGTGGTGGCATTAGCACCAGTATTCCGGGTACGTTTGCTTCCGGTCAGTACTATGTTCGGGTAATTGCCTTAAACGCGCCCTATCCGATTCTGGGAACACGGAGCCCAACCTTACTTACGGTGAGAGCTGCCCCAACTGCGTCGATAAGTGCCAGCAGTAATGTCATTTTTAACGGACAAAGCGTTGAACTCAATTTCGCGTTGACTGGCGAGGCACCCTGGACGGTAACTTATTCGAATGGCACGCAGGTTGCCGCATTTGGTACAAATTCGAATGTGTTTTCGGCGACCGTTACGCCCAATACGACAACTACCTATAAGCTACTGACGGTATCTAACGGGTGTGGCTCCGGCAAGATAGAAGGCGTTGATACGGTACGGGTTCGTGTCGATGTGTTAACGGCAGAAGAGGATTTGTTGAGCAATTCGGTGAAAGTATATCCCGTTCCGACGGATGGTACCGTAACGGTTGATATTGATTTATCGCTTCAGAAGGAAGCTGCCCAGTTGCAATTGGTAGGGCCTAACGGAGCTATTTTCGAGCAGGTAACGACTAAAAAACGCCAGACCCAGTTAGACTTGAACAAGGAGCCTGCGGGTACGTATTTGTTACACATTACCATCGGCGACCGCTCAACTGTCCGCAAAATCCTTAAATTGTAAGAGCGGAGATGCTGATTTCTAGGTGATCATATAGATTTTAAAACACATGGAATCGCCCGTATCCTCGGTCTATCTGAAACTCCGTCAGGAGTGACCTGTTAATAGAAAATAGTAGATTGGGCATAACCCCAAGCGCCGTAGGTGCGACCTATATACCAAGAATTAGGTCGCACCTACGGCGCTTCAGGCTCTTACTAAGCGACACGATCTATTGACAGGACGCCCTTACAGGGCTGGTTAGCCGTTGTCAAAAAGGTAAGTAAATGAAAAACCTTACCTAAATTCCGTTTGCCTGGAGGTTGGCTGCGAATCGCTGGTTATGCTGGGTAGGTGTGCCGATGTTCATGAATTTGACCAGCACGTTCATATCGGCGTTGCTGCACATGCCCACGTAGGTTGTTCGCTGATCGAGTCCAAATAGACTGGCAATGTCGGTATGGTACGGAGCGGGCATCTCACTCGACATATCGTAGAGTAACCGCGCGTATTGATCGGTTCCCAATTCGGCGGCTTTGGAGGGGAACAAAATGGTTTTACCCTGCTCGTCCGACACGTGAATATTCATCAGTAACACATGCCCGTCCATCGTATGAAGGCTCTTCAGCCGGTCGCAGCTGGCCAGTAGTTCGTCAGGCGTTGCATCCGTTGCTACGCCATCGGTAATATTGATGACCGTGGGCGGGTAAACGTCTTTGCCATTTTGGGCCGCCAGCCATTGCTGTATAAGTGACTCGGCCAGGCAGATGGCGCTTTTCATCGGCGTCCGATGCCGGTGAACCGGATTCAGCCAAACGGGCCGCTTCTCTGTAACGGAGAAGGTTCTTCCCCGGATGGTTCGCTCGGTGGCAATCTCCTCTACCCGAATGGTGGCTGCCGCTAGTTCGGCGGGCGAGAGAAACGTTTTCCCGGCCATATCTCCCGACCAGAGCAGATTTGCTTTGTCATCGCTGTAACCGCCGTAGCCAATCAGCGCAATATCGTAGTAATGGCGGATCTCGTCGCCTTTCTGGCAACGCAGGACTAATTCCAGCAACGTCTGATTAATGATCTGAGCTACCGCTGCGGCCTTGGAAAGCGATTGCCCCCGATAGATCGTTTGCTCATCCATTGACCCCGACTGATCAATCAGGAAAATAAACGCCGTGGGCGTCTGGCGCATGATCTGAGCCGAATAAGGTCGCTCTTTGATAGGTCGTTGCAGCAACTCCTGTACCGTTTTTTGTAAATCGGCAGCCGACAAGGCGTAAGACGGTAGGGGCTGTAGTTCAGACATAATACTGAATTGGTGGTTATGACGATTGGAATTGGTGTTGCAGATGGACTAGCTGTTGCTGCATCTGTTCCCGCAGGTTGGCAAAATGAGCGATTAAGTCAATGTCGTTGGCGATGCATTGATAAGCTTCGGTCGCTTTCAGATGATTGACTTCGGTTTGCAACCCTGCCTGACGACCCACAAGCCGTTGATGCCATTCGCGTAATGCCTCCAGATCGAGGTTCGTTTCAGGCCTGGTTATGAAGAGCAATCCATCGTTGAGGTCCTGCACCAACTGACGGACGGTTGTGAGGTCCCGACGCTGATAGGCGTCGTTGAGCCGAGCCATATAGGTTGTTGCCTGCGCCATGCGATCGGGATCATTGACATGCCGATCGGGGTGGGCCAGCATAACGGCTTGCCGATAGAGTCGTCGGATTTCCCGTTCTGCAATCTCGTCGAAGTCAGTAGGCTGGTGGGCAACGGCCTCCCGCACGGCCCGATTGGTTTTCTCAAACGTATCTTGCCAGGCTTTCGCTGTTTCGGCATCACTCCGTCGGCCAGTCTGAGCTGCTTTTCGGAGTGATAATGTCAATTGAAGTTCAACGGTCTGTGTAAGCAGGTCGCCGAGTTGGAGCCGGAACAGGCGATAATATCGGTCAATCTGGTATTGACAGGCTGCTTTCTCTTCCTCCAACAGCGCAATTTGAGCCTCTAACGCCCGAATCTGAGCCAGTAGATCATCTTTGGCAGGGTGCGGAGCAGGCAGGGACGATTGGACGTTCATCAACACCAAATATAAGCCAGAATCACCCAGGTCAGTTAACTAAATCGGCTCCATTTTTAAATCAGGCAACAAAGGAGACAATTCGGCTATGGATTTATAACCGAATTGACATAAAGCTCAAAGATTCGGATTAACATTAGGGGGCGTTTTTAGTTGAGCGTGCCTAAAGTAAGCTGTAAGCAGTTGCTGTTTGTAAGTACGAGGGGTAATAAGGCTAATCGGCGAAGCCCGGCGCATTAATGGCCTTGGACTACCAACTGCCAGACCCATAAGTCCCTTCCTGGCTCTATCGTTCCATTGACTCAGGGTGAACATATCACCGTCTTTTACAGGCAAATAAGCTGTTGACGATGTTGCTCCAGTATCTTTATTCTGCTCCCCTTTTACACTCTCCATATACATAGACAGCCCCTGAGACCATCCTTTGCCTGCTTCAATCCATTTGTACATAGCTGGATGAACCAGGTCTTTATAACCTCGATTGATTAACCGTTCGGCAGTAGCCCACTTCCGGCGTTCGCGCGAATTATGCGTGTCGATTGCCGCCTTCCTGAAAGCAAGAGTTTTGGTTTTTATTCCTCCTTTAGATTTATAAATTGATCCATGCACAGGGTGATAGCCCACTTGTGTACTGCCAGTTGGCGAAACCGTATCAAGTTGAGCAAAGGGCTCGCTGAATAGCTGATTGGTCATGATATTCGCCATGATACTGGTATCGGTCAGCCTATCTTCTTCAGTTCCAGCTTTTGAATTGTATTGATTCAATACCCACTTGCCCCGTAATCTGTCTTTAGTCCCATGATCACCCGTTAGTCCACGGCGCATATCCCCCTGGTCTTGACTAAGCGCTCCAGGGTGCCCACTGAGCGGCCTCTTTTGTTCGTTGGTTGTCCAGAGGAGATAACGAACTTCTTCACGCTCTCTTGACAATAAATCCGTTACATTTTTAATGTCTTCGAGCGATCGCCTATTATCTTTCATGTGCTGAACAATCTTACCAACAGTTGCCGTACTGACCATTTCATCGAGTCCAGTACCGCCAAAGTTTGCCCGGTGCTGAATCTGATTCATCCGGTATTTTTTTTTGTCCAGTGTCTTGGTAGAGCTAATTTGATTACGCCCCCAACGGCCGTATACGGCAGGCAGCCCTATTGTTGGACGACCTTTTACTTTTGTTGCATGTAAAATGAGCCGTTGTTGATAGCCTCTCGCGAAAGCATGTTTGCGCTTTACAGCGGGAATTTGGGCCGTTGCCCGACTACCTGCAGAAGGAATACCGCTTTTTTTTCGGGTAACCCATTTATCAAGATTCTTATTTGTATGTGGCATCTGTTGTATTTGAATTATACAGGTAGATGTACAAGAAGATTGCCCATTAGTTTAGTAAGTAAATATGGCTAGGGATTTTAATGGGAAATCCCTATTTTGACTATAATGTAGATAATTTGTTGATGTGTATTTCTTTATTTTTTATAGCCAGAACCTGTTTAAACTTTTGACTTAACAGCGTTTTTGTCATGAACTGTGTCAAAAAACAAGTTTTAAGCCAAATTTTGTTTGGATAGGCTGAACCCATTGACGAATTCAATATTCTTCTTCACCACCACAAACACCTGATGCAACAACTTATTCATCACCGCCACCATCGCCACTTTGTGGCATTTACCCTTGGCCCGTAGCCGATCATAAAGCGCTTTACAGCCCAAATTGTATTTACGGGCCGAACGAGCTGCCATGTATAAAAGGCCCCGTACATACCCTAAACCCGTGCGGGCCATCCGACCACGCCGACGAACCGAACTGCCCGATTGAGTTTGACTGGGGGCAATGCCCACGAACTTAGCTACCGCTTTGGCTGACTCGAATCCAGCCAGCCCATTGGTGGCCGTGCACAAGGCTTGAGAGGAAGCCGGCCCAATCCCCTTGACCCGCTGCATCCGCTCCGAAATGGCCTGCAACTCCTGTTGACTCAGCTGATCCAGTTCCTCTTCAAAGAGCGCAATCTGAGTCAGGTAGCTCTGTTGGAGAACCAGCAGGCTAGCCTTGACTTTCTGACTGGCCCGGGGGTCGAACGACAGCGCATGAAGCTGATTAGCCACCGCTTGCTGACTGATTCGCAGGTCGTTGAGGTGTTTGTGCTGTTGGCGAAGCTGATGTAGAGACTCATCGGCCAGTTGCGAAGGCTGGGGCTGAAAGACTTGTCCGTAGCGCGCCAATAGTGCCGCATCGCTCCGGTCGGTCTTGCTGATAGACTTCAGAGTGGCGGCAAAGCCTTTGCTTTGGTTGGGCGTAAGGAGGCTAAAGGGGCGATTTTGCAGGGCTAATACCCAAGCTAATCGAGCCGAATAGGTACCTGTATGCTCGAAAATGAGGTGGCTATTGGCGGGCAGTTCAGCAGCCCATTGCTCAATGGAGTCCGCTTGGTTGGGCAGGGTTTGATAGGCCCATTGGGGTTGCCCATTGGCATCGATTCCGATTTGGTAGCTGATGTGTAAGGTCTCTTTACTGACATCAACCCCGTAATAGATAGCTGGTTGGTTCATGCTAAAAACGAAAAAAGCGGGATACTACTCATGCTCTCGACATCATTGTGAAACGGGCTATATGCCCACTGAACTGTCCGGGTTCCATGAGATTGGCTCTCCAGGCTACCGATCATGACAACCGGTCTTTTAGACCATCCCGACGTAGGTATGACCTGGAGAACCAAAGATTATTTGTTCAGAGCAAACTTACAATCCCGACGCAGGAGGGATGACAAAAACTCCAATTATGACTCGGCTACAGAAAGTTTAAACAGGTTCCCAATAAAATAGAAGTATCGCCAAATAGTTTTCCTGAAAAATAATCCATTTGGCGATACCCAATTTTAATTCTACCAGCTACGTTAAACCTCAGTTAAAGGATAGTCATTATTATTCACCAGTGGCCTGACCGATAGCCCATCTTGTACCTACAGTCGCAGCACCGGCTAGCATCGTCATACGCCCTAGAGGTGTTCGTAACATGCCCCATCCCATCTGTCTCCTAAAAGCAGAAAAGCTTCTGGCTGGCATGTCAGCCCTCGTTAAACCTGCAGCCCTAGCCCCGCGATTAAGCAGGAAACCAGTTGCCGCAAAATAGCCCGTCATTCCATCTCTGGCCATTTGTTGAGGGTTATTATTATACCTCTGGTAGACCCGATCTCTTATAGAATCCATACGTATATAATTTAAGTGGTTGGGAATTAATTAAATCATTACTTTTTTGTTGACCAGTTAAACTTTTTTTGATAAGAAAATATGAGACTCTTTTTTGTCATTCCTACTAAAGTCGGAATGACAAAAAAAACGATTCAAATTCACCTAAAATAAGAAAGTTTCAAACAGCTTCAATAGTTATTAATTTCTGAATGTCTTTTTTCCAATTTCTTCCAGTGTTTTTCCTTCTTTATGAAATTCACGTTGCAAGCTTGATATAATATCATCGGAAGTAATTGGCCGTTGCCGATTAATGTTAATCATTACACAGGCTCGTAAAACATTCATGATAATGGCACCTGTAACCGCAAAGCGCTCACCTAGCTTGTCAAAGTCAATACTTGGATCAACGTCAACTGAATCCTTAAACGCCTGTCGCCACAAATTGGCGCGTTTCGATGCGTTGGGTGCGGGGAAATAAATCATGGACTGAAAGCGCCGGGCAAAAGCTTCGTCGATGTTATCTTTCAGGTTGGTTGCCAGAACAATTACACCCGGAAAGTTTTCCATCCGTTGCAGCAGAAAAGCCACTTCCTGATTGGCGTGCCGATCGTTAGACGACGTTGTTTCGGTCCGTTTACCAAACAGGGCATCGGCCTCATCAAAAAACAGAATCCAGCGCCGGCGCTCCGCTAAATCGAACACCCGCCCCAGGTTTTTCTCCGTTTCACCAATGTATTTAGACACAATCATGGATAGGTCAATTCGATACACATCCAGACCTGTCGATTTCCCTAACAAGCTAGCTGTTAGCGTTTTTCCCGTACCGGGTGGGCCATAGAACAACGCGCGATAACCGGGTTTGAGGTATTTTTTTAGCTGGGCGTTTTTTAAAATTGTGTCCGAATTATCAATCCAGGTTTTTATCTCTTTCACTTCCTCCATAATCTGATAGTCGAGAACCAGATCATCCCACTCTAGCGTGGTGGTTACGCGGCTGGCCGGAAAATCAGCACTAAAATCAGGACGGTTGCTTTCGCCCGTTGTAAGCAAGGCCCGGTATTCGTCAGATATAGTCAGCGCTCCACAGGTACTAGGTTCATTAGGGCCCGCGGGGTTTACCTGGATAATGTTCAACTGTACAAGCAGTGAATCATGAAATAAATAGGTCTGTAACCGGATACGGCGTGTCAGGTCAGAACCGGCTACCAGAAATAAAATTGTCTCGACCGTCGGTAAAAAACCACCCCGAGTATTGTCGCGAATCCCACCAAATTCCGTAAATGCCCGATCGTACGTAAGATTTCGGGTGAAAAAAAAAGTCGAGCACTTGCGGCCGAATATGCGGGGCAAGTGCCATAATCAGCATTAACCGCTCATAATTGCCAAGGCTATGCTCGCGAACTAACTGCGCATAGGCCGACTGATTATCGGTTAAATTAGGTTCATCAATCTCTTCAATAGAACCATAGGGGCTTTCCTGATTGAAGTAAAGTTCAAAACGAGTCGAAATCACGGCCTCCAGCCAATTTAACTCCCATTGCAGGGCATTTGAATTGGCAGTGATTGCAAACAACTCAATCATCGTTACATCACTCATTTGTCATTTCGGTAATACGTTTAATTTCTTCTGTAACTTCCGGATAGCCTGCTTTTGCGCGTCTATCTGCTTACGGTATTGCAGCCAGGCAATACCGCGGCCTAACCCGAAGGCCACTCCCAGCAAGAGGAGAATTTCTGTCAGTGCTACCCAGGGATTTAACGGATTCATGGCAAATAGAGTGGGCTAGTTCCTCTGGATTCACCCCGACGCATTTGCTCCTGCCAGGTGCGTAATTCATCCCAACGGCCCTCGGTCGCTAGTAACGCTTGCCCTGGCCAGGTTGCCGGATCATAGGTATGCAACAACGGACCATGTTCGGCCAGCACCCGGCGAACGGTAGATACAGGGGTTTCGGCCAGTTGTGAAAATCGGAAGACCCCGATGCTATTCAGGATCGCTTCTGACTTAGTATTAATGCCCGCAATCTCCTTTAAATCATCCCGACCGGGCATCGTTACAAATACTTCTTCAACTTCTGGTTCAATAATCTGCTCTATATCAAACGCTTCCTGAAGAACCTGACGTTTAGTCACTAAGTCGCTCAGTTGTTTCTTGAAGCGTTCCCGAAAAATGAAATAAGCCAGTACAGCTGTTCCCTGAAGCATCAGGAAGTGCAGCAGACTGGCGTCTTCTAAGTGAAACGGATTCAGTTCAAACATACTCAACGTCGTTCTACAAGCAACGTTACCCGTCGGTTCGCTTCACGACCCTCGGGTAAAGCGTTCGGCGCAATGGGCGATTTATCGCCCTGGGCTACTAACTGGAGCCATCGCTTATCGGCTCCTTGTTTCACCAGCGAATCCTGAATCACTCGCGCCCGTAGCCGCGACAGTTGCAGGTTCCGTACTTCTGTTCCAACACTATCCGTATGACCCGTAATCACTAGTCGATCCCGTTTGTGGTTGCGCAGGTAGGCAATGGCTTCGCGGGCAAACTGTTCGTTGTCGGGCGTATGGATATAGGCTGTACTTCCCGTCTGGAAATACAACTGTAGCGGATGAAACAGATCAACATACTTCTGGTGCCGCGCCAGCCAGTTTGCGTCAATCGTTATCGACTGAAAGGCAAACGACAGGGCATTCGTAGAATCCTGCACAAACAGCAACGCATTGGAAGCTTCTCCCCAAACCTTGATCTGCTCTTCGGGTACCCCGGCGCTCACCAAATACTGCTGAACACTGGTGGCCCGTAAAACCCCTAAGTTGGAAATCAATGTTTGCTTGCCTTCGGCTGGGGTATAATAACCAATCACCGTGAGCCATCGGCGAGGATTCGCTTTTAGGTAATCAGCCAGCGTATCCAATCCAGAACGGATGTTCCCGGAACGACTGTTCGCTGACCGATTACCTATTGATTTTAGTTCGCTGCCCGCCTGCTGGAATAGATTACCCCGTAGTTGAATCCGCAATTGATTGCCGTCAATAATGTGTACAGGGGGCAGAACAGGTTCTTCCGACAGCCGAATACGTTTGATGTAGAATAGGTGTACACAAACAGAAACGATTACCCAAACACCTAATCCCATCCACCATACCCATAGCTTACTCATGCGGGATCAATTAGCTATTGATTGGCCAGCCTGCGTCATATGCTGCCTTACCAACAGTTATTTTCTCTGCCGTGATGGATATATCTGCACTGAAATTGCTTGATCCTGCTGGTTGAAAGCCTTCCTTGTAGCTAGTAATGTAGCCATTTTTGAAATCGACCGTACGGAAAACTCCGTCTTTACCTGATTGCCAGAACTCGATTTTGCCATCGACGGCTTTATTCTGAGCATTGATCATCTTATCGATCAAATCTTCGTTTTGGGTTATTTCGATCGTCAATGACATATCACCCGCCCGAACGGCCGAGGAAGGACGTCCTTTCTGGTCATAATCCCGGCTGAAGGACGTACCAAAACTAAGAACGTCAAATGTACTTGTGCCAATAGTAAGTTTTGACGTAAAACCTACATCTGCTGCGTCTGCCATAATTAGTTAGTAATAAAGAGTTTAGGGAATTATTTCTTCACGGGCCACCGCTGATCCAGTACCGCTTTTTGAATGGTTATTTTTTCGGCCGAAATCGTAATTGAGCACGTATAGGCTGCGCCAGCCGCCGAAAACGATTCGCTATAGTTGACGATGTAAGCATTCGCGAACTCGATCTTGCGGGTTACTCCATCATCACCAGCATCCGTAAATTCTAAGGCTCCTTTATCAAAAGGTTTATTTTGCGAATTGACCATGTGCTCGACCAAGGCTGATTTCTCCGTGACTTCCACCGTAAATGAGAATTGGCCACCCATGACGTGGCTGGACGGTCTTCCTTTGACATCAACGCTTCTGGAAAAGCCAATGTCTCCTCCCAGAATATCGAATGTGTCGGCGCCCAGCGTAATTTTACTTGAATATGGCATAATGCTAGCTATAAAAAGTTGAAAGATGAAACGTTAGGAATAGTCAGTTTACAGGGCGGTTAGATCTGACCGTAATCAGATGTCCATTCTGGACTTTCCACGTCATCGCCCCGACGACCGTCGAGCCGAATAACAAAGCTCTTGGCAGGGAAGTAAGGCGTCAGTCGGATGTCGAGATAGATACGATCCTTTATTTTGTCATCGCGTTCCAGGCGCATGATGCGGAATTGATCGATCAGTTTATCTGGTCCTTTAATGCTATCCAGGAAGCCAGCAATCTGCCGACGTAAATCCGCTTCGATGAGCGAGTTCCAGTTTTCGAAGGCCCGACGGTTCAGGAAGTCGAATAGCACTTTGGTGATGTAATCGAATACCCGAACAACGGAGTAGGTTTGTAGACCCATGTTGTCGCCGTTAAAGAGGGTTTTGCTACCGAAAGCCATAACCCGACCGTACTCGTCGATCATGGGCACCAGATTCAGGCGCTCAACGGCCGACAGTTCGCTTTTACGAAGTGGGAAGCGAACACCCGGTACTTCATTCATACCACCGTGTTTCTTACCCGCCGTTACCTGCGACATCAGCGTGTAGTAGATTTTGCCGGCCAGTGCCATGGAAGGCGGAACGTACAAATTCTCTACTTCACCTACTTCAGCTACTTTACTACGGCCCACAACCCAGTTACAGGTCATGATAACGCTGGAGCGGAACAACTCTGCCCCTGTCATATTGGCTGTGCTGAACAGGTCGATAACGTCTTCTGAGCTTTCAAGATCGGCGAAATCGGTGAACAGGGTTACTTTGTTGTTATGCGCAATTTTGGCCCATTTCTCTAACACGGCATTCGATCCCATGAAGCCAGGAACGACCAAAAGCGAATAGTTCTGACGCAGGTCAAGGCGATCATAGTTCTGTTTCAGCTCATCGGCGATGTAATCGATGAAGCGAGAGTTGTCCAGATCGGTCAGTTGATCAAAACCAGCATTAACGATGGTAACGTTCGACAACTTATCCGCTTCGGCATTCTTGTAGAACAAAGAAAGCGCCCGGTAGTTGGTTTCCAGTTCCCGCGTTGTTTCCAGCGCTGTTAACAGGTTTTTTTGCAGATTTTGCTCAACTTCCGTTGCCTTATCTTTTGCCGTATCGAGCATTTCGTTCTGATTTTCAGACGAGCTCAGTACTTCGATCCAGAGTTTAAGTTTTTCTTTCAGGACGGCCCGATCCGTTTCTTTGGTTGGGTCGCCCATGTATATTTTCTTCCGCGCTTTGCGGTCGGGGTTCAGGTTTTGTGAACCATCAATAAAACTTTCGATAAAGGCATAACCACCGTAAGCGGATAGGGCAGGAATGCCAGGAAGGGTGGCGCCACGGCTAATCCCTGTAGAGGGCCGTGCATCAAGTTGTGCTGAGGATGCTGTAGGTTCGCTTTCCATGAAGACGTATAAGGGACTGATTGAGAGAAAAGAAGAAGAGTTTGATAAGTTAAGCCTCGGTTTTTTCGCCTGCTTCGAGTTCCGCCACTAAGGCTTGCAGCGTTTCGATCAATGCCGCTTTGGTATCGGGGTTCCCCAAGGCTGTTTGCAGAATCCGGTGGCCCTGCAAGCGACGGCTGATTTGGGTGTATTCCTGAAACTGGGCATCCAATGAGCGAAGAAATGGGCTTTGAGCAACCATTTCTTTAACCCGAAAATCGGCTACGCTCCGAAATTTCAAGGTTTCTTTCTTTGGCATACCCTCGATCGTTTCCATCTCGACTTCCACTTCGGGCTTAAAGTGATCGAAAACAGCTTCAACGGTTTTCAAGCCATAGACAGTCTCTGGATTAACCGGAGTCTGGTGCGTAAGTTTTTGTGCTAGCAGCGTACGATTGAAGGGGATATTAACGATACCCTCCGCTGATTCGGGCTTAATCTCGTTACCACCAATTTCGAAGTCAAACATATCTTATTCAGCTGATTTTTAAGTTTATCAAAGCTATCAATAAGACGGTAGGCAGCAAGATGCTCGCTTCGCCAAGGGGGGTAATTTCAAACAAACGGTATCTTTTTTTGCGGCTCGCAATCAGTGCCCAATCTCGTTTTTTTACTGCGAAAACTATAAAGTATACAAAACGGGTAACGCCTAGTTTATCTGCCAAACCAGCTCAGCGGCTTGCTCATCCCAGCCAACGTTCAAGGCCTGGCCTTTCTGCAATTGCCCGGAAATAATCAGGCGTGAGATTGGTCGGCGTAGCTGGTTCCGGATAATACCGGCCAGTGGGCGAGCACCGTATTGAGGAGTGAACCCCTGCAAGGCTAACTGCCGTCGGGCTTCTTCGCTGACGGTTAAATCAATACCCTGTTGCTGAAGACTTTTGTGCAGATGCGCCAGCTGGATGTCGAAAATCCGGACCACATTTTCCTCTTTCATTGGGGAGAATGGGATGATTTCGGTAATCCGGGCCAGAAATTCAGGGCGAAACTGGCCCGTCATCCGCGTCATTAATTGCTGCGACGTTGGCATTCGCCCGGCCTGAAACTCACCGCTAATCCATTCACTACCAATGTTGGAGGTAAAAATGAGCAACGCATTCGTAAAGTCGCCTTCCTTGCCGAGCTTATCGTGCAAACGACCTTCATCCATGATTTGCAGAAAGATGTCGAAAACAGAGTTGTGGGCCTTTTCAATCTCATCGAACAGAACAACGGAGTAAGGCTGTTTCCGAATCTTATTTACCAATAATCCGCCCTCTTCATAACCGACATAGCCCGGAGGGGCACCATAGAGTAAGGCCGCGGAATGTTCTTCCTTAAACTCCGACATATCGAAACGGATCAGCGCCCGTTCATCGTTGAACAGAAAATCGGCCAGCGATTTCGACAATTCGGTTTTTCCGGTACCCGTAGGCCCAAGCAGGAAGAACGAACCAATGGGCTGGCCTGCTCGCTGCAAGCCACTGCGCGATTCCAGAATAGCGTCGGACAGGGCGTGTAAGGCGTGATCTTGCCCCACCACGCGCCGTTGCAGAAAGCTCTCCATCGACAAGAGTCGCTCCTTTTCCTGGGCCTGCACCTTGCCCATCGGAATCCCCGTTTTGTGGGCCACAACGGCCGCCAGGTCGCTGGTGGTAACTGTGGCTTCCTGTTTACTGGCTAATTCCTTGAAACGACCTAATTTCCCGATGATGTACTCATGATACGCCACGGCTGTTTCCAGCTCGGCTGGGTCGATGTCGTCTTCCCACTGGCCCAACAAAACCGGGCTGACCTGGTGATGCAGCAACGTGTCAATCCAGCGGTATTCTTCCAAGGCCTCTTCCGGCGTTAGGTCGCCCTGGGCCAACTCGTTAATGGTCTTTTCAATCTGACTCAGTTCAGTACCCGACGTTTCCATTGCCATCCGAATGGCGGCCATCGTTCGGTCGAGCAGATCAAGGGCGGAGTCAGGTAATCGGCGTTCCTTGCTGTATCGGCGGGCTAGCCGGATGCAGGTTGAGATTACCTCTGGCTGTATTTTTAACTGGTGATGCTGTTCGTAGGCTGGCACAAGCCCGCGCATCATTCGTTCGGCCACTTTCTCGTTGGGTTCCGCTACGGTCAGCATCTCAAACCGACGGCTCAGTGCCTGATCGGGTTCAATTAGCTTTCGGTATTCTTCGGGGGTTGTTGCCCCAATCACAGTCAGTTCACCCCGCGCCAGTTCTGGCTTTAGCAAGTTGGCCACCCCGTTTCCGGCCGATCCTTTCGGATCGAGCAGCATGTGGATTTCGTCGATGAACAGAATACACTTTTCGTATTGCTTGACGTCTTTGATGACCGTTTTTAGCCGGTCTTCCACTTCACCTTTGTACGAAGCGCCAGCCAGCAAGGCACCGGGGTCCAGTTCCAGCAGAATGGCATTTTTCATTCGGGCAGGCACCAATCCTGCCACGATCTGTTGCGCCAGCCCGTCGATCAGTGCGCTCTTCCCAACACCCGGATCACCCACCACCATCACGTTAGGCTTGCTGCGTCGACCCAGAATCTCAAGCATGGTTCGTACTTCTTCATTTCGCCCAACCACAGGGTCCAGTTTGCCCGCACGGGCCTGAGCGGTTTTGTCGATGCAGAACTTGGGTTCTTTGGTCATCGACGGATAACTGGTCTGCTCCTTCCCGTTGGTACCTGTTCCTGTCTGAGCGCCAGTTGTAGAAGGAGCTGTCGATAAATCGCGCACAAACCGTTCCATCAGATCGCGCTCCTGCAACGGTAGCGAGCGAAGCTGATCGGCCGAAAAACCAACACCTGGCTTGGTTAAAGCGGCCAACACACAGATGATTTCGATGTAATCCAGCCCCAGCTTGACGCGCAGAAAGTCGGCTTCGTTCATAACCCGCTCCACCGATTCGTCGGGTTCTGGATTTGTTACCGCCTGCCCCACACGAGGCAGTTCTTCCATCCAGACATCGGCCCAGTCGAAAATATAAGCCACATCATGCTGTAAGGCGCTCAGCAAAGCACTCCCGCCCACATCATCATGAAGCATAGCCCGCATGAGGTGGGCTGCCGAATATTTCTCATTGTAGTACTCACGTGCTAAGGCACGGGCAATGTGTAGGGCTTTTTCGACCGATTGATTCAGAGGTAAGTGGCGCATAACCGAGCAGAGTTGAGGTAGAGGGTTTATTTAAATAGGTCTTCGCTAATCCAGTAGTAAGTCCGGCCGTTCGATGCGAATCGGCTGTTTCGGAAGGTGGGTATGCGTCGAAAATAGTCGCGTCGTTCGCGTAGTACATACAAAACCTGATTGAGCAACGCATCGGACACCTGCTTACGGCTGGTCAAATCGCCAAGAGCAATGCGTTTAAACAACGGATTCGCAACGGGCAAATCCAATAAGCCTTTCAGTAGTTGATCCAGCGTGACGGAGCCCCGAGTGGATAAACTGGCTTCGTTCAGCACCTGTCGATAACGATTATGGAGCCGTATCCGGTCGAGGTAAAGGCTTGGGTCGATGTCATCACCGCTTAGCATATCCAGCCATCGGCCAATGCCATCATATTCATCAAGCGGAAGTAAGGCAATATACTTCCAGCGTGTCCCTCCGCTAAGTCGCTCCGGCGTGTACGCCCGCGTCAGGTACGGATATTCGTCAATACGCGTCAGCGTAGAGGGGCTGACAGGCAGTTTCAGTCCCGCAGAGGCATACACCGGGCTCAGCTTTGGATTTACCCGGTCGCCCTGAGGTTCCAGTTTCTGAAAGGTTTTTTCTAAAGCCGCCGTCACTTTCTGCGATTCGTTGGAGACTTGCTGAAACAGACTATCGGTAGCGGCATATAATTCCTTGAAGGGTAGCGCCTGATTTTTACGGGGAAAAAGCACCCAGCCCGGCACCATGCTGCGGTCGGGATACGCCAGTTGGTACACATTCCGGTCGCCCATCCGAAGGTTAAACTCATTCGTAGCGGTAACCATATCGGGCCGAACAAGCCGCGCTTTTTTGAGATCGCTGCCTCTGTTGGCTATCTCCATAACCAACTCCCGGCTGTGGAGAATAAAGTTATTGGGAATGTCGCCCGGAGCGCCGAAAGGCTGAAAAGCCAGCAATCGACATTCTATCGTTTTCAGCGCTGTTGGAATCAGCTTACCGTCAATAATCGACTGTACATCGCCGTTGATTCCGACCAATATGATAATGTTGTTTTCGTCGGGATGGTTAGCAAACTGCTTTAAGGCTTCGCTAACACCCGATCGGATGCATTTCGGTTCGGCCTCCGGGCGATTCCGGGGCGGTGGCGCAATGCGACTTAACCGACTCAGCAAGCTCGTGTAATTGGGCGTTAAGGGAAGGAGCGTAACCTTGCCTTTGAGCGTCTTGCTGTCATCCGATTTTTCATAATCGTCATAAACGACTGAGCCAACCTGTAACGAAATGGTCCGTGTCGTATCCTGCGACAGCTGAGTAATTGTAAACTGAATGGTGTTCATCAATTCGCCCCAATAGGGCTGCATGGCGGGACTCCCTTCTACGACGTAAACAAGATTATAATTCGCTGTATTGGCCCGGACACGGGGCAGTATTTGGTTCGAAATCGTCTGTCCGATCACATTCAGCACTGGAACCTGTCGCTTCTCAACCAGCGGGGTTAGCGCATTGGTCAGCAATACAACCTGGCTGTCTTTAACGCTGTATTGTTTCAGTACCGGAAATTTAGGCCCCAGCCGATCCCAGGAAACAGCCGGGAAGGTACTGTTAATGAGGGTTGAATCACGACCTCCCCGAAGCAGTGCCGAAACGGATCGATAAAAGGAAATGGGCTTGGACGATAGGTTGGCGGTGTCGGCTTCGATGAATAAACGCTGGCCAATCGGCTGTAACACTTCAATGGGTGTCCAGCCTAACATGATCTGTTTGACACTATCAGTTGGGAACCAGGATGCTCGCCCGACCAGCGCTTGCCGACGCGTTTCGGAGAGTTTATACACATAGGCCAGGTCATACAGGCGCATTCTGGTATCAGCAAGCGCCTGCTGAGAAGGGTCCATATAAAGCCGAATCGAGTCATTGGACAGGTAATGCTCGGGGTTTGTCAGCAGGGCGGGTTGGGCTAATACAGCACTTACGATCTGTGCCCGGCGTTGATCCGACGATCGACTACTCTGGTTAGCCAGCAAAAAGCGGCTTTTGAGCGCCCAGCCGTAGTAAACAACGGCTTTTCGATCGGGGATAACACGCTTGGAAAACTTATTGCCAATAACGAGCGCCGGATCGTACTTAATGAGTTTTAAATAGCCATTGCGCTCTTTCAGCACATAAAAGGCTTCCATAAACCCCATTTTCTTAAAAGGCGTTGTGCCGTTTGAACTCCGAAACGTTATGTTGTTATTGCGATCAGAATAGACAATCCAGGGCGAACCGCCAGGTGGCTGTAGATTAGCCTTAGCGCCTGATTTGGATATGCCAACACCTGATTGCATCTGGTTGGGCGTTCCCGATACGGGTACCAGATTGTCGGGCTGACGAGCCACGCGCAGGAAAAAAGGCAATTGGGCTCGGGCCAGGTCGGGACAGCCGAGCCAAAGCGTCAGAACAACAAGGCAATACCAGAGCCGGTCTAACCGAAACTGCCGATTAGGGGAATAAACTGGCCAGTAAATCGGCAGGCATTTCATGGTTTATGTTGAGTCACATTTAAGCGTGTAATGCAGGACGTAACCGAATCGGAAACGACTGCAACCCCATCAATATGGACTCCCTGATCGAACTGGAGACCCATGCAATAGGAATAAAAATCGTTGGCTTTTGTGTTGTTAATCTGAACAAGCGAATTGTTGCGATTGCACAGGTATTTGCTCAGCAAATAATTATAGTTGCTATTAAATGATTGGCCATCAGCAATTTGCTGAAGCCGACGTCGAATATCACTGCCAACGATATCCAGCGAATCGATGGGGGGATCAAACTTGTTATAGCCCCGTATGATGGTAATCTGCTTCCGAATCGGATACTTCGTTACATCCGTCATCAACTCAATGGTATAGGTATGGGGCTTCGAACGATCTTCGTCGGCAGGGTAACTATAAATAGCCGTCTGATCGCGGGAATCGACCTGTCCGCTGGCCCCGAATCGCCAGGTGAACTGACTCGCCCGCCCACCCACAGCCGTAAAAACCAGCTTCTCCCGTTCATAACCCGTTGATGGTCCCTGTATCTGCACGAGAGAATCCTGCCGGATAACCATCGGCTCTGGTCTGATCACGACTGAAAACGTTCGGGTTACTTCTTTATTGACCCGTAAGCGAATCAGATAGGTACCCGGCCGATAATAGCGGACTACCCCCCTTGCTCGCGGTGACTCCTGCCCATCGCCAAATTCCCAGTGCCATTGTTCGGCCTGACTCGTGCTATCCATGTAGCGAACCGGCTGGCCAACCACTTGCTGAACAGGGTACACCCTGGCCTGAATTTCTACATCGGAGGTATACCAGTACAACACAACCAGCATACCTACAGTAAGCAAAAAGGCCCGGGCCGATAAGGTCATTTTACTGTTCATAGTACTTATCGGGAACTGGTGACAGACGGATTTGCGCCTGGGGCTGGGGCAGCACCGGGGAACATCCCGACACTACAGTCATCCAATTGTTTACGAAACAAACTAATGTTCGATTGTTTACTCCAAACCAGCTTTTTGTCTACGTACATCATCTTGTAGAAGTCGGCAATCTGCGCAAACGTCCGAAACCGGGTCCCCTCCGATTGTGGGTTGGATAGGCGACGGATTTCATTCAGGCGATCTTCAATATCGACTTCAATAAATACAGCATTGATCTCAGGCCGATAGACAACAATGGCATGATAGGCCGAATCGAGCAGGGGTATGTTGTCAAGTTGGCTTTTCAAGACCCGTTCTTTCATCTTGATTTGATTCGACAGGTACTTCGATTCTGAACTTGAATACGTTTTATTACGAAACGCAATCCAGCTAACTACTACAGACAAGAAGCTAATAGCCGCCAGCAGGTAGATAAATTGGAGACGACGTTCGCGCATCGTAAGCCGAAAAAAACTATTCATAAGACTGGGTTAATTAGCGATGGGCCCTCTCCGTTTATTTTGCCGATTTTCCTCTACAGCCTGTTGCAAACATCCTCTTAGTTCATCCCGCAGGTCGCCTTCTTCAACCATTGACTTGTTCAGGGAGTCTTTTAACAATAACATCTCGTTTACATGACTGAATAAGCGATTGTAAACCACAAAGTACTGCTGGGTTTTCTGTTGCTGACTGACCAATCGGGTAAACTCTTCTTTCTTCCGGGTAACCAACCGTTGTAATTGCTGGTCATCCTGATTCCGATTTGTGTTCATCAGGCTCATATAGGTGTACAATGAGTCAACTTTATCGGCCAGCATCGCATCCGTATAAATGACCCGATCAAACGCTTCTTTTTGCTGAATCAATTGAGTTGCCTGACGCAAACTTGTTTGAACACAGGAATACACACAGAGTATCGTTACCACCAATAAGCTGGTAAACCAGGTAAAAAAATGATTGAAAGCCTGCTTAATCTCTTTATGATTTAATGATTTCATTCGCGTAGAAAGATTCTTTCATTGGAAACTGATAACTTGTTCTTTCAATACCTCAACTCCTTATAAACTCATGTCTGTCTCTGATCCATCGGCCGTTTCATCTCCTTATTTCCTCGATCTCCTTGATGTCGATTTTAAGGCCGAAATTTTAGCGGCTTCCCTGGCTAATCAACAGATGGCTCCCGAACGGATCATTGTCAATCCAACCGGGCTCTATAGTCGAGCCTACTCCAAAGACATTGAGGACGTTAGCGACTGGTTGCTGGAAGGCTCAACCTTCATTTACAACCGCATCGATACACCCCGCGAGGGCTTGTTCGATATGTTGCCCCATTACCTGTTTTTCAGTCCAGCAGAATCGACAGGTCCCCAAAATGTCGATCAACTTCTTGACGGCATACGACGGGATCGGGATGAAGAACGACAGGCGCGCTTGTTTTTTCTTCCCTTCGATGCTGAACTGAATCACCTGCGTACCCTTTCTGTTCATTACGATAGTTCGGTTGACCATCTGGATGGCGCTACCGAGATTATTAAACAGTTTGCCGAACACTGGCCAATCATAAACGCTATGAGCCGTAGTCAGGCGGGTATTTTTATTCAAATACTGCCCTGGCTACACCTGCTTCGCAGTAATCTGCCCTGGTTCGGCCGCTTTCTCCACCTCTTCTTTGGGGTTCCGGCTCAAGTTGAAGCGGGACGCCGATTAGATGAATCAACACGCGAGGGCGGCTTACCAAGACTGGACAACTGCCGACTTGGCATTGATACCGTTGTTAGCGACCATTTCGACGCCGACTGGAATGGGATACGGATTAGTATTGGTCCCGTTCCGGATAACCGGGTGGCCGATTTTCTGCCACACTCAAAAACGATTGCTCTATTGCATAATCTCATTGACTATTTTTTACCTGTTTCCAGCGAAGTATCGGTTTCCGTGTTAACGAAATCAGATGCTCCTAAAACAGCGGATACATTTCTGGGTTACAATTCTTTTCTTTAACCACATCGTAGTTTCCCGGCATTACGGCTTGCCTTTTTTCGTTGGTGAGCGCGTTGGTTTCTTTATCGACGGTTGCCTGATTGGGCCAGTGCGCGGACCCATATAGTGTAAGCGTTGATCTTTTGTTGCCTCGCCAATGATCATTGAACAGCCATCGGGCTCAACGATTATATAGTTGTTTTGCAGGAGCTCCTGGCTATTGACGCGATTAATCGTATACTGATACACCGTTGGCTGCGTCGGTAGCGGAAGACGACTCGGCCAGCTAAAATCCAGCTCCTGCGTTGCTCCTTCATAAAGAAGCCTAAAGACGATTTTGGACGTATAGAGTTCCGTATTCGCCCGCACAGAATCAGAACGTATTGCCGTACTCTTCACAGAGTCTGCCCGAACGGAATCAGATCGGACAGCAATGGCGCGCGCAGAATCAGAACGCACTGCATTTACCCTGGCTGAATCCAACCGAATCGAATCCGTCCGGATCGAATCTGATCGCATCGCCTTATCCCTCGCAGAATCAGAGCGCACAGAGTCGGGACGTAGGGCAGCTGTTTTTACCGAATCTACTTTTGCCGAATTCGCCCGAATTGTATCAGTTCGTGCAACAGGCTGACTAACAGGCTTGGTTTGAGCCGGTTTTTGTGACCCTACACTTGGTTTGGGTGCAGGTTTGGTGGCTTTAGACGTAACCCTGGCGACCCTTTCTAAACTCAACTCATACAGTTTAAGCGTATAGATAGGAGCCGGTTCGCGGGGAATAGCTGCCTGTCGGGCCGATGGACGTATATAAAAACCGAGTGTTCCAGCAACGGGCTCGCTGCGGCACGATTGCTCAAATTCGTCATTGCGAACGGTAGAAACGGAGTAGAAAAAATAACTCGCTGAATCTGGCAATGCGAGTTGCGTTGGCCAGATGAACTGAGAATCTTTCCCCGTTTTTTCGTAGATCAGCCGGTTGCCGGGTAAGGTATACAGCCGGAACGAATACTGTTCGCCCTCGGTATAGATAGGCGCACTACTTCGCCATTTCAACGTCGGTCGACTATTTATACCCACCTCGTATTCGTTGGGCTGATTGGGGTCCAGAATGGGCGGATAACAAACAGGCTTGGGCGCTCTTGCGGGAACGTCGTTGGTCCCTTGCCGTTTGGACGACAGAAACCGGTACGAAACCCCAAACTGAACACCTATCGTATTCATATCCAGACGCTTCTGCGAAAAGCCATTTGAACTGTTTACCTGTGTATACCCAAGCGAGGTCAAGGTCGTGTTGGCCGATAAGCCTATTCCTACTTGCGGACTAACCTGGTATTTGAAGCCAGCACTTCCGGTGAATCCAATTCGAGCCCGTTGATCGCTTGGCGAAACTGTTGTAACGTATGTGCCATTCAACAGATTATCCTGTGTAGTACCCGATATGTAAGCGCCCAGAATAGGGGCATCGTTATAAAATACTCCGCCCCTAAGCTCTACATCGAACAGTAGTCGCTGGCTCAGTGGAAATGAAAAAGCGGGCCCAACCGCCAGCATAAAACTGTGCTGGGAGGTAAGCGGCAGCACATGAGGAGTCGGGAATAAAGGGATCGACTTATCCAGTCGGTATAAATCACTTACCCGTAAATTCTGATAGCCAGCTAAAACGCCAATCCCCCAATTTCGCCCAACAAAATAATCGGCAGAGAGCGTGGTCTGAACTCCATTTGTCAGATACAGATTGTCATTCAAATAGCCTTTCTGTTGTAACTGGTGGTAGCCAATAGTACCACTCAATCGCCATTTAAAAGGGGCAAAAGCATCAATGGATGTGGGGTGGGTTAATACTAAGGGGTTAGGATTGTAAAGTAGCGAATCCTGTGCCACCCCCCGATTAACCAGGGCAAGAACAGCATAACTAACTACAAACCAGAAAACGATACGCATAAACGATATACATGGCTAAAATCTAAACTTGTGTGGTTACGTCGGCCAGGAATAACCTGTACGTAGTAACCTGCCCCGACCGATGAATCAGTTTCTGGAGAAGTCCCTCCATAACAACATGCCATTCGGCCTGGGTAAGGGTGCAGTCCTCTGCCGGATGCAGGCTAATATCAACAGTGCGCATCAGACCTTCTTTTACTGTACCTCCTGTAGCAACTCCTTTTTTTATTGTTACCGACTCCAGTAAAGGGCCTAGTTCATGGTGAAAAAAGGCCCTGGTATCTTCCAGCGTTACTATACGCTGGTGGGTCATGAGCGCATATCGGTAGGTTTGAACGCGATGAAGCGCATCAGGGCGATTCCGGCCGCCAATAGTGGTCGTTAACAACCGAATACTGTCGTTGTGCAAACTGCTCGTATCAAAAGCCTGTAAAAGCGTGCCCACCGGAATGCGGTTGGCCAGTTCGCAGTTGGTTGTCCAGAAATCGACCTGCATCGTGTCTCCCTCTTCAAACGGTTTAAACAGCACATACTGATTAAGCGCTATCGGCGACGTCATGGTAGTCTGCACTTTGCGCTCAAGCTGCTCAAGCTTCTCCTGGAGTTGAGTCAGTAGTAAGCGCACCGTATCCTGCCCATATACAGCAAACGCAACCGACTCATCCCGAAGTAGTTCGAGCAGAAATGTCAGTTGTTCACGGGCGTTTCGTTCGTCGAATCGTTCTACTCCACCCCGCCGAACGGAATAGCCGCCTTCTTCGATATGATCGGCTTTATGAAACGGAAAGGGGCTGAAAAGGCGCTCCTTGCTATCCATAACCATCCTAACCAGTAGCAACGTTTCGAACGGAGCGGTTCGCAAAGGCAGAAGGTTATAATTGGCGGTTGTCCGGTAAAGAATCCGGTTCGCTTTCCGGTTCAAGACCGGAAATGCATTGAGTTCAACCGATACCTTTTCCAATATCGTTTCGTCGAATCGGGCCGGAAAAGTCACCTGCAACCAAAGTAATGATTCGCTTGCCAGTGGGCCTAGATTTTTTACCCCAAAAGCTTCCGCAAACGCAGGCGGATAAGGCAATTTTTCATCTTCCAACTGCCCGATTTCAGGCTGTTTAAGGTGAACAAAGCGAGGCTGATACATCTGGCGGATGTCATTCTCGAGTTGATAACTGATCTCGTATTCCGACAGTAACTGCGCCGGGCCATCGTGCTGGCGCTGATTCGATTCTGCGTAAGCTGGGCCAACAGCTGTTTGTAGCGGAGCCCCATTCAGGTACCAGCCACTTAAGGCTAGTAATGGAAGCAACGGCTGTGGATTTACGTCACTAGGCCAGTCGAAGAAGAAATTTACCCGATCGAGGGATTCAACGGCCGAATTAAGCGCCAACCCAATCCAGAGCGTTTTTGGTGCAAGCTTACGCAGCGGCATGGTTTGCGCGACAAGGCGTTTGCCCAACTGCGGATGAATCGAATATAACTGGGCACCCGAAGCGAGGTAGGCTATACGGCCATCAACAAGTCGTAGCGAGTCGACGGGGGAGAAAAACATATCCTGCAAACTGTCCAGTTCGCCCATCAACTGCGACGCGTATTTCTGTTGATAAAGAAAGCTTTGTGTCGGCTCTAACTCAACAACCGGTTCGGCCGGGTAGGCCTGCATAATTGCGTGGGCCGGGCGAGGAATGGTCAGCAGATCTGGCGTTAGTAAATCGGCCAGCCGCTCCAATACCCGCCCCTCCGACTCCATAAACTCATTGCTGATTTTATAGACCTCATTGGCCAGGGTATCGATCAGCATCCGGACGAACGTATCGAGATTGTTCAGGTCCCGCACTCCCCACATCTGCATGATGTGGAGTAGTAAACGTTGCCGAATAGCCTCCTGGGAAAAATACGATCGTTGGTCACTCAGCGGCATGGGTGTTCAGGTAAGGAAAGTGAGACTACCAGTAAATACGGTTTGTTAGCTTGCCAGTTGCCCTACATGGAGTTGGGTCGAAAACCGGAACGGCTCTTCCGTTTCAACCACCGTAGCGTTTACTGTCACGGTCGCCAATTGTCGATAATCTTCCGGAGCACCTTCTGAGCGATGATCAACGGCTCGGAACTCTACTGAAATTTTAGGATTTCGCAGGCGGGGTTCGTGTTGCCGAATGGCCACTTCAAGCGATTCGCGCAGGTAGTCAATCCAATGGCTGGTTCTAATCGTACGATCGAACTCGATGTCCCAGATTTTGCAGCCAAATGAGCGGTCGCTTCGGAGTTCACCGTAACGGGTATGGAGTAATAAATAGAGCGTCTGTGCAATGGAAACGCCCACCCCACAGGTTGGTATTTCCTTTCCGGCCATGATGGGGCCAAATCGGATCGGCAGGCGGTAAAGTGACTGATTCATAACAGTTTACAGGTAGAGGAAGAGGCTGCCTTAACAAAGACTAACCAATAAACAAAATTGGTTGGTAATCGACAAGCATTTTCTTACATTCGGCGTGCTTAATTCCAGTACCGGAATGAAGGCTCATTTCTCATCGTAGTTTGAAAACCTTTTCTCCCTACTTCCTCTTGCCATGCCTGCTTATTCCATTGTTGCCGAAACAACCTTACTCATCGACGGGAAAAAAATCTCGTCTTTTCAATCGCTAACGTTACAGCAGTCTATCCACTCCACCCACGAATTTCGGGTATTCTTCGAGCACGACGCCATTGAGGAATTGGTGACGTTGTTTTCGGATAAATTTGATCAGCTACAGCGGAAGTCGCTCGATCTGACGATCAAAGGAGACCCATCGTCAGCACCCCTGGAGTTTAAAGGCGTTATTACCCAAACGGAGTTGCGGCAACAGGATGATGGCTATTGGGGACTCATGACGCTGATTGGTCATGGAAACTGTGAAGCGCTGAAGACGGTGCCCGGTACACAAACGTTTATTGATAAATCGATTTCGGATGTGGTGTCGGCCTGCCTGAGTTCATACAGCCAGCCCAAGAAGGTAACCGCTCCGCTAGGACCTGCCAAGCTGCCATTTTGCGTTCGTTACCAGGAGTCGACCTGGGACTTTCTTAAACGACTGGCCTATGATTTCGGGGCCTGGTTTTACTACGACGGTGGCAAGCTGCAATTTACGACCAGCCCCGGCACACCTTCGGCCCTGACCTTAACGTTTGGGGCCAATCTGGTTCAGTTTCGCACGGGTGTACGAGCGGCACCTACTTATTTCAAACACTATGATTATTTGCCAGAAGAGGATCGGCAGTTAGAATCGGAAACAGGAAAGGATCTGGCTCCTTATGGTAAACCCGAAACCAGTGGGGGAATTAACCCACACCCGGCTCAGGCTACAGCTGATATGACACCCTATCGCGACAATCGTAAAGCGGCCCTGGCTGCCGAAGAAAAATACATGGATGGTCAGGCTAGAGTGCCTGGGCTGTACCCCGGTTGCAAGATTGTTGTAAAAGATGCTCCGTCGGGTAGAGGTGGGCAATCGGTCCCGTATCTCATCACGGATATTGTCCATTACGTGAGCGGAGTTGGGCAGTATCATAATCGGTTTCGGGCTATTCCTGCCGATGTGGTGGCCATGCCTGTGCGTAAGCTGGTGCGACCAATGGCCCAAACACAAATTGGCACCGTTACCGACAACAAAGATCCTAAAGGGATGGGCCGGGTAAAAGTACAGATGCTTTGGATGAAAGCCCCGGAAACGACTCCATTTATCCGGATGACTCTGCCGCACTTTGGCCTTCACGCCGACAATAAAAAAACGCGTGGGTTTCAGTTCGTACCCACCGTTGGCGATCAGGTTATGGTCGGTTTCGAATACAATGATCCTGAACGCCCCTTTGTGATTGGGGCACTACCGCACGGCAAGAATAGCGGCATCGATACCAGTAAGCCCGAGGAAGAAAAGCATATTAGCGTAGGCAGCGGCAGCACGCTGACCTTCATTGAGAAACCGACGCTTAAAGAAATTTATGTGAAAGTGGATGATAAGAATTTCATCCAGATTTCCGTACCCAACGGACAGGGAGCCATCACCGTCCAGTCGTCAAAGGATATATTGATAAAGGCCACAGCCAAAGTTACTGTTGAGGCTCAGGAAATTGCCTTGTCGGGTACCACTGTTACCATAGAGGGAAAACAGGCTGTGAATATTAAAGGGGCTCAGATAAAAATAGAAGGAACGGGCTCGGTGGGTATAAAGGGGGCCATGACCGATGTGGAAGGGTCGGGCACCTTAAACGTTAAAAGCTCGGGAATGACAACCGTAAAGGGGTCAATGGTCATGATCAATTAAGGAGAGGTTTAATGAATAATGGATAATGTAAAATGGACAATGCGTAGTCGTTAACTTCCGCTCTCATAACCAATACTTTAACTATTATCCATTACACATTGTACATTATTCATTTTACATTATCCATTATCCATTAAGTAGTTTATGCCGTTTGTTGCGACAAATCCGCTGAGTCAGCGGCTGGCGGTTCTGGAGCGGCTTTGGCTGGAATTCCGTCGGCTCTCCAACGCGCGCTTGTGCCGATGGTTATTTGCTCCCGGAGAAGCCTGGTTTTTAGATACCTTTCTGCAGGAACAAGCAGGAGTTGACGCGGTTTCTAACGATATTTTTCTGACCCTCCGAACGCCTGTTCAACATTGGCAAACGTATTTCGAGCAGGCATTAGACGAGTTAACCGGCCTCATCAACCACGATGTAGCGCTACTGGCCGACCGGGATTTGGCTATCGTTTGGGCGAGCGAACCGAAAAAAGCGGAGGAAGACCCACTGGCCCGTTTTGTTGGTTATCTGAATCGATTCATGAAAGGGCTGAGTGCCCATACCGACGGCGCACTCGTATTATGCTTACTGCCAAAATCATTCGCAAGCCCTACCGTACTGGATCAGATGCTGACGGCGCTATTGCAGGCTAATTTATCACCCGATATTCGACTTATTGTAGCCGATACCATTGGCGAAGAACAACTGGCAACGCTACCGGGTCGTTTTGGGAAGGCCGTACATTCGCATCCGATTGATCTCCAGCTCCAGAAACTAACCCGTCAACTTGCCTCGTTTGGGCCACCCACCGCGCCCGATGTGAAATTTCGCCAATGGCATGCCGAACTGACCAATGCCATGGCACAACGTAATCTGCGCGATGTGGAGTACTTTGCCAACAACTGTTTACTGATTTGCCAGCAGGAAAATTGGCGTAGTTTGGAAGCCAGTGTAAATTTATCCGTGGCCCATGCCTATGTTGATCATCGTCGGTACGAAGAAGCGCTCTCGCTCTATAATCGGGTTATTGATCAAATGGAAATTTTATTCAATCAGGGCGACGAGACTGCGGGTCGAATGAGCATTATGGCCTGGTTGGGGGCGGGTAGTGTATACACGGAGTTACGCCAGCGGCAACGCGCCATCGACTGTTATGGGCTGGCCAGTGAACGAGCCGAGGCATTACAGGAATGGCTGCTGGCTATTGAAAGCCATCGTCGGTTAGGGGCTGCTTATACACAAGAGAGCCGAATGCGCCTATCCGAAACGCATTATCTCCAGTTATTTACATTAGCCGAGCACTTACCAGCGGAGCACCATCAACTGGCGAGGCTACCCGAAATCGGTCAACTTTATTGGCAGCAACAACAAACGCCCGAAAAAAGGCAGAAAGTGACGGAGTTGCTAAACCAGTTGCTGGGTACTGGTTGGCGTAAAACATAAACAAATGGCCATTGCTGTGATGTCAGATTCTTAAGTCTTATCGTGATGTCAGGTTCTTCAACCTGACATGTTAGGTTTCTCAAAACCTACTGTTCGCACCTATAGGTTTTGAGAAACCTCGCATGTCGGTTATAAGTAACCGACACCACAGTACGCAGTTTTATAATCAGAATCTTCCCTATGTCAGAATCTCCCGTATTTCGTTCAGGCTTGCGTCGATTACTTTACCCCGCCAGTACCCGTAGCCTAGTTACGGAAGAAGTAAGCAATGGGCAACTGGACGAGTTACTGGAACGGTTGGAGCTTCGACCTGAGGATTGCCAGGCCTTACCATCCACACAGCGCACCCTGGCCGGGCGATTTGTAGATGTAACATCCGGCGAAGTACTGGTAGAGCAAATGGATGTTGATATTCCGGGTGTAGTGCCATTCCGGTGGGGTCGTTTCTGGCGTTCCAATCAGTTAACAGTTGGTTCTTTGGGCAATGGCTGGCGGCATTCGTACGATTTTGTTTTGCTGGAAGATCGGCGGAGTAGGCAGGTATTGATCCGGCTGCCCGATACTAGAGGAGTGTTCTTCCCAGTCCTGCTTGAAGGAGAAACCTTTCTGAATCGATCCGAAAAGCTCAGGCTCAATCGGGATGAGCAAGGATACTGGTTACAGGGATCGGATGGGTTGCGGTATCGTTTTGCCATGAATCCCAGTGGCAGCCTTTGTCGGTTAGCGGCTGTCGAAACGGTCGGAACAGCGTATCGTATCCGGTTCAGTTATAGCAGCACAGGACATCTACGGCGAATAAGCGATGATTTTCAGCGGGTAATTGACGTTATAACAGACGCTCAACATCGCATTGTCCGGCTGGAAATCACGCTGCCCGACCAGCCCCTAAAGCGCTTACCCCTGGTGGAGTATCGTTACGATGATGTTCAGGATTTAAAAGAGGTGCTTGTTCTGGAACAACCTGCCGCTCAGTATCATTACCGCCAGCATCGGATTATCCGCCTGACGGATCGATTTCGCCAGAGTGTTTATCTCGCCTACGAAAAAATAGGGAATCAATACCTGTGCATCGAATTCAGTATGGACAAGAAGCAGTCTTCATTACGGTTTCAGTATCTGCCCGATGAAGGACGTACACAGGTTATTGATGGAGCGGGTGGAGTCCGGCAGTATGTGCACGAAGGCGGAATTGTTCAGCGATTTATTAGTGCAGGTGGGCGGCAACGGGTATGGTTCTTCAGCGAGTATGGCGAGCTGTTGAGCGAACAGGATTCGCTGGGGAATACGTCGTTCTTTACCTACGACGATGAGGGTAATATGACGCAGGCTGCCTGGCCCGATGGAGGAGCCATGCAAATGCAGTATAACGATACCGGTCAATTGATTGCCCTAACGGATCGGGCCGATGGTTTCTGGCAATGGACCTACGACGAATCGGGGCGGCTTCTGTCCTGCATAAATCCAACTGGTACTGAAACAAAATTCACCTATCAGGAAGATGGTTTGCCCGAAGAAATGACGCTGCCAAACGGACAATGGACTCGGTGGGGGTATGATTCGTACGGGTATCGAAAATCACAAACTGATGCAACGGGCAGTCAGATCACCTGGGACTACGCCTTTCTGGGTCAATTAATTAGCATTACTTATCCAGACGGAACCAGAACCGACGTAGTGAGAAAGACGAATGAGCAGTCAATTGTACTTACGCCCAATGGTGGCCAGCCTGATACCCAATATCAGCCCACCTATGATGCAGACGGTCTACTCATTCGGCTTCGGCGTACCAATCGACTGAACTGGCAATTTATTCGGGACGCTGCCGGAAGGGTGCGTGAATATACTCGCTCGGATGGTACATCCACGAATTTTCACTACGATTCGGCCGGGAGACCAACAGAGATACTTTTCAGTGATGGAAGCTGGTATCATTACACCTACCGTTCGGATGGGTGGTTAATGGAGGCCGCAACGCCAACCACACTCGTTCAGTTTGAGCGCGATGCACAAGGCAGGGTTTTGGCCGAAACTGCGGGGTCAATTCGTGTGGAAACTGTATACGATACAGCCGGTCGACGGTTAAGCTGGCAACCGTCAGATAAGGAAGCTATACAGTATGTATATGATGATCTGGGCTATCTAAGCGATCAGAAGCATCCGCAGTGGCAACTTCAGTTTATATACGACCGGCTAGGGCGACCGATCGAACGTCAGATGCCGGGTGGTCTGTGGAGTCGGTGGCAGTACGATGTTGGTTCACGGCCAATTGGTCATCAGCTTTTTTGGGGTAGTGGTTTACAGGCTTCCCGTTCTCAGGCCTACCGATGGGAGCAGGAACGGATTATGCGTATAGACGATAATCGATTTGGAACCGTTTCGCTTCACTATGACAGCTTTAATGACCCGACCGAAGCCATTTGTTCGGTTGGATGGACCGATCGATGGGTTGCCGATCGATCTCATTATCAACAGAAACTCCTCAATCCAGCCACCGAAACAGCAGAACCTGGATGGCAGGTTACAACGGTTGGTACGTCTCGTTTTTATTACGATGCCGATGGTTATCTACGTGAGAAACGCGTATCTGGCCAACTGTGGCAGTTCCAATGGCATGAGTCGGGGGTATTGCGGCAGGTTATTCGACCGAATAACGAGATCGTTACGTTCAGCTATGATGCCCTCGGACGACGTATTGAAAAAAAGATTGGCGACTATCGTGTCCGCTGGGCGTGGGATGGCCAGCGACTGCTTCACGAATGGCACCAGAAACCGGGTAGCGAACCAGTGCAGCTAACCTGGTACACGACAACAGGAAACCAATCAACTATGCTGCAGGTTGGCGACCAGTGGTATAGCCTGGTGTCTAACTGGTTAGGGCAGCCCTTATCGTTGCATAACCTACAGGGTGAACCGGTTTGGGAGTGGCGATGGTGCCTCTTTGGGAAAACGCACAACCAGACTGGCCCACCTCATTGGCATACGTTGCGGGGAATTGGTCAATATGAAGATCAGGAAGCTGGACTGATTTACACCAATTTCCGTTATTTCGATGCCGCAACAGGGCTCCCTATCAGTCCAGAATATTCCAGCCCCGCCGGGTGGGCGCGATCTGGATGGGAGCCTCCTCACGCACCAGAATCGTATCTTTCCGCTGCCCGATATATTCGAGTGTACTAAGTTTATTCCAGAGTCGGGTAAAAACAGCCAGAAACTGCTCAATCGCCACCATAGAAACCCCAATTTGCTGATGGTTATAGTCGTGTTCGAGCAGGCGGAGAAGTAGTTCCTCAAATTGGCCGGGCGTTACATCCGTCCATTCATAGAAATAATGCAGCAGTTCCTCTTTCTGTCGAGTCGGCAGGCAGTATAATTCGGTATAAATGATACTCGTCAGATTCGCAAAATAACCAACCAGATATACCGGTGGGTGCTGGTGATCGAGGTTACGATATTGAAAAAAAACGGTGCCCAGATAATCCAGGATTCGGTTGCAGAAGGCCTGAACCCGGCGGGCCAGATCAGATGGCTGGGGCTGGTCGAATACCTTACGAATAATTTTGAACGAACTAACCTGAATCTCATTCAGGCCCCACCCAAAATTTTTGTAATACTGAATCAATCGGGGGTGACTAGCTACTGAAGCGCAAGGGGGAATATACTGGCTATCAATAACATAATGCCCTTCCAGGTAGGTCGCTTTTCCAATAATCAGGTGATGGTGTCCTAATTCATTGGCATTCACTTGTTGAGACGAAACCACCATTAATCGATACGAATACTCGGTATAAGGGTGCCGTAAGGGCGATTCTTCCGGGTCTGGATTCCCAATGGGTACTTTCTCAAACGGGTTGACGACCAGAATCACATCGTAGTCGGGCCGAAGCTGATCGTCGGTACTCAAATTGATTTCAAAGGAGGCTGTTAAAACAGTAAACTTCAGCACATCCGGGTTAATCGCAATCCGGCAACCACCCTGTGTGATGGCATTACAGCGATATAAGCGAACCTCAACGTGGTTGCTGTTTTTTTCTAATAGATCAAATTCGTGGGCAACCGATGTCCCCCTAACTGGCGGCAAAAGGCCGTAATTATAGCTGGTAAGAAACAGAGATACCGAATCGCGCACTAAATCCTGAACATGATGGTCGGTCTCAACAAAATGCTGTTGCGACAGCTTCATTCCATCGACCCAGTTAACCGGAAGGTGGTTTTTAGGAAATAACATAAGTAGTTAGCTAATTTCTTCCACCCGCTTGGCAACAATCAGGTAGTTTTCACGGAGATTATTCTGGGCGATTGTCTGTTCAAAATCAATGTACGACCGTAAGCGGAATAATGAAGGCTTAAGGCTGTAAAATAGCCATCCATACTCATGGGCCGTGTCATCGAACGTCTGAATCGGATCGTTTGGGAATTTATGGTTATAATCATCCACAAATTTTTGGAACCACATACCAAATGGAACATCGCCGGATGTACGGGCCTTTACTTTAATGGGGGGATCTTTCCGGTTCGGGTCTTTATAGATCTGAACCTCCAACAGCATCAGTCGGTAATAATCGACTCCTTCCATAGCTACCTCCTCGGCATGACGAGGATAATACCAGAGCTTATAGATTTCGTTAGGTACGTTAACTAACGCATTAAATGTATAAGCGAAAAGTACGGGTAACAGAAACGGCAATAAACTAGTGGATGCCCATAAGTCGTACTGAAGCAATCCATATCGCAGGCTACTTAAATAATTAAAAGCAGGCGTGAATAAGATAATACCCAGCCCTGCAATACTTCCCGTTAGCAGAACCACAAACGCGGGCTTGGTAGAAAACGCAGGCCCCATATCGTTTATCATCCGGTTTAAGAAAAAAATACCGCATAATAAGCTAAATACCTGTACCACTATGTAGTATACGGGAATAAATTGTAGTCCATTTAAGCCGAATAGTCCGGCAATACCCAGCACGAATGAGCTAATCAGGGCGATCAGAATCAACCGCTTATTAGTCATCAGTTCATACTTACGATTTAGCCATATCGTTGTGATACACAACCCTGCTGTAAGTAAAACGATTAGTATGTAACTTATGAGGAACGGGGATACAACATCCATAAATTATTATCCACCAATTATTACCGTTGGCAAACCTAACGCAATAGCACCTCCATGGGCGGTCGTATCGCCCATGCGAGCTGCCGGGGCACCACCAATCATCACGGTTGCGGAGCCTTTGATGATGGTATCGGGCGGGCCAACGCAGACCGCCGAATCGCCAGCACGAGCAGCGGGCATATTACCAATAAGAACTGTAGGACAGCCTGGCCCGATAACGGGACCACCAACGTGCGGAACAAGAGCCGTTACCATCGGACAGGTGTGCAGGTCAGTTAAACGAGCAGCGGGAGGCATAGAGGATTAGGATAAGAGCACGTAAACTAACTGTAATTTATGAAAACTTCAGAATAAGGCGCGGTAATTCTGATTATTAATCAGGCTCCAGGCTGAAGATGTTGTAACTCTTTTTTTACCATAGACCAACGACGCCTGGAAATCACGATTTCGGCCCCAGTAGCCAGGCGTAAAAGTGGCCCCCGGTGAGTTAGTTGGGTTTTCTGTACATAATTTCGGTTTATAACGCAGTTTTGATGAACTCGTATAAAGTTTTCGATGGGTAACTGACTGGCGTAATGCTTAATCGTGTAGGCCATCATTTGCTTAGTGCCATCGCTCCAGTATAACCAGCTATACCCACGAACGCCTTTTATCATAATTAAGTCGTCGATTGGTTTACTTTGCCAACCAATCTTAAGATCATTAACTCGCACCGATAAAAGCAGGTTTGACACTAATGTCTCGTCAGAAACTGAATTAATAAAGCGATTACTCATAGTTTTTAGGATTAGGCATTTCACAAAAACATGAATTAATGGTAATTTTTACATCATTAATTCCGTATTTATACTTGCTCCGTATCTAGTTTAAATACGGCTTTAAATAAGTACTCTTATTACCAGTGTGTTATCGTTGATGGCAAAAAACTAAGCCCACTTTTTAGATGTGCCCATTATTAACTAATTGATGACAATATCTATACTTAATATATGATTAGTAATATTATATATTTAAATAATGACTTAGAAATTTTTTACTTATAAGAATCAAAGATTATCAGCTAAGCAATCAATTTCTATTGTATTATTTCTATGAATGTATATCGTTTTATGAATAATGTATAGACTTGCTAAATAAATCTATATGCCTGAGGTATAGAATGGTTGGGCTTAGAAAGATAGACATATTTCATACGTTCTCTTTATAATTAAAACAAGGATTAAGGGTGCTGCTGTTAGCATCAGATAAAAGAAGACAAACCACTATCTAATTCCTAGTTGACCATATGGACAAAAAATGGACAAAATGTTAATTCGTTGCTTTTCAGTAGATTGCAAATGGATTTACTGAGCCGTCAGCAGTTCCACGAAATGGTCATTTTACAATACTCATTTGGATACAGCGATAAATCGTTAGACGAGCATTCCATAGCTAAGGAGTAAACGGCAAGTTGTCGTTTTATTAAGTTGGTAAATTGACATAAATAATATCTCTACGTAGGGAAGCCCCCTTCGGATTTATAATCTAGCTCTCAGGCAAACCTAATAGAGTATTCCCTTGTCAAAAATGACAATTCCAGGTAACTAAAAAGACGAAATGTATGTCAACGTCACCTGGTGGTAGTTGAACGTTGATAATTGGTAGGTGAATAGAAAAGTTAGCGAAGGTGAAGTGGCGAATGAAATGCTTATGGTAAGAGCGGCTACCAGAAATCAACTGAGAACCCGTGTTTACTATTTGGCGGGGCGGTTGCCAAACACTACAACAATGAGCTACAAACTCAGATTGGTCTTAATTTAATGCCCAGCCAAATGGAGCAGAGCCGGATTGGCTATTCGCAAGTTTCTCTTCTCCTCCTTCGTTTATTAAGTACAAAATCTCCTTCAGAGAACTGGCCAGCTCGGTTACCTCATACTCAACTTTGGGCGGCCCCTGTGGATCGACAATGCGCTGTATCAAGCCGTCTGCTTCCAATAATTTCAGAATCATCATCAAGTAATTGGCGAATCACCTTGGTCAGCCCCAGATGCTTAACAGTCAGTCTTAACATAGCATTTTGCCTACCTAGATTCTATGGATTCTAATGAATCCTATTTTTCACATTATCCTGATAATCACCGGACAAAATTCAGGTAGAATTAAAAGAATCCATAGAAACTAACTTAAACGAGCATTAATTGGTCAGGACGGTTTTCCAGGTAGTTCCGTTCCAGAACTCTTTCGTGTGCGTTGTCAGATTGTAAATTTCCAAGCCTTCATAAGGCGTCAGTGCGTCGCGTTGGGCAGTGGTAAATCGATTACCCCGAACCCCAAAGCGGCCATTTTCATCAACTACGACCGTTTTTAAGCTGCCTATCAAATCCGTGCTGTTACTAGTCATATCCGGAGTCCGGATGGGTGTTGCGCCGTGTAATACACTTTTATAGCTGCTATTACTAGGGTCGAAAACAGATTGCCCCTGCACAAGAGTTTGACCATATTGAAAAAGTCCGCCTTCGATGTTTAAGGTCGTAGGAAACGTAGCATTATCCTTACACTTCACACTCAGGTTATAACCCCTATGTGCTGCCGATATCAGCGAAAGGCCCGTAAACGACCCCATTGTAAACACCAAAGGACCATGCATACCAACGCTCACCTGCGCACCGTATCCACCTGATGGTTGTATAATACTCTGATTATTGGCGCTAAATATATAAGTTGAATTATCCAGATACATTCTCCCGATCGTAACATAATACAGGTTTGAGCAGGACACGGAAGGTCGAAGAGTTGATCCCATAATAATTATATCACCCCCGTCTAATACGATCCGATTTGAGCCATTTAAGGTTAAATCAAGCGTAATTAGTTGTACCATTGATCCCGTACTGGCATATAAGCCTGCATTCAAGACTACATAGGCAGGTGCGGGATAATCCGGCGAATACAGGAAAACGTACTTATTACTGACCCCGTGATCTTGACTCAGCACAACCGGATTGGCTGACGTCGTATTACGAACACTGACGTAATAGCTATACGCTGAACTACCGTTTATCCATTCAATAGCTTTATCTAAAGTTTTGAACACTACCCCACCCGTAAAGCTTTCGGTCTGAACTGTATATTCAGCGGGGTCTTTTGTATCGTCCCCATTCACAGGGTCAATAGCGATGAATAGCGAACTGGTTGCATTGAGTGTATGATAGGTTAATTTGTCGACCTTGTTAATGCCCCCTATCGTTACATTTCCGGTTAGCGTCGTGCTGACTGGCTGATTTATTACGTCCACCTTCGGGCTAGACTTACGTAGGTTTTGATTTACTTGTCGGCCAATTTCAGCGTTTTGACCAAAAGCCAGAAAGGTAGTCAACGATAGAACGATAGATAGAATACGTCTCATTTCGAGCTATTTAATTAAGTAACCATTAATTGTATCCAGCTTGATCGTTACGGGCAGATTCCTGCTTATGGAAGTGGATATACTTCTTTATCACTTTTCCTTGATGATGTACACCTTACAGATAGGCAAACTCAATAATTTACTCTCGACATAAAATTCTGTTTACTCTTGCGACTATAGGTCACTTGAAGTTATCGAAAATTCAATGGATGCCGAATTCACTACCATCAATAACCGAGCCTATCAGCAGTGGGTTTCTGGGTAGTACCAGACTCTCCGCCTGCATATCATTGACGACTAAACATCAGGGTTCACCGTTTAGTCGGTAAGTATAGTCGCCAGGGAGTAGCTATTCGCTGAACGATGTCCGCGAAAAAATGGAAAGGTAGCAATAAGAATAGAATGCATTTTGGCTTCATAGTCCACCTGGAAACGCCCAATGAAGCCACAATGGACCTTGAAAGGATGATGGATGAGCTGGTCTACTTAACTATGGCGCCTAGTGCTCAGACGGCCCTGTTCAAATGCGAAGGCGTCAAAATGTTTAAGATATCGCACGGGCGGCTTAATCAGCATCGGTCGTTCCAACAGCCGGACGATTCTTCAGCAATTCCTTCGTCAACCGGATAATGTTCTTTTTGAGCAGGTCATGATCGTATAAATCCTCAATCACAATTTCTTCCACCTGGTCGGCCAGCGCTCCCATTATTTTCGACTTGAATAATCGGACCCCTAACCCTATCCAGGGATTAGCAAACGCACCATTGGCTTTCAGGATGGCGAATAATCGGGTCTTCAATGCGGTGCGGGAACGTCCCAATAGTTTACGTAGCTCCGTTACCGTTCGGGCTGGATAAACTGGAATAGGCTCGTCTAAGGGAGTAATTGGGTTCGAACGATCGTCAGAAACAGCTTTTTCAAGGTGTTCCGGGTCAATATCTGGGATAATAGGCAGGTAGCACTTGCCCTGACTCTCAAACGCAAATGTTTTCCGGGCTGCTGGATCGCTGTAACCTGCTACGAAGATCAGGTTATCGGTGTCGGCATCAATCCGAAAATGTTCCCGAAGGAATTTCTGGCAGTTGAGCCGTCCCAACTGAAAATCGTGAGTTCGATACTGCTTGGTCAGAAACCCGCCAAAGCCACCCAGTGAGCCACAGGCAATAGCCAATGAGCCAACAATTTTCCGTTTCCCATCTATTCGAGTGGGCGCTATTATATACTTACTAATCAGATTCTGGTTAACCGCCTGCTGTAAATTCTCCTGCTTAAATCGAAGCTGAGTTCGCATAGTCGAATAAATCTGCCCGATTAGGGTTTTTAGCAGTATCCTCCGTTCTGGCTTAATTTGTGGGGCATTCTCCACCGTCGGAAATGGTTCAATCATCAGAACAGAAGCGCCGGTCAAGTTATTCACTTCCCAGGCATACCTCTCCTTATTCACTTCAGGTTCCTGCTGGATGTATTTCCATTCGACCTCTGCTGTTTTGGGGTCGGTTTTCTTTTCCCGATTACGAAATTCCAGAATATCCTGAGCTATCTCAAAAGGTTCGTTGTTCAGGAGTCCGCCATCTACGTTAACACTGGCATACACTTTGTCATCTTCCAGGCCGAAAATAGCTTTAGGGGCTCGATAGTTTATAAATCGATTCAGTCGTAAATACTTTCCTTCCCGGTAAACGGGCCGCCATCGTAATCCAATCGGAAATGCTCCGGTAGCCATAGCACAGTCTCGTAAGGTTCGTAATCCATCGTTCGATTCATCGCCGAATTGAATGGGTATGATGCCATCTTTATTCTCCTGTTTACTAACAATAAAGTGACCGAAATCCCGGTGATTAAGACTAATATACCGGCCATCAACTTCATGTTCGGGGTCGGAGATAGTCCGGTGTGTTTCGGAATCATTGTCGAACTTAATGACCTCCTGAAACCCAGTCAGATTACTCATAGATATGCATATTTCCAGGTTTTCAGCAACGTACGTCCGGGGTGGAAACGGCTCTTTAACCTCAAGCATATCCTGCGCGATCTGGTCGATGAAGTTAGAGTTCAGTACCGAAGCAGCTCCATGTTCAGGCAGATCGTCGTCATCGAGCATGATGGGTAACATCTCATCGGCCAACAGGTCAACCCAGGCCTGATAGAGCTTATTCTTCCCTTTAAAGTTCAGGTAGCCTCCATTTTTCTGGTTTACAGGATCAATGTGATCGTGGAGGGCAGCTGCCGCAATGGCTGCTGTCATTCCTCCTGCCGAAGCCCCGGTCATGCTATCTAGTATAACCCGATGTTTGGGGATGCGCGGGTCATGAACTTTTGAATTTCGGGCCTGTTCCCAACGGTCGAGCGCTTCTATGAGGTAATCCATGACTCCGGCGGTATAGGCTCCGGCAGAGATTGCCCCAGCCATACACAGACCGAGGTAAAAAGGACGATTTTCGGTAGAGGCCATTGTAGAAAAGGTTCAGGCAGAATAGACTATTGAAAGTACATATTCTTTCTGCTCCTTTATCAGTCGACTCTTTCAATCCGTTAAAATAGTAGGCTACTTTAGTTAATGGTAGGGCGTCAGTAAGCTTCTAATGATTTCAGCACTACTCTCTAAACTCAATAACGAATCTACCTAAGATTTTACCAGACCTGCAACGGTTTGGCAAGGTGAGTGCCTTTCTGGACACAGATGAACCGGGCCGTAAAGCACTTGCCAAAATCAAGTCGTCATCAATCAATGTCATTGACTTCTCAAAGACCTATAACGGCTTCAAAGACTTCAATGATTATATGACTAAGGGCAGGACTTTTTGAGGACTTTGGCTAGGACTTTCTGAGGACTTTTCGAGGACTTTGGGCAAGACTAGCCTATTTTGGGTAGATCTTTTCGAGGACTTTTTGAGAACTTGTCAGATATATAGCATTTAGGCTTTTGGATGGCTTTAAGGAGGCTTTAGGCAGGCTTTCGGGGAATTTGGGGTAGGCTTTTGGGTGGCTTTCTGACTACATATGTCGAGCAGTTAGATTTCCAAAAGTCTTTTTGGCATCTATACCAATATCATGCAGAAGAAGCGACAAGAGTACTATCCTTGATTTGACTGCATATTTATACAATTGTGGTACAGTCAAGATATTCGTTGAGGTTGTCGAATTCTCACCATAGTGAGTTAAATAATTCCTATTATCCATTACGACTTCTATGAAGTCATTTTCGTCGTTTATGAATGTATCGTAGTCTACTTGGCCTACTATCGTTTTTAATATATTCAGTAATTCAATGAGCCTTTCTTTTAGATGTGTATTTTTTTCTTGGCGCTTACTGCTTTTGGGATACCTAGCTTTATGGTATACTTCCAAAACTCTGACATTTTCTAGAAATACTTCTTCCGAAAAGGGTGTATTAATAAATAGATGTTTGGAGGCAACCCATGTAATATATGTGTAATCATCTGACTTTCTATAAGCAAACCATTTTGCTAGTATATCAGGAAAATTAATCAACTCTCGGTAATGAGATAAATAGCCTAGGTGAGCAGAGTAGTTATTGAAAAATCGTTTATGAACTTGATCATAATACAATGAATGGGTTTCACTAGGATTATTTTTTTCAATGGTGCTGTTTAATATAAATGCAGGTTGATAATATAGAATTTGTAAGAATCTTCGTAAATGTTCACTATATCGACTAAATATTTCAAGATTAAGCTCGCCTTGTGTCGATTTAAAAACTGTACTTATATTTTCTGTGAGAAAGAAGCCAGTTTCATTACTGCTTTCTTGTTTAGTTGAATAATCAAAACGAATAGATAAATCTAAATATTCATCTATTTGACAATCAATATCTTTACTGCGCTTATATGTTAAAGTAAGTGTATCGTCATCGTCAATATTGGTGTTAATTTCACTTAATATTCGAAGCCATTGATTTAACCCACTATATTTTACGGACATAGAATTAAACAGTAATTCATTTGTGCTGTCATAGTAGAAACCCTCAATTACAAGCGTAGGATTTATTTTAAATGAGTTACCTCCGCTTGACGACCAGTGATTACCGGTTAATATGCTATCTAAAAGTGTTATGTTTTTTTGCGTTTTATAATCTAGACCAACTATATAGCTTATTTTATTGATTCTCTGTAAATTAAATATAACGTCATAAGAAACGGACTCCATTGATGCTTCTAAGACAAACTTTTCCTTAGGTGAATAGGAAAGCGTGCCTAACAATTTTAGCTCACCAATGCCTTCTACTTCAAAACTCCATTCCCCTAACCAGCTCTTTTCTTCTGTCATAATTTTACTTACATACAAATATTCAATAAGCTAATGTAAGTAAGTCTGTAAAGCAAAAAAACCTTCAAAACTTACCGTTTTGAAGGTTTTTTTGCTTTTTGTGGGAGTTGACGGGTTCGAACCGCCGACCCTCTGCTTGTAAGGCAGATGCTCTGAACCAGCTGAGCTAAACTCCCTTTTTTTTGTCCCTGCTTCGTTGCGTTTGGGAGTGCAAATATAAAAGGCTAAAAGAGCATTTTGCAAGCATTTGGCTAAAAAAAAATCAACTTTTTTGTAAGCCTCTGATAGCCAATAGGTATTTACTCGAAATTTAAATATAACGTTACCGAATGGCTTGTCAGCTTGTTGATCCCAATGCCCGCCGAGTTCGTGCTTGGGTTGTAAAGATTGACAAGACCGTGAGAAAAGCGCAATTCGGGAGCGAATTTAAAGAACTCGAAATATTGCTCCAGACCAATACCATACTCGATGGCAAAGTCCATTGTACCCGTACTAAGCTTACTGGCCCCCTGAAGCTCCTTCCGACGCACATTACTTTCAATGCTGAACGTACCACCCGCCAGCAAATACATGCGCGTATTGTTCCGTCGCTCGGATTTGTACTTGAGCAAAAGGGGGAAATCAATCCAGGTTGATTCGCGCGTTTCGGTTTTTGACGTTCCGCCTGGGTAGTCGTAATGTACTTCCCGACTGAAAAGCGATACCGAAGGGATCAATCGTAAATCGAAACGATCGTTCAGATAGGCATTGATCGATAAACCAACCCGAAAAGCAGGCTTATTGGGCGAATAAATGCGATAAGCCGAATCGGCCGATAAAAATGTTGGACTATAGCCAACACTGAACCGTGTGACAGGAGCCGCAAAGAAAAACCCGTAATGAATTGTTTTGTCGTCGTAACGTTCGAGGTGCTTCCGGACGTATTTGTACGACTGTCCGTTTGCCTGATGATACCCCAGTATACCAATGAGCAAAACAACGCTAAACCGTGCCGATAATCGAATGCAACGATTGAGCGGCCCTAAGCCAGTTTGTGGCCTATGTAAATTGACGCAACGCCGAAGGTGAGCGGTATCCATTTAGTGTTTGTAAAACCTGCTTTTTCGTAAATACGCAGAAAATCGGGACCATCGGGGAAAGCCTGCACAGATTCGGGCAGGTAGGTATAGGCCGATGCATCTTTACTGACTACGCGCCCGATGAGCGGGAGAATGGTTCGGGAGTAAAAACTGTACAGTTGTTTAAACGGAAATTGGCGTGGATTCGAAAACTCCAGTACCAGGCATACACCGCCCGGACGCGTTACGCGATACATGTCGGTTAAGCCTTTAAGCAATGTTTCGAAGTTGCGCACACCAAATGCAACGATGACAGCATCGAAATCATTGTCTGGCAAGGGTAAACCTTCTGAATCGCCCATACGCATTTCAATGATCTGATCAACACCCCGCTTTTTCATTTTGTCGCGCCCAACGGATAGCATGCCTTCCGAAATGTCCATCCCCACGATTTTTTCTGGTTTAAGTGCTAAAGCTTCCAGGGCAAAATCGCCGGTGCCGGTGGCAATATCCAGAATCCGTTTAGGGGGCTTGGCTGCGGCTTTGCGCAGCTCGCGTATGGCTCGTTTACGCCAGAGAATGTCAATGCCGCCACTCAAAACATGATTCAACAAGTCATATTTAGGTGAAATACTATCGAACATTTCGGCGACCTGTTCGCGCTTGGAGGTGTCTTTATCTTTGTAAGGAACGACTGCCATAGTAAATGATTGAATGATTGAGTTATTGAATGACCGGGCCGCCGACGCGGTGAATAAAATTTGCGTCAGCTATTCGATCATTCAATCACTCAATCATTCTAAATTAATTATACAAAGGTAATGCCATATCTGTAGGTTTCTGGCGAAAGTTTGTCATTTCGGTGGGCAATGTGTAGTTTAGACTCAATGCTATTTTCTCATATACAACTTGGCCTACTATGTCTCCTCTTTTTTTCTTAACCTTCCTGACACTGAATTCATTGGTAACTCATCCCGCTGTTGATGACGATCCAATTGTGAAAAAAGCACATAAAATCCATCAAAAGGTATTAGCGCTGGATACCCATGCCGATGCACCAATTATGATGCAGAAGCCCGGCTTTGATGTAGGTGTTGCCCACGATACCAAACGCGACGGTTCGCAGATTGATTTCCCCCGAATGAAGCAGGGAGGAATGGACGCTATGTTTTTCGCGGTCTATACCTCACAAGGTCCGCGTACTGATGAAGGTCATGCCGAAGCAAAACGGAATGCCTTAAATCAATTTGATCTGATTCATAAAGCTCTCAAAAAATACCCTGATCTGGCCGAGCTGGCCACTACACCAGCCGATGCCTATCGAATTAAGAAAGCAGGGAAGCGGGCTGTGTTTATCGGCATGGAAAATGGGTATCCGGTTGGTAAGGATTTAGCCATGCTTAAAACCTATTATGACCTGGGATGCCGATACATGACCTTGACGCACTTCGCGAATAACCTGATTGGCGACTCATCGACCGATCCTGATGGCCCTATGTATGGGGGGCTAAGTGATTTCGGGAAACTGGTGGTGCCAGAAATGAATCGACTTGGTATTTTAATCGATGTATCGCACGTGGCCGACAGTACATTTTACGATGCCCTGGCGCTCTCCAAAGCTCCGGTTATCGCTTCGCACTCTAATTGCCGGGCGATATGCGATTTTCCCAGAAATATGACCGACGATATGATTAAAGCGATTGCGGCCAAAGGGGGGGGTAGTACAGGTGAACTTTGTGAGCGATTACCTTAAAAAGCCATCCGATGCACACCGGGCAGCGAAAACCAAAATTCGGATGGCTCAGGTCGGTAAAGTATCGACACCCGAAATGGAAGCTAGAATGACCGCTATGAGCGATTCTGTGGCCAAGACCTATGCGTCGGAACGGGCTAACTTATCCGACATTGCCGACCATATTGATCACATCGTTAAACTTGTGGGAATCAACCACGTAGGGATCGGATCTGATTTTGATGGCGGAGGGGGTGTAAATGGCCTTGAAGACGTCAGCCAGATCGAAAATCTAACCGTCGAACTCGTTCGTCGAAACTATACAGAAGCCGATATTGCGAAAATCTGGGGCGGCAACCTGCTTCGTGTACTCGGGCAGGCGAAGGTAGGAAAGTAGGTGTAGATTACTGGCAACTGCGTTCATTATTGGTTGTTCGGGCAAGTTGACGGTAAAAAATGCGTTCGGGCAACTTTAGAATGGTATAAAGCCATTCTTTGGCTTGTCAACGTAATAACCGCAAACCTTGATTTTCCGATGAACCGTACCGATTTTCTGAAAACATCCGCTCTGGCCGGGGCTTCACTCATTACCGATCCCGTTCAGGTTCGAGCGTTCATTACACGTCAGCCAGCTAAAAAATACCGCACGGCGTTGGTAGGAACAGGCTGGTGGGGTGGTAATATTCTGCTGAATGCTGTACAGGCGGGTGAGTCGAAAATCGTTGCACTTTGCGATGTGGATACACGCCAGCTTCAGAAAACCAGCGATGCACTAAGTAAGCTAACGTCTGATAAGCCCAAGCTCTACCGCGATTATCGCGAAATGCTGATTGCAGAAAAGCCCGAAATTGTAATCGTGGCCACTCCCGATCACTGGCACCCACTTATTGCCATTGCGGCCATGAAGGCGGGCGCACACGTGTATGTCGAAAAGCCCATTAGCCATACCATCAATGAAGGAAAGGCGATGGTACGAACAGCACGGGAAACGGGAAAAATTTGTCAGGTGGGTATGCACCGACGCGTGTCGCCCCACAATGTGTCGGGTCGAGAGTTTATTCAGTCTGGAAAGGTTGGGAAGATTGGTATGGCAAGGGCATTTGTGCATTATGCAGGTGGAGCTGGCCAACCAACTCCTGATGCCGAAGCGCCTAAAGAAATAGACTGGAACATGTGGTGCGGCCCTGCTCCGCTCCGCGCTTATAATCCAGCCATGCACCCACGGAGCTGGCGTAATTTCTTAGATTATGCCAACGGTACCCTTGGCGACTGGGGCATTCACTGGATGGATCAGATTTTATGGGTAACCGAACGAAATCATCCTAAAAAAGTCTACACAACAGGCGGTCGGGCCATCAAAAAGGACAGTACTGACGCACCTGACCACCAAGTGTCGACCTTTGAGTTTGATGACGACTTTACAGCTGTCTGGGAGCACCGAACCTTTGGTGGCAACATGGCAGAGAAAACGCATCCACAACAAGCTGTAGGGGTTTATTTCTACGGAACCGAAGGAACCTTCCATATGGGTTGGCTCGATGGCTGGACATTCTATCCGTCAGACCCGAAAAAGCCGGTTATTCATCAGGATGCCCAACTAGATAAACCCGATGATCAGAACATTGCGCTGCTATGGGCTAATTTCCTGAGTAGTATAAAAAGCAATAAACTACCGGTCTGCGACATTGAGATTGGTCATCGCTCAACGAATATGGCGCTTCTGGGTATGTTGTCGTTGAAACTTGGCCGCAGTGTTGAATGGGATGGTAAGCAGATTCCAAATGATCCGGAGGCAAATAAGCTGTTAAGTCGGGCCTACCGGGGCGAATGGCAATACCCTGTTTAAACACCACTTGATTGCTTTGCAGAAATGTTGACCGTAGACTAACTCGACTTTAGTTATTAGTTACTTTTTATGGGTGGCTCGTCTTAAGTATATCATCTACGAGCTAACCCATAAATGCTTAAGCCCAGCCATTGAATGGCTGGGTTTTTTAGTAATTAGCTTTATTGGCAACGAACCAGATCGAGTTACTGCCCAACTTGATTCGTGTTCTGTTCGTGTACGATTGGCCCCTAAGTCCCCATAAGAACTTAGTACGCTAACTCATATAAATCCTTGTCCGCAACGGATTCTTCCTCAGAAAACTTTTCCAGAACAAGCTTAGCGAAAGCTACTTTATCCGACTTACGGTATTGACTTGGAGACTGCCTGCCAGAAGGCGCCTTAAAGTCTTGACTGACCCGCTCGCACATAGCCCACAGGTTCGGATTCATTCTGATTTTGTATTGTCGAATTGGTGTGTCCTCGGCAAACCAAAGATCGATCACGTTCTTTGTCGATAATTTTACTATAGCACCCATACTACATTGTATTGGTAAAAAAGAACAAATGTTTAATTATTTAATGATAAAATTAAATAATTAATGAAAATATAATGAAAAGCCTATGTATTGGCCTTTTTTGACTGGTTCCGTCTGAACTGTCAGATGGTGATTATTAACGCATTTAGCCTGTTAATTGATATTGATCTTACCAAAGGCAACAAAAGTGCCACACTAAAAAAAAAACGATGCCAACAGGAGTTGGCACCGTTTTTCGGACACTAAATCATGACGATTTAACTACCCAAATTTAGTGTTTCGGTAGCCAGACTTTATAGGGAAAACTACCTCGATTACCAGGCGCATAAAATGGAATGGCAGTAAATGTTACCTCTTTCGAGGATTTATCAAGTGCCTGGCCCGTAACTACATTGACTCCGTTCAGTAACTCCGGTTTATAAATCAGTTTCAATTGTGGATTCGCCCTGAACTGATAGGCATCCAGCTCTGGATTGCTAATGCCTTCCAGGCTGTAAACAATTGGACCGGATGCAATGGCTATTTTACCCTTAATTGTTTGGATCGAATCGTTTGGGAAGACGACTCGGGGTTGAATGGGCAGATTCAAATCAATCCGATCGCCTTTTTTCTAGGTTCGATGAATTGTGACATAGCCATTTTGGGGCTGTACAGGAACGGGCGTTTCTCCTTAACTAGTACAATCAATCAGTAAACGCCTTTGCACAAAGAGAAAAAACTACAAATCAAAAGGGCGGCATTCATAGTTTATTGTTTGTTACCCAAACAAGGAGGCCGGGCAATGGATGTACGCAGGAAATAAACTGTTATTATTTGTAGAATAAAATTTCATAGTTCTGTTACCTTTTAGGCGTATCTGTGTCTAAAGAGTATCAAGTCAATTTAAACCTGTAAATGTTAAAAGCCTGACCACTACGGTCAATAGTATATACTTCACTCTTAGGGAGGGTGAACAACTACAAACGCTGATTCTAATAGGATCAGCGTTTTTGTTTCTACGACCTGCCTAAGATCGACGGGCGAGATTGGAGGCAGAGTAACAGACTTAGTAGATGACATTTGTTACTAGTTCGTAACGTTTAGTGGCCTATACGGTTCCGGAAATATACCGTTTAGAAAATAAATGAAATTTTTAAAAACCTCTCAAGTCTATCAGACGTATACTTATACTATGAACGAGCTTGACGACCTCCTCAGTTTTTATCAGGGCCGCTGTTTACCCGATACGGCGTTTACTATCTCTAAATGGGCGAGTACCAATAACCTACGCCAGTGTGTAAAAATAGCGCTCACTACGGCCAGAGCTGGTAATAAAGCCAGTCTCAAAACACTTCGGCAAATTCGGGAACGGTTGCTAATTCTGGAAAATCCACTGACTCAACAGCAACAGGTTGTGTCCCAACAGAACCCGAGACGTTGACGATCAGCTTCCGAGAACTGGATATTCGGGAGCGACTTCTTCCTAAAAAAACAGATTTAGAACGTCAACTTAAGTTAATTCGGAGCCGGAGTGGGCTCCGTTTTTTGCTTTTTAATGACTTTTGTAAAAAAAATTTGCTCCTCTACTAAACAACGAAGTTAAGTCTGGCCGTCTTGACCATTTTTAGCCTATCACAGACCGAGCTTGCTATTAGAAATAAAACATGAACATTATTGCATATATTAATTGATTATTCGACTAACCTATCGACAGTTGGCAACTGAAAATAGACTTAATAAGACCTTGTAATCGGATTAAAAAAAACGGTTTCTTACAAGAGCAGAACACCTAGACAGTAATAGTCATCTCGATCAATGCAAAACCTTATTTACCTTATAATCAGCAACTATACGCAATAGTTGGTGTAATTAATTTCAGGAAATAGCATTACTTAATCAACACAAAAAACAATATTTCCTTCGAATTACACCAAAATAATTGGCCGTGTTTTTTTGCTATAAGCATCGGTAACTAATCAATGGAAAATCCGATAAAAGCCTTAGCTGAAGAGAGAAAAACAGGCTTTGGAACATTCGAATTTAGAACAGACCAAACCATTAAACGTAACTAATAAAGCAAAAAGAGATTCAATACAAATGTTACCATTTATTGTTTTAATACAACAATATACAATAAAATATCAATATAAGTAAACATAAAATCCACCTTTATGGCAAATTAAAACCTATCAAGAATATCATATCTCCATATATGGCACATGGTTTGCTATGGCAGTTTCGGACTTGCAAATAAATCAAGTTCTGTGCTCAACCGATTTGCTATATGCTCACGCTTATTTCTAACCCATCTGCATGTAAGACGCTACTTACTCATCGTTTGCAGGTGCTCCATTCATTCAAGTTAGGCCTTCTAAGCGTCTTAGCAATCGGTATATTCCTTTCAAGCCAAGTCGTTCGTGCGCAGTGTTCAACAGCAATTACGGTTCTTCCGGGTGTGTGTAACACGACCACGAATACCTACTCGAGTACGGCCATTGTAACGATTACCAATCCACCAGTTGGTATATTGACTATCACAGACGGGGATCAGAGTAAAACGCTAGCGACTGCAGCGACCACTTCAGCCACGTTCACTGCTGTGTTTACGGGCTTAATCTCCGACGGTAATTCGCATACGGTAACAGCTGCTCCGTTTGGATGTAATGCAGCAACAGCCACCTATTCGGCTCCAGGATCTTGCACTCAACCTGTAGGCGCTCAACTGTCGTTGACAAAGCTGGTCGATAAGTCAAAAGCGAAGCTCGGCGATGTTTTGTCATACACAATGGTGCTAACTAATGTAGGCAGTTCCACAGCAACCAATGTTGTAGTTCGGGATTCACTCTCAACAGGGCTAACTTTTGTAACTGGGTCATCCACAGCTCCCACTGGCACTACATTCAATCAGGGAACGCCTGTTAGTACCTGGAAGGTGGCTTCTTTAACTGCTAACCAAAGCTATAATCTGGTTTATCAAGCTACTGTAGACAGTTCGGGTGTGCTTTACAATCAGGCCATTATTACTGGTGATACGGCTACCGTCTGTACATCTGTACCAATCCTGGTCTGCACAGGCGATGTATACGTTTTTCGTTTAACAGCCAAACCAGGCCGATCTAGCTATCGTTGGTTCAAGAATGATGTCGAACTTACCAGCCAAACCACAAATACGCTGGATATAACTGCGCCGGGCACGTATAGTCTGGCCGTAGACAATGTATCGGGTAAATGTCCAGATTTTAGTTGTTGCCCGTTTATTGTTCAGGAAGACACTCTTCCCACGTTTCGAGCTATTGCAGTACCGGCAACTTGTACAGGTAGTACCACATTAACAAACGGAAATATTACGCTAAGCAATTTCCGTTCTGCTTACACCTACCAGTATTCATTAGGTACAGATTTTAACCCGGCGGCCTCTTTATCCGGTGCTCCTAAAACTATTCCGGCAGGTGGCGTAATTGTTAGCAATTTGGCAAGTCCCGCCACCGCTCAATCGTACACAGTCCGGGTGTATAATTCATCAGGTTGCTATACGGATGTGACTGCGGTGTTGTTACCGACCGTTTGCTGTAGCGTCAGTGTTTCAGCAACTCCTGGTTCGTGTGCTCCTCTTACTAGCACTTACTCAACAACGGCCCTTATTAGCTTAACGAATCCAATGGCCGGTACGTTAACGGTGAGCGATGGCCCTAAGAGTTTGACGTTTGCTACTACAGCAGGCAGCTCAACCACCTTCGCAGCTATTTTCGATAATATAATTTCAGACGGATCTAGCCATACGGTAGTCGTTAGTTTGCCTGGGTGTTCAACGGCCAGCACCACCTATACGGCTCCTGGTTCCTGTAGTATTGGCCTGGGCGTGAGCATTACAAATTCCGGCACCTGTCTACCCGCCACCAATACGTATACGGCCACGGGAGTTATCAGTCTAACAAACGCCACAACCGGATCTGTTATAATTACCGATGGCGCCAATACGACTACCATCTCGGTCAGTGCAGGAGCCACTTCAGTGCCTTATTCGATGAGTGGGTTACTCAGTGGCACTGGTTCGCATACGGTGACCGCTACTTATTTAGGTCATACCGCCAGTGCGAGCTATACGTCACCCCTATCTTGTTCTGTAGCCCCAACCTGCAGCCTGAGCGCGACAGCTACTGCGGGCATATGCGCCACTGCCACAAACACCTATTCGGCATCCGTTGTTATCTCGCTGACCAACTCTTCAGCAACAACGCTTAGTATCAATCTTCCTGGATTTTCACCTAGTAGCCAGACCGTTGCCTCAGGTATCACCAACTTTACAGTTATCCTGCCTAATCTGCCTTCTGACGGAGTCAACCACACAGTCACCATTAGTTCTCCGGATTGTGGAACCACTACAGCCACCTTCACGGCACCTGGCTCCTGCTCTGTAACGCCTGTCTGCTCCATGACTATAGTGCCCACGCCCGGACAGTGCCAAACCGCGACCAATACATTCACTACTGTGGCTGTTGTAACCGTAAATAATCCGCCGACAGGCGTGCTCACAGTTACCGATGGACCAGCTAGCTTAACGTTTGCGACAACGGCCGGTAGCAATGCATCCTTCACCGCTACGCTGGCCAATATTGTTTCGAATGGAGCCAGTCATACGGTTACAGCCTCATTACCAGGTTGCAGCATGACAACAGCTACTTACACGGCCCCCGGCTCCTGTTCAGTCGCACCTATTTGCTCACTCGTAGCATCGGTTACAGCTGGTCAATGCGCAGTTGCGACCAATACGTATTCATCTACCGCTGTTATCCAATTGACCAATCCTGTGGCCGGTACGCTGACTGTTTCGGATGGTCCAAGCAGTGCTACGTTTGTGACAACGGCCGGTAGCAGCGCTGTCTTTACCATTACGTTCATCGATTTAAAATCGGATGGATCAACGCACACCGTGATAGCCAGTTTGCCAGGCTGTGGTACTACAACAGCTAGCTACAGCGCTCCTGTATCCTGCTCGGTAACGCCAACACCCGTTTGCTCGATCAGTGCCATAGCAACCGTAGGGGCATGTGCGCCAGCAACCAACACCCACTCATCAACGGTCGTCATTTCACTGACCAATCCAACAACGGGAACACTGACCGTTACGAATAGAGGGCAAATTCAAACGTTCCAAACCAGTTCGGCAACAACCAGCCTAACCGCTATTTTCAGCAATCTGATCTCCGACGGAGCGAGTCATAGTGTGACGGTAAGCTTACCAGATTGTTCAACAACCAGCGCCACCTACACCGCTCCTGCCTCTTGTAGTGCTGGCATAAGGTTGGCAGTTACCGATCCGGGCGTTTGTATACCGGGAACCAATACATATAACACAACTGGCGTCGTTAGTCTGACGAACGCTACAACTGGCGTCCTCACAATCACCGATGGCTCCAGTAGCCTTACAGTTACAGTCGCTACCAGTGCAACATCAGTTCCTTACTCACTGAGTGGATTACCAAGTGGAACTGGTTTACACACGGTAGTCGTCAGTTATTTAGGGCAAACTGCCAGTACAACGTACACCGCCCCTCTCTCCTGCTCTCCAGCTTGTAGCGTAACAGCAGTAGCCACAGCCATACCAGTTACCTGTGCAGGAACGATGGCGCTTCAAAATGGCAAGATTGTGATTAACGGATTCTCAACGGGCGATACGTATCAGTACTCGGGTGGAGTTGTCTTTAATTCAGCGGTTGCTTTATCAGGCCCGGCCCAGGCAGTTCCGGCAGGGGGCGTTATCGTCAGTAATCTGGCAAATCCGGCCTCAGCGCAACCATTCACAGTACGCATCTATTCAACTTCAGGCTGTTATAAAGATTCGACGGTCATGCTAACACCTTCGGTTTGCACCTGTCCTGCAAACGCCTGTGTGCCGTTGGTCGTTAAATTAACAAGACGAGTTAGACGGTAACCAAATCCAGAATTAACTCATTTTCATTAACGCATAAAAAACAGTGTGATCGTTACTAAACCCGCATCTCAACGGCGGGTTTTGGTATTTTTAGCGTATAATGCTCATTATCGGCGAAGAAGAATCGGCGTGGTCAACTTTTAAACGGCCTATTTTGTTACCCTACCAGATCAGATACCATTTCATCTGTTAACTTTGCGGCTTTGTTTGCCCGTCACGATATAACTTATTATGTTATCCATCAGTAATTTACAGGCCTCAATAGGCGAAAAAGAAATATTAAGAGGTCTCAATCTGGAAGTCAACCCCGGTGAGGTTCACGCCATAATGGGTCCTAACGGAGCAGGCAAGAGCACGTTGGCCTCGGTTCTGGCAGGCCGCGAAGACTATACGGTAACGGGTGGAAGTGTAGAATTTGACGGTAAGGACTTACTGGATATGGCTCCCGAAGAACGCGCTGCCGAAGGTATTTTCTTAGCGTTTCAATATCCTGTAGAAATTCCAGGCGTTAGCACCACTAACTTCTTAAAAACAGCCCTGAACGAGATCCGGAAGTATCGCGGTCAGGACCCACTCGATGCGGTTCAGTTTCTGAAGTTGATGAAAGAGAAAATGAAGCTCGTTAACATCGACCAATCCTTACTGAGTCGTTCATTGAACGAAGGCTTTTCGGGTGGAGAGAAAAAGCGGAACGAAATTTTCCAGATGGCGATGCTCGAACCAAAATTAGCGATCCTGGACGAAACCGATTCGGGTCTGGACATCGACGCCCTACGAATTGTGGCCGATGGCGTTAATCAACTGCGCTCACCAGAACGGGCTACGATTGTGGTAACCCACTACCAACGTCTACTCGACTACATCGTGCCTGATTATGTACACGTACTATACAAAGGTCGCATTGTGAAATCGGGACCGAAAGAACTGGCGCTTGAACTGGAAGAAAAAGGATACGACTGGATTAAAGCCGAAGCAGCAGTATAAATCAATGATGAATGATGAATAATGAATGACTCGTATTGAAATCATTCATCATTTATCATTCAGTCATTCATCATTAAAGAAATGACTCCATACGCATCCTATAACGATTTTAAAGACCAGTTGCTGGCGGCTTTCCGGGACAACGAGGAGCGCATGAACGGCGAGCGAAAAGCCCCGTTACATCAACTCCGCCGGGCGGCTTTGAAGCAATTTGATCAGCTTGGCTTTCCAACGACTCGCAACGAGGAATGGAAATATTCTAGTGTCAGTGGTTTATTAAAGCAATCGTTTGACCTCGACGATAACGCGACGGTAACGGCTGAAGATCTGGCTCCACTCGAAATTCCAAACCTCGATGGTAATCTATTGTACTTCATCAATGGCCAATATCATCCTGAACTATCTCGCCTTGTCAGCCCTGCCGAACAGGTAAAAATTACCAGTTTAGCGGAAGCTATTAAAAGTGAACCGGAGCTAATCGGGACCCACTTTGCGCATTACGCTGATTATAAGGACAACGCTTTTACAGCATTGAATACGGCGCTGGCTACTGATGGTGTAGTAATTCGTGTGCCCGATAATACAACCGTTGAGCAGCCAATTATCCTTCGTTTCATTACCGACGCGCGTACCAAAAACGTTGCATCTCAACCTCGTAACCTGGTTGTGGTTGGTAAAAACGCGGAGGTCATGATGGCCGAATCGTATCGGACACTCGGCGAAGGCACAAGCTTTGTCAATGTGGTAACCGAAATCGTGCTTGATCACGATGCTCGTATGCAGTTTTATAAAGTGCAGAACGAAACCGAGAAAGCCTACCACATCGGTACGACGCAGGTTAACCAGAAAGACAATAGCCACTTCTATTCGGCTACGATTACCCTTAACGGCAACTTCGTTCGGAACAACCTGAACATTGTGCTCAACGGCCAGCATGCCGAAGCGTTTATGTACGGTTTGTATATGCCCAACGGTCGCCAGCATGTGGACAACCACACGCTTGTTGACCATGCCATGCCAAATTCATACAGCAACGAGCTTTACAAGGGGATTCTGGATGACAATAGCACGGGGGTTTTCAACGGTAAGATTTTCGTTCGTCCCGATGCCCAGAAAACCAATGCTTATCAGTCTTGCAAGAACGTCGTATTGTCGCCGGGAGCCTCGATGAACACGAAACCTCAGTTGGAAATCTTTGCCGACGATGTTAAATGTTCGCACGGGACAACCACAGGACAACTAAACGATGAAGCGCTGTTCTACATGCGTTCGCGGGGTATTCCGAAAGATGAAGCGCGTACGTTATTGTTATATGCCTTCTCGCAGGATGTAATTAGCCAGATCAAAATTCAACCCATCCGCGAATACCTGGAGCGGGTTGTTACGGAGAAATTAACGAAGTAAATCGTTAATGAATAATGGATAATGCAGAATGGATAATGGTTCGTCCGATAATCGTTATTCATTCTACATTATCCATTATTCATTTCTATATGAGACAACTACTTGTACTTACTCTATTTCTCACTCTTGGTGGTGCTGCATTCGGACAAAGCCTTCAGTTTACTTTTGAAGGAGATTCATTAACCTTGCCATTAGTTCGGGATAGCCTCCGGGGAATCTCAGGTCTCGAAATTGTTCCGTCTACAGGCGAGTGGCATTTTGTGAGCGACCGTGGCTGGCATTTTGTCTTTACGAACATCAAAACTATCCGCGACTTACGGGATGACTCACACCTGAAACTGGCTCAGAAAACCCCGTTCTGGTTTGAAAGTATCCGCTACAATACACAAAGCAGCACGTATTTCTGGACTGACGAACATGAATTTGTTACGTCGGTACTTTATGGAAAAGCCGTTCGTGATAGCACCAGTCAGATTTTATTAAAAATACCGCTCGCAGCTCCGAACAAAGGGTTGGAAGGGCTGGCTATGACCTCTACAGGCGCTTTATGGGTAGCTCCCGAAGCGGGCTGGGAAGGCGAAACACGCATAAGTCAGGATACGATTACATTCTTTCGCTATCCAAATCCGCTCGCTGCCGATCCGGTTGTCGAACGCTTCGCCTATCCGATCAATCGTTGTACTTTTGCACAAGGAGAAGAGCGCGTAGGTGGTATTTCGGAAATATTAGCCATTGATGATCAGCGCGTACTGGTATTGGAACGATGCTACGATGCTAGTCAAAAACGGGTGACGGCCAATTTATACATAGCCACGCCCAATGAGCAAACCCATACGTTAACCAAAGAACTGGCCTTCGATTTTAACCGCCAGTTTCCGGGCAACGTCTGCAACCTCGAAGCAATGGCCTGGGCCGACGAGCAACACCAGACATTAGTACTCATGGCCGACGATAATTTCAAGCAGAATCGAACGCTACGAAATCAGGTGATTGTTTTACGAAAACGATAGGCGACCGACCGAACCTAACCGTACTCGATTTGCGTTTTACGGATGACTCTTTTGTCAGCGTTATGTTTAGTTTATTCCTCTCTTCGCGAATACTCCATGCAACTAGCCATAGATAATATGCTTGATATTCAACGGATTCGTCAGGATTTCCCAATACTTGATCAGGAAATTAACGGTCGTCCGTTGGTCTATTTCGACAATGCCGCTACCAATCAGAAGCCGCTGCCGGTTATTAATGCCCTGACCCAATACTACGAGGGCTACAATGCCAACATTCACCGGGGAATTCACCACTTGGCGGAGCAGGCAACCGCTGCCTTCGAAGCCTCACGCCGGGCGGTTCAGTCCTTTTTGAATGCCAAACACTGGCAGGAAATCATCTTCACCTATGGTACCACCGATGGTATCAACCTAGTGGCTCAGAGTTATGGGCGGAATTTTCTGAAAGCAGGCGATGAGATCATTGTTTCAACGATGGAGCACCACTCCAACATCGTTCCCTGGCAGATGCTCTGTGAAGAAAAGGGCTGCATTCTGAAAGTTATTCCAATAAACGACGAAGGCGAGTTATTGCTGGATGAGTACGAAAAACTACTATCCGAAAAAACCAAATTCGTTTCCTGCGTACACGTTTCCAATTCGTTGGGAACCATCAACCCTGTCAAATTCATCATCGACAAAGCCCACGAAGTTGGCGCCGTTGTCCTGATCGACGGGGCACAAGCCAGTTCCCATCTTGAACTCGACGTTCAGGCACTCGATGCCGATTTCTATGTACTCTCGGCCCATAAACTTTACGGCCCGACAGGCATGGGAGTCCTCTATGGCAAGAAGGATATACTGGACGCCATGCCGCCGTACCGAGGTGGTGGTGAGATGATAAAGGAGGTCACGTTTGCGAAAACAACCTATAGCGATCTGCCCTACAAGTTTGAAGCGGGCACCCCTAACATTGCCGATGTAGTAGCGGTTAAAACGGCCCTTGAGTACATGGCAGCTTTAGGTAAAGAGAACATTGCCGCTCACGAAAACGACCTGCTCCAATACGCAACGGCGCAGTTGAGTGAATTGGACGGGTTACGAATTATAGGGCAGGCTAAGGATAAAATCGGCGTTATTTCCTTTGTGCTGGACGGTATTCACCACCAGGATATTGGTGTCATTTTAGACCAGCAGGGTATCGCCGTTCGGACGGGTCATCACTGCACCATGCCTTTGATGCAACGTCTGGGTATTGCCGGAACTACGCGGGCCTCCTTTGCGGTTTATAACACCAGAGATGAGGTTGACCGACTGGTAGTAGGGTTGCGTCGGGTTCAGAAAATGATGTTGTAAAGATGATAAAGTTACTAAAACGCATTAATGAGCCTGATACTCCTAATGTATTGCCCACAATTCGCAGTACCACAATAACCGTTGAGCAAGTACATTATGAGTTGATGCTTCGAACCTCTCACGATCTAATTCTAGCTAAATATCCTGACTTAGAAAATGAAGACATTCAAGCCGTATGGGTTTATAAAGCGTTTCAGAATAACAAAGACGGAGTTATTGACTTGCAAGAGTTGATTAGTACGTTAAAGACGTTACCTAAAAAAGTTAGCCTTCTACAATTGTACGATCATATTGACTTCATTTTTCAGATACAGAAAGGAGTTGCGGAGACTGTTGAAGAAATAGGAACACCTCATGAGCAAGTTATGCGTGAAATGAGAGAGTACATTACAGGTCTGAAAGCTAAAGCAAACCTAAATGACAATTAACGAAAAGCAGGACGAGATCATTGAGGAGTTCGACTCCCTCGATAATGAGCTTAAGGAAGTTGGATTCGATCTGAGCGAGAGATTACTTCAGAAGACGGATTATATAATGGACTTAGGTCAAAAATTACCATCAATGCCTGAATCAGATAAAACTGAAGATAATAGAATCTTTGGTTGTCAGTCTGTTGTCTGGTTAACCGCTAGAATGCAAGATGATAAGCTGTATTTTAGTGGTGATGGCGACCAATATGCAAAAATTTCAAAGGGTATAATTAGCCTTCTTATTCGTGCTTTATCAGGTGCAAAGCCTGAGGAAATTGCTAATGCTAACCTATATTTTATTGATAAAATTGGCATGCAAAGCTTCATTTCCTCAAGAAGAACTGGTGGCTTGGCATCAATGGTTGAACGAATGAAAGCTTACGGACGCGAGTATTCAGGCCAAGAAGCATAGTCTTTAAGAAAAGAAGAAAATGACAGACGAAGAATTAAAAGAACAAGTCGTATTAGCGCTTAAGGGTGTGTATGACCCCGAGATTCCGGTGGATGTATACGAGCTGGGGCTGATTTACGATATCAAGATATTTCCGGTCAACAACGTCTATATTCTGATGACGCTGACCTCGCCTTCTTGCCCTTCAGCAGGTTCTATTCCTGCTGAGATCGAAGAGAAAGTACGGGCTATTGACGGTGTCAACGATGTAAGCGTTGAACTGACCTTCGATCCCCCCTACTCTACCGAACTTATGTCGGAAGTAGCTAAATTAGAACTGGGATTTATGTGATTTACGAAGTATGAATTACGATGTGCAATTTAGGTTGTGTCGTAATTCAAGTTCGAGATCTCTTCCCAAATCGTAAATCGTAAATAAAAAATCGTAAATAAAATTATGTATCCTCCTCATTTGCTTGTCCCAATGCGGGAAGACCTGACCAGCGTTGGGTTTGAAGAATTAACGACTGCCGATGCAGTGGTGAACACAATGGAAAATGCCGAAGGCACTATGCTTGTTGTCGTGAATTCGGTATGTGGTTGTGCAGCTGGTGCGGCTCGTCCAGGTGTGAAAGCGGCTTTAGCTGCCAGTGCCGTGAAACCCGACAAAATGGTGACTGTATTTGCCGGTGGTGATCTGGATGCGGTCGCTAAAATGCGGGAGTATCTGTTACCTTATCCTCCATCATCGCCAGCTATTGGTATTTTCAAAGATGGCGAATTAGTGCATTTCATTGAGCGGCACCACATTGAAGGCCGTTCGGCACAGATGATTGCCCAACACCTCGAAATGGCGCTGGAAGAGTTTTGTACGCCAGCTAACGCGTAATTAGTGCAGTGAGTAACGCGGACATCCTGTCCGCATGGCTACTAGTTCATGTAGAGTCATGCGGACAGGATGTCCGCGTTACGTTTATGTCACAGCAAATGCTTTCGCCAGAAACCGCGACAGCGGTAATAAACAGAACACCAGAAAAGCCATTGGGAAGTTGGCAAAAGCCGCTACCCAGGCGGCATTCATCACAATCAGGGATAAGACACCTGCTTTAACGGCCATTCCTATATTTTTGCCAACGGGTTCTTTAACCGCACGCCAGAGGGGCGGAAAAATATAGTAGCCAAACAGGGCCAAAAATGGCAAAGCTGTACCCAATTGTTGCTGGCGTTGCGCCAGTGCGGCTACACAACCAATCACAAGGGCATATAAAATACCTGCAAAGCGCAGGGTAGTCGGACTTCCGCCATGCACTTCTCCCCGGCTAATCATGGTGATGGCGGCAATATACGCAATCGGAACTAGCCCGACCCAAGCCCAGGGCAGCACCTGATCGGGCAAGATACTGACACCCAATAGCAAATTCAGCCCCCGGCACAAGCCCATATTAACTGGCCCCAGCAAATTGTGGTGTTTCCCGAAACGGTCGTAAACCAGCGATGCAATGGAAATGGCAATAGCCAGAAAACCCGACGTCGGGTTAACCATAAACGAAGCGCCAATTCCTACAATTAGCAAGGCAATACCTAGTCCAATAGCCGTCGATTTACTAACAATGCCACTTGGTATGGGGCGTTCCGGGCGCTCGATGGCATCTAATTCGGCATCGAACACATCGTTAAAAACGACTCCTCCTCCATAAAGGCCAACCGTTGCCAGCGAAAGCCAGCCAGCGGGTGCGGGCGACGAATCAGGGATCAGAAAATAGCCCGCAATAGCCATCCCCGCTAGTACATCGGCAACGGCTGTTACCAGATTCGCGGGACGGGTGAGGGAGAGAAGCGCCTTGAGCATAATGTATGATGCATGATATAGGATGTAGATATAAGTACTTGTCATACATTATACATCATATATCATACATTCTATTTTATGATTGTTGATTCCTTGTCTACTCGTGGTGCCTGTCCTCCACGGAGGATTGAGCTGCCGTTGTACCGTTGACTTTGGTCGATGCCTATTGGTTGAGTAAGATCTTCCAGACTCAGTTGACCACTTTGGGCAAAGGCCGTTACTGCATTGGTGAACGTTACCAGTTTAATTGCTTCGTCCGAAATACCACGTTGTTTCATCAAAGCAGCCGTTTTTGGAACAGCGAGTGGATCACTGATGCCCCAATCGGCGGCTGAGTTGATCATGATGCGTTCGGGTCCGTACTGTTTTACAATCTCAACCATCCGTTCGTTCCCCATTTTGGTAAATGGATAGATGGTAAAGCCCGCCCAGAAACCCCGATCAAGCACTTCGCGCACTGTTTCTTCATTGTTATGATCGACAATTACCATGCCTGGATCCAGACCATGTTCCAGGGCAATGTCCATACTACGGGTGGTACCCTGTTTTTTGTCGCGGTGGGGGGTGTGGATTTGGACCGGCAAACCAGCCTCTTTCGCCAAATCCAGTTGCGCTCGGTAATATTTATCCTCGGCGGCTGTTTGATCGTCGAAACCAATTTCGCCAACACCAACTACCCCTTCTTTATAGATGAACAACGGCAGGATTTCCATAACCTGCTCGGCTAATTCTTCCTGATTCGCTTCTTTCGAATTGAGTCCAATCGTACAATAATGTCGAATACCAAATTGCGAGGCCCGGAATCGCTCCCAGCCAACCAGGCTAGCGAAATAATCCCGGAATGAATCAACACCCGTGCGGGGTTGTCCCAGCCAGAAAGCAGGTTCAATCAAAGCGACTACGCCCGCGTCGGCCATAGCCTGATAATCGTCAGTAGTTCGGGAGGTCATGTGGACGTGCATATCGAAAAACGACATGCCCCGAATGGAATCCATAAAATCCATATTCACGTCTATTAAAAATGGATAACCAGTAATGCTTAATGAATGGCTATTGCGCTGATAAGCTATTATTCATTGAACATTCTTCATTACTCATTTGATTTGGCAGGCAAAGTTCTCGAAAAATCTGGCCCTATGCCAGATGATTTTTACCCACATTTTAATTCAACTTTTGCAAACCTCCGAGTAGTCTATTCGTTTTATAGGTAGACAACAAATGTAATCATGAATATGCTTCAACAACGCAAGTCAGAAAAAGGGAGCCTATGGGCGATACTACTGCTGCTGATGGTTGGTATCGGGTTTACTGCCTGTCGCGACAATGCGGTCAATGATTTAAGCCCAGCCGATAGCCCCGTTTATATCACAAACTACGACCAATCGGTAAACTTCAGTCAGTACAAAACGTTTAGCCTGCCCGATTCGGTTATTGTTGAGTCGAATGATGCCTATGCGATGGCGCAGAACAGCATCTCAACGCGCTTTGTGACGAACGTAGCGAGCGCCTTAACCAGTCGGGGGTTTCAGCGAGTAGCAAAGGGAGATACAGCTGATTTGGGGGTGGCCATTATACGGGTCAACAATCAGTACACGGGGATTTCGTCAAACCCTTATTCGTACTATTCAAACTATTGGGGGTATGGCGGTTTCGGCGGGTATGGCTATTCGCCGTATTATCCTAGCTATTACACCTATCAGGTCACGGATCAGTACTGGGAAATTCAGATCGTTGATCTGAAAAACCGGCCAACAACCAGTAACGGTCAGCAGCAATTGAACGTCATTTTTGATGCGACAATTCGAGGAACAGACGTGACAGATACGCAGGCTGTCGATCTGGCAACTACTGCCATTTTCAATCAATCACCTTATTTGAAGGCCACCCAAACACTATGAAACGGATCATTGCAGTCATCGCGCTGCTTGGCCTGACAACGTCGGCCTGGGCGCAATACAAAAATGAATACAACCCGGAGTCATCAATCTATGACCGGTATGTCACGTTCAATATCTCAGCTCGGTATGGTGTCGCTTTTCCAATGGGAAGCCAGCAGGATTATATCAACAAAATATCACCAACTAACCTGGCTCTGGATGCTGAGTGGCTATTTCCGAAACGATTTTCAATAGGGTTGAAAACGGGCTATCAGTACGCTAATCAGCGCTTTCCAAGGCAAGTGTATCAGTATGAAGATCAGTCGATTTCGGCAGTTCAAACCCGAACCTTGTCCGTCATTCCGGCGATGATTTCCCTCTCGTACTACTTCGCGGAGAACTCAGCTGCCATTCGGCCTTACATACAAATGGCAGGCGGTGGTGCTTTTGTGGATTACACTAACTATTTCGGCCCACTCGCCGATCAGAAGAATGGCTTCAAAGGAGCCATTGCCCCTGCTATCGGTTTGAAATACTATGGCCGACGTGAACAAGGGTTTGGTGCCGAAATTCAGGCGCAGTATCAGAATGTATTTTTCAATTATGACCTGCTAAAAAACTCAGCCCCCTCGCTGATGCTATCGGCAGGGCTTGTGTATCGGTGGTATTAGTTTGGTTTACAGTTTTTGGTTTGAGGTTTACGGTGGGCTGACACACGAATACTGCCCGCGCTAGCCCACCGTAAACCTCAAACCAAAAACTGTAAACCAAATTTACATCAACTCCTCCATATGCTCCGGCAAACTGCGCCCGGCAGCTCGGCGTTCGGCGGCAAAATCAGCCAGCGTTTGGGCCAGTCGGGCGTTGTTGCGTTCGTTCAGCCCAATAATTTGCGTGACATCTTTATCGGTAAAAAACGCTTTCATAATCAACTGATTCCAGGCTGGTTCATCGAAGTAATCGGCTGGGAAAGGATTATGTAACATAATCGCCGATTGCACATCAGCAATGTTGTTTCGAATACCTTCTGTTGCCTGAAATTTCCACGATTCGGGATAAGCCAGCACGGGTAGCGCCGAATAAAGCGCTACTAATTCATTCATCTCAGCCGCTTTAAATAGCTGGCTGATGGTGTTAAAATAGAACTCCTTGTCATCGGCCGGCAGTTGAAGCAGCCACCACACGCGAGCCAGTCGGTCCATTGTCCAGCCCGTAACGGTAAAACCCGTCCGAACACGCTCCAACGCAAAAGCCATGTCTTCGGGCACTTCAACCTGCTGTTTCCCGACAAAACGAGGTAAGGCCGTAAACACACGATAGAACGCTGAAACCTGCGGATTAGCGTGAAAGGAATCCACCTGTTGGCGCAGGTAGTTTACCGCTTTTTCAGAATTGGGTTGCTGTTCAATCAGATAAAACAGCGTTTGGCTCATCTGGGAGATATTCATGATGCAAAAATACTTGCGTAATTAGTACCCTACCTTATCAAAAACACATTAGTAGATGACTATACTCAGCTTTAATCGTAGGACAAGTTTTTCTTCGACAGGATTCACAAGATTCACAGGATTAATTTCGTCAATAGTTATCCTGTAAATCCTGTCGAAGAAAAACTAATGATTAGTCAGTTTTTGACGTTCGATTATGAAAAAAACAATACTCCTTTCATTTGCATTCATTTGTTTCACGAACCTGACCGTTTTTGCTCAACAAACCACAGAGTATGTCTGGTGGAATCCGGCTCAGTCTATGTTTCCGGTTATCGAAGGCCAGGGTTGGTCGGGTCAATCGATTCAAAAGCCGTATGATCGCCTACCTGCTCAGGCCGAGAAAAGCGTCCGAAAAGAAGTCTGGAGTTTATCGCACAACGCAGCGGGACTTCTTATTCGATTCAGAGCCAGCACCGATCAGGTTGTTGTTCGCTATACGGTAAGCGGAAAACAGACGGCCCTCCCACACATGCCCGCAACCGGCGTTAGTGGAGTTGACTTATACGCCGTCAATAGCGACGGCAATCAGCTTTGGTGTGCAGGGAAATATACATTCGGGGATACTATTCAATACCGATTTACCGGCCTCGAACCCAATGATCCTTATCACCAGAAAGGACGCGAATATCGGCTCTATCTCCCGCTTTATAATTCTGTTAGCTGGCTCGAAATTGGCGTCCCCCAAGGTGTAACGTTCACGCCATTAGCCGTTCGAAATGATAAACCAATCGTCATTTATGGAACGTCTATTGCTCAGGGTGCCTGCGCATCGCGGCCAGGTATGGCCTGGACCGCCATTTTAGGTCGGAAACTGGATCGACCCATCATCAACCTGGGCTTTTCGGGCAATGGCCGATTAGAGAAAGAGGTCGTTGATCTATTGCCCGACATCGATGCTAAATTATACGTCTTAGATTGCCTCCCCAATTTAGTCGCTACAGTCGGCATCAAACCCGACGAGATAAAAAGCCGCATCATTGAATCAGTCAAAATGCTCCGGCAACGAAAACCATTAACGCCTATTCTCCTGGTCGAGCATGCGGGCTACACAGAGGGATCGTTGAATCCAACCCGGCGACAACTGTACACGGAGGTGAATGAGTTGATGCAACAAGCCTTTGCCCAGTTGAAAAGCGAAGGTGTCCAAAAACTGTATCTTCTTCCCAAATCGGCCATTAATTTGAGTAATGACGCGATGGTAGATGGTACGCACCCAACTGATCTGGGTATGCAGCAGTATGCCGATGCTTACGAACGCAGCATTCGCCCGATTCTGAACGAACCTGTTGGCGAAATTTCTACGATGAAGCCCATCACACAATATCGCGACGCACGTAATTACGATTGGGAAACCCGTCACAACGATATTCTGGCCCGCCTGAAAACCAAACCGCCACGAATCCTTTTCTTCGGCAACTCGATCACACATTTCTGGGGAGGAGAACCCAAATCAACCCCGGCAAATGGTGTTGACAGTTGGAACGCCAGCATGGAGCCGTTAGGCGTACAAAACATGGGTTACGGCTGGGATCGAATCGAAAACGTTCTGTGGCGCGTCTATCACGGCGAACTCGACGGTTATTCACCAGCTCAGATCGTCCTGATGATCGGCACGAATAACCTCCAATATAACACCGACTCCGAGATTAGTGAAGGGCTTGGCTTTCTGGTCCGTGCCATGCAGGCCCGGCAACCTAACGCAGCCATTTTGATGATTGGTATATTGCCCCGTCGGCAAATGGAAGCGCGTATTGCAGCCTTGAATCAGCGTATTGCTCAGGTCGCTGGCGAAGTGAACGCTACGTTTATCCAGCCAGGCACCGTATTTCTAAAGCCCGACGGAAAAATTGACGAGTCTTTTTTCAGCGACGGGCTCCATCCAAATGCCGAAGGCTATCGTCAATTCGCAGCCAAGTTAGTACCGTATCTGAAAGCACCAGAGCCAGCACCTAAAGCACGTAAGTAAAGAAAGCATTGAATGTAGTCTCAGGACTACGCCGAACAGTCATGTTATGCAGGGATCAAAGCCAGATTATCAGAATTTAGGGTTGTCAACTATAATGGGGACTCAACTTAGACTATTAGTTGAAACGCAGCTATTAGCAGAGTTAACTAACTATGGACTAGAGACTAATAATCTAAAATTTGATTGGTCAGGCAGTTGCATTCAAGGACATGATGCTAGTTATTTAGATGGGCAACTGGAAAATTTTTCTGGAATCTTCCTCTTTGATACAAACGACCAATTAATTGTAGATGGTTGGATGGAGTTTATCCATGAGGGAAATTTCTTTTTAGCTTACTGGGAGTTTATAGCTGTGTGGGAAGAGCAAAAGAAGGTTTTCGAAAAAGCAAAGCCTGGTATTCCAGACCATATTTGGCAACAAATTCCAGATGATCTTAAATGGAACTACGAAAAAGAACGTTTATGATCAAAACGCTTCCAAAGCAAATAGTATTCACATGGTTGAGGTTAGTAATTCGCGGCCAAACTATTACCCTACTTGAAAGCGCAGGAGCCGAGTGTGAAAGAGAAGAAATAATCTTTAGGGTGCATCCCAATCGGTATGCACCCTAAAGATTTAGCCTTTACAGCCCCGAGATTATTCGAGCATAGACATTGTTAGACAAATTACTATCGTAACCACTGGTCTGATCATTGGCTACGTTTATCGTGATACTAGACACGCTACCCGAGTTAGCCGTTGTCCGACGAACCGTAAAGCCTAAATTCATCACGCCATTGGCCCCGATCCGCTGTCCATCATTGACCCTCACGCTCAATTGCTGACTCGTGGCTGGCGTATTTAATTCCCATTTATTATTGTCTACCGAGACTGCGCTTCCTCCTGAGATTGTAAGGCTGGTTATAGACGTACTGAAGCCTATCGTATAACCCACTGGCACAGTAATCGTAACGACAATTGCGCCCGCATTAGTGGGTACACCATTGACTTCCTGTACAGTTACCAACAACTCCTTACTGCCATTGACCGGAAAGTTCGCATCGGGCAGGTTTATGATAGGCGATAAATCGGGGCCTTGCACAGCGGTTACGCTCACCAGAACAGTTTGACTACAGCCTACCCCATTACTGGCTACTACAGTAAAACTCTTTACGCCTGCCGAAGTCAGACTGGCTGCTACAGTCGAGTTGGTGGCTGAAGTCGTGAACGCTGCCCCAGTCGGTGCACTCCACTGATAGCTTGCGGCTCCAGAAGCTGTCAAATTCACAATACTTCCGACATTGGCCAGCGAGGTAGATACCGAAGCTGACGCTGTTGGTGATGCAAACAGAGGAACAGTTGGGGTGGTAACTGTACAGCCAAAGATATCCGTAACCTTCGCCGAATAGACGCCCCCCGTTGTTGGCGAATAGGTTAGCGGCAATCCGCCCCATTTTTGAACTCGGTAATTATTAGCTTCGGAGACATAGATGGCCCCAGCGACGTCCAACGTCACGCCATAGGCATAGCTCATTTGATTGGCAGCCGATCCTATCCCATTGCCACCTGCGACGGTCACGCCCGATGAGGCACCTGCCGCCCATTTCTGTACCCGAAAATTAAGTCGATCAACTACATAAATCGCGCCGACAGCATCAACATATAAGCCATTGGGTTGATTAAATTGGTTAGCCGCCGAACCCTGTCCATTGCCGCCCGCTACGGTCGTGCCCGATGATGCGCCAGCCATCCACTTCTGAATCCGGTTATTCGAACGATCAGTTACGTAAATCGCACCTAATGCATCTACCGAAATACCCGTTGGATAATTGAGTTGATTGGCCGCCGAACCCTGTCCATTGCCGCCCGCTACGGTCGTACCCGATGTGGCACCGGCCGCCCATTTCTGTACCCGATGATTATTGGCATCAGTAATAAACATGTTTCCAAAACCATCCATGTATATGCCAGTAGGAGAATTAAGCTGATCGACCGCTGAGCCTGCGCCATTGCCGCCCGCTACAGTTACGCCCGATGTGGCACCTGCCGTCCATTTCTGAATCCGATGATTGCTCTGATCGACCACGTACATTGCCCCCGAGCCATCTACATACACAGCGTACGGAAAATTAAGTTGATTGGCCGCCGAACCTGCGCCATTGCCGCCCGCTACGGTTGTACCTGATGTGGCACCTGCCGCCCATTTCTGAATCCGATGATTGTTTTGATCGACCACATAAATTGCTCCCGAGCCATCTACATAGATGCCCATTGGAGCATTTAACTCGCTAGCCGATGCGCCTTGCCCAGTCCCTGCAACCAGTACACCTGACGTAGCCGATTGCGGGGTACTGGTAAAAACTACCGTAGCCTCCTTATACCAATCTAATCGACTAATAGGCATAGCACTCCCGACTGCCAGATTAGCCACGCCTATGCAACTACTCAGCGCTGTATTAACCAGGCTAGTGCTGAACGTCCCGCAGTTAACCGTTACGTCCACCGTGTTATTACCCGCACACCCACTCGTTGTTCCTGTTACAGCATACCTGGTTGTGACGGATGGGGTCACAACGATAGTACTGCCACTTTGCCCCGTTGACCAAACATACGATGTTGCCCCTGAGGCCGTCAACGTGGCACTTTGTCCGTTGGAAATGGTTGGTGTAGCTGGGCTGATCGTTACGGTGGGAGCGCCTGTCACGGCTACTGCATTTGTTGTAGCGGAGAACCCATACATGTCCGTTATTTTGGCAGTATAGCTTCCTCCAGTTATAGGTGAATACATCAAACTGACGCTGCGCCACCTCTGGATACGATGGTTATTAAAATCAGCTACATAGATTACGCCTACCGCATTGACATACACCGCATAAGGATTGGCTAGCTGGTTGGCCCCGCTTCCTGCTCCATTACCGCCAGCCACAGTCGTACCCGATGTAGACTGGGTCGAGTTAGCCGGGAACTGCTGAATTCGGTGGTTATTCTGGTCGGCTACATAGATTGCTCCATCACTATCCACAAATACGCCCGTTGGATTATTTAGCTGCGTGGCCGTTGAGCCAGAGCCATTTCCGCCAGCTACGGTCGTGCCCAATGTGGCTCCCGATGCCCATTTCTGAATTCGGTGGTTATTCTTATCAGCTATATAGATGGCTCCTGTTCCATCCAGAACCAGCCCTGTTGGGCTGTCTAGTTGATTGGCGGCCGAGCCGGAACCGTTACCACCTGCTACAGTAACACCCGACGATGCCCCCGTTACCCATTTCTGAACCCGGTGGTTGTTCTGGTCGACTACATAAACCGTTCCGGCTCCATCTACATAAATCCCAAAAGGGCCATTGAGCTGATTGGCGGCCGAGCCAGAGCCATTGCCCCCCGCTACAGTCACCCCCGATGATGCCCCCGGTTCCCATTTCTGAACGCGGCTGTTGAGATAATCCGTTACATATAGCGTTCCAGAGGGCGTTACAAACAAACCAGCCGCATAGTTGAATTGATTAGCCGCCGATCCAGCCAAACCTCCGGGATCTCCCGCAACAGTCACACCCGAGGTAGCACCCGGTGTCCACTTCTGAATCCGGTGGTTGTCGTTGTCAGCCACATAGACCGCGCCAGAGGCATCCACTGAAACACCAGTCGGATTGTTGAGTTGGTTTAAGCCAGTTCCTTCGCCGTTGTTACCTGCAACCGTTACGCCTGCGCTGGTGGATTGGGCGCTACTGGTCGAAACCAGCGTATTATCTTTATACCACGCTACTTTCGTCAGAACAGATGCCGTACTAATAATCAGACTAGCGGCTCCAACACAGCTACTGAGTCCAGCATTGCTCAACGTTCCGGAGGGCGATACGCCGATTAACATACTAGCTGTACCTGAACATCCGCCCGCTATACCTGTCACCGAATAAACCGTAGAGGCAACTGGCGAAACAGTAATACCAGTCCCCGTCTGCCCCGTCGACCAGGTATATGACGTAGCCCCCGATGCCGTCAGGACAGCATTTTGCCCGCCAGTAATGACGGATGTACTTGGGCTAATCGTTACGATAAGGTTGTTTACGGTGATAGCGTTAGTTGTAGCCGTATATCCGGTCACATCAGTAACCCTGGCCGTGTAAGTACCCGTAACCATAGGCTGATAGGTAGACACGCGAGTAGGTGCCCATTGCTGAATGCGGTTATTGCCTGCATCGGCTATGTAAATGGTTCCCGACCGATCGACTGCCACTCCACTGGCATTGTTGAATTGGTTGGTCGCCGAGCCTTGTCCATTGCCGCCCGCTACGGTCGTGCCCGATGATGCGCCGGGAAGCCACTGCTGAATGCGATTACTGGCATCCGAGATATAGATAACACCTTCTCCGTCGACATAGACACCCGATGGGTTATTAAGTTGGTTCGGAGCCGGGCCATAACTATTGCCCCCGGCAACGGTCGTACCCGACGATGCCCCCGGTTCCCATTTCTGAACCCGATGATTATTATAGTCGGCCACGTAAACAGCGCCAAATCTATTTACATATACACCCGTAGGCCAATAGAGTTGATTAGCTGCCGAACCGGCGCTGTTTCCTCCGGCTACTGTTACCCCTACCGTAGCATCTACGGCCCATTTCTGTACCCGGTGATTCGAATAATCGGCGACATAAACAGTCCCAAAGGCGTCGACGGATACACCTACCGGGAAATTCAATTGATTGGCCGCCGAACCAACCCCATTCCCACCAGCCACCGTCACGCCCGATGTAGCACCCGGTATCCACTTCTGAATTCGATTATTATTTCGATCGGCCACATAGATGGCGCCAAAGGCATCGACAGCCACTCCAGCAGGGTTATTTAGTTGGTTGGCTGCCGAACCAGCGCCATTTCCTCCGGCCACCGTCACGCCAGAGGTTGCTCCCGGTGCCCACTTCTGAATCCGGTGATTGGCTTGATCGGCCACATAAACGGCACCGGCTCCATCTACATACACCCCAGCAGGAGTACTCAGTTGATTAAGCCCTGACCCAGCCCCGTTGCCACCCGCTACACTTGTTCCTACAGAGGCACTCTGTGGCAAGCTAGTCGTCAGGAATATTGACCCGTTATACCAGTCAATGCGGGTAAGCGTCGACGAGCTGGCAACCGACAAACTAGTCACCCCTACACAGGTAGAAGCTCCCACATTGGTTATGGTCATTTTGGGTATAACGCCCACCGTAACACTGGCACTGGCTCTCGTAGAACATGTGGGTGTTGTACCGATTACAGAATAAACGGTTGTATAGGAAGGCGAAACCACAATTGAGCTGCCGGTCTGTCCTGTCGACCAGCTATAGGATGTAGCTCCTGATACATTCAGGGTAGCACTCTGTCCCGCATTGATGCTGGGCAAAGTCGGACTAATGCTGATCGTAGTCAGCGTAATCGTAATAGCACTGGTTGTCGCGGTACAGCCATAAGCGTCCGTAATTTTGGCGGTGTAGCTTCCCGCCGTTGTGGGCAAATAGGTTGGGGTCAATGAGGCCGGTGCCCACTTCTGAACCCGGTAATTCAGTTGATCAGCCACATAAATAGCGCCCGATGCATCCACATGAATCCCTGCAATAGCCCTGAACTGATTAGCCGCAGTGCCATACCCATTGCCACCCGCTACCGTTACGCCAGAAGTGGCTCCCGGCACCCATTTTTGAACCCGATTATTGTCGCTGTCGGAAACATAAACTCCCCCAAACGCATCAACATATAAGCTCTGAGGGCTATTGAGTTGATTAGCCGCCGAGCCAGCGCCATTACCACCTGCCACCGTCACGCCAGAAGTGGCCCCTACAGCCCATTTTTGAACCCGGTTATTATCCCGATCCGATACATATACGGCTCCCGCGGCATCTACCCACACATCAGTTGGGCTATTGAGTTGATTAGCCGCCGAACCCTGTCCATTGCCGCCCGCTACGGTTGTACCTGAGCTAGCCCCCGATGCCCACTTCTGAATCCGGTGATTATCCCGATCAGCCACATAAATCGCGCCCGATGCATCCACATAAACGCCAACTGGATTGTAGAACTGATTGGCCGCCGAACCAAAACTCGCTCCACCTGCCGCCAATGTTGACTCAAGCCCTCCGCCATTTGCCCACTTTCTGATACTGGCATAACTGGTAGTATAAAGAGTGCCCGCTCCATCCAGAAATACATCAGCCGGAGAAATGAGTTGGTTGGCCGCTGTCCCCTGCCCATTGCCACCACCCACTGTTGTGCCCTGTCCATTATTAGGAGACCATTTCTGAATCCGGTGATTGTTCTGATCTGCAATGAAAATGTTTCCTGTCCCATCGACATACAAACCAGTAGGCAGATCGAGTTGGTTAGCCGCCGAACCCTGCCCGTGGCCGCCCGCCACCGTTGTAACCGATGCAGCGGCCTGCGGCAGAGCCGTATAGACCAAGGTCGTACCGTTGTACCATTCAACCTTACTAATCGGGGTTGAACTACTGACCGACAAACTAGCAGCACCAACACAATTACCGGCATTTGTGTTGACCAAACTCACCGTAGGCGTTGTGCAAGCTGCGGGCCGACTCGCAGCTGCAGACGTCCGCATGAAGCCGTTCGAAGTTGCATAGGTTAATGCAGAGCGGGAATGCCCAGGGCGATTTTCTGCCTGGACTACCGTAGTACCTCTTAGCACGAACAGACTGATAAGTACGAAAAAATACCAGTGCTTTTTGAAAAGATTGGGTAGTGTATTAGCGTTCTGACGCGACAAAAAACTACCTGACAGGTTAGCCGATAACGTTGTTAAAAAAGAGGAAGATGTTCGATTCATAACCTACTGTTTTCAGGGAGAATACGGATTGAAAACAGCAAGGCAAGTCTACCTCTGCCTGGTCAGAACGAGGTGGAGGATTCTGTCAAATAGGTGGAGGATTATCCCAAATGCCGGAAATTGGCCGGAGAAACGCCAAATTCATCCGAAAACTGCCTGCTGAAGTACTTCGGATCATCGAAACCAACAGCGTAAGCCACTTCCGAAATGTTTAGCTCGGTAGAGGTCAGTAACTCTTTCGCTTTGCCCAATCGAAGCATCCGAACATAGCGAACAATCGGCATTCCTGTTAAGGCAACCAACTTCCGATGAAGGGTCGAACGACTCATTCCCATTTGCAAACAAAGTTCGTCAATAGAGAAATAGGCATTCTCCGAACTGTGGCTCCAGCAACGACCGCAACCTGCGCAGAAACTGATCTTCCAACGATTCTTCGCCGTCGGGAGCAGGCCGTTCGGGCGGTGTGGGTTGCAGTACCAGCTGACTGTAGTGACGTTGCAGAACGCGCCGGGACTGGAGCAGATTGCTGAGCACTACGGTTAGTTCTTCCCGCTGAAAGGGTTTGGTCAAATAGGCATCGGCACCCCGTCGGAGGCCAGCAACCCGGTCGCTAAAGGAAGCACGGGCGGTGAGCAGAACAATGGGTATGTGGCTGGTCCGAGCATCATTTTTCAGCGTATCACAGACTTGAAACCCATCTTTCTGGGGCATCATCACATCACTCAGAATCAGATCGGGTATTTTGTCGATCGCTAGATCGATACCCGCCTGACCATTATTGGCCCGACTAATTCGGTAGTCCGTCTCAATACAGGAGATAATATAGGTCGCTACGTCCTCATTGTCTTCTACCAGCAACAGAAGTGGTTTATCATCAGCTCCCTCTTCCAGCGAATCGACCACATCAAGCCTGTCGGAACTAGTAGTAATGGTCTTGGCTACGGATACCGACGCCAGAGGAGCCTGATGAGTCTGACGCAACTGAATAACAAACTCCGCTCCCTGACCAGGTAAACTGCGCACCGCCAGTCCGCCCTGCATGAGCATCACCAGTTCACGCACCAACGAAAGGCCAATGCCCGTTCCGCCAAGTTCAGCAACTGGCTGGTTCGCCACCGCGTCGGTCGACTGCTGAAAAAATCGATCGAAAATCCGTGGAAGGTTATCTGTGTCGATGCCTGGCCCGGTATCACGCACGCAGATGGAGAGCCAGGATTCACCCAGTTGCCGGATTGGCGCAATTGCTTCGTAATAGCCTCTACTAGTGAGCGAATCATTCGTTTCCTGCGTCGTTAATTTCAGATAAACGTGACCATCTGAGGGCGTAAATTTGATGGCGTTCGTTAGTAGATTGGACAGAATATCCTGGAGCTTGTCTTTGTCAAAATCAATTTCCAAGCTTTGAGCATCTGTCTGGAAATGCACCTGAATAGCCTTAAGCGCACCCATCGTGTGAAACGACTCAGCGATGTAACGGGTAAAGCTAACGATGTCGGCCCGAATGGGTTGCAGATGCATTTCGCCCGCTTCGAGTTTGGAAAGATCCAGAATCTGGTTGATTAGTCGTAATAGGTTGCTACCGTTACGTTCGATGAGGTCCGCAACCCGATGACTTCGTTGTATAAGCTCGTCTGTTTTATACCGTTTTATCTCCGAGGCCATACCCAGAATAACCGTTAAAGGCGTCCGAAATTCGTGGGAAATATTGGCAAAAAAGCGCGATTTGGTCTCATCGAGCTGAAGAAGCGTATATGCCTGTTGTTCAATCAATTGCTTATCTTCTTCAATTTGGGCCGTAGCCTGTTTAATCTCGCTTTGCAGCCGAAGCTGTTCCTGCTGATGATTCCAGATACGCCACTTCAGCCAAGCCCAGATGCCAGCTAGTAGCAACAGAATCGACAAAACGATGAACCAGACTTGCAGGTAAACGGGTCGTTGTACCTCTACTTCGATCCGTAGCGTATTGGCCGACCATTGCCCGTTGGCTGCCTGCCCCTTGATCAAAAGCGTATGGGTGCCGTAGGGTAAATTGCCCAGCCGCAACGAGGACTCTGTTTGCTGAGTCCATGTGTTGTCGAGACCGTTGAATTGGTAGGCATATACATTCTTTTCGGCATCTGTGAAATTTAGCAGGGCAAAATCAAGCACTGCCGTCTGATCGCCGGGTGGAATAACAATCCGGTTGGTGTTTACGAGTTCTTCTGTTTTATCGATCAGTTGATTGCGCGAATTATCGAGTTGCCTGAACGATACCAGGCGAATAGGCAGTGGAACGGGTGGTTTTTCGGCATCAAAATTCTGAGGATCAAAGAAGGTAATGCCATTTAGTCCTCCGAAATAAAGCCGACCAGCTTTGTCCTGAAAATGGGCAATCCGATTGAATTCATTGTGGGTGATGCCGTCCTGCACAAAATAGGTTCGGGTGGTCAGGCGAACCGGATCAAATTGCATAATTCCGTAGTCGCTACTGAGCCATAATTTTCCTCTTTGATCGGCATAGACAGCATAGATATTGTTATTGGCTAGCCCTTCACTACGTCGGAATTGCTGGTACTGATGCTGTTGTCGATCCCAGCGAATCAGACCTGAGTTAGCCGTGGCTAGCCAATAAATCTCGTTTACATCCTGATAAACATGCTGATAACTGTCGGCAGGCAGGTAAAAATCGTCTTTCCCGCCACTCCAGTAACGAGCCGTAACTCCTTTGGCTGGGTCAAGCGTGTATAAGCCAGTTCCTGAACAAACCCAAAAGATACCCCGACGATCGGGAGCGATATGGAGTATATGCGACTGAGCAAGTTCAGTAAACTGATTATACTGCATAAATGGCTTTACCTGCCCAGTTTTAGCCTGGATCAGCCAAAGCCCAGGACGGCCACCGGCTATCCATCGATCGGCCTGCATCGGACAGATCGTCCAGAGCATGTTCGTCTGCGGCAGTGCCGAGAGCCTATGCGTACCCGTTTTGAGATCATATTCCAGAAATTGGTTTCCGGCACCCAGCGCGAGCTTATCGGGTTGGATCGTGGTCAGCGCCACCATCGGATCATAGGGTAAATGATCAACTAACTTTTTGATGGTACCACCTGACAGATTACTCGTGTAAAGACCGAATTTCTCAAGATTAGCGTAAACCTGATTCCCGATTACGGTAACCCCACGAATCGCAGCTATTTTTTCGCTGGTGAGGTTGGCATCATAAAATAATCGGTGAAAATGATTTTTTGCGACGTTGACCTGGTACACCCCAAAGCTGGTGCCTAGCCACATTCCGCCGTTACGATCCCGAAAAAAACTCCGATTCTCAAGCGTTTTACCCGATAGCTGATTGGTTATGTCAAGCAGGGTTCGATTGGTTGAATCGCGCAGGCAGGTTCCATCCCACCGGAGTCCGGTATGATCAAAAGCGTAGCAGATCGGGTAAATATTTTTCCGTACGAATGGCTCACGGAAAGGCGGCATCTGACGCTGATTACCAGACTCATCGACGCAATACAACGTAAAATTTGTCTTGTTCGGTAGCCCGTCAGTAGTTAGGTAGAAAAACTCAACACCCGCGTTCTGTTGTCCCAAACAGGGTACAATTTCCTGTTGTGCATGCCGGAACTGATGTACTACCTTACCCTCCGCTGTTAGTTCGATTAACTGGTTCGCATCGGCAACTACCCAAACCGTATTTCGGGATGTTGTCTTGACTACGTCGAGTGTTTTATACTGCGGTAGTTGAACATAACGCAGCCCGGATTTGGGATGATAGGAAGCTAATACCCCTGGAGACCGGTTTGTAAAAAAAATATATCCATCCGGGCTGCCGACCAGGCGTTGATCACGGGTTGACAATCGGGAAACTAGCTGTTTTTTGAATTTCTCCTCGAATGAACTAGTCGTACCATTCAACGGATTAAACAGCGTTATTCTCGATTCACCATATGGGCCCATGAGCCATAACAATCCATCGGCATCCTGACTAATAGACTGTATATCGTCAAAATCCAGCCCGTTACGATCTTTTGTGAAGGTAGTAAACGTTTTTCCGTCGAAGCGGCTCAAGCCAAACTTGGTACCGAACCACATAAACCCTTGCCGGTCCTGAAAAATGGCATTTACCTCTCGGTGCGCTAAGCCATTCTCCGGCCCATAGTGTTTCACCCAGGCCACATAGGGCTGCGCTTCGGCCAGTGTACCTAGCCAAAGAAGTAAGCCCAGAAGAAGACTACCAATTTTCAGGTTATTCAATAATGCCAGCAAAAGAGGATACGGGTTAGCTGGTTTACGAATGGCAAACGTAAAAAAAAGGCAAATCTATCCTCTTTGTAGAGAATAGATTTGCCTAAATTGTTAGACGTATAAAACCCTATGACCAGGAAACAGATAACGCTTTCGTTACGAATCGATTAGCTATGGCCATTTTTTAGGACCAAACTACAGATTGTCTTTTTTCATTTGACAACCTGCGCTTCGTAATCTTTCGCCACTTTACGAACACCTTTATCCTTCAGCATCTGGCCTATGCCCTCTGCTATGCTGATAGACGCTTCGATCTCGGCTTTGCGAATAGCAACGCTTTCGATATTGAAGCCGAAAGGAATAGAACGCTCCATACAAAATGTGGTCAGCTCGGAAGCAATATCAAGGCATATCTTTACCGATTTCTCAAGAATATCGTCTGACTTTTTGAGTTCTTCCTTCAATTCATCCGGCACGTGAATACCCAGCCATTCCATAAACTGGAGTGTTTTTGCTGATCCACAGGCGGTAATTGTAAAAATAACCGTCGGAGGAGAGATATTCTTTTCTGTACAACTGATTACTAGATCTTCGATAACCTGCTTTGCGTAGTCAAGATTGAAAATGCACTGTGAAATAAAGTACGATACACCACTACTCATTTTATCCAGTATCCTAGCATCCTCATCCTTCAACAGGTTATGCCGCTCGGGGATGGTTACGGCACCGATAACGGAGGTGTCTTGATGTCTGCTCCAGATCTCGTAAGCTTCTGGCAGGCTCGTTTTTACCGGATAATCTGGTGCTGGTACACCAACAAAAACAGGATAGAAATTCTGGTTATGTAGCTCTTCCAGCCAATCCGATAGCTCTACGGGAGAAAATTTTCCGGCAGGACGATAGATGATTTTCGGAATGTTTAACGAGCCTAGATGTGTAGAGGCAAACTCAAGCGGATCAAGCGCATTTAAAAATGGGAAGGGCCTTTCTTCTTTCGTTCGGGCCGACTCATCCTGGACATCATACACCACAAGTGCATCGATATCCAAAGTAGTCAGTCGCTCAATTGTTTTTTGGGCAATCTCAGCAACGCGTTCGGGTGTGGTACCAACTTTGGGTGGAGTGATGCCGTAAAGTAACACGCCTGATTCGGCAGATTTGATCTTTTCTAGAAACATAAACAGTATGTAAACCAGGAATTTAGGAAATGACTTTCTTTATTTTTTTGCCTTCGGATGCGCTTGATCGTAGGTTTTCTTGAGTTGCTCGAGGCTGGTATGCGTATAAACCTGAGTGGCTGCCAGACTGCTATGCCCCAGCAAATCTTTAATGGCGTTCAGGTCAGCGCCCCGATTAAGTAGATGCGTAGCAAACGAGTGACGCAATACGTGTGGGCTTTTCTTCTCAAGCGTGGTAACGAGCGCAAGATTTTTCTTTACAATTCGCTGAATCAGAACCGGGTAAGCAGGCACACCTTTATCACTGACAATCAAAATGGTTTGATCGGCCTGACCCGAAAACTCCTTTTCTTTCAACTGATTATATTGCTGTATAAGCTCAAACAAGGGTTGGGTCAGCGGGATAATTCGGTGTTTGTTCCGTTTACCCAGCACCAGAATCGTTTTATCGTAGAGGTTCACGTCAGCGGTTTTCAGACCCGTTAGCTCGCTCAATCGAATACCCGTGCCGTAGAGTAGTTCGAGCACGAGCTTGTCACGAATGCCTTCAAACGTATCGGGGAATTCGATGTCGTTGAGCAGCATCTCCATTGGCTTTTCTTCGACATATTGCGGCAACCGTTTACTAGCTTTCAGCGCCTGAATTTTCGTCATCGGATCAAGCTCGATCACCTTCCGACGAACCAGAAAATTATAGAAACTCCGTAACGTAGCAATCTTCCGATTCACCGACGACTTGTCTATGTCGGCCTCAACCAGACTCACAATCCACGACCGAATGTGCCGAAAATCAGCCCGTTCAGGCTGGTCGACATTACATTCCGTTGCCAGAAATAAGGTGAACTGCTCCAGGTCGTTTGCATAAGCCGTAAGCGTATGATGACTCAGCCGCTTTTCGTAGCGAATATGCTGGAGGAAGTCTGAACAAACAGTTTGCCCTGCGGAATTTGTCGGATTGCCCTGGTTTTCCATTGCCAAATCTAATCTGTTTTTTGTCATGAACTGTGTCAAAAAACAAGTTTTAAGCCAAATTTTGTTTGGATAGGCTGAACCCATTGACGAATTCAATATTCTTCTTCACCACCACAAACACCTGATGCAACAACTTATTCATCACCGCCACCATCGCCACTTTGTGGCATTTACCCTTGGCCCGTAGCCGATCATAAAGCGCTTTACAGCCCAAATTGTATTTACGGGCCGAACGAGCTGCCATGTATAAAAGGCCCCGTACATACCCTAAACCCGTGCGGGCCATCCGACCACGCCGACGAACCGAACTGCCCGATTGAGTTTGACTGGGGGCAATGCCCACGAACTTAGCTACCGCTTTGGCTGACTCGAATCCAGCCAGCCCATTGGTGGCCGTGCACAAGGCTTGAGAGGAAGCCGGCCCAATCCCCTTGACCCGCTGCATCCGCTCCGAAATGGCCTGCAACTCCTGTTGACTCAGCTGATCCAGTTCCTCTTCAAAGAGCGCAATCTGAGTCAGGTAGCTCTGTTGGAGAACCAGCAGGCTAGCCTTGACTTTCTGACTGGCCCGGGGGTCGAACGACAGCGCATGAAGCTGATTAGCCACCGCTTGCTGACTGATTCGCAGGTCGTTGAGGTGTTTGTGCTGTTGGCGAAGCTGATGTAGAGACTCATCGGCCAGTTGCGAAGGCTGGGGCTGAAAGACTTGTCCGTAGCGCGCCAATAGTGCCGCATCGCTCCGGTCGGTCTTGCTGATAGACTTCAGAGTGGCGGCAAAGCCTTTGCTTTGGTTGGGCGTAAGGAGGCTAAAGGGGCGATTTTGCAGGGCTAATACCCAAGCTAATCGAGCCGAATAGGTACCTGTATGCTCGAAAATGAGGTGGCTATTGGCGGGCAGTTCAGCAGCCCATTGCTCAATGGAGTCCGCTTGGTTGGGCAGGGTTTGATAGGCCCATTGGGGTTGCCCATTGGCATCGATTCCGATTTGGTAGCTGATGTGTAAGGTCTCTTTACTGACATCAACCCCGTAATAGATAGCTGGTTGGTTCATGCTAAAAACGAAAAAAGCGGGATACTACTCATGCTCTCGACATCATTGTGAAACGGGCTATATGCCCACTGAACTGTCCGGGTTCCATGAGATTGGCTCTCCAGGCTACCGATCATGACAACCGGTCTTTTAGACCATCCCGACGTAGGTATGACCTGGAGAACCAAAGATTATTTGTTCAGAGCAAACTTACAATTCCGACGACAGGAGGAATCTCAAGCTTGATTAATAAGCGACTTTGAGATTCCTCCTGTCGTCGGAATGACAAAAAGGGGGGTCATAAAAAAGCAGCAAACATCTCTGCTTGCTGCTTTTATGTCTTAGTTGACTGTTACTCTCGCTGACTGCGCATTCAACGAGTTATTTCGGCCAACTACGCACCACCGGCGGATTAAAATCCTATTGCTCGGTGTGGTTGCCGTACATTCTTTCTTTGTACGTAGCCTTAATAATCTCTGTGCGACGCTTTACCGATGGTTTCTGGAAAGCTGTCCGCGAGCGCAACTGCCGCAACACACCCGTCTTTTCGAACTTCTTTTTGAAGCGTTTCAGGGCCTTGTCAATCGACTCGTTGTCTTTTACGTTAATGATAAGCATTGTAAATATTGTGTTTTAGCTAAAAACCGGGTCGCAAAGGTAATAGATTTGCAATTATGAAACAAGCCATTATTGACTTAGGCACCAACACGTTCCATCTCTTCATCGCTGAAATAGAAGGCAATACGCCTAAAATCCTATTCCGCGAAAGCCTGCCTGCTAAAATTGGCGAGGCAGGTATCAATAAGGGAATCATTACCGAAGAAGGCATTGAGCGTGCCCTGGGCGTGCTGACCTATTTTCGACAGGTGCTCGATCAACATATTATAGACCCAGAAAAGGTAGTGGCTCTTGGTACAAGCGCCATTCGGGTAGCGCGCAATCAGCAGGAATTTATTGATCGGGTTCAACAAAAAACGGGTATTCAAATTAGGGTCATTTCAGGCGATCAGGAAGCAGCCTATATTTATCAGGGTATCCGGGCGGCTGGTGCGTTAGATGACTCAACGGCTTTAGTCATTGACATTGGTGGCGGCAGCGTCGAATTTATTCTGGGGAATCAAAACCGGGTTTTCTGGAAGCAAAGTTTCGAAATAGGTGGGCAGCGGCTTCGCGAACGATTCATGAGTTCTGACCCCATCAGTTCTGGAAGTATCCGTCGGTTACACGATTATTTTCAGGAACAACTGCTGCCACTCGCTAACGCTATTCATCAGTATCAACCCGCCGTGTTAGTTGGTTCATCAGGTTCGTTCGATACGCTGGTTGATATGTGGTACATGCATTCGAAAGGGCACTTGCCCGATCCCAATCAGGCTGCGTTTACGTTGCCAATCGAGGAGTTTTATCGTGCCTATGAATTACTCATCACGAAAAATCACGCGGAACGAATGGAGATTCCGGGTATGATCGAACTGCGGGTCGATATGATTGTGGTCGCCGTTTGCCTGATTGATTATGTGCTCAGAACGTACGGCATTTCGCAAATACGCACGTCGACCTATTCACTAAAAGAGGGCGTATTTGCTTCGTTGCGTTAATGAATAATGCATGATGTAAAATGAATGATGGAGGCAGGTATGTTTTTCATCAAATCAGCTTTTCATTGTACATTTTACATTATTCATTCGTCAGTAGATGAAAGCTGAAACCAACGATCGCTCGTCTTATCAAAATCTTATTTTTACGGCGCTCCTGATTGCATTTGTCGGGATAGCTTTCGCCTTTCCGGGGTTGTTCCTTAACATTGGCGATTTCCCATTGAAGAAGCTAATTGTTCCGTTACTGCAAATCATTATGCTGGGCATGGGAGCCACCATGTCGATTAAAGATTTCGAGGGCGTTATTCAGCAACCACGCGCTGTATTTATCGGCGTAGCCTGCCATTTCCTAATTATGCCGTTGTTAGGCTACACGCTGGCCAATACCTTTAGTTTTCCGCCCGAAATTGCAGCGGGTGTGGTGCTTATCGGTTGCTCACCTAGTGGTTTAGCTTCGAACGTAATGTGTTTCATTGCCAAAGCTAATGTGCCTTTATCCATCACGGTCACAACTATGTCAACGCTGTTAGCGCCTTTGCTGATGCCTGCGCTGATGAAATTACTGGCCGGTCAATTCATCGAAATCTCGTTCCTGAAAATGATGATTGAGATTATGGAGATCGTTATCGCCCCAATTATAGTAGGGCTGATTTTAAACCGTATTTTTCGCAAATCGGCAGTGATACTAAACCGCGTTATGCCTTTAATGTCGATGGGTGGCATTATTCTCATTGTTGCCGTTATCACAGCCGCCGGACGCGACAGTTTATTAAGTGTAGGCTGGATACTCGTGTTTTGCGTATTAGTTCATAATCTCTGTGGGTTTATGCTGGGGTATTGGTCGGCGCGTTTGTGTGGTATGGATGAGCAAAGCTGCCGGACAATAGCTATCGAAGTAGGTCTGCAAAATGCGGGACTGGCTTCGGGTATTGCCGTGCAACTGGGTAAAGTAGCCACGGTAGGTCTCGCCCCTGCCCTCTTTGGCCCTATCATGAACACGAACGGTTCCTTACTAGCCACCTACTGGAGCCAGCACCCGGTACAAGGAGTTGCTTTGGACGAAACAACTCATGAGCCTGTAAATACATAGGATGCTTAGTTTATCAGGATACACCTTTCATAATCACCCTTTTATCTTATGGGTGATTATTTTTAATTCCATTAAGTTGCATATACAACTTTTGTTTCTAACCTTTATAACATGAACTCCGAAACCTACTGCATTGCGGGTCGCTTGCGAATGTTAGCCAGGATTATAACCGGCCACTACAACGATGCCTTCACGCAAGAGGGAGTTACGTTCGCGCAGGCGGGTTTACTGATGCACATTTTCCCGCAGCCAGGGGTCCGGCAAGCCGTGTTGTCGAAACGATTGCAGATTGAGAAATCGGCAATGAGTCGGGATGTGCAGCTATTACAAAAAAAAGGCTGGCTGACCGACGACCTGCGTCACGGCCTGTTTCTGACCGAAGAGGGACGATTGTTAGCCAAACGATGTCATAAAATCTGGAAAGCACTAAACCTACAAGTTCACGACACACTTGGCCTGGATGCGGTTCAGGGCCTGTCGATTTTTTCTGATAAAGTAATCGCGTTACAAAAATGACAACTGAACTCTTATCTCAAATCTGGCAAATGAATCAGGTTTCGTCGCAGGCGCCGATTCGGAAACTAACCCTCGATAATTATCACAACCGCTTAACGCCAGAAACGGCTTCGGCAGGTTTTATTGCCTTACACATGGCCGAGTCGATGCACCGGATGGCCAGCTTACTTTTTGGGCGCGAGGTCAGTATTCCCATTCAAGCCAGTGGTGGTATTTCCGACAAAGGCCAACTGTTTGACTTAGTGTCGATTCAACAAACCATGAATGATAGCTTCGCGATGATTACGAAACAGATTCAACTGACTAGCGACGACCAATGGGCTGAAATAATCTCCTCGCCTTTTGGCGAAGTGCCTCGCATGCAGGTATTGGTTTTTCTGATGCATCATAACTCTTATCATTCTGGCCAAATCGCTCAGGCGATCAAAAAAGGGCAAGCGTTTTCCTTGATTAGTTAAGCCATTAGCAACTGGCGCGAGTATTTACTCGTGCCTTTAATTTAGCCAGCATTCGCTGGCCCATAGATTGACGGAGCGCCAGCGAATGCTGGCTAAATTAAAGGCACAGGTAAATACCTGCGCCAGAGTTAGCCACAAATGAAACCATCCTTCTTACAAACTAACCGTAAGGAATCAGCCAAATCGTGGCTCTTTCGAACAGGACTGAACTGGTATCCGATGTTTTTTGGAACAGGCGGTAAAATTCTGTTCTGGTCGAGCGATTGGCGGGAAGTTCATGTACGATTGCGCCGAAATATCTGGACCTACAACTACGTAGGAACCATCTTTGGCGGCAGCCTATTTTCTGCCACCGATCCATTTTACATGGTAATGTTACTTCGCATTTTGGGCAATCAGTATGTGGTCTGGGACAAATCGGCCAGCATCCGATTTCGCAAACCTGGTCGAAGTGCGCTCTATGCCCGTTTTGAAATCACGGATGAGCAACTCGAAACTATTCGGGCGGAGGTAGCGGCAAATGGTCAGACGGAGCATGTTTTCAATATTCAGTGGCTCGATAAACAATCTGTCGTGCATGCCGAACTCGAACGCCTGTGTTACATCGCCGATAAAACGCATTACGAACAACGCAAAAACGAGAAACAACAATCACGATTTCGACGATAAGATGACAACAGCGCAAAACGAAACGCAACGTACACGAACCTACTCGTGGGAAGATCAGACCATTGGCGCTAAAGTCGGCGCTACCTTATCGGGCATGGAGTACTTGCAGGGAATTATGGCCGGTCTGTATCCTCCTCCGGCCATTGCCCACACACTGGATATGGCGCTTGAATCGGTCGAAGAAGGGAAAGCTGTTTTCTCGATTGTGCCGCAGGAGTTCCATTACAATCCAATTGGTGGGGTGCATGGTGGCGTTTTCTGTACTATGCTCGACTCAGCCTTAGCCTGCGCCATTCATTCGACCTTACAGGCCGGAACAGGCTACACAACCCTTGAGCTGAAAGTTAACTTTATTCGCCCGTTAACCATCCGGACAGGCAAAGTGCTGCCGATTGGCACGCTCATACATGCAGGTCGATCGACAGCTACCGCAGAAGGTAAAATCGTGGATGAACAAGGCAAACTCTACGCCCATGCCACCACAACCTGTATGCTGTTCCCCTGGAAATAATCAGCTGACAATCATGACCGAACATCACCTGCCTGTTCAACGGACAGCCCGTTATTATACAATTGGTTCTTTAACGGAACAGACGAAAGCTATCTGGTTCTGCCTGCATGGTTTTGGACAACTGGCGCAGTACTTCGGCCGAAAGTTTACGGGGTTGGATGATGGCGAAACGTTCGTTGTTGTACCGGAAGGATTATCTCGGTCATATACCGATAGCAGCTATCAGCGGGTTGGCGCTTCCTGGATGACCCGCGAAGATCGGGACTATGAAATCAGTGATTATATTCTTTATCTGAACTCGCTTTATGACCGTGTTCTGAACGGTCTGAAACCCGACGAGACAGGTTTGCAAATAACGGTTTTAGGTTTCTCGCAAGGTGCCGCTACGGCCTGTCGATGGTTGAATGCCCAACATGTTCATGCTGATCGACTCATTTTATGGGCTGGTTATTTACCTCATGGTCTTGCCGATCTCATTAACCCAGCTACACTTGAAACGACCGAAACCCATTATGTATATGGTCGGCAGGACGAATACCTTGTAGAACTGGACGATATCAATGAGTACTTAACCCGACTGCAAACCGATATACCTACCTTAAAAATCACTGCTTTTGACGGTGGCCATCGGGTTGACCCAGACGTATTGAAAACGCTAGTGACTGTTACGCCGACGATTCCGTAGACGCTGGAAAAAGGTTTGTTTTTTGTATCCACCAACAACAACTACTTCTCCCAGCAGCTTTTGATCTTCATATAACACTATTGAGAGGGGCTCCGAGCGATCGGGTGGTATTTGAACTTCAGTCGTTATGAATCCAATCATAGCCATTACTACTGTAATCTGTTTATCCAGATAGTCAGTAGGAACTCTTAACTGAAAGTGGCCCGTCGAATCCGTATTAGCCCCTCGGGATGTTCCTTTAATAATAACAGTAGCCCCACCGAGACCTGCTTTCGTCACATTATCCACTATCCGGCCTGTAATTACCCGCGACGAGTCTGTAGCGGTAGTGACTTCAGTCGACGGTTGATCAGTTGTAGCAATAGGACGTTGCTCGGTTTGTAAAGTTGACGGACGAGCAAGTGTTGAATGGGCATCAGCCTGAACCGTTTGATAGCCTAACAAACCTGCGGTTAACAGGCTAAAAAAACGCCCTGAAGAATGAGCCGTAGGTGTGGGAGCCTGTAATGTTCTGTCGAGCTGGCTTACCCGAAAACGGCCACAGGTTGAACTTGCCGACTGACTTATATTACTGACAATCTGCTGGTCGGTCATGCCGGAAAAGTCAACGACCGTTTTCTGGCAGCTATCACAAAAACGGCCTGTTTCGATAGGTGCCATATCCTGCCAACGCTGCTGGCAAGGCGTATCGACCGTGAGTTGAATTCGTTTCATTGCCCTATAGATCAGTACTTCATTGTTGATTTTTTACTAAACCAACTGCCCTACTCAATGTATATCGAGTAACATTGTCCGTCAGGTCATTCAGCCCAATATAGAGCCAAAAAGCGCGTTCGGTCATTTCTTCTACGTCGAAATGAGTGCTGTATGCAGCCGAACCCATCTTAAAATAATATGATTTCCCTCGCTCAAACTTAATAAAAACTGGCTTCCGTTTCGGGCTGGAAGCAGGCGGTTGATAATTATTTTCAGCATAAGGTGACTCCCGAATAACTCCCAGACTGTCTGCATCTGTTTCAATAAGAACATAACCATTATTTTTTACCTTGATGGGCTTGCTGGGGTTAAGGGTCGTATAGAACTGAATGCCTCCTAACGTCTGTGCTCCATTTTTAACAAGATAGATTTTGGTTGGTGTTGATTGAGCCTGCCCTAAAAAAGTCATCAGGCAAAACAGGAAAATGAAGCTGGCCGTTTTCATTGTCACGTTATCATTTTGTATCGTTAGAAACTAAAACACCAGTATACTACACAATACCACCAAACAAAATTAAATTACACTTAAAATACAGAAAGTACAAATTCGACATTGTAGAGAGTGTTGTTAAAAAGTCGCGTCGCAGTTGTTTTTGATGAATTGCGACGCGGCTTTTTAGCAACGCATTAACCTAATTATTTCCGATAAATAGTAGTTGCTGCTGCTTGTGCCCCGGCTAAAATCGTCATATCGGCAATCGTAACATGGGCCGGAGCCGTTACCGCATAAACAATCGTATCGGCAATATCTTCTGGAGTTAGCGGAGAGAATCCGGCGTATACTTTAGCTGCCCGCTCGGCATCTCCTTTGAAACGCACGACCGAAAACTCGGTTTCAACAGCTCCCGGCGCAATATTCGTCACTTTAATCCCATGCTGGGTCAAGTCGAGCCGCATGCCTGCGCTGAGCGCTTCAACGGCGGCTTTACTAGCGCAATACACAGCCCCATTGGCATAGGTCTCCTTACCCGCTACCGAACTTAGGTTAACAATATGGCCCCGCTGACGCTCTACCATACCCGGCATAACCGCTTTCGAGACATAAAGCAGGCCCTGCACGTTTCCATCAATCATCATATCCCAATCCTGGGGCGATCCGTCCTGAATCGGCGACAAACCATGTGCATTGCCCGCACTATTCACCAGAATATCGATCGCCTGCCATTCTTCAGGTAAGCTACGAATAGCGTCGTCGACTTCAAGCCAGTTACGCACGTCGAAATTGAGCGTTGTAACGGCTGTTTGCTGGCTCAGGCGTTCCTGTAATTCATCTAAGCGCTCCTGCCGACGTCCACAGAGAATCAGGCGAAAATCAAGGTCAGCGAAAGCTTCGGCGGTAGCGCGGCCAATACCAGAAGTGGCGCCGGTAATAAGTGCAATGCGAGACATAACAAGGACTAAAGAAGTTGATGTTGCAAAGATAAACCCACGGTCGAACCATCAAGAAGAACAACCATTAATTCTCCGGCAACTGATCCAGCCAAAACCAATTATAAGCATACAATCATTTATCTGCCAATTGCTTAGCACTCAGCCCGAAGCTAGACGATACCCGTTAACCGATTTTGGTCAGGTTTTTGCAAGGCGTTGATTAGCTGTAACCCAACAAATAACTACTGAGCTTATATACCTTTTCATTACCAGTTGTATGCTACCTGAATTTTCGGTTGTGATCCCAACCTATCAGCAACCGGCCCTGCTTCTTAAATGTCTCGACGCACTTGGGCGTCAGCGGCTATCGCGCGACCAGTTCGAAATTATTGTGGTCGATGAGGGAAACTCGCCCGAAACCGAAACCGCTGTTCAGCTTTTTGCGAAACAGGTAGCCCGCGACGGTGGTCCAATCGAAGTCCGTTACCTCGGTCAGCCCGAACGACGTGGCCCCGCTGCCGCCCGAAATCGGGGTTGGCGAGCAGCCCGTGGGCGCATCATTGCCTTTACCGACGACGATTGCCTTCCCGAATCCGAATGGCTATCCTCAGCTCTCCTATGTTTCCAGCGTGGAGCACAGGTCATGAGCGGTCAATTACGCGTTTACTTACCAAATCAGCCCACTCCACTCGACCGAACGGCTACGATCTTAAAGCGGGCCGAGTTTATGTCGTCGAACTGTTTTTGTCGGAAGTCGACGCTTGAGCGAGTCAATGGTTTCGAGGAAGCATTCGATATCGATTGGCGCGAAGACAGCGATCTACAGTTCAAATTCATTCAGGCAGGTATTCCGATTGGGAAATGTACCGAGGCCGTCGTTGTGCACCATATTCGTCCGTGCCCCTGGTACGGACTCTTACGCGATGAGCGCAACAACAGTTACGATGCCTTGCTGTATAAACGCCATCCCAATTTATTTCGGGAGCGTATTCCCTCCTTCCGTCGGCAGGTACTTCAGTATTACGCATCTGTCATCAGTATCAGCAGTGGGCTGGCCGGATTAGTAACCGGGCATTTCGTTATCGCTCTACTTGGGCTAGGCATCTGGGCGCTGTTATCCACCTATCTAATTATCAGGCATCTACCCAAATCGCCACTTAATTCGACAACCGTTAAACATGCCGTACTAACGGCGCTGGCCACGCCTTTTTTATCTGTTTACTGGCGACTTCATGGTGCCTTTAAATACAAAGTGCTATACCTGTAGCGGGATGCAAGGGGCACGGGGCACGGATCTTAGTAGTAGTTTCTGGTATCCCTACCCCACGCTCCATCCGTAAAGCTCCATGCTCCGCGCTCCCTGCACCTTGCTAATCGCTTATTTTGGCCGTTTATAAGGAACCATTAGCGATTCGATTGTATTTTTGAAAGATAAAGGCAGTGGTACTCAACTATCTTTATTCGTTCATGAATCATTTGCATCAGGCGTTCAGTGTTCGGTTTACGTACACTGTTTTCTTTACCAATCAGCTTTTCAAAAAAGCAAACTCACTGCTATCCGATTTTTTCAGTCAGCAGTCTACGGGTGATATTCGAAAAAAGCTTCTTTTCGTGATTGATTCGGGGGTTATCGACGCCCATCCTAATCTTCAATCACAGATTACTACCTATTTCGACCAACATACTGATATAGTTGACCTTATTCCCGATTTATTAATCATTCCAGGGGGCGAAACCGCTAAGAATGAGCCGATATATGTGGAAAAGATTGTGGATGCGGTGGATAAGTATGGTATCGATCGGCATTCGTATGTAGTTGCCATTGGCGGTGGATCAATCCTCGATTTAGTTGGTTATGCAGCCGCTATTTCGCACCGGGGCATTCGTCACGTCCGTATTCCAACCACCGTGTTGTCGCAAAATGATTCGGGCGTTGGGGTAAAAAATGGCGTCAACTATCGCGGCAAGAAAAACTTTCTGGGCACGTTTGTCCCACCTGTAGCGGTCTTTAACGATAGTTCTTTCCTGACTACGCTTGATGATCGGGATTGGCGATCAGGCATTGCAGAAGCCGTTAAAGTGGCTTTGATTAAAGATGCCAGCTTTTTCGAATGGATCGAGGCTAATGCGCAGGCACTCGCAGCCCGCGATTCGGAAGCGATGGATTACCTTATCCACCGTTGTGCCCAAATGCACCTGGAGCATATTTCGGGGGGCGATCCATTTGAAATGGGATCATCCCGTCCGCTGGACTTTGGCCACTGGAGCGCCCACAAACTGGAACAACTGACCAGCTTCGAACTCCGACATGGCGAAGCCGTAGCTATTGGCATCGCGATGGATAGCGTGTATTCGCACCAACTCGGCTGGCTAACAGAGCAGGATACTCATCGTATTCTGACCACGCTACGCACCCTTGGCTTTTCGCTCTACCAACCCATGCTCGATGCCAACGACAGCGCTGGAGTACTGAAAGGCCTGGCTGAATTCCGGGAACACCTGGGTGGTCAGCTTACGATTATGCTCCTGGAAGCTATTGGCCGGGGTGTTGAAGTCCACGAAATGAATCCCGATCTCGTTCGGCAGGCGATTGCTACCCTCAAAGAACAGGAACAACAGGCGCAACTCGTATGAATAACCTTGCCCTTGGTCACCTCGGCTATTGTACCAACATCCATGCAGGCGAAACGTGGGCCGATCATTTCGCATCTTTACAGAAAGCCATTCCAGAACTAAAGAAACGGTTGTCGCCGGATGCCCCTTTTGGAATTGGCTTACGCTTATCTAACATAGCTAGTGAAGAACTGGAACTGCCCGAAAATTTAATTGCCTTTCAGCACTGGCTGGCAAATAACGAGTGTTATGTGTTTACCATGAACGGTTTTCCATTCGGCGGCTTTCACAATACGGTCGTTAAAGATCAGGTGCATGCCCCCGACTGGACAACCGAAGCACGAGTTGAATACACCAAACGGTTGTTCCGGATTTTATCGGTTCTGCTCCCTGTCGATGAGCTGGGGAATGCCATTCAGGGAGGTATTTCGACCTCGCCCCTTTCGTATCGCTATTGGTTCGAGTGGGACCAGCCTGCCGCCCGCGACTATATTTTTTCGCAAACAACCCAGAATATACTCGAAGTAGTGGCCGATCTGATGCGCTTACGCCAGCAAACAGATCGGTTGATGCACCTCGATCTGGAACCTGAACCCGACGGCTTAATCGAAACAACCGACGAGTTCATCACCTGGTTTACCGATTACCTGTTGCCTATGGGCATCGATCAAATCAGCGAACAGTTTGGACTAACCGATGAACAGGCCGAAACCGCGATCTGCGAACATGTTCGGTTATGCTTCGATGTTTGCCATGTGGCCGTTGGTTACGAAAAACCGGCCGAAGTACTGGCCAAGTTAAAAGACTACGGGTTGCGCGTTGGCAAAGTACAAATTAGTGCCGCTCTGAAAGCCGAATTTCCGGAGCCGGGGTCGCGTTCGACTGCCGAAGGACGTGAAATCGTAAAACAAGCCTTTGCGCAATTCAACGAACCAACTTATCTGCATCAGGTAGTAGCGCGTACGCGATCGGGAGAACTGCTACGTTTTGCTGATTTGCCCGAAGCTCTGGCTGCTTTTGATGACAATCATGTGGAATGGCGCGCCCATTTCCACGTACCGATATTTATTTCGGAATACGGGGTGTTGAAATCGACGCAGGACGATATTCAGACTGTCCTTAACTTGCAGGCCACCAATAAATTCACGAACCAGATGGAAGTAGAAACCTACACCTGGGACGTTTTACCAGCTGATTTAAAGCTCGGCTTAGTTGATTCGATTGATCGGGAAATGAAATGGGTGTATAAATCAATCGGGGCCGCCCGTGCGGATGAATGATGAATGTCCTTGCGGTATCCATCATTCATCATTCATCATTCATCATTATGAAAAAGACTGTAGTACTCGATGTTGTTGGTCTGTCGTATTCGCTGATTGGCGAACACACGCCTTTTCTGAAACAGTGGTTCGCGAAGAAACACCAGGCGACCATTGATCCTATGCTACCGGCGCTAACCACATCGGTACAGTCTACATACGTAACGGGCAAATGGCCGAGTGAAACGGGTATTGTTGGCAACGGCTGGTACGATCGCACCGATTCGGAAGTGAAATTCTGGAAACAGTCGAACAAGTTGGTAGCGGGTGAGAAAATCTGGGAACGCGCCAAAAAGATCGACCCCAATTTCACGGTTTCCAAGATGTTCTGGTGGTACAATATGTACTCTACCGCCGATTTTTCGGCTACCCCACGCCCACAGTACCCATCGGATGGTCTGAAAATCCCCGATTGCTATACTCATCCGGGCGATCTACGCGATAGACTTCAGAAAGAGCTTGGCACGTTCCCATTGTTCCAGTTCTGGGGACCTGCAACAACCATTAAATCCTCGCGCTGGATTGCCGACGCGTCGATGCTGGTCGATAAGTGGCACAACCCAACACTCACGCTGATTTACCTGCCGCACCTGGATTATTGTCTACAGAAATTTGGCCAGGACTTCTCCAAAATCGCGAACGACCTCCGCGAAATCGACGACGTTTGCCGCGACCTGATTCAATACTATGAGCAACAAGGTGCTGAAGTAATTGTCCTCTCAGAATACGGAATTACGAACGTCAGCAAGCCCATTCACATAAATCGAATTCTGCGTGAAGCGGGCATGATCCGTTACCGCGAAGAGCGTGGTCTGGAGATGTTCGATGGTGGTGCATCGCCTGCCTTCGCTACCCCAGATCACCAGATTGCTCACGTGTACATCAACGACCCGTCGGTTTTTGATAAAGTACGGGCATTGCTGGAAAAAACACCGGGCATTGAGTTGGTTCTGGATAAAGAGCAACAAAAGAAATACCACATCGACCACGAACGTTCGGGCGATCTGGTTGTCGTTGCCGATGCCGAGAGCTGGTTTACGTACTATTACTGGCTCGACGATGCTCGTGCTCCGGATTACGCCCGACTGGTAGCCATTCACCAAAAGCCTGGTTACGATCCAGTTGAGATGTTTATGGACCAAACCAACCCGCTGATTAAACTCAAAGCGGGGTACAAATTGGGACGTAAATTGCTGGGCTTCCGGTATCTGATGAATGTAATTTCGCTGGATGCTACACTCGTTAAAGGATCGCACGGGCGAGTAGATACCCCACCCGACTATCATCCGGTATTTGTTAGCAGCAAAAATGTAGGTAAATCCTTGTCAGCCATTGATGTATATGATCGAATCTGGGACGCCTTATCCATGGAAACCGTTGAAAAACAGATGCAGTGAGTTCTTGGTTATTCAGTCGAAAGCCAGTAATTTACCTGTATGAAAGCATTCTACGCCCTCGTTCTGCTCGTTTCTGGTTGCATTTCGAATCGACCATCGGCAATTAATGCTCCTGCCGATGGTGCCGAATATTATCAACACAACCAGCCTATGGCAGTTGTGCAGTCTCGATTATATCCAGACCCACAGGGTGGTCTTGGGCACTCGCAGGACCCCGATATTCGGGTAACGGATATAAAGTTGACGGCCAGCTACACCGTTTTATATCTGACATTCGGCAAAGACCGAACCGCCCGCGACAATAATTACTTCGGAACCAGTAGTATCTCTTTTAACCCAAAAGCGGTGCTTGCTTCGGCCGATGGCAAAAAGACCTATGCCCTCCTCAAAACAGAAGGCATACCCATGACGCCCGACTCCCGCGAAATTAAGAACGACGAAAAAGTCCCGTTTGTCTTGTACTTCGAGCGGCTGGATAAGGGCGTGGAATCCTTCGATTTGTTCGAGTGTAAAAGTGATAATCAAAACTCCTGTTTCAACGTAGCCGGTATGAATATCCATAACCCGCTCACGCCAACAGCCTCTCAGAACTAGTTTTTTCTCCAACATCCCAATGTGGCGTCAGGTGCTTACACCTGACGTTTTAGGTTTCTCAAAACCTACTGTTTGCACCTATAGGTTTTGAGAAACCTAAAAGTGTCGGTTACTTATAACCGACACCACAAATCTCCAATCCAAAAAAAAATAAAATTTCCCGCCAGCGTTTTCTACGCGTTGTTCGTCTATGTCTTTACAGGTCAACTATTGACCCTACTTCCACCATGCAGCCTTATTCCTAAAATAAATCGATCGTACAAACCAATGCACAAGGCTATGTAACAAACATCACCAAAATCGTTAACTATCCATCGGCAAGCGATCAGGACTAGACCACCATCGAAACCTATACGTATTTGGGTTGCCAGTAATTCATACTCAACGGTTCTTTCAACTTGACAGAACGTCCATTAACTGATATTCTCAAAGACTGTCGACGAGGTCGGGAGGCTGCCAGGCAAGCGTTTTATGAACGCTTCTACAGCTATGCCTTGTCGGTTTGTCTGGCCTATGCCAGCGATCGGGAAGATGCTCGTGAAATGCTGAACGATGGTTTTCTGAAGGCATTTCGGCATATGGATGAACTCAAAAACGAAGCCGTAGTTGTACCGTGGTTAAGGCGCATTATGGTCAATACGGCTATTGATTATTACCGCCGAAACCGGAAACGGGCTTTGGAAGTCTCAACAGATTCGGTTGACTATAGCCTTGAAGAACCTTATCTAAATGAAGAAGCTATTTTTTCGCAGCTTTCGGTCGAACACATTCTAACTGTATTGCATCAATTACCAACCCCATACCGTATGGTCTTCAGTTTATACGTTCTTGAAGGCTATTCGCACCGTGAAATTGCGGACCAACTCAACATTGCTGAAAGCACATCAAGGGCACACCTATCCGAAGCAAACCGATTATTACGTCAGGCATTGATCAATCAACTTCCCACTACCCATGAGCGAACAAACCGATAAACCGCTCCATGACTGGGTACGTCAGTCAATGGACGCCTATCGTCCCGACTACAATCCAACCGATTGGGTAGCGCTCCAACGAACGCTACGTCGTCGGCTATGGATGCGTTGGAGCATGTGGGGAAGCGGGAGTTTGGTGCTCCTGGGGTTTCTTAGCTGGTTTATTCTTCGGCAGCCAATGGATAAAATCGCCTATGCAAACAAGGTCACAAGCACGAACAAAACACCGCAACGGGAGGAGAATCAAGCGACGGCAATACCTTCTGTAGTCAGCTCTTTACCAAGTGATTTAGCTCAACACAAACTAGTACCAACTCTATCGAAGCGTAATCCAGCCAAAGCCATGCAGAGCGCCGAATCGGGAACGGTTCATCTACCCAATTTGCTTTTGAGTCTCTCAGATATAAAAAGCCAGCCGACTAACTTAACCGACAAGATTCACTATAGCCAACCTGTTGCGTTCAGCCCGGAAGAGACAACGATAAAACAACAAATACTAACGGGCGATTTTGGCTCGGATTCAACGTCGTATCAGGCACTAGCCCGCAACCTGCGCGCATGGCCTGAGGCCGTAATTGTCTGCGATCTTACAACCAGTATGTATCCATACACGACTCAGCTATTCGCCTGGTTTAAGAAAAATGCCCGAAATCCGGACATAAAGGGTTTGGTATTCTTTACAGACTGCGATAGTCTGGGTCAGCAAACTCGACCGGGTGGGCCAGCGGGTCGTATGTTCATTACGCATGAACTCAATCCCACGCAAGGATTACCCGTTTTGGTAGAAGCTGCCCGCAATACAATTCAAAACAAAGACGATGCAGAAAATGATATAGAAGCCCTCTTAAAGGCCCAACAGGCATTTCCCGACGCAAAGCACCTGATTCTAATTGCCGATAACATGAGTGCCGTTAAAGACATGGCCTTATTGGCTAACGTTCGAAAACCTGTTCATGTAGTGCTTTGCGGAACAACAGGTAGCGATACGACACTAGCTTTCCAGCCAAATTATTACACGATTGCCAGCCAGACCCGAGGGAGTTTACACACTCTCGAAGACGATCTCATTCCCAGCCGCTTATCGAAATCCACTACACTCCGGGTTGGCTCAGTTTATTATCGATATAGACCTCGTACGAAGCAGTTTAAGCCTACCCCATTTAATCATCGACCAAGGAATTTTCTGGGTTTTCTTTGGCTATGAGGTATTCTCAGAAAAAAGTACTTATCTTTTTTTGTTCATATATGTACCGAATACAGCGATCGGGCGTTAATAGGAAATAGAATTTCCGTAAAGCTTGTATTTGGTTATGCCTCTTTTTTCATCAATTAAACGTCATCTCCGTTTATCTACTCTTCTCTTTATCAGCCTGATTTTTAGTATAGTTACGTTCGCCCAGATTAATTTAACGTACCGACTGCTTAATGGTTATTTTCTAAGTAACGATACTCCTGTCAATAAAGGAAAACCCACCTTGTTTGTATTTGAACAGGCCGAAACGTTTGGCCAAGTTTTCAAACCTGGCGCTACCAGCAAGCGCCCCGATGTAGTGAATTTCGCGAAAGAAATGGTAATAGGCATCGCCCTTTCGCCAACGAACAAGCCACCAAAACTATCTGTCAGTAAAGTATTTGTGCAGGATTCTATCCTAACCATTCGGTACATTCGAATGGCTGATACAACGCTAACACATAACCCGCAGTCCTTTACAAGTCAGCCTATGCTGCTGTTTTCCATTCCCAAGCAGGCCATTTTGAAAACCAAGCTTGTTGAGAATGGAAAGGTGGTGCAACTACTGAAGAAACACGAAGAGGAGTAGTACCTTCGGGGGATAATTCCAGTAGCTCCCTTGTCAATGAGATTCTTCCTGATTTTCTGGGTCAGTGTTTTAGCCTACTTTCCAGCATTCTCGCAGGCTAGCGTATCAAACGTCTATTCGCATACGCCTTTACCAACTGATTATCAGGAGAAAACCTTATTCGAAGGAACCACCCGAGATTACTCCCACTTCCTCATTCAATCCATAACAATAGGCCCCAACCAGCCTGCCCAAGCCGTTCAACAGCTCGATGAAGAGGTACTATTGCTCGTCAAATCGGGTGAACTTACCCTATCATTGGGCGATAAACACAAGGCGCTAAAGCCCGGCAATCTGGCTATCGTTATGCCTGGTGATGAGTACCGAGTGGAAAATAAAACGGCCCAACCCCTTACGTATTATGAGCTCAGATACACCTCTAACGAAGTGCCAGACCTGGATTTGTATCGGTTGGTGGGTGGCTCCTTCTGGGTCGATTGGCAGGGCGTTGCCACTACTCCTACCACTGAGGGCAGTAAACAGCAGTTAGTCCCCTACCCTACAATCATGAGTAGTCGCGTGGCTATGCAGTTGACGACTCTCAAGTCTGGCTTAGAAAATCCGCCAGTTCATAAGCACCGAGCTGCGGAAGTCATACTTATCCTCAAGAATCCCGTTCAAATGCATATTGCAGGACGGGAAAAAGAAGTTCAGGCTGGGGATCTTATTTTTATTGATTCAGAAGTACCCCACAGTATTCGCCCAGACAGCCCAACAGGCAGCACTTATTTGTCGCTTCAATTTTGACTATACAGGTGGCTGTCGTTTTCGTAATCAGCTGATAGCCAGCCATGACATAAAAAAGTCCCTACTAGCAATTACTAGCAGGGACTTGGTTTACTAAGATAATTTCTAGGATAGTAAGCTATTAGCAGCAGTACGGTAGCAGTATTTATTTCGATATGAAATAAGGCACTAGTTACCGAATACGCAAATACATTAATAAAACTTACAATAAAAACCTACGATTATACAATTACAACGGTTTGTTGCCTCCAAAAGTGGTCTACTTTCCAACACGTCTACCAATACCGTATGCAGTATAAACTGACGAAATTGGCTCTATGTAGTGTTTTTTTCGGCTCAGGTAGATGATTAATCGGCAAATTTTGGTATTCACCAAATAGCGCAAAGCAGTGTACATCCTTACTAGCCAGGCGTCTATTGCTTAAAAGTGCAGTATGGGATACTGCTTATATCAGGTAAAGATTATAGGCTGCCAAGGTTAACTACAGCCACAAGGCTTTGAAGCAAAGCTGGCCAATGCCGTACCAGAAAAGACCCGTAAGGATCAGTAAAAGCACCCAGGCACCTATATTGGTCAGGTCAGTTTTCGTAATATCAGTGGTAACAATGATACGTATTTTCATAACAGCAATGGAACATGGAACTACTCCATTGCAAGCAAAGTCCGTACCAAAAACGGGGCATACTCCTTGCCTTAATCAGCTTATAAATAGCTCTTCTTAGCCTCTTCAATATCAGTCTCCGTTAAAAGACCCATCTGGCCAAGGGTGGTTAATCCTTCAACAACCTGAGCCCTCTTTACATCGTCAGACAAATCTGTCGGCGTCTCTCCGTATACTGCCTGGTCAACGGCTACCCGCAGTTGGATAACATTATCTAGCGCAAATACATCATTGAAATGAGCCATTGGCTCATCGTCGGTAGGCTTAGCGGCCAATTTACGTTTTGCCATAGAAAAAGAGCGTTATGTTTCTCCTATTAACCAGAAAACATCCATTAGGTTGTAAATACAGAGATTTCTGGTAAAAAATGGTACTTGTTCTCAGCGGTTCCTGTCTATACGCAAGTTCACTACTTGTCAATGGATCACCGACATCAAACCACCCAGCAATTATTGGTACGCACACAATCGGTAAACCTTTTCGCGGCTTCGCTTAATTCTCATTTTAACGGTACTGATCTTCAGATCGTATAATTCAGCAATTTCCTCAATCCGCATGCCTTGCTCATACTTGAGTTTTAGGAGCGTCTGCTCATTCGTTGACAGACTGGACATAGCCTGCTGAAGCACTTGAAGCGAATGTTCCTGATTTTGAGTCTCCTGGCTATCGACTGCCGTATCCTGGCCATCCGTCTCTTCAAGTGGCGAGAGGGGAAGCCGTTTGGCTAAACGAAGTTGTCCGGCACAGTAATTGAATGTAATTGAGTACAGCCAGGTAGAGAAAGTTGACCGTTCATGAAAAGTATCTAATTTACTGAACATCTTGATAAAGATGTCGTGCGTAAAGTCATGGGCATTGTCCGTGTCTTTAGTAATAGATAAACACTGACGATATACTTTATTAGCGTACCGATTATACAGGGTTTCGAAACATTGATTAGGATGCTCTGGCATGTATTGCCGGATCAGCGCTTCGTCGGTTAATGCAGTGGACATAAATGCGTTTTGTAGTTGTAGACATGTAGTTTAGTGGAATAAAATTGCTAGTTATGTAATCGATTAGTGACTAGTATTCGATGAATAGCACGAATCGGCGGTTTTTGGGTAATTATTGGTTTCTTTTCGCTCGATCAATATACCTCAACTGAGGTTTTTCCACTGCCCGCACTGGCAGCGGATTGGCAGGAATAAAACCAGGAGTCACTATTTTTTATAATATATTCTCATTAAAAACACATCCTAACCTCAATAATTATTTACATTAGTACCTAATATTATACTTATAATGTAGGAAATGAATTTATTGCACACTTATGATCATTACTACAAGTATTGGGCTAAATCACATGGATCAGAATGATGAAGCAATACAGATTACGAATACGCTGGATAGAGATCGACTAAGCGAATTGTATGGCGAGGATGCAGACTATGCCGCCACCATGTTCGAGACGTTTTTAGACGATGTATTGCCCGAGTTCAATGAATTTAATGAGTTAATGCAGGAGCAACGCTGGGAAGAAGGACGCCAACTAGCTCATAAGCTAAGACCTACACTGGGTATGGTTGGCTTGTCGGATCTGGAAACCGCACTGGCTCAGTTAGAGAGATTAATCATTACAAAAGTCGAGCCCAAACAGGTTCGGAATTATTGGCGCTTGTTCTATAACAGTCTACTCAGTAAAAAAACGCTGATACAGACCGAGTGGGAGCGCCTTCTGACAACTAATAAGTTATGATTCTTAGGTGTATAATCGTTGATGATGAAACAATGGCTCGTAAGGCATTGCAACGGCTCTGTGAGCAACATGAGTCATTGCAGATAATAGCTATTTGTGAAAACGCAACTCAGGCATTGACTGTATTGGCCGATCAGGAAATCGATCTGCTCTGGCTGGATGTCGAAATGCCAGAATTGTCTGGTTTTGACTTACTGGATCGGCTTCCTATTATGCCGCAAGTCATTCTGACAACGAGCAAAACCGATTATGCATTTGATGCCTTTCAATACCAAGTTACCGATTATTTAAAAAAACCCATCGCCCAGCTTCGCTTCAAACTAGCCGTTGAAAAGGCACTGGCCGCTCAGAAAAAACAGGAGCAAGTCCAGATGGGCGACAAGAAAGCCATCTACGTAAAGAGTGATGGCCGCTACGTTCGTGTACCCTACGATTCAATTATGTATATTGAAAATACGGGAGACTATGTGAAAATCCAGACCAATAGCCAGTCATTTGTGGTTTATACAACCATGAAATCGCTGGAAGAGAAACTAGGCACCCAATTTCTACGCGTCCATCGGTCCTACATCATCAACCTGGATAAGATTGTAGATATTGAAGAAAGTAACCTGGTCGTAGCGTCGAAAGTGATTCCCATCAGCCGCGCTAACAAGTCCGAGCTAATGAGTCGCTTGAATTTACTATAATTAGATTACTCATAATCAATCAATTACTAAGTAATCTAATCAAAACCTGCGGCTTATATTGCGGCAATTACACCTAATGTAACAATAGCCATAGCCAGCAGTGTATAGATAATGTAGTTTAACAGAGTTGAGTGCCTACTGCGTGTGTGCATGACAGTTAATTATGAGGAATGCTTCTCTATTTTAGACTATAATCACCATATCAGTCACTATAGATTTATTAAATGGCATAATTGACAACAAATCAGGCATAAACATATGCCTCATCTGACCGCCAAGAAAGGCCACCCGAAGTCTGCTGATCGCTCCCAGACGTCGGATAAAAATAAATGCAAAACCCGAGTATTTCCGGATGTACTAAAATGGACGTTCCGTGTCCACAATCGTACACTTCAGCTTCGACCAACTAATCACATCTACCTATATATCAACTACTTATCTTTTTGGTATAGTAGTTGACTTAACGCCATTGTGTTTCCATTAATGCACTCAGCCAGTACTAATTCATAGGATAGCAGCATTGCAATGGAGTTTAGGTTAAGAAAACGTGAAGGCCATGCTCACCTTGAAGCATGGCCTTTTTGTTGCTATCATTCAAGGTGTTAGCTCTACGTAAGGGCTGTACGTGAGTAGATTATACCCACGCGCCCGCTTCCGATTTTATTTGCTATCAGCCGAGATTAGCCAATAGCAATAAATCAGTTAGAAAGCTCTTATTACCTGTGATTATGAAAAACAGAGTCGCCAACCATTGGCTGATTGTCAGTAATCTTCTCTTAGTAACTACCTATGGTCTGGCTGCTACGCCACCCATTCGGAATGAATCGCCCAGAATTACCCAACAAGCTCAGCCCAACACAGCCAACGGCTGGCGACAGCTTTTTAACGGTACCGATTTAACCGGCTGGAAACATGTAGGTAAAGGCAGTATGTCTGTCGAAAATGGCCTCATTCGCGGGCATGGGGGTATGGGTTTGTTATACTGGACAAAAGAAAAATTCGGCAACTGCACCATCCGAGTGGTTTACAAAATGCAGAAAACGAATAGCAATTCGGGTGTTTATATACGAATACCCCTCGAACCTCGTGAAGAATGGATGCCCGTGCACTATGGCTACGAAGTACAAATTGACAACCACCCCGAAACCTCTAAGGAAGATGATACCCACATAACGGGAACGCTTTACTCCTTAAACAAGCCACTAGCCAAACCCGGCAAACCCGGCCCGGAATGGAACACAATGGAGATTACGCTCAACGGTCCGCGCACCATCATCTCGGTCAACGGGGTAAAAGTGACCGATTATAAAGAAGGCGACCCTGTTCCGGCACGCAAATTCGATTTTGAGCCTTACCGTGGCCTGCGGCCCAATGAAGGTTATATAGGCTTACAGAATCACGGCGAACACGATGTTGTTTTCTTCAAGGAGGTATCGGTAAAGCCACTCAGCAAAAACTAGCCCTTTCTCCAGATTGATCTCCATTACACATGAAATACGACCGATTAACGCCTTCATGCCAGTTCAGTACCACTAGCCGCTATGGGGCAGTCCTATGCACAGCAGTCCTGTTGCTACTCGCGACCTCATCTGTTATGGCTCAAATCCCCAAATCGTATAAAGGAAAGCCATTTCGAGATGCCGACTATACCAAGGGTGCCCAATTAATCCCTGGTCGGGTTGAGTTAGCGTATTATGATCTGGGGGGCGAAGGCGTTGCTTATCATGACACGGACCCGATTAATAAGGGCAGTGGCGAGCTAAATCGTAAACCCGACCACCAACGACCAGGTGTTCCAGAATACCTGGTGCATTTCAGAGAAAAAGAAGGTGTCGATATTTCGTTCACGAAGGACTTCGCTGATTTCAATCATCCGAATAAAGTCGATCCTAAAGTGAACCAGTTATACATTGGCTGGCAGGAAGATGGCGAATGGACGAATTATACCGTTAACGTACAAGTACCAGGCCAGTACCGAATCATCACCGTCTACGGTTTTCAGGACAATAAATCGTCGTTATGGCTCAATAACCAAAAGGCGGTTGATCTGGTAATGCCCGAAAACACAGGCGACTATCATCGCTGGACACAGGCTACAGTAGGTGAAATTACTTTTCCGGTTGCCGGGTCCAACCTGCTAACCTTGCACTATAACAAAGGCTCAAACCTGGCTTATCTGGATTTTGTGTTGGTTAAAGAAATGCCAGCAGGCAAGTAAGTTTAGCCCTCAGATTTCTACCTCGACTGTTGTCCCGTTATCCGCAAAAACCCGGAATGTACCACCTAGCTCCTGCGCGCGGGTCTGCATATTTTGCAGTCCGTAATGGTGGCTGGAAATCGCTCCATTAGCCCACGTAAAACCCCGACCGTCGTCATGAATCTGTAGATTGATATGGCCACTGGGGCTAACCTGCAACTGAACCGTAGCGGTAGAGGCCTGGGCATGTTTGACAACATTGGTCAATGCCTCCTGCACAATTCGAAATAGATTCAGCACCTGTGTAGACGAAAGTCGCTGCGTTTGCGAACCCGTTACCACTACATCGACGTTCAGGCCGTCGTCCTGATGAAAGTAGCGATTGATATATTGATCAAGTCGCTCACCAAACTCCTCCACCGTAAAACTTTCCTGGTGAATCGCCCAGATGGTTTCGCGCAGGAGTTTGACAGCTTCGCGGGTGTGCATCACAATATTCCGCAATCGACTCGCCCATTGTTTGCCATCTTTAACCGACTGTTTCTCCGCCTGATCGCTAATCTGCGTCAGGTTTGTGACAATAAACGCCAGATGCGCTCCCACATTATCATGAAGATCACGGGCGATACGCTCTTTTTCGACGAGCAAGCTATTTTTCAAGGCCAGCGTCTGCACTTCAGACTGATACGCTCGCTGCTGCTGAACGATACTTTCTTTGACAAGGCGCTCGGTTTGATCGCGGTCCATTTTATAGCGATAAGCCAGGGCAACCGTTAACATGAGCACTTCAAACAAAGCGGCTGGTGCATAATAGGCAAAATTGGCAACGGGCTCATAAGTGGGCAATACACCAAAATTGGAAAAAACCTGCGCGAGGTTTAAGGTATAAAACGGCAACACAGCCAACGAATACAACCAGGCTTCGCCGACATGATATCCTCGAACGATGCTAACGACGATATAAGCGATAATAACGGGCAGTGGGAGCCAGTAAAGTGCCGAAAACGCCCGGATCATGACCAACTCCAGGGTAGGTGTCAACGGAACAAACCACTCCGCGGTTAAGACAATCAGGCAAGCAACGCCCCCAAAAAGAACCCACGTCCCGATTATATGCCAACGATGTGATGGCGTGTTTCGAAGGCTCAGGAACGTACGAACAAAAGTCAGCTGGGAATAAAACAGAATCAGCGGAAACAAAAAGTAAACATTCTGCCTGGGCATCCAGAACTGCGCATCGAACGCAAACTGGTTCATAAATCCATCGTTGATAAAGAAAAACCCAACGAGGCCCAACAGACAAAAAATATACTTCGAATAGATTCGGTCGAATGTCGTCAGAAAAAAAATCAGGCTCATAAACGCCACAAACGTCAGCGTAAACAGCACTCCTCCCCAATATAAATAGCTACGCTGTACGAATGAGTTATAGGCCGACTCCTGAACGAGTTCGACGGGGACAATTTGCGTACCCCGATGTTTCAGTACTCGTAAATAAACCGTTACGTTTTGCTGGGCGGGAACAGTAAACGGAAACCAGAAATGACGGTGAGAGCGGATTCGTTGATCAGCCCGTACTTTCCATCCCATTACTGGTGAGGTTGACAACACCTGATTATTGGCGTCGACCACAAAAAGCTGAAGCTCATCGAAACACCAGAAATCGATTTCAGTAAGCCATTTCTGCTCCTTATGCGATTGATTCTGGGGCCGAAATCGTATCCATATTGGTTCAGCCAACTTGGTACCCGTAATAATACCAAAGTTAGGAACAGGCGATGTTATTGGCTGAAAAGTGGCCCCTGTAGCCAACTTGATAACGTCGGCGATGGTCTGGGTATGTGAAGAATCGTGTAAATAAGCTAGTCGCCCACTCAATGACACCCGCTCATCGTGCTCAGGTAGCGCAATGACAGGCTGACTGCTCAATGGCTGTGCCGTTAGCCGGAAAGCCAGTAAACAACAGGTCAGAAATGAAAATACAAATTGGCGAAAGCGTCTCATCAGTGATCCGAGGTACCACTAATGTATGAATTTATTTAAAGAGTGAAAGAATGAATGAGTGAAAGAGTGACTGTGCGGTGAAAGTCATGCGCTAGCCACTCTTTCACTCATTCATTCTTTCACTCTTTACAATGTATACCCGCCGTTATATTGCCGCCGAACAAACTGGTTGGCGTAGTCGAAATTGGTGATTTTCATATTGTCGCCGTCCCAGAACAGTTTTTTACGACCCGTGAATTTCCCTCCTTCGCGAGCCAGATAGGAGCGCGTAGCCAGATTACCCATCAATACGGTTTCGGTCAGTGGTCCCGACTGATCGAATGACGAGGAGGTATAGGCACCAAATCCCTGTTTGCAGGCCTTTACCCACTGTTGCTGATGGCCTTCTGTTTTACCCTCTACCAGTGGCTTTTCAGGCTTTGGCAGTTCTTTACCGCTAAACTTGTCGGCAGGCAATAACTTAGGATCATTCCCAAAGAGACCACCCGTCAGCATTCCTTTGGTGCCGATAAACAGCATTCCTCCGTCGATTTCCCGGAACACATCGTTATAGTCTATCCCTTCAGGAAGTTGCGGACGAATCCCCCCATCGAACCACGAAAATTTAATCTCTTTCACCTTCTTGTCTTCCGATGGAAACGTTAGGTGAATGGCTGAAGAGGGCGGGCAACTATCGTCATAAAATGCTTCTTTGAAAAAATCGGAATAGACCGAGCCGACACTACACTCAACAGACGTTGGGTATTTGAGTTTCAGGGCTCGGAAAGGAACATCCATGAAATGACATCCCATGTCGCCAAGCGCACCTGTTCCGAAATCCCAGTAACCGCGCCAACGCGTAGGCATGTAGGCTTCGTGATAATCGCGGGTTGGAGCCGTACCCAGCCAAAGCGGCCAGTTCACTTCGAGTGGAATGGGCTGCGATTCGCCTTTCTCTCTCGGCGACTTAACGCCCTGCGGCCATACGGGTCGATTGGTCCAGCAATACACTGTATGCACATGACCAATCATTTTGTTCTGGATAGCGGTTTCGATGATGCGCGTAGCATCGCCCGAACTCCCCTGATTACCCATCTGGGTGACGACTTTATATTTTTGGGCAGCTTCGGTCAGCATCCGGGCCTCGTAAATGTCGTGCGTGAGTGGCTTTTCAACATACACATGCTTGCCCATTTTCATAGCCGCCATCGCTATGGGTGCGTGCATATGGTCGGGCGTACTGACAATTACGGCGTCGAAGGTCTTACCCGCCTTATCGAACATTTCGCGGTAATCCTGAAAATAGGGAGCGTTGGGAAACTTAGCGCGGAATTTTTTCGCTTGTCGATCATCGACATCGCATAAGGCTACGAAGTTGTCGGAACCATTATTATAGGCCAATCGGATATTCACATCGGCCTTGCCGCCACAGCCCACAGCGGCAATATTGAGCTTATCCGATGGGGCAATAATCCGCGAACCATCCGCCAGCTTTCCACCCAGCACATGACGCGGCACAATAAAGAAACTGGCAGCAGCTACTGCACTACCTTCCAGAAATTTACGACGAGAGGGCATAGTTAATGATGAATTATGAATGATAAATGCAGACTTCTCTTCAGAGAATGTAGTAAGCCTAGAAATCAGCGCTACTACTGATTCGTCATGCCTACTCTTCATTTATCATTCATAATTCATCATTATTTTTTACCCCATAATCTGGCCCATTTTCATGGCGATGCCCATATCACCTTTGATTTTGAGCTTGCCCATCATGACGGCCATCATCGGATTAAGATCGCCAGTGCTCATTTTAACGAGATTATCGATCGTTATTTGTAGTTCGCAATCGGCGGGTTTATCGTCGTTTGAGACCGTGGCAGGCGATTGCGTAGCGTCGATATAAACAACACCCTGATCAGTTACAAGCTTAACTGTAGCGTTGATACTGTCGGCGTGTGTAACTTTGTTCCGAGTTTGCTCGGTTAGTTCTTGCAGAGTCATCAGATTTGGATTTCGTTGTTGAAAAGAAACTCAGCCGCGAAAATAAGGTTTCTACGTAACGCGGACATCCTGTCCGCCAAATTCTCTTGCGGACAGGATGTCCGCGTTACTTATGCGTTCTCAATATTTAACTCTCCTCTGCATTCTCACATTTCTCAGCTGTGCCTGGGGTTTAGTCGACTCTGCTGTTTCATTCTTTCAAACCGATGCGGTATCTGAAACAACCTACGTAGAAGGCCCCAGCAAAGAGCCTAAGAAAGAAAAAAAGGTCGACACGTATTATGAAGACCGATCGGCGGGCGATGCACCTACTCCCAGCGATCCTGTTCAGGTGAAATCACTGGCCATTGCACAATTCGGTTATTCGTTGCTCACACTCATTGGGGCCATACTCATGTTTCGGCTTCAACGGGTAGGCTTCTGGATTTATGTAGCGGGGGTCGCTGTTGGCCTTGTGTTACCGATCATTCTAGGTGGCGTCGTTGCCTTAAATACGTCCTTCGGTGCGTTTTTTAGTATCATTTTCGCCGGACTATACTGGCTTTCACTCAAGGAAATGCATTAATTCTAGTCGATTTTGGGGCAGTTTTACATATGCAATATCTTCAAGATATGGCGTATGTAAACGAATTATTTAACGTGCCAATCGACAAAACCTCTTTTCATACGTTTATATAACAGGACTTTGGCAAAAAGCCGTGCCATCGCAACAGCGAACCATAATTAATCTTGCCCCTTAATTAAACTATGGCCCGTTTTTTTTACCAAAGTCCTGTATACTAAAAACACTCACGTATGAACCCGTTACGCTTAACCACGTTGTTCCTGATCGTTTGCTTTTCATTGGCTTCCTTCGCTTCCAAAGCCGACGATCCCGATGCGCTTTTAGGCAAATGGCTCAGTTCCAAAAAGAGAAATCAGGTTCAGATTTATAAACAGGGTAATAAATACTATGGCAAACTAGTCTGGATGCTGGAACCTAACGAGCCGGGCACCGGAAAACCAAAAGTCGATAAAGAAAATCCTGACGAAAAACTGCGAAACCGCCCGCTTATGCAGGTAGTCTTGTTGACGAATCTGACATATAAAGGCAATAATACCTGGGGCGACGGAGAGATTTATAACCCTGAAGATGGCAAGACCTACAGCTGCGAAGTATCGCTCAAAGGCCCAAATGCCATTGATCTGCGCGGTTACGTTATGGGCTTGAGTTTTCTGGGAAAATCAAAAACCTGGACACGCGTGCAGTAGATTTTTTAGCCTGTATTCGAGATTCAGACTCTTATTAACCATTCTATTTTTGTCATCTCGACGAGAGATCTCAATATCACTACCTTGAGATCTCTCGTCGAGATGACAAAAATCACAATAATACATCTCACTCAACAATCCAACGCGATAGGTGATTATACCGTCCTTCCAATACGATCTTAAAGAACCCTTTGGGAAAGGTCGATACATCGATCATTGCCGCTTCTGCTTTTACAGGAAATTCACCAAGCAATCTGTAGTCGTCGCGCTTGCCTTCTTCGAAGTGATTGGTGGTCGAAACCCAGACTTTTACGGTTCCCTCTGGTTCCACCGCTTTCCAATTCAAGGCAATCTTGCTTCCCTCTTTTTTAACAGTTGGCTCCACAATCGACAGTTTACCAGTTAGCGGAACGCCATCTATTTCAAAAGCCTGTTCCTTCGGAATTGTCAGTTGCAGATGACGAGCCAATGTTGGCATAATATCGACAATACCGGGCGTGTTCTTTTTAAACTGACTATTCAGGTCTTTGGCATTGGTCACGATCCAGGTGGCTCGCTCCCGATCCGATTGGCCACCGTGGTTTTTACCCGTTTCAACCGTTCGCCCGTGATCGGTAGTGATGAACAGTTGCCAGTCTTCGCTATAGGTTTTCTGACGATATTGGATGGCCTTCCAAAGCCTCCCAATTTGGTCATCCATAATGTTGACGGCTTTGTAGAACTGCTCACTGTCGCCGTATTTATGTCCCATATCATCGGTATATTCGAGGTACACCCACGCTAAATCGGGGCTTTCATTTTGAATATACTGAGCGGCTTCGTTGACAACCTTCTCATCAATCTGATGGATATACTCCGACTCTTTATCGTGCCGATATAGTAAAGTATCGTGCTCCAATCCATCGAATGAATAATCGATTCGGAGGTGGCCGGTTTGTGGTAAATCTTCGCCGATTAACTTGGTTCGATTATCGAGCCAAGTGGAGAAGACAGCACTTTTTTTGAAGGGATACTGGCTTTCAAAAAAGCGAAAGATGGTCCAATACTGATAATTGGGGGCTTTAATGCTATTGTCCCATACATTGTGTTTGTTGACCCAGGTACCCGTAAGCAGACTATTATAACCCACTGCCGAGATGGTTGGTGTCTGTGAATACGTGTTTTTCTGCCCGCCAACATACGCCCGTGCATAACCGCCTTCTTTGGCAATGGCTTTGAGGTTTCGCGTGGGTTGCTTTTCAATCACATCTGCCGGAATCCCATCAACAATGACAAACAGGGCTTTTTTGGGTTTCGTTTGCCCCCAGCTGTAGTGAGTAAAGAGCAGCAACCCACCCATTAAAAGTCGTAATGTCGATGTTCGTTTCATAATGTAAATTTTTGACAGGATTAACAGGATAAAACAGGATTTAAAAAGTGAGATAGAAAATCCTGTTTTATCCTGTTAATCCTGTCAAAAGTAGAACTTGTTGTAAACACCTGCGAGAAACCTGTCAAAACTTCACAACTTCATAATACGCTTTCTTCGGCTTTAGGTTGGCATCAAACAGCAGCGGGTAGTTTTTGCGACCCGCTACCGGATGCGAGTCCAACCACGAATGTTTGTCAGAGACATTCCAGAAGGTTACGCCTGTAATCTCCTGTTTCTTTTCACGGAAAATCCGAAATACATTCCGATACTGCTCTTCCTGTTTCTGTGCCATCTCTGGCGTAAACGCATCCGACTCGTCAGGCCGTTTGTCGCGTCGACCACCCTGCTCTGCCGGATAGACCGATACGTCCAGTTCGGTGATCTGTACCTTCAGGCCCAACGACGAAAATTTGTCAATCGCAGCCTCCAGTGCTAGCTCACCCGGTTCGTAAATTGACCAATGCCCCTGCAAGCCAACCCCATGAATAGGCACTTTCGCATCGACTAACTTCTTCAGCAACTGATAAATACGGTCGCGCTTGCTAGGCCGCTCGGTATTGTAGTCGTTATACACGAGTTGCGCGTTAGGGTCGGCTTCGTGAGCGTATTCAAAGGCTTTTGCAATGAATTCCTCTCCGCATATCTGCGACCAGGGCGAATCGCGCAGAAATTTCTGGGCGTTATCATCAATGGCTTCGTTCACGACATCCCACTGATAAATCTTGCCTTTATAACGGGTTACCACTTCGGTAATGTGATCTTTCAAACGTTTCAGCAAAACCTCTTTCGATACCGTTTTACCCTCCGCATCCGTGAACAGCCATTTCGGCGTTTGCTGATGCCAGCACAGGTTATGCCCCCGAACTTTCATGCCGTGTTTCTGCGCAAAGTCGACAATGGCATCCGCATCTTTCCAGTAGTACGTATTTTCTTCCGGGTGAATGGGCCCCATTTTCATCGCGTTCTCCGCCGTCAGGCTGTTGAACTGCCTGAGAATCAACTCGGCTTCCGGGCCGACCAGATTTCGAGGGCCAACCGCTACACCAATTGGGAAATAATCTTTATAGGCGGATTTGAGCGTCGGTTCAACTAAGTGCGGTTTTAGGGCTGAACCGAGTAATACTATCGCGCCAATGAGCAATGAATAGATGAAGCGTTGGTTCATAATTGCGAGCTAATTTGTCGTATTGTGGTGTCGGGTTCTTCAACCCGACACCACAATCACCAACAAGGGAGTTTTAAAACCCAATCGAATTGCCGCCATCGACCGGCAAAGAAGCCCCAGTGATGTATTTGGCGGCTTCGGAAGCCAGGAAAACAGCGGCCCAGCCGATGTCTTCGGGTTGACCAAATTTTCCCATCGGTGTCCGGCGCATGGCACGAGCGAAACGGTCGGGGTCGCCACCCATCGCCGTTTTACTCATCGCAGTCTCAATGAAACCGGGCGCAATGGCATTGACCCGAACCCCATTGCCGGAAAACTCCGACGCCAGCACCTTCACCATACCCTCCACCCCGGATTTAGACGCTGCATAAGCCGCCACCCGGTCAATGCCGTAGTAGGCTGCCATCGACGATATCATAATAATGGAACCACTTTTGCGAGCCATCATTCGTTTGGCACAGGCGCGGGTCAGGCTAAAAACCGAGTTCAGGTTCGTATGGACAATTCGGTCGAAATCTTCATCGGTGACTTCCAATGCGGGTTTTTTCATGTTGATCCCGGCATTGTTCACCAGTGTATCAATGGGGCCATACGTCGATTCAATTTGCTCGACCAATTCATCTAACGAGGCCCGATTCGTTACGTCATTAACCATGTAATGAGCCCGTTCGCCCAAAGTGACAACGGCCTCTTGTAACGGCTGTTCCCGCCGACCAGTGATAACAACGCGCCCTCCAGCCTGCACCATACAACGGGCAATATCGAGACCGATACCACTGCCTCCCCCGGTGATCAGGGCAAGTTTACCTTCGAGCGAAAAAACAGAATAATTGGGTGACGGCTGACCGTCGACGGGGGTATTGTGTATTTGTTCCACTAGCGTAATTTATAAATTTCGGATAAGCGTTTAACATCCTCCAGCGTCCGTTCTGGTTTCGGGAAAGGGGCTGGGATGGGTTGTTTGGAGTAGGTCTGGAGATACAAAATCCAAGAATCGCGCCACCAGATGGCTTCCTTGTGTTGAGTTGCCAACCGCCCCGTTACATCGGCAAAAATTTCAGGATCAATGGCTGGTTTGACCTGCGCCCATTGCTGCTGCATCCACCTAACCGAATCGGCACCCGTATAGAAACGGGTACAGAGTTCATCCCAAAGCGTTCGGCCAGAACTTAGCTTTTTGGTCCACGGCACATGATGAAACCAGAGTAAATAGGGCAGCGGGCAGGTTTCCGGGTTATTCCATTGTTTCTGAACTTCTGGTCTGTACTGTGCCAGCGCATTGCTACCCGTAGCTGTCCGGTCGAAACCAAGCCCAATGGAGTCGGCCCGATGGTAGTAGATGGCGGTCCAATCGGGACGAGCGCTTTTTTCCTGCCAGGGTTCAGGCGCAAAATGTACACCCGACCACGGACGAGACAAACCGATGGGCGTGTTATAGTCAACGTAAATCTCCCGCGATTTCAGCATCAAATTCGCAATGGTCTTAACGGCTTTCGGTTCGCTGGTGAGGGTCATCTTGATCCACTCGTTAGCAATGGCTTCCGACGACAAGGTATGATCCCAAGCCAGTCGTCCGTAGGCATACCAGTTGGCTTGTGCCATCGGGTTGCCGGTCCAGTTTCGGTCGGAGCCTGTATTAGCTACCCCCGCAATGGCGGTCATTTTATAGCCGTGCAAACTTCCGTCGATTACTCGCGCAACAGTTGATGGATCGACTGGTAAATCTTTACCTCTCACGACAAATTTACCTAAGGTGGGTTCTGGGGATGCTTCTACTTTACCTTTTATGTAAGTATCTGATTCCAGACATTCTTTAAAAATTGGTGCTTCATAGACCCAATGCGTTGCAAAACCCGTGTACTCCTGCGTAATCTGAAACTCCATCGACAGGGGCGTTTTGGGCATATTCCCAAACAAGGGGGAGAAGGGTTCGCGCGGCTGAAAATCAATCGGGCCGTTCTTGACCTGAATAATCACCTTCTTGTCGAATTTGCCATCGAGAGGGGTAAATTCTTCGTGAGCGGCTTTAAACCGATCTGCCTTGGGGTCGGCTTTGTAGACGAAGGCGCGCCACATCACAATGCCATCGTAGGGAGTCAGGGCTTCGGCCAGCATGTTAGCGCCGTCAGCATGAGTACGTCCATAATCTTGTGGCCCTGGCTCACCTTCGGAGTTAGCTTTGACCAGAAATCCGCCAAAATCGGGAATGAGTTTGTAAATCTCGTTGGTTTTATCGGCCCACCATTTTCGCACTTCAGGGTCGAGTGGATCGGCCGTTTTTAGTCCACCAATAGTTTTCGGAGCCGGAAAATAAACCGACAAATACACCCGTATTCCGTAAGCTCGAAAGACATTGGCGAGGGCAGCTACCTTTTCTAAATACTCGGCAGTTAGAAAGCGGGCACTGGCATTCACATTATTGACAACGGTTCCATTGATACCGATTGAGGCATTAGCACGGGCGTAATCACGGTAGCGCGGATCAACCGTGGCAGGTAGTTCATACCATTTCCAAAGTGACTCACCTGCATACCCACGCTCGATCGTTCCGTTCGTATTGTCCCAGTGATTGAGCAGCCGGTAGCGGATTTTGGGATTGCTATTCAGAGAAAGATTAGCAATTGGCTGGCCCATTTGTACTTGTCGCAGTAAGGCGAAAACGCCATAGAGTATCCCCTTATCCGATTTGCTTGCAATATTGATAGTCGTTCGGCTTGTAATCCGATAGCCTTCCTGTGTTAGTTGCTGCGGATCTGCGCTAGCGTCTTTACTGACGGTCAAAAGTACACCTCCTGTTCGACTTCCAGCACTGGCAACAATAGGGATAGATTTTCCTAATAATCCCTGTAAGCCCATTTGCAACTCATCAGCAGCTGATTTCAAAATCGGGCTTTGATTGCTTACGGCAATAAACTGGCACGAGCGGGCGTACTCCTCTCGTTTGGCTACGTCTTTAATTAGGTCGTATTTCAGCCAAAGGCGATAGCCATCGTCAGCGTGAGCCAGATTACTGAGTAGTAAAAGGCAGAAAATTAATCGTTTCATTTTTAGTAAGATTCTGGCGCGGGTATTCACCCGTGCCTACTAATATAGTCAGCATTCGCTGACGCATGTACAGACAGAACGCCAGTGAATACTGGCTATATGACTAGGCACGGGTAAATACCCGCGCCAGTTTGAAATCACAAACTCCGCTCAATACCCATTTCTAAACCCCGTAACTCTGCCAATCCGCGCAGGCGACCAATGGCCGAATAGCCGGGATACGTTTTCTTATGCAAATCGTCGAGCATTTGGTGTCCGTGGTCGGGGCGCATGGGAATATTAATTTCACCCACACCTGCTGTTGAACGTCGTTTCTGTTCCAGAACGATCTCCTTCACAACGGCGTACATATCGACATCACCTGCCAAATGGTCGGCTTCGTGGAAGATGCCAGGCCGGACTGAGGTTCCGTCTTCTTCACGTTTGGTCGTTCGTAAATGAATGAAATGAATGCGTTCGCCAAAGCGACGAATCATGGCAGGCAGATCATTATCAGCGCGAATGCCTAATGAACCGGTACAGAACGTAATCCCGTTGGCTGTTACACTGCAGGCAGCCATCAACTGAGCTAAATCCGATTCTGTACTCACGACGCGGGGTAGGCCTAACAATGGATATGGTGGGTCATCGGGGTGAATACACAGATTAACGCCCACTTCCTGTGCAACGGGGGCTACTTGCTGGATAAAGTAATAGAGATTCTCGCGAAGCTCAGCATCGCCAATAATGGCATATTCATCCAGCAAACCCTGAAACGTAGCAAGGGTAAATGCTTCTTCGGAACCGGGCAAGCCCAACAGCACAATGTTCGACAGTTCAGTAATCTGCTCAGCCGTCATCTGGCTGAATTTCTGGTGAGCCGACTCAATGATTTCGGGTTCGTAATCGGTTTCGGCACCGGGGCGTTTGAGGATGCACAGATCGAACACAGCGAAATCTTCCCAAACGAACCGGAGCGCGCGCGAACCATCGGGCATTTCGTAATTCAGGTTCGTGCGCGACCAATCGAGCACCGGCATGAAATTGTAACAGACCGTGTTGATGCCACAAGCCGCCAGATTCCGAATCGACTGTTTGTAGTTTTCAATGTAATTAGCTCGGGTTGGCCGCCCTTTTTTGATGTCTTCGTGCACCGGTAAACTTTCGACTACGGTCCAGTGCAAGGGTGAATAGCGCTGATTGCCAGCTTCAACTAGCTGTTTGCGCTCAGTAATGGCCTCAGTCGTCCATAGTTCGCCCACCGGAATCTGATGAAGCGCCGTAACCACACCCGAGCAACCTGCCTGCCGAATATCCATCAACGAAACCGGATCATTCGGCCCGAACCACCGCATGGTTTGTAACATTCCCATTTTTACTCTCGTTAGACGTAGATATGGTTTTGGCTGTACCCATGGGCTTTTTATACTAATTCATACACGGGCTTCAGCCCGTAGGTACAGCCCCAAACTTATTTTTTAGAAAATTCACGCTTCGCAAATTCCAGAAACACCGGCCAATCGAGCGAATCGACGTGGCCTCCTTCGTGATTTCGGAAAGCCAGTTCGCCATCAATTAGCGACACATCGGGGGCGGGCATCGTAGTCGTTCCTACACCTTTTTTGCCGAGTAATTCATAAACCGGACTGGCACCGACGCAGGCTAGAAATTCGCCTTTGGGATCGGCCCAACTGTCTTTCGTGCCGCCTGTAATAAATAAGGGTCGGGGGGCAATGAGCGTCATCAACTCGTGCGCATCAACTGGCATGGCGGCCCAGTTTCCGCCATATTTCAGGAAGTTGCCCGCCATCCAGTGGTATTCGCCCGAACTGGCTACGTTGTCAATCGTTTCCCCCCAGCTACGCTTTTCCAAAGACGCACCCAATGAACCAGAGCAACTTGCGAAAACGATAGCCCAGCGTTGATCCAGTGCGCCGGCCAGCAGTGCCGTTTTACCCCAGCGCGAATGTCCCTGAATACCAATCTGTTTGGCATTGATCGTGTTATCTTTTTCAAAATAATCAAGAACGCGGCTCAATCCCCAACTCCAGGCAGCTAATACGCCCCATTCGTCGGGTTGGCGGTCTTTGCCTCCGTTCATCAGGCCGATGATTCCTTCATGCAAGCCTGCTCCGTTGTCTGCCTGAATAGCACCCGTATTCACTAACGCAACGGCCCAACCTGCATCAATCAGTTTTTCGATGTTTGCCACAGGTTGTGGAAACGCCCCCCAAACGATGACCATCAGCGGGATCTTGCCGGATGCATTGACCGGACGATAATAGGTAACCGGAATACTCGGTGTGACGGTCGGGTATCGGGCATTATCGACATTGCCCGTGATCATTTTCCGGAGTGCTTTCCCGTTCAGAACCGTACTGTCGATGCCAGAAGGTACAAACGTCACCTTTGGTGTATTGGTTGGTGTTTTTCCGTAAATCTCCGTCAGGTAATCGTTCAGAATTTCGGGCCTGCGCTGCTTCCACCAAGTAGTAGCATCTTTTACGGGTTTGCCATTTTTCAGCTTTAGCGGATCTGGTAGTATGTAGTCATTTGCCTTAGCCTCCTCATAATTCGTCCAGTTACCCCAACCCGACCGACCATGGTTGTTACCGGCTTCGTCGTACCAGTTGTTTGTGCCTTCTTTCGGCTTCAGATGTTGGGGGCGTTTAGGATCGTCGGCAGGTGGTGGCAAAGTGGGTAGTTTCAGATTGAGCTTGTCCATCATCTTCTGCCAATCTTCCTGACTCGCGGCCCGCATTTTATTCATATAAGCCGTCCGCTCCTCCGACGTCATTTTCTGGAGATTGGGGGCTTGAGCATTGGCATTTCGGATAGCCAAACCGACAAGTACACAGGCTATTAACTGCCAACGTTGGAATAAATAGATACGGTTTTTCATAGCTCTGATAGCGCGAACGTCTTCGTTCGTGACGTCTAAATTTTACACCTTAGCTTTTACCCGGCTGAAAACGAAAATATAGAGCATCGTCCAGGCGACTAAATAGGCAAAGCCAGCGATGTAAAAAATGACATAATAGCCATCCGACAGGCTTCCCAACGCTTTGTAATGATCCAGAATCCGCCCGACGAGTAGCGGAAAAACAGCACCGCCCAGCGTACCGGCCATCGTTCCTAAACCAACCACCCGGCTCAAAACCTGCTTCGGGAATTGATCGGCAGCTACGGTGAAAATATTAGCCGACCAGGCCTGGTGAGCCGCTACAGCCAGTGACAAAATCGCAATAACTGGCCACATGCTGCCCATTTGGCTAATGGCCATCACGGGTGTGATGCAGATGGCAAATAAGGCCATCGCCCACTGCCGCGCCCGTGTGGGATGCCAACCTTTTTCAATAAGGGTAGACGACAGCCAACCGCCCCCAACGCTACCAATGGTAGCTGCCAGATAAATGACGATTAGTGGAGCACCTAATTTTTTCAAATCAAGGTGATAAATATTCGACAGATAGGATGGTAACCAGAACAGGAAAAACCACCAGATAGGGTCGGTTAAAAGTTTGCCACTCATAAAACCCCAGATCGCTTTATTGGCGAAGATTGGATAGTGAGTTGGAGTATCGGTGAGAAGGTCAGTTGCAGCGGCATCACCAGCCACCGATGGTTCAACAGGAGATTCGCCGGTAATGTGAGCCAGTTCGGCCGCGCTAACCCGTTTATGCCGCGCAGGGACCTCATAGTAAAACCACCAGGCCACAATCCAGAGAAAACCGAGGGCCCCCGTTGCGATAAAAGTCATTTGCCATCCGGCCAGAAGCGCCAAAGGCGGTACAATAGCGGGGGCTACTACGGCACCAATGTTAGCTCCAGAGTTGAAAATCCCAACGGCTAACGCTCGCTCTTTTTGCGGAAACCACTCGGCTACAGTTTTAATAGAAGCCGGAAAGTTACCCGCTTCGCCAATGCCTAACAGTCCACGGGCAATCATGAACCCAGATGTACCACCGGCCAGCGCATGGCCCATTGCCGCAAAACTCCATACCAGAATAGCGCCTATATAGCCAATTTTAGTACCAATCCGGTCGATGATATAGCCCGCCAACAAGGTACTGGCTCCGTAGAAAAAAGTAAAAACGGTTACGATATCGCCATAGTCGGTTTCGGTCCAGTTAAACTCTTTTTCCAGAATTGGCTTCAACAGACTCATCACCTGCCGGTCGAGGTAGTTGATGGTCGTTGCAAAAAAGAGAAGCCCGACAATTATCCAGCGATAATTGCTTGAGGTGGGCGCACTGCCCATTGAACTCGGGGGCCCAGCAGCTACAGGAGTAGGTCTTGTTGTCAATGGAAAAATTTGATAAATGAGTGTCGATAAAACGCGACTATCCTGGTTAGTTACTGAAGTTGTTTTAAACTTTTATATTTCATTGACAAGTGAGTTTTTTGTCATTCCGACGCCAGGAGGAATCTCAAGTCTATTGATAAGCAAGCTTGAGATTCCTCCTGGCGTCGGAATGACAAAAAGTACCGACCAGTTTCATTTGAGAAAGTTCAAGACTTCCCCTTGTCAAAAACACAACATCTACACAAAAAACGGTACGTCTTTCGGAGCGTATTTCCGCATGCCTTCTTCGTTGATTTCGACGCCGATACCGGGTTTGTTGGATAACGGAATGAATCCTTTTTCCACCATAGGCCCGTCGAATGTGACGATTTCCTTGAACATCGGCTCCTCGTGGAAATAAATCTGCCATTCCAGAATCAGGAAGTTCGGTACCGATGCGCAGACGTGGCTCGACGCCATAGCGCCCAGATACGAAGCCACCATGTGCGGGGCAAACGGCACATAATACAAATTGGCCAGGTTGGCAATCCGTTGGGCCTCTCCTAATCCGCCTGCTTTTTGCAAATCGGGCATGATGATGTCGACGGCGCCAATTTCGAGGAGTTTACGGAATCCGTGGGCCAGATAATGGTTTTCTCCGGCGCAGATGGGCGTATTCGACGCTTCCCGAATTTGCCGATATGCTTCCGGATTTTCGGCCGGAATCGGTTCTTCCAGAAACAACAGATTCAATGGCTCCATCATCTTGGCCACCCGACGCCCCGTTGTGACATCGTACCGACCGTGCATATCGACACAGATGTCAATCTTAGGACCAACCGCTTTTCGGACACCGGCAATCTGGTTGTACATCCGCTCCAGTTCGCCCTGACTGGCGGTCCAGTTGTAAGCGTCGTATTTATTGGGGTCGTTCCGTTCGTCGATGTCATATTTCACGGCCGTAAAACCCATATCGACGGCTTTCTTAGCGCTTTTCCCGAAAGCTTCAGCGCTGGTGTCGGTCTCGCGATAGGCTCCGGTATCGCAATACACGCGGATTTTGTCCCGGAATTTGCCGCCCAGCAATTGATAAACGGGCATGCCGAGTGCTTTCCCAGTTAAGTCCCAAAGCGCCGTTTCAATAGCCGACAATACAGAGATATAAATCCCGGACTGGGCCCCTTCAAAGAAACCAGATTTCCGAACATCTTCAAACAGGCGATTGACATTGAGCGGACTCTTACCCTTAATTCGCTCACCCATCAATTTCACCAGATGATACGTTCCAACCGACGCATCGACCGCTTCGCCACAGCCCCAGATTCCCTGATTGGTATGAATTTTAACGAACAGACTATGGCCATTTCGGGTGTAGCCACATTTAATATCTGTGATTTTCAGATCGGATGGCGCCGACGATAAAGGGGCATTATGAACGGCCGTTTCCAGTCCTTCGCCGAAACTGGCTAAGGCATTGGCACTGAAAACACTGGCTAAAGCACTTTTAGTCAGAAAAGAACGACGAGATGTTGTCATAAGAAGAAGGTTTATGGTTTACGGTTTATAGTTTACGGTTGGCTGACGCATTAGCAGTATTTTTGAGGCAGTTAACCGTAAACTATAAACCGTAAACCGAATACTGTTTTACCAGGTACGGGTTTTCAAATAATCCTGAATTTGCTCTTTCGGGACGGGGAGTTCGCTCACGTGGTCGTTGAGCCATTTCGAGAAATCCTTTTCGATCTCATCCGACCAGCGCGAATCAATCTGACCCGGTGTGTATTTCTGTTCGCGCAGTCGCAGATGGCCGAACATGTCGCGTAACCGGATAATCTCTGACGTTTTCACCACTTTCTCGGCCAGATGGGGCGGAATAAACGCAACACCCCCATTACGACCGAGCACGACATCTCCTGGCATAACCATCACTTTACCGATGCGGGTTGGGCGATTGATGCCTACCAATGTGGTATTCAAATCACCTTCGGGATTGTGGTGCGAGGGGTGATAACTTCTGAAATAAGACGTAAATCCACCAATTTCTTTCAACCCGGCCACATCCCGAACAGCACCTTCGTAAACGATACCATTACCTGTTTTGGCATAAATTGAATTACCCAGATTGTCGCCGATGGTTGGGCCATCTTCGTGCATCCCAAACTGGTCAACCACATACACATCACCCTTGACAAGCATGTCAATTGGCCAGGCATTCTGCGATTTCACACGACCATCTTTGGTGTGTCCTTTTTCATCCGTCACCCGATGCACATCCGGCCGACCGGGCATAAAAGTAGCCGTGAGTGCCCGGCCCACCAGTACGCTATCCGGATTGATCGTTTGCCAATCACCCGCGAACTGATACCGGTATTTTTCGCCTTTCATAACAGCCCAGGCTTCTTCGTGCGTCACCAGCTTCATGCGTTTCAGAATAGCATCTGGCACTTTTGGGCGTCCGTCGGGGAAGCGTTCGCCTTTCCAGTCGGGCGTCAGAAAGATCAGTTCTTCTTTAGAAATCTGTTGTGCAACCGATACCGAAGTCAGCCCGGTCATCAACAGCCCAATCGCCAGTACAAATACCTGTTTCATGGTTAGTGAAAAGAAATTAAAAGGTTTAGTATACGGCTGATAAGAAGCCCAATTAGCAGTTCTACCCGACCAGACACATGAAATTCTTGTAATGAAAGAGCCTTTATGCAACTAGCCGGTTTGTTGCATAAAACTTACCCCTCTGATGCGTTCAGAAAGCACTTGTTTATGCAACAAGCCATTTTTTCGCCTTATTTTTAGCTAAAAAAATTACCCACCTCAAATCTGGGTAAACGGCTAAATCCATATCGAATAAGTAAAGGAGTCTATTCTGTTGGTTTATAGTGTCTGCAACGGAAGCTCGCTAAACAAACGTTCTTAATGCGCAAAAATCCCATTTCCCACATTTCATTTTTACTCTTCTTTGCTCTGTCAATCGGGCAAACACATGCCCAGACACTACGCCCACCAGCTTATCCGCTAATTACGCACGACCCTTATTTTAGTGTCTGGAGTATGACCGATAAGCTTACCGATTCGCCAACGCGCCACTGGACGGGCAAGCCACAGTCGTTGGAGGGAATTATACGCGTCGATGGAAAAGCGTATCAGTTTCTGGGCGCTGTTCCAACCACTTACGAACCCATTTTAGCAAGCGGTGAAGTACAGGCTTATGCTGCCCAATACACGATGACCAAACCCAGTGCGGGTTGGGAGAAATCAGACTTTACTGCCAGTGGCTGGAAATCGGGACAGGGGCCTTTTGGCGATACGCCCGAGGCTAAAACAAAATGGACCAATAGCGACAATGCCGGTATGAAAGATGGCATTTATTACCGTCGTGAATTTACCTACGATGGCAAATCCGACCCGTCGAAATTCCTGCTCTCCATCAGTCATGATGACGACGTAGTTGTTTATCTGAACGGCACCAAGATTCTGGATAAGCCTGATTACACCAATGAATATATTCTTTTGCCCTTCCCTGAAGCGGGTCAGAAAGCGTTGCAGAAGGGCAAAAATGTATTGGCCGTACATTGCGTAAGCCCTCGGGGTGGTTCGTTTATCGACATTGGCATTGTTAATCCGATCAAGTCATCAACGATGGAAACCGCTACGCAAACGGGCGTAACGGTATCGGCGACGCAAACCAACTACGAGTTTACCGCTGGCCCCGTAAATCTAGCCCTTACGTTTCTGTCGCCTTTATTGCTGGATGAAGTGGACGTAGCTGCCCGACCAATCACCTACGTAACGTTTGAGGTTCGCTCGGCAGATCGGAAGTCACATGCGGTGCAGGTTTATCTGAGTGAGTCAGGTACACTGGCCACTAACACAATCGGGCAGGAGGTTGTGCTGAAAGCTGGGCAGGCTCCCGGCCTCATTTATCAAACCGTTGGCACTCAGGCACAATCCGTTCTCGCCAAGAAAGGCGACAATGTGCGAATCGACTGGGGCTATGCGTATCTGGCCACTCCGCAGGAAAAGGGTAACCAGACCGGCAATGGCATGGCACCGGGCCTGAAACACGCGTTTTTAACAACGGGACAACTCCCTACCGATAACAAAGCATCTGTTCCGGCCAACAAACCTCGGGCCGCCGTCGATGTAGCCGTTGCCAGTGTTCTCGATTTTGGCAACGTAACGAAAGCCACCGAAAAGCACCTGATGCTGGGTTACGATGACTTGTATTCGGTACAGTATTTTAAGCAAAATCTGCGCCCCTGGTGGAATCGGACGGGGAAAGTAACCATGCCTGCACTACTCCAGGTAGCTGAGAAAGATTACAACCGACTCCGGGAAAAATGCACCAAATTCGATAGCAAACTTCGTTCCGACGCCCGCAAAGCTGGCGGTACCGATTACGCTGATTTATGCGTACTGGCTTATCGTCAGGCTATTGCCGCCCACAAGATTGTGGCGGGCCCCAAAGGTGAAACGCTTTTCTTGTCGAAGGAAAATTTCTCCAACGGCTCTATTGGTACGGTTGACGTGACGTATCCATCGGCCCCGCTCTTTCTACTTTATAATCCAACCTTGCTGAAGGGTATGATGGAGCCTATTTTCTATTATTCCGAAAGCGGTAATTGGAAAAAGCCGTTTGCCGCTCACGATGTAGGAACGTACCCACTCGCTAACGGTCAGACCTATGGCGAAGATATGCCGGTAGAAGAATGTGGGAATATGCTCCTGCTAGCTGGCGCTATTACCGGAGCCGAAGGGAACGCCAATTATGCCAAACAACACTGGAAAACCCTGACGACCTGGGTTGAATACCTCAAGAAAGATGGCTTCGACCCGGCTAATCAGCTCTGCACCGACGACTTTGCCGGACATATTGCCCGAAACGCCAACCTGTCGGTCAAGGCTATTTTGGGTATTGCGGCCTATGGACAGATGGCGGCTCAACTGGGTGACAAAGCAACCTCAGAAAGTTACCTGAAAACGGCACGGGAAATGGCGACAAAATGGCAACAACTCGCTCTCGACAAAACGGCGTCGCAACTGCCGCATTACGACCTGACATTCGAGAACCAATCTGACACCTGGAGCCAGAAATACAATCTGGTTTGGGATAAGCTGCTGGACATGAACGTATTTCCAAAGGAGATTCCGCAAACCGAAATCGCCTATTACCTGACCAAGCAAAAGACCTACGGACTCCCTTTAGATAGCCGAAAAACCTACACCAAGTCGGACTGGATCATGTGGACGGCTACGCTCGCTAAATCAGACCGCGATTTCGAGGCATTTATCAAGCCCGTCTGGAAATACGTCAACGAAACACCTACACGGGTTCCGCTCTCCGATTGGCACGAGACAACCAATGCCAAACAGGTTGGTTTTCAGGCTCGTTCGGTGGTAGGCGGCTATTTCATCAAAATGCTCGAAGGGAAATTGAGCAAGTAACATTTCTGTTTTTTTGTCATTCCGACGAAAGGAGGAATCTCAAAGTCTCCCATTAAGGCAAGCTTGGCTAAGAAGGGGCATTGAGATTCCTCCTTTCGTCGGAATGACAAAAAATAGCCAAAGCAATCTTAACCAGTACCTAAACCAACTCCATACATTCATGCTTTCCACCCGACTCCTTTCCGCTGCGCTTAGCCTTACTCTGCTAGGGGCAGGATTGGCAATTGCCCAAACGCCTGTTTCGAATCAGCCGCGTACCGCTCCTATCATGAGCCGTTGGGAAAAACAAATTACGCCCGAAAATGCCTGGCGCGAGTACCCTCGTCCGCAAATGGTTCGTCAACAATGGCAGAACCTAAATGGTATGTGGGAATATGCCATCACGCCCAAAACGACACCGCAACCGACCCGCTACGACGGTCAGATTCTGGTTCCGTTCTGTCTGGAATCGACGGTATCAAAAGTCAACAAATCACTCACCGCCGACCAGCGTTTGTGGTATCGTCGGGACGTTGGTGTGCCGAAAGATTGGGCTGGTCAACGTGTACTCCTTCATTTCGGGGCTGTTGATTATGAATGCAGTCTGTGGGTAAATGGTGGCCTGGTTGGTTCACATACGGGCGGTTCAGATTCGTTTAGTTTCGACATTACCGATTTTCTGAAAGATGGCCAGAATCAACTGGTGTTGGGTGTAACCGATCCGACCTCAACCGGAGAGCAGCCTCGCGGAAAACAGCTGATGAATCCTCACGGCATCTGGTACACGCCGGTTTCGGGTATCTGGCAAACAGTCTGGATGGAACCTGTTCCGAAACAGACGTACATTGAGGAAGTGAAACTAACGCCAGAGCTGGATTCCAGCCGCCTTCGGGTGGATGTGTTGCTCGATAAACCTGCTGACAATTTCACCACAGCGATCCGTCTGACGGCGATGGATGGTAATCAGCCTGTTGCTACAGCACTCGTCAGGGCAGGTCGAACCGGTTGGCTGAACATCAAAACACCCAAACTCTGGTCACCGGATAGCCCGTTCCTGTACACTATAAAAGTTGAGTTGGTTACCGTAACTGACCCCTTCGGCGATACACCCCGCAACAAACGTACACGTCAGGATGCACCTATAATCGCTGCCTTTGCGAATGCAACGGTTACAGGTAACCCTGTCGATGTGGTGACGGGTTATTTCGCTATGCGTAAAATTTCGATCGGTGCTGGTCCAGTGGCCAATCAACCCGTGCTGTTATTGAACAATAAGTTTGTGTTTCAGAACGGCCCACTCGATCAGGGCTGGTGGCCCGGTGGTTTACTAACGCCACCATCTGACGAAGGCATGGCATTTGAAATTGATTTCCTCAAAAAGTCGGGTTTCAACATGCTTCGGAAGCACATCAAAGTTGAGCCAGACCGCTACTATTATCTCTGCGATAAGCTAGGCATACTGGTGTGGCAAGACATGCCATCGGGTTTTCTGGAAGGTCAGAATGAACATCCCGGCGATCAGTCGGAGCCAATCCGTCGATCGAAAGGGAAAGAGCAGTTTGAGCTGGAATTGCGCCGGATGATGAATCGCCTGCATAATCACCCCAGCATCGTAACCTGGGTTGTGCATAACGAAGGCTGGGGACAATATGAAAACAAACGGCTGGCCGACTGGGTAAAAGCGCTCGACCCAAGCCGAACGATCAACGCATCCAGCGGTTGGAATGATGTCGGCGCGGGCGATTTCTACGACATTCATACTTACGAAGAAGAGCCCAAGTCGCCAACGCCTAAATCAAATCGGGTGGTGGTGATCGGTGAATTTGGCGGTATTGGCTGGCCAGTTCAGGGCCATCTCTGGAATCCGGAAATGCGCAACTGGGGCTACCAGACCTATCAATCGGCCGATGTGGTGCAGAAAGCGTATGAAAAGAAATACGCCAAAATCGTTGAGTACTATAAGAAACAGGCGTTATCGGCAGCAGTTTACACCCAAACAACGGACGTAGAAGGCGAAGTAAACGGACTGTTGACCTACGATCGGGAAGTGATCAAGATTCCCGTTGAAACGTTACAGAAAATTCACGCGCCGTTGTTTAAGTAAAAGTCGTTTCGTGCTGGCGCGGGTATTTACCCGTGCCTTTTTATATAGCCAGCATTCGCTGGCGCTTGAAAATCTAACTCATGCGTCAGTGAATACTAACGAGATTATAGGCACGAGTAAATACTCGCGCCAGTTTCGCAGTCTCAAATTAACCATGAAGAACCTTAGGGGCTTTCTTTTATTCGCTACACTGATTGGGGCACTCACGACGCTTGCAACTGCACAATCGTCGAAGCCAGCGATGATGTTTGGCGATACTACGCACCGGAAACCAGGCTTTGCCAAAGAACCCACACGTGGTCCGCTTTGGCAAGGCCTACCTGATGTACTACTCCGTGCCACTCTACAAAGATTCGAGCGGAACAGATCATTGGGGTATTGGTATTGCGCGCAGTACTGATCTGACTAACTGGGCGAAAGTGGGTGAGATTACGCCCGTTGCAGATTATGAGAAAAAGGGCTTGTGTGCTCCGGGAGCGCTCGTTCGGGATGGAAAAGTACATCTGTTTTACCAAACCTATGGAAACGGACGTAACGATGCGATTTGTCACGCGGTTTCGACCGATGGCATTCATTTCGACCGAAATCCAACTAACCCAATTTTCCACCCGGCCATCAGTGATTGGTCGTGCGGGCGAGCCATCGACGCCGAAGTTATCAAGTTCAAAGACCAGTATTTTTTGTACTTCGCAACCCGTGATCCAGCGTATAAAATTCAGCAACTGGGTGTGGCTACAGCGCCCGCCAATACGAACTTCAATCGGGAAGAATGGCAGCAAGTAGATAATAAAGGTCCAATTCTAAAACCGGAACTACCCTGGGAAGGCGAATGCATTGAAGGCGCTTCGGTCGTTGAGCGCAATGGGCAGCTCTACATGTTTTATGCCGGAGCGTACAACAACTGGCCTCAGCAAATCGGTGTTGCCCGAAGCACAGATGGTATTCATTGGGAACGAGTTCAATCTGAGCCATTCCTTAAAAACGGTGCCCCCGGAACCTGGAATTCCAGCGAATCGGGCCACCCGCACATTTTTGCCAATACTAACGGGAAGACGTATCTATTCTACCAGGGGAACAACGACAAAGGTAAAAGCTGGTTCTTATCCAATGTGCTCGTCGGCTGGACGAATTTGGGGCCTACGTTAACAAAGTGAACTATGGATAATTCAAAAGTATAATCTCACTATTAATCAGTCATTTTACCAGAACACTTTATCATCCTGACGAAAGGAAGGATCTTAAGGAATCCTTATTTGATTGTTAGGAAAGTGTAAGATCCTTCCTTTCGTCAGGATGACAAAAAAAGAAATCCCCTTTTCTGACTCAGAAAAGGGGATTTCTTTTTTTTCACAAACAAATAACTAATACATTAGTTGTAAAACTAAATCATTAGTCATACATTTCGACCACAATTAACAGTCTCCTGTGAATCATGCAGATACGCGAATTAACCAAAGCTGAAGAAGAGATTATGCGGGTTCTTTGGCAGCTAAAAAAGGCCTTCGTTAAAGATGTGCTGGCCGAATTACCCGAGCCGAAACCCGCCTATAATACCGTCTCTACGATTATCCGTATTCTGGAGAAAAAGGAATTGGTTGGCTACACGGCTTATGGTAAAACGCATGAGTACTATCCGCTCATCACCGAAGAGGAATATCGGCGCTTTCAGACGGAGCAATTGATGGCAAACTACTTCGATAATTCGCTCAAAAAGCTGGTGTCGTTTTTCGTAAAAGACAAGAACATCAGCCTCACCGAAGCCGACGAGATTATCAAACTCCTAAACAAACAGAAAGATCAATGAACGCCCTTGACTACCTCCTGAAAGCTAACCTCTACGGCTTGCTATTTGCAGGTTGTTATTGGCTGCTCCTGCGTCGGCACACATTTTTCAGCCTCAATCGGGCGTATTTGCTGGCTTCTGTTATTCTGTCGCTGGTGCTTCCGCTGGTGATCTTACCGACGAAAACCGTCGAAACGCTTCCGGTCACCATGCCTGTTGGTGTAATCGCATTACCAGTGTCAGCGGTTGTAGCTGCCCCCGTTGACACTGGTCCAGATTGGGAGCAGGTAGGTTTATGGGCCTACGCACTGGTTGCGTTGGTACTGCTTGTCCGGTTGGGAATACGCGTCGGACGATTGGTGTGGCTGATTCGGCGGTCACCCCAGCAAGTTCATGAGGGCTTTATACTCGTCCAGCCCAATGATCCGACCCTCCCTACCTTTTCATTTTTTCAATACATTATTCTCAACCCCACCGATACGCGCAATGAATTGATTCTTCAACATGAATTGGTTCACGTTCGACAATGTCATAGTGCCGATGTGTTGGGAATGTGCCTACTACAGGCACTTTTCTGGGCCTGCCCAACGATCTGGCTCATCGACCGACTTTTGCGTCAGGTACATGAATTTCTGGCCGATAAACCCGCCAGTCAACCCACCGAATACGCTCGTTTTTTAGTGGCTTATTCCTTTGGTACGCAACTCGGCCTAAGCGGTCCCGACACGTTGACGAATAGTTTCTTCAATCCTTCGCTCCTGAAACAACGGATCATGATGCTTCAGCAGAAAGCTACCACCCGCTGGGCATTGAGCAAGTATATGCTGGTACTCCCACTGGTGTTTGGTTTACTGGCTATGACCACAGCAAGAGAGGAGATTGCGGCTGTCGTCAGTCAGGTAACGGATGATACCATTACCGTTTCGGGTAAGATTACCAGCGCCGTAGATAAGAAGCCCTTGCCCGGAGCAAACGTAGTCGTTGCTGGTACTAAAAAAGGAACATCAACGAATGCCCACGGATACTTTAAGCTTGAAAATGTCCCCAAAACGGCCCTATTGGCTGTTAGCTTCGTTGGCTTCACAATGGCAACTGTTCCCGTCGAAAATCGAACAACAATTGACGTAGCGCTGGCACTGGCAGACCCAGACGAATTGCCTACCATGGGCGCTACGGCAGCCTACAAGGGCATAAAGCCCAACCCGTTGATGCCCCTTCGAACTCCGCCGTCGTCACAAACGATCAATGGAGAGGTTTATACAGCTGTTGAAGAACCCGCTGTTTTCCCAACCGGAATACCGGGATTAATGCAGTACGTTGCCCATTCGCTCCGATACCCGACCAAAGCTAAAGCGGCTGGTATTCAAGGCAATGTACTTGTACAATTTGTGGTATCACCCACTGGCGCCATTAGTTCGGCAGTCGTTAAGAAGGGTATTGGTAGTGGGTGCAACGAAGAAGCCTTGCGTGTTGTGCGTCAAATGCCGAAATGGATTCCCGGAAAGCAGAATGGCAAAGCGATAGCAACACAACATGTATTACCAATTCAGTTTGCACTTGACGCCAAAGAGGATACACGAACGGGGCAAGTAGTAGGCAATCAGCTGAACGATGTATCTGTTACTGTTACTGGATACGAATCACCACCTTCTTCCGCGGCTCAACCCACCACGCGCAGCCAGGCGAACGAGGTTTTCACCGTTGTTGAAAAGCAGCCAGAATTTCCAGGAGGTATGCGGGCCTTAGGTCAATATCTTTCCCGAAACTTACGCTATCCTTCAGAAGCCCAGCAGAACAAAGTTGAAGGCCGGGTATTTGTCCAGTTTGTTGTTTCCCAAACAGGCGAAATTCGAAATCTACGGGTTCTAAAAGGCGTTGGCGGTGGCTGTGATGAAGAAGCCGTACGCGTAGTAAGTCAGATGCCGAAATGGAATCCAGGCATGCAGGACGGTAAAGCCGTAGATGTACAATACAACCTTCCGATTCAGTTTGCACTGGAAAAATGGGAAGACAAGCGTACTGGCCAGATTGAGCCAAACCCTAAAACAGGTTCTGAACAGAAGGCTGGCTTTGTTCTCGATAAAAACAAGAACAATAAACTCACTCTCGATGACCCTACGTCTGGCAGCAAAGAGCGGTATGCCATGCGCCTGCCAGATTCGCTACGGAATCCAAAATCCTCGGTTACCATTCGAGGTAGAGGCCTCTTAGGTGAGTTAGGCGGTGAACCTCTCTACATTTTGGACGGCGTTGAAGTTCAAAAATCGGCGTTCAGCAAATCTGTCTCTAATTCGAATACGCTCGACCTACTTAACCTTGATCCTAAGGACATTAAGAGCATCGATGTATTGAAAGATGGGTCAGCAGCAGCTTACGGCGAGAAAGGTAAATATGGCGTCATTATTATAACCTCGAAAAAGAAATGAATACGCTCCCCTATCTCTTAATCGCCAGCCTATATCTGCTGTTATTCTACGGTAGCTATTGGCTGTTTCTCCACCGAAACACGTTTTTCGATCTGAACCGCTGGTATTTGCTGGCGACGGTTGGGCTGTCGTTCGTACTTCCTTTCGTCGAATTACCGATCGGAACAGCCGAGTCTTTACCGATTGGAACGCTGACCTTACCCGCTTTTACCGTCGGAGCGTCCAGCCAATCGGATAGTCTGACAACAACGCAATGGCTCTGGCTTATATACAGTCTTGGCGTAGCGGTAATGTTGTTGCGATTGGGTGTACATCTAACATCGGTTTTTAAGCTGATTAAGCAAGGCAGCGCAGAACCCAACCCAACGTATACCCTCGTCCGGCTCCCCGACGATTCGACTCCTTCGTTTTCATTCGGGCGTTATCTGGTACTAAATCAAACCGATTCGCTTACTGAACCCGATGCGCTGCTACGTCATGAAGAAGCGCATATTCGCCAGCGCCACACGATCGATGTGCTGTTTATAGAAATTGTGCAGGCTGCTTTATGGTTCAATCCAGTGCTGTTGCTCTATAAACATGCCTTGCAGGAAGTCCACGAGTTTCTGGCCGACCGAACTGTCCTGAAAACACCACAGCCCGATTACCCCCGTCAATTAGTTGCCTATGCGCTCAATATGCCCGTTACGGCCCTAACGACTCCTTTTGTCTCTAAATCAACCCTTAAACAACGGATTATTATGTTACAAAAACCCGCATCCCATCGTCGAGCCTTGCTCGGCTATGCTCTGATTCTGCCCGTGGCAGCCTGTCTGGTTATGTGTACACAATCGGGCCAGGATCAATCGCAGAGTGCTATTATCCCTGCTAGTGAATCTGCCCGTAAAGCCGTGAAAGTGGACGGGGAAGTTTTTACCGTAGTTGAAAACCAACCCGCATTTCCCGGTGGTATGAAAGAATTAGGCGCCTATTTAGCTAATAATCTGAAATACCCGGCTGCTGCCCAGAAGGTAAAAGCCGAGGGACGCGTATTTGTTAATTTCATTGTGACAAAAACCGGCGAGGTTACTGATGTTAAGATATTGAAAGACGTTGGCTTTGGCACTGGTGAGGAAGCCGTCCGCGTTGTACAAAATATGCCTAAGTGGCAACCCGCCACTCAGAATGGAAAAGTGGTAAATGTTCGATATAACTTGCCAATCAATTTCACATTGGAAGAAAAAAGTGATCAGGCTACCCTCGATAAATTCGATCATTTTATCCTTAATGGGAAGGCAACTACGAAAGAAGCAATAGAAACACTTCAGCCAGATGCCATTGCCAAGGTGAATGTCATGAAGAACACCAAAACGATTGAGATCACAACGAAATAGATCTGCGAACAAACTCAACATAAACATGAGTCATCCCGAATTTTATGGGCTGACTAAAAAAAGAGCCTCCTTTCTTAGTTTTGAGCATCACCACAACGCCAAAGCCAGAAAGGAGGTCTTTTTATGTCTGAGACATACCAAAAAAAAAGAGTATTCCTGTTCAAAAGTCAACAGCCACTACCTTTTTACACACTAAAGCCTGGCAGTATCTTTAGCCGGTTCAAGAAAAGCTACTAGACCAGATTGATAAGCGACGGGTGGCTACCTTCGCCACCTTGTTTACCAGTATTCTATTGTTACGAAATAGTAAGACGGGCCTCTTACTTAGTGAGTTAGGTAGCTATATCACCGGTTATGCGCACGCGCTGGCCGGTACCAAACGACTCAGTAACCTGCTCCGGTGTAAAAACTGGGATGCTTCACTGATTGATGCCTTCTTTTTCCAGCAAACTCAAGAGCGGATTGCCCAATTGCGGGAGGTCAACAAACGCCCTTTGCTGTTATGGGATGATAGCCGCCTAGAAAAACCCGAGAGCTGGTTTGTCGAGGGACTTTGCTCGGTAGAGAGTAGTAAGGCCAAACGCCTAACCGAAATCAAGAAAGGCTTTTTCAAGCTATGTCAGCGTAGGCTGGTTAGCCGTTCATCATCCTGACTTCATGCAGCGTGAGTTGTTTCTAATCGTAGTTCGGGATAAGAAAAACCAGCAACCCCCGATGTATCTGCTGACGTCGGTACTCATCAAAACCGTCACAGATGCCTGGGAGATGGTTCACAGTTATATGCACCGGTGGCAAGTTGAGCAGGCCTTTCGGGTAGGTAAAGCGGAACTAGGTATGGAATCGCCCAGGCTTTGGTTCTGGGAAAACCGGTTGAAGCTCTTGGCGATGGTGGCTTTAGTGTATGACTTTTTGCTATCTCTATTGAGGAATTGGCCCCATTGGGTACCCCTTTTTCTCAAACAGTGGGTGCCAAGAACCGGAAATCGACACCGAATTGCTTCAGTGCCGATTTACAGACTTCGAATTGCGATTGCTAATGCGCTAATGGTCGCTTTCGCTATCACTCAAAATTCGGGATGACTCATGTCTATACGATCAAACTTTAGAACGCTACTTCAATTTGTCTTGTAAAATAGTCAAAATCAATTGTTGTGTCTGTTGAATATCCGCGACGGTTGTTTCTAAGCGAGCCTGACCACTTTTCAGCTCAGCAATATCCGCTTCTACTTTATCAAAGCGTTTATCAACCTCATTAAACCGTTGATTCACGGTTACGGTCAAGTCAGCCAAGCCTCTGGTAATGGTTTCAAGCTGCCGCCCCTGGTCAACAGAAAGGTGTTCTAATCGCTCTACGCGTTCTTCCAGATACATACTCAACTATACAGTTTTATTTGATTCAGGTACTAGGACGAAAAAAAATGGCAAACGTCATTCCCTATTCCTTCATTACTTTCTTAGTTGTGGTTCCGTTTGCCGTTTGAATTTGCAGGAAGTATAGCCCTTTAGGCAGGTGGCCAATTTCCAGGGTGGCTGTGCGCTGGTGTCCGCGAAGAGTAGGCTGTAAGGCTATAGCTCCCGTGAGTGTTTGAAGTGATAATTTTTCAACGGTTTCCGTTCCGGGCAATTCGACGGTTAGCGTACTTCCCGCCGGATTCGGGTAAACGGACAATGCGTCAGCCCAGGCGGGTTCGGTACCTGTGACTGTTAATACGTTGAATGTTCGCTCCACAGCCGTTGCGGCAGCAAACTGATCGTTTCCGTTCTGGAAAGCCTGCACCGTAACAGCTCCTACACCCGTAAATTTCAGGGTTGTGCCAGTCAAGGTAGCCGGGCCACTTTTCACCTGAAACCCAACCGTCAGGTTCGACGAGCAGGTTGCTTTCAGCGTTAGGTCACCCTGATTGGAATAACGGTCAGCAATGGCGTCGAACGTAATCGTTTGGGCTGTTTTAGCAGCGCGGGTACCTTGTGTGTACCAGACTGGCCATTTCGCATCTGTGTACAATACTGTAGCCGAGCCTGACGGGGTAATTTTATCGGCGCCCATATTGATACCCGATACATTTTCACTTGTTCCCGACTCGGTGCTGAACACAAGTCTGTTATCAAGACGCGAATAGCTTGGGAAGCCTAATGTATTGTTTTCATACACAATGTTCACCTTACCCGCATTCAGGTCAACAGCAACTACCTCATAAGTATCGTCGGTTTCGTTCAGGTAATCAAAGGCGATTACGTCGGGCGAGTTTTTAGAAAATGACGGGTTGCCGATACTCTCACCTTCGTCCAGATTAGAAAATAATTTTTCAATCTCACCTTTGGCAAAGTCTTTAGTCGTATTACTCCAGACATTGATAAAACCCACATCCCAATAGTCAATATCATCGCCAGAGCTGTTTTTAAGAGCGTTGTAAGCATCGTAGACAATGTTTTCGCCCGTGAAATCCCACTCAAAGGAATCGGCATATTGAACGTCGCCGGTCTGGACTCCCTGTGTGTATGTTGGATTGTAGAGCTTAAATGTTACCCCTTGTTTCTTATCATAGCTATACACATAAATGGAAGCATCTTTATCGGCAGTAAGCGCAGCTAGTTTGGTGCCATCTTTCGAAATGGCTACGTTATCCCAAATAGGATCATTTGAAATAATCGTTTCGGTTGGAGTGCCTGTCAGATTCACTGAGCGAATACGTTTATCCGTCGTTACGTAATATGCGTATTTTCCATCGTCGGTCACGCTGGGACGATGGACTAAACCCAAGGCCGATTTCTGGTCAAACTTCGATCCTGCACCTACCGTTGTTGAATACAACTTCGATGTAGTCGCATCGGCCAGTAAGAGTAAATCCTGACCCGAAGCTACCGGTACATCAGGGGTCTTGGGTGTAGTTGAAGTTCCTTCCGTAATGCCGACAGCATCAAACGCGCTCTTAGCCGCCGACACTTCAGCACCCGTTGCTCCATACAAATCGCTGGTGGCTTTGATAACAGCCAGGCGCAAATCCAGGAATTGGGATGTGCGGACCAGGTAGGTCGTCAGGGCACGATAGTAAACTTTTTCGGCTTTCTCTTTCCCTACAGCAGTCGCAAATTTGTAGAACGCAAAGTTTGGGATACCACTGTTGATGTGTACGCCACCGTTATCATCACTAGTCGTTTCATACTGCGACATAGTAGCGGGCTGATAGCCGTTGGGGTCTTTGCTCTTGCCACCCTGATTGGGGTTCGATAGGTTCCGCAATGCTCCTGATGGCAGCACAGCAGGGGTAGCAATCGTCTCACCAATCGTCCAGTTGTCCCGGTCGATCATAGCGCCGAATACGTCGGCAAACGATTCATTGATGGCCCCTGACTGGCTTTTGTATTGCAAATTGGCGGTGTTCTGAATAACTCCATGCGTCATTTCGTGTCCGGCAACATCTAACCCACCCGCTAATGGTTTCAGGAGTTTTCCATTTCCGTAGGCCATCACTTTTCCATTCCAATAAGCATTGTCCATGGCTTTTCCGTCATCGTCGGGCATGTTCACAATAGATACCATCGTTTCGCCAGTACCACTCAGCCCATTTCGATTATGGGTATTTTTATAATAATCGTAGGCGACCCCTGCGTTGTAATGCGCCGAAACGGCGGTCGGCGTCCAATCGGCGTTGTTGGTAGAGGTAATCTGATAGATTTTCTGGTTAGTACCAAATGTATTTCGGGCGTCTACCGTCCAGAGAGCGCCAACCGGATTATCGGGCATTTTAGATGTTGAGCTATTAAACATCGATCGCGATGCATCAATCAGGTAATAACCTGTGTTCGTTTGCTGGTAGGTCTGGAAGGTCCGCGTTACCCCATTCAAATCTTTCCCGGTTGCCTTAATCGGTCCCACGAACGAACAAGTATGGTTGTACTTGTCGAGTACTTCGCCAGTTTGGGCGTCAACCACATATTCCCAACGTTCGAGCATGTTGGGTCGAACGGTCAATGCATAGGCTAATTTTGCAACACCGTCTGGCATGGTGAACACACACAGTTCGCCTTCCGTCGATTTCATTTTCAACAACTTATCACCAAACGATCGGACTGTTGACGTTTTGCGAACATCCTTGAGTGCTTGTTCAGAGGCATCTGAAATCGTCAGTTTAGGCGTTGTTGCCAGATCGGCCGACACAGGCTGATAATGGCCATTTAGCAACGTTACTTCATTATCCGTCAGGTGTGCAACAAGTTCAGAACCCAACACGGGCACACCCCGATGCGTTTGTGTTAGGCGAATGTGCATCTGGCCCAGATCGTCGGTTTCGGTGCGGGTAACGGTGAAGTTGGCTTCTGGGTTATCGAGCTTCAGCAATCCACGAACCTGCCCCATAAACTGGTAGGCTACCGATGCTGCCGCCGTTGCCGAGAGCCGCGCCCCCTTTACCTTTGTTTGATTAGTTACTGAATTTGGGTTGATTTTTCGCTCAATAAATATCGGCAAACCCGTCTCTGCATTCCGCACAATCCGCAACCGAAGTGGTTCTGGATTAAGCTGTGCCCCGCCTGTTAACGTCTGACGCCCAGTCCTGTCTTTGGGTAGTGGAATCGCCTGAACATTCAACCGTTCGGCCAGGCCAACCGTTGGCGTTGTGGTTTTCAGCTTACGACCAAAGCCGGGATTGGGTTGCTGTGCCCAGGCCGAAGTCGTCGTTAGAAGTGTCAGAATTAGGAGATGAGTTTTCATACTATATAAGCTTTTTGGTATACGGTATTTGGTATACAGTTAGCTGGTGTGTCAACGGTTCATGCGTCCGCCAACCGTAAACCAAATACCATTTTCTACTTCAGTCTTAGCGAAGCCGGAATCATGGCCATGAACGAATCGTAGATTTTCGGATAGGTAGTCGGGACCGTTTTATCCACAGCACCCCAGGCCACTTTGTAATTCAGTTTACCTTTTCGCCACTGGACGAACTTATACATATTGCCAGGGTTGTCGAACTTGGTCGTTTTGATTTTGGCGTTCACTTCAACCGACTCAAACACGCGCTTCGTATTGGCGGCTGTCTGCTGACCGATGTACGTAAAATTCGTATCGCGATTACGTTTGCCAAACAATTTCCCGTTTTCCAGCAGATAATAAGTCGTTGAGGCTCCCGTAATGCCTCCCCCACTGCCCACCATAATCTGGCGTTGTTTGTAGGTAGCGGGTGTAACGGCAATAGCGGTTTTACGAACTTCCGGCATCTTATCGCCAGCGGCACGGATACCCTCCTGGGCATAAAGCAGATTCGATACAGTCAGAAAAGAAAATAGAGTTAGTGATAGGTGTTTCATTCGATAAATTAGAAATCGACAGGATAGCGAAACAAAGGTATTGTGACTTACCAGCTTCGTTACTAGTGCATTAGTATGACTTGTAGAAAACAGCGTATGAGACGACATATAACCTTGATGAGTCACTTACGGCGGGGTCATCTGGCCATAGGTCGTCTGCGAAAACGTAACGGATTTACGGAACAATCCCCGATGAAGCCTCACCTGTAGCAGATTATCAAAATCGCCTGATTCTATCCTAGTCATTGTCGGTTGAGCGCCCAGCCCTCTGGCGATTTCCAGAATTGTATTGCTATGACCTACCACCAAGACGGTTTTTCCTTTACTAGTGCCAACCCGATTCACAATAGCCTCAGTAGGTTTCGCTGGATAATCAATTACTGGAACTCCCAGTCGCTGGGCCAGTGGCTGAACCGTTTGTCGGGTACGTCGGTAGGGCGTTGAGAAAATGGAATCGATAGGCTGATTGCCTAATCGTTCGGCCAGAGCAGCTGCCCGTGCATAACCCGCCGGACTCAGATTCGTGGTATCGGTTTCGTTCACCTTCTCCCCATGACGAACAATATAAACGGTGGTTGTGGAGCAGGCTGAAGAGATGACGATTAGGAAAATAAAAAGAGTAAAATAGCGCATAAATGACGTGTACCTACGGGCTTTAGCCCGTGTTTAGGTTAGGATTAACAAAGACTTACGGGCTAAAGCCCATCGGTACAGAGCGACAATGATACAAAAAAGCCCCCGGCTAATTGCCGGGGGCCTAATGGTTGTTCGTAAGCGGTTATCTTCTATAATTCCCGAACCCAGATATTCCGGAAACCAACTGGGTTGCCGTGATCCTGAAGGAGAATTGGGCCAGCACCGTGAGGCTGTACTTTTGGATAACCAATGTATTCGGTTGTACCGCGAATAGCCGCGTGATTTTGTACCAGAATGCCGTTCAGTAATACAGTTACATACGCGTAGTCTGTCATCATACCCGCTTTGTTGAATTTAGGGGCCTGATAAATGACATCGTAGGTTTGCCACTCACCGGGTTTACGGCTTGGGTTAGCCAATGGAATCGCCTGTTTGTAGATCGAACCCACCATACCATCTACGTACGTTGGGTTATTGTAGTTGTCAAGAACCTGCAACTCATAACGGCCTTGCAAAAAGACACCGCTGTTACCACGGCCTTGGCTGTTACCTTCTACTTTCTCAGGGGTTTTGAATTCCAGGTGAAGCTGGAAATCATTGAATTCTTTTTTCGAGCGAGCCGAGAAGCCTTTGGTCGAATACAAAATGCCATCGGTTACGGGCCATTTCAGCGGTCCTTCGTTGGTTTTTTCCCAGTTAGCAGGCGAGTAACCTTTGATAGCCACCCATTCGTCGGTGTTTTTACCGTCGAAAAGGACAACTGCGTCGGATGGAGGAGTTGTTCCGCTTGTATTCGCAGAAACGACACCAGGTGTAACAACAGGAGGAACAGGCTCCCAAATCTCGGTCGACTGGGGCGTTTGTTTGCTAGGTTCAGTTTGGGCTACAGCCTGATTGGTGATGGCTAAGCTCGCTAGGCCGACACAGACAGCAAGCGATAGATGTACGTTTTTCATAGAAAATTATAAAGAAATTTACTCGGGTTAATGGATTCTCAGGTAAAACGCTCAAAGATAAGTCTAACTGTCAATTGGCAGTCTTTTAAAGGGAAAAAATGTAACTTTCGGCCTTCAAACTACATGATAAACGTATGGTAAACCTATCCATTTCAGCTCGTCTCAGCGGACTGCTGGCTGTTGGCTGGATTGTGGGTATTGGCCTGGCAACCGCCCAGCCAACCCCTGCGCCGGGTATCGCGCTCCCGCTCAACGACTTGAGTGCTTTCGTATCTCCCACCTCTAACTGGCGCATAGCTGGTGGCGTTCGGGCCGATCTTAACAAAGAAAATACGCTCATAACCGAAAAAGGCACGGGCGTGCTGGTCAACATCCCGCTGGATCATCCCAAAGCTGATCCCAAAAATCCGTACAAATATGATCTGTTCACAACGCTCCAGCACGGGGATGTCGACCTGGAATTAGATTATATGATGGCCTCGAAGTCGAATTCGGGGGTGTATTTGCAAGGTCGCTACGAAATCCAGTTACGCGATAGCTGGGAAATTCGCACGCCCAATGTGCACGACAATGGTAGCGTTTATGAACGTTGGGACGAAAAACGGCCCGAAGGTCATAAAGGCTACGAAGGCCACGCTGCCCGTCAAAATGCCAGCCGTGCGCCCGGTTTATGGCAACACATGAAAATCTCGTTTCAGGCCCCTCGATTTAATGCCAACGGGCAAAAAACCGAAAATGGCCGCGTGATTCGGGTTGAGTTGAATGGTGTTGTCATTCAGGAAGATGTTGAACTGACTGGCCCAACGCGCGGCTCTGCCTTTGCCGATGAAAAAGCCACAGGACCACTCCGCATCCAGGGCGATCATGGTGCCGTTGCGCTTCGTAACATCCGTTATGTCACCTACGACAAGCCCCGTCCCGAACTGATGAACCTGAAATATGCTGTGTATAAAGGCAAGTTTCAGAAAGAACCGGAGTACGACAAAACCGCTCCTGAATCAGAAGGTGCCACAACGATTTTATCGGCTTCGGTTAGTCGCATTCCGAACGAGTTCCTGATTCGTTATACGGGCACCTTACGAGTTTCGGAACCCGGCGAATACAGCTTCAATCTGGGCGTTCCAGGTGGTGGTGGATTGATGAAAATCAATAACCAGTCGGTCATTGCGCCGGGCGAGTGGAATGCCAAAGGCAAAGCAACGCTTCCTAAAGGTGACCTGCCCTTCGAATTGCTCTACGCCAAATTTGTCGATTGGGCACAGCCTTCGCTGGGACTGACCGTAGCAGGCCCCGGTATTCGCGAATACGTTATCAGCGATGGTGCAGGCGGTACCGGCGAAGAAGTCGATCCTATCATCGTAGATGCACCCACCAACACCATCCTGCGTAGCTTCATGGATATGCCCGGTGAGAAAAATACGCAAGGCAATACGCTTCGCGTAACCCACGCCATTTCGGTAGGTAGCCCAGAGCAAGTTCATTATACCTATGATTTAGATAAAGGTGCATTGGTGCAGGTTTGGCGGGGTGGATTTCTGGATACTACGCCTATGTGGCACGAGCGCGGTGATGGTTCTTCACGGCCAAGGGGTATGGTTCAGCGTCTGGGCGCTCCGGTGTTGTTTTTGGGCAAATTGGCTTCCCCACAAGCCAACTGGATTGCCGATACGACTGGATCGAGTTACCATCCGAAAGGTTATGTGCTGGATGACAGCGATCGCCCAACATTCCGCTATCAAAGCTACGGCGCATCGGTTGACGATAAAATCCGGGTCCTGAACGAAGGAAAAGGTATTCAACGCGAAGTGACTGTTACCAACCCAACCAGCGATCTCTACGCCCGACTCATTAGCGGTGCCAACATTAGCGCCCTGGAAAACGGCATGTACCTCGTTGATGGACAGGAATACGTTCGTATCGACGATGTTGCCGGAGCTAAACCGACCATTCGGGAAGCCAACGGCCGCCAGGAGTTGATTGTGCCAGTAAAAGGGAAGTTGACCTACTCGATCTTGTTCTAAATGTATAATGGTCAATGAATAATGGAAAATGCCTTCCGGCTATCCATCATTACACATTATCCATTATACACTATACATTGAAACTGTTCATGAAAAAGATACTAACAACCCTCTTTACGATCGCCAGCCTCACGGGGGTTATGGCGCAGGAATCGCCGAAGGAGGAAGATTTTTTCAAGATTCTAAAAGTAACCGCACCCGAGGGCACGCTGCTCGAAGTAGGCGGCATGACCGTGTTGCCAAATGGCGATTTGGGCGTGGCGACGCGTCGGGGCGATGTCTGGATTGTTGAAAATCCCACCAGCCGCAAGCCTTTCTTCCGCAAGTTCGCATCAGGTTTGCATGAGATTCTGGGCTTGACGTACAAAGACGGTGCGCTTTATTGCGCTCAGCGTGGCGAATTGACCAAAATGATTGACTCCAATCAGGACGGGAAAGCCGATGTGTTCGAAACGGTTTATGCCTGGCCATTGTCGGGGCATTACCATGAGTATAGCTTCGGGCCTAAGATTGCTCCCGATGGCCAGTTCTTTGTAACGGGTAACGTGGCCTTCGGCGATGAAGAATGGTGGCGGGGTGAAAGCCGTGTCCCCTGGCGCGGTTGGACGATGAAAATCAGCGAAAACGGCACCATGCAGCCTTGGGCTACGGGTATGCGCTCGCCTTGTGGTCTGGGTATTTTCGATGGTGAATTGTTCTACGCCGATAACCAGGGCGACTGGATGGGTTCGGGTGGTGTTGTACACGTTAAGAAAGGTGCTTTCGTTGGTCACCCAGCCGGTTTGCGCTGGACGGGCATGGCTAACTCACCCGTTAAACTGACCGCCGAACAGTTTAATGCTAAAATTGACGAACGCCGTCGTCGGGATGAAAATGGCCGTGCTATCAAACCCGAGAACATCGTTAATGAAACGCCAAATCTGCTCTACGCTATGAAAGAGCAGTTTCCGAATGCCGATATTCAGACGCCTGCGGTCTGGTTGCCACACGGTATTCTGGGTATTTCGAACTCCGAGATTCTGGAGATTCCACAAGGTGCCTTTGGTCCATTTGCAGGCCAGTTGCTGGTTGGCGATCAGGGCATGAGTAAGATCTCGCGGGTGTTCATGGAAAAAGTGAACGGCGAGTATCAGGGTGGTGCTATTGAATTCCGTAACGGCTTCAAATCAGGTGTGTTGCGGATGGCCTTCGCCAAAGATGGTTCGCTGTTCGTAGGTGAAACCAACCGCGGATGGGGTTCGGCTGGCGATGCCAATGAAGGCTTACAACGGCTTGTCTGGAACAACGCGGTGCCGTTCGAAATGCGTACCGTAAAAGCGATGCCCGACGGCTTCGAGGTGGAATTTACAAGTCCTGTTGATCGTAAATCGGCCGAAGACCTGGCGTCGTACCGGGTTGAGAGCTTTCTGTACAAATACCATTCGGTGTACGGTAGCCCAACGATCAACAAGGAAGCTCTTCCAATCAAAGGTGTAAAGGTTTCGGCGGATGGTCTGAAAGCCCGGCTGATTGTAGGCGACTTACGTAAATACTACATCCACCAACTAACGCTGGATGGTGTTCGGGGAGCTACGGGCTCATATTCACTCGTTCACCCAATTGCGTATTACACGCTCAACAACATTCCCGATGGCGAGAAATTAGCCATGAGCGACGTAAGCACGAAGAATTCGGCAGCTACTCCGGCAACACCTGCTGCACCAACAGCTACCGAAACGGGCAAGAAAACAACTCCCGCTAAAGCAGGTGCAAAACCCGTTACAGGTGGCAAGCCTAAGTTGGTAGAAGGTCAGGCGGTAACGATGGCGAAGGCGCCAACCTATGAGGAAGTGAAAGGCTTGTTGACTCGCCACACCTGCGCGGCTTGCCATCAGGCCAACAAACGTCAGGTGGGTCCAGCGTTTGCAGACGTAGCCAAACGCAAATACACCAACGACCAGATTGTGGACTTGATCTATAGTCCCAAGCCTCATAACTGGCCCGATTACGCCACCGAGATGCCGCCCATGCCGCAAGTCCCCAAAGCCGACGCGCTGAAGATTGCCGCCTGGATCAACTCGCTGGCACCAGCTAGTGGAAGCGAATCAAAAGGTGAGCCGAAGCCATAAGAGCTGATTGAGACATTTTGGCCTAAAACACAAATAAGAATCCAGTGGATTCTTATTTGTGTTTTAGGCCAAAATGGGCATTTATTTAGCTAGCACTTCAAGCTAAAATAAAATACTTTTTTCTTATTTTAGTCCAGCTTTAATCTCTTTTTAATAGATTTGGTCAACGTTATACCTATTCTTTTCACACTATGAAGTTTATCTATCTTCTATCAGCAGTACTTTTACTGACTACTTCTTCGCTACACGCACAAGACACCACTAAACACGAAATCGGCTTACGAATCAGTGGCTTCAGTAACATAGGCTTCATTTATAAAAAGAAGCTTAGCGAAAATACGTACCGTCGTTATCGACTGGCTTTTGGCAATCTTAATGCAAACTTTCACGATAGTAGCATGCTACTATTCGGTTTTTCGGCAGGTGGCGCTATGGGCAAAGAGAAGCGTAGAGCCATTAACGATAAGCTCCAGTTTGTTTACGGCACCGAATTAATTGCCAGCATTAGCCTAAATTCATCCTCTACAGGAAACCTAACCATTGAGGATGGAAATGGAGGAACAACTACTTATAAGGGTTCCGATCTTCTGATTGTTACGCCTTCTGTCGGTATAGGCTTTGTGCTTGGAGCACAGTATAATTTTAATCCAAGATGGTACATCAGTGCCGAGCTGATTCCTTCCATTACGGCCAGCAGCTCTTTTGGGAGTGGTTCGGCCTTATATAGTTTCCAGGCAGGTTTCAATTCATCGAGCGCCGGGGTTACAGGGGCCTATCGATTTTAACCAGCAACTTGTAAGGCTTTCAGTACTAACATGAACCTATTAAATGTGAGTTATAGCTACTGCTGCTTCCGGGATCACAGAGCCACAAATCACGTTATTTAGGCTAATTCTCTATGAAGCTATACTGCTCTACCGATACACTTAGTCGCACCCGAACGCCCTCCTTGCAAGCTTCCAATCGGTCATTCAGGCTATCTTCTTCAGCTTCTAACTGTTTCTCCTGTTCCCGACATTCTTTCTGAAATTTTTTCAGTTGATCAAAATCAGCATTTCCATTGCATAAATGCGTTAGCCTGGATCGGTTAACAGCCCCGATTGTGTTGGATCGAACACTGAAAAATGACGACTCGAAGTTGATGTAGGCCGTTAGTGAGTTTACCTTACAAGAATCCTGGTATTTTAAGCTGTGATTTAGCACGCTTAGTAAATGGGAATTTTCCAAATAACTGATGCTACGCACCTGACATTCGGCGCTATTTTTTTGACAGGATGGACAGGATTGGCTCTATTAACCAGACAAATCCTGTTAATCCTGTAAATCCTGTCGAAGAAAACTGTTACCGAAAAGCGGAATCTATTTCTTATTTTTAAGCTTTATAATCAGCAAACACAACGATCCATGACACGTTTTTTCGTGACCGCATTACTCCTGAGTTCGTCGACGCTCTGGGCACAGAATGGTCCTTATACGCTCAATGCGAAACTGGCTGGTACCAAATCCCCAGCAAAAGCGTACCTCCGTTATATGGAAGGCAGCACCGCGAAAATGGATTCTGCTCAACTTCAAAATGGGGTATTTTCATTCAAAGGAACCGTTGACAATCCGACGCAGGCAACCTTATTCGTTGATAAACTGGGAACGGGTTTCAGCCGAACCAGACCCATAGCAACTACTACCGTTTATCTCGAACCGGGTACGATTACCGTAACCAGCCCTGATTCCCTGGACAATGCCGTTGTTAGTGGCACTCCATTAAACGCCGATTATCAAAAACTGACCATCATGCTCAAGCCCACGTCGGAGAAGATGAGCCAGTTGATGAAAGAATACCGGGCGTTAACTCCCGAACAGCGCAAAAACAAGGAAATTGAAGAGAGTCTGGATAAACGGTACGAAGTCATTGAAGCTGATCAGAAGAAAGTTAAGGCGCAATTCATTAAAGAAAACCCGAAGAGTCTGGTTAGCCTAAATACCTTGCAACGTTACGATTACACCCCAGAATACGCCGAAGTTGGCCCTATGTTCGACGGTCTGTCCGACGCCTTGAAAAACAGTAAAGACGGGCAGGAATACGCCAAACAATTGGCTAGTGTTAAAGCCACTTCGATTGGTGCTATGGCTCCCGAATTTACCCAGGCTGATACGGCTGGTAAAGCCGTCGCGCTGAGTTCATTTCGGGGGAAATATGTACTGGTCGATTTCTGGGCGAGCTGGTGCGGTCCCTGCCGGGCCGAAAACCCGAATGTGGTGAAAAACTTCCATCAATATAAAGACAAAAACTTCACCGTATTGGGCGTTTCGCTGGATCGACCCAATGCCAAAGAAGCCTGGTTGAAAGCCATTCATAAAGACGGTTTAGACTGGACGCAGGTATCGGATCTGAAATTCTGGGATAACGAGGTCGCTAAACAATATGGCATTCGGTCGATTCCCCAGAACTTTTTGATTGGTCCCGACGGCAAGATTGTCGCAAAAAATGTTCGGGGTGAGGAATTGGGCAAAAAATTGAACGAATTCCTGGTAGCCAAACCCTGATTTCACTGTCCATAATACTACTGGCATCTATCCAAAGGTGGGTGGATGCCAGTTTTTTTGTAGCCTCACTGTTTATTTCGGCACACCAACCCTATATAAATCAAATCCGCCTTTTCCCCCTGGTCGATTTGACGAGAAAATCATTAACTGATTGCCGAACCCTTCAACAGTACATAAAATAGGGCGATACTCATCATAAGAAGTATTAATAGCGCCACCAAAATTAACTGGTGCCGACCAGTGATCGCCATCCCATTTACTGTAATACAAATCGTATCCCCCATACCCACCCGGTCGGTTTGACGTGAACACTAACGTATTACCACTAATAAATGGGCATTTATCATCGCTTTCTGTTGATAATTCAGCTATGCGTTCAATGGGTACATTCGTTAGAGTAGGTAATCTGGCATGTAACTCTGTGGGTAATAAGGTAGGAAGCATCGCTCTGTAAATATCAAATGAACCTCCCCTGTTCGATGTAAAGTAGATGGAACGATACGTCTGGTCAAAAGTTGGATAACCATCGTCGGCAGAAGAGTTTAAAAACGGAACTAGCACAGGCTCCCCAAATTGCTTGTTACTCCAGGAGTTGGATAACCCAGCCACAGACTTCACGGAATCCTGATAATTATGCGTCAGATAGATATCTAAATTACCCGTTCGATCTGATGCAAACAACATTAAATATTCACCATTGTGCATAAAATAGGACTCATCATTACGCAGTAAATCGTGAGCGTATGACCGTATATAAGGTCCAAGTTCATTGGCTGAGGAATTAACTACACCAGTAGCCCAGATTAAGGGGTTTTGCTCTATAACAGCATCCAAACCTCCATACGGATGATTGTCAAATGTAAATTTTCCATTGTTAAGATCGAACCACGTATTAAGTGATTCATGAATAAGATTAAAATCGGATCGGCCTCCTCGCTTTGAGGAAAAAACGAATGCGATTACATTGCCTACCACATGGCTGGTTGAATTATAGTCATCATCCGGGGAATTAATATCGCCAAGATTGGCTGTTGTCTCAGGGAATACTCCTTCGCTGTAATGATGCTCAAATAGATCACAACCAACCAGAATCAATAGGCAGGCGAGGGCTAGTACACGTTTCATAGTTGAGATGCTGTTTCAACGTATAGATACAAACTGATGGCAAATCGTTGTAAAGCAGACTAGTATACAGAAAATAAAATGGCTGATTATATACCCAAAGCCGAACCATGATTCTATTTTTACCTGATTATGACCATTGCCGTCTTTGCCTAATGGCGTTGTCACAGTATTTTCTTACCGACCAATATGACTTCATCGACCCCAGCTGAAATTTCACCAGCCATTCAGGAGAAATTTGAACACCTCTGGCATCTGGTGGGCAATACGCCCATGCTCGAGCTTTTTTATACCGATCAGGGACAGCCACGCTCACTCTACGTCAAATGCGAACACTATAACCTGACGGGCAGCATGAAAGACCGAATGGCGCTTCATGTATTGCATCAGGCGTATCGGCAAGGCCATATCAAACCCGGCGACCGCATTGTGGAAGCCACCAGTGGTAGCTCGGGAATTGCGTTTTCGGCAGTGGGCAGGGCGTTGGGACACCCAGTTACGATTATTATGCCTGCTGGAATCAGTCAGGAACGGATCGATATTATCCGAAGCCTGGGCGCTGATATTGTGCTGTTTACCAAAGAAGAGGGTGGTTTTATGGGCGCTATTCGGCGGTCGGAGGAGTTGGCTGCCAGTGACCCAAATGTATTTTTACCGCGTCAGTTTGCTAATCAATATAATGCCGAAGCTCATCGCCTGACAACCGGCAAGGAAATCTGGCTGCAACTCCAGGGAGTAGATATTACGCCCGATGCTTTTGTGGCTGGTGTGGGAACGGGCGGTACCGTCATGGGCGTGGGCCGCTACTTAAAATCGCGTAAACCCGACATTCGTATTCACCCCCTCGAACCCGCCGAGTCACCAACATTATCAGTGGGCTACAAAACGGGTACGCACCGCATTCAGGGCTTTTTCGATGAGTTTATCCCGGATATCCTGAAACTAAACGAACTGGACAAAGTAGTTCAGGCCAACGATGGCGACTCTATTCTGGTCGCGCAGAAACTGGCGCTTCAATTAGGCGTTGCCGTCGGGATTTCGTCGGGTGCCAACTTAATTGGTGCCATCAATCTCGTTCGCGAATTAGGCCCGGATGCCCGCGTCGTAACGATCCTCTGCGACAGCAACAAAAAATACCTCAGCACCGATCTGGTCAAAGAAGAACCTGTAAAACCCGGCTACGTAGCGCCCGATATTGAGTTCACTGACTACCGTCCTATTAGCCGATTACTGGTAGGAAGACCGGGCGTGTTTTAAAGATTAACCAGACTGGCGCGGGTATTTACCCGTGCCTTTCCATTTCGCCAGCATTCGCTGACGCGACAAACTAGACGGCCCGCCAGTGAATACTGGCGATATAGAAAGGCACGAGTAAATACTCGCGCCAGATTGCACATTCACGAAAAAGCCGCTCCCGATAATCAGGAGCGGCTTTGTTATATTACTAGATGTGATTATTAATTCAGCGCGATAACGCGGCTTGGGGTTACAGGTTGTTGGGTGGCAATCGTTATTTTGTGCGAAGTGGTCTCGACACCATTGGTGATCTCTACCTGATAAACACCATCGGGCAGATCACTTAAGTTTAAGCGAGTGCGGTATTGGCTTTCGTTTTTGCCAAGATGGCGGGTGTAAACGACTTTGCCCTCTGCATCTTTCAAACTAACATCGACGGTACCCCCTTTCTGCTTGTCAAGAGCAATGCTGAGTTTACCCGAAACGGTTGTGTAAACAGCTGACTGATAAGAGACTGCCGTTGTTCCAGGATTAACTTCGGCGAAGGTAGCGGCAGAGGTAGCAACACCTAAAGTAAGAGCCAATGCGAGTGATTTGATAAGCGTTTTCATGATGGTTATGTTTTTTGTTGTTGTCTACTGTTTAGCGGGGTTGTTCCCGATTGTTGAGTCAAAGATATAGGCTTAAGATGGTACTATGCATTACAAACTACCGGAACGGTTGCCGGACTTGATGAGTGGCAGGAAACCAAGGACGGTTGAGCGAGCGGGAGCATTTTATTTCTGTTAAACTTCTATTAAAAGTGGGCCAATGCGCTCCATTTCGTGTTAATAGCTTACCACAGGGATGCTCAACCACTCGAATTAACGCATGGAAAACGCAGAAATCCAGGCTCAGCTAGAGCCATTCCGCACAAAATGGACAGCCGCAGATGCGCAACACCTGCTTCGACGCACGATGTTTGGAGCAAAACCTGCCGACGTGGCGCATATGCAAACGCTCTCGCTCAAAAAAGCGCTGAATGAATTGCTGGCCGATGAGCCAGCCCCACTCCCACCCATCAATAATTACAACGACGATAAATTCACCGACGACGAAATAAACCCCGGCGAAACCTGGATAACGTCCATCAACTACGATGGTATGAATAACTACCGCCGGAAAAACTCACTCAAAGCGTGGTGGCTAGGCTTGATGCTCAATCAAAGCCGAACGTTACGCGAGAAAATGGTGGTCTTCTGGCACAATCATTTCGTTACGGAAAGCAACATGGTCGACAATGCGCTGATGTGCTATCGGAACAATGCATTGATGCGGACCCACGCATTGGGTAATTTTAAAGAGTTGGTCAAGGCCGTGACGAAAGATCCGGCCATGTTGAAATACCTCAATGGTAATTCGAATAACAAAAAAGCGCCGGATGAAAATTACGGTCGTGAATTACAGGAGTTGTTCACCGTAGGGAAAGGCCCCGGATCTCACTATACCGAAGCCGATGTGAAAGCTGCCGCCAAAGTACTGACCGGCTTTCGAAACGACACCACTACGTTCGTCAGCCTATTTGATCCCGGTCGGCATGATAGCAGCGACAAAGTGTTTTCAGATTTTTATCAGAATACAACCATCAAAGGCCGTCGCGGGCCGGAGGGCGAACAGGAGCTAGATGACCTGCTTACCATGATTTTCGCGCAGGAGGAAGTAGCCCGGTTTATCTGCCGAAAGCTCTATCGGTATTTTGTCTATCATCAAATTGATGCGGATACCGAAGCCAACGTTATTACTCCTCTAGCGGCTGTCTTTCGGGCGAATAAATATGAGATCAAACCGGTATTGCGGGAGCTGTTTGGCAGCCAGCATTTTTTCGACGCCACCAATCGAGGAGCGCTTATCAAAAGTCCACTCGATTATACGGTAGGGCTTTGTCGGGAGTATGACATTGCATTTCCTGATGCGACTACTTACGTCGACCAATACGGTCTTTGGTTTGCCATTCAGAATCAGACGGCGAACATGCAGCAGAATATCGGCGACCCACCGAATGTGGCCGGTTGGCCAGCCTATTATCAGGAGCCGATGTTTGATCGCCTTTGGGTAAACTCGGATACGCTGCCCAAACGCAATGTATTTTCGGACGGCATGACCAACGGCAACATCAACCGAAACGGTAAAAAGCTGATGATTGATGTCGTGGCGTTCACCCAGTCACTGCCCAACCCCGCCGATCCCGTTGCCCTGATTGACGATGCCGTCCGGCGATTATATGCCATCGAGCTTCCCGATAAAGACAAGCAATATATCAAGACGAGCATTTTGCTATCGGGTTTACAGGGCGGCATGTCGGATCATTACTGGACACAAGCCTGGCAAAATCTAACTACCACACCCGACGATGCCGCTAACAAAACCAACGTAACAAAAAAGCTAAAAAGCCTGTACAAGTACCTGATGAATTTGCCTCAGTATCAACTAACATAATTTTGAATGATAGAGTGATTGAATGATAGAATAATGCGTGCGTTAGCTATTCAATCATTCTGTCACTCTATCATTCAATCATTAGAAATCATGCAACGTCGAGACTTCATAAAACATACTGTCCTCGCTGGGGTCGTGTTGCCCCAGTTCTTGAATGGGTATTCGGTTCGGGCAATGGCGCAAACGTCGTTGATGCCTACCATTGGGCAAGATTTGCCAAATGATCGGGTATTGGTATTGATTCAGCTTGTTGGTGGAAACGACGGGTTGAATACGGTTATCCCAGTCGATCAATACGGTGCGTATCAGGCTGCCCGACCGAATATTGCGCTCCCGCAGAACAAAATTCTGAAATTAAACGGAGCCGACACGGTAGCACTACATCCCGCGCTGACCGAAATTCAGCAGCTTTTCAATGAAGGGAAAGCGGGTATTGTTCAGGCTGTTAGTTATCCCAAACCAAACTTCTCGCATTTTCGGGCAACCGATATCTGGATGACAGGCTCCGATTCCGACAAAATCCTGAATACGGGCTGGGCAGGTCGGTATTTGAACGATACGTTTCCCGGTTTTCCCGAGAAATATCCGACCGAAGCTATGCCCGATCCATTAGCGATTCAAATAGGGTCGGTTGTCGCATCGGCGTTTCAGGGACCAGCGTTCCCGATGGGCCTCGCAATCAGCAATCCTTCTTCGTTTTATGATCTGGTTGAAGACAAAACCGAAACAACGCCAAGCACTCGTTGGGGTGACCAGTTGGCCTATCTGGAAAAAGTGTCACAGAAAACGGATCAATACGCGGGTGTGATCAAGAAAGCCGCTCAGAGCATTACCAAACAGTCGGATAAGTACCCCACACCGGGCAAAAACCCACTGGCTGACCAGTTGAAAATCGTAGCCCGACTCATCGCCGGAGGCCTACGAACCAAAGTGTATCTGGTGAGTCTTAGCGGTTTCGATACGCACGCCAAACAGGTCGAAGCCGACGACACAACGACGGGTGTACAGGCTCAGTTACTGCGCCGGGTATCCGAAGCCGTTGGTGCGTTTATGGATGATTTGAAAGGATTGAATGCCGCCGATCGGGTAATGGGCATGACGTTCTCCGAATTCGGCCGGCGCATCAAATCCAACGCCAGTGGTGGTACGGATCACGGTGCCGCTGCCCCGGTTTTTTATTTTGGCAATACCGTTAAAGGGGGCGTAATCGGCACAAATCCGCAATTACCAGCCAATGCCACCGTCAACGATAACGTAGCCATGCAGCACGACTTCCGGTCGGTTTACGCAACGGTTTTACAGCAATGGCTCAATCTGCCATCCAATGATATTCAGACGGTATTAATGGGGCAGTTTCCGTTATTGCCGATGGTGTAGCGCGGACATCCTGTCCGCATAGCCTTGATAAGTTTTTCTCTTCAGCTATGCGGACAGGATGCTGGTACGCCAGCCCGGCCGCGTTACAAATCACCGCGTTAGCAAGCCCGCATCCAGTACAAATTGTGAGCCCGTCACATACCGAGCGCCATCCGAAACCAGGTACAGCACCATAGCCGATACATCTTCGGGCTCCACCCAGGGAACGGGTAGCAGATTTCCCGCTGAACGTTCGGCAATTTCCTGCGTGGTGGTCCCTTCCAACTCGGCCAGTCCGTCGTTCATAGGGGTGTTAACACCCGTTGGGTGAATGGAGTTAACCCGAATGTTGTACGGAGCCAATTCAATTGCCCATGATTTCGTCAGACCAACCAGGCCCCATTTTGAAGCCGCATAGTGGCTTAGGCGACTCATGCCCCGAAGACCGGCAATGGACGAGTTATTGATGATAACGCCCGATTTCTGTTCCATCATCACTGGAATCACCCGTTTAGCCACCAACCAGGCTCCTTTCAGATTGATGTCGATCATGGCGTCCCATTCGTCTTCGGGCAATTCGTGAACCAAGCCATAGGCGCAGATACCCGCATTGTTGAACAGAATATCAATCCGACCAAAACGAGCAACGGCGGCATCTACGGCTGGTTTTATATCTGCATCTCGCCGAACATCGCCCTGTGCGATAAGGCAGGTCACATCCAGGGCTTCCACTTCTCGTTTCAGCGATTCCAGTTCACTTTCGGAGCCGAGTGCGTAACCCGGATAGGCCAGTGGTTTAGCCAGATCAAAGGCTATTATATGCGTTCCCGATTTGGCTAAGGCCAATGCTACAGCCCTCCCCTGCCCGTGGGCTGCGCCCGTAATAAAAGCTACTTTGCCTTGTAAATCACTCATGGTTTACGGGTGAGTTTGGGTTAACGGAAGATAGGGATACAGATACTCATCGACATCTACGTTCAGTGTATTATTGAAGATATTGGTCGCAACCATCTGGCCCGCAAAAGCCACCAGCACAACGATCTGGGCATCGGTATAACATTCACTAATGGGTGCATAGAGTTCGTCAGAAACCTCGCCCTTGTTTTGCGCAATGGCACTGCCGAAGTTAATGACATCCTGTTCGTGATCGGTTAGTTGGATCTCTTCAGGACGCTCACCATTGTCTATAATGATCCGGCGAAAAAACGTAGTGCAGACCGGGCAATCCGACCCTTCCGAAATCGAATGCGCGTACAAATACGCCAGCCGATCTCCCACAATCCCTTTCACTTGCTCATACAATGGATACCATTGCATATACACCTGAAACGCCAGCAGCGACCTACCCAGCGTGGCTTTCATATTGGTGATGCGGCTACCGGGATGATCGGCAACGTGCGCATCAAAAGCGGCCTGAACATCGGGCGTCGCTTCGTTGTACGGAAGGGGAGAAATTCGGGACATAGCTAAGGCTCAACAGGCTCCGGCTGTTTGTTCATTCGTATGATCAACGTCAAACAGCCGGAGCCTGTTTGAGCCTACATTGTACCTACGGGCTTCAGCCCGTATATGGATTGAATTGATACACGGCTGAAGCCCGTGGGTACAATCTAATCACCCAATACACCTATAAGTTACGCAATCGCTCGGCGGCTTCGGCCAGAATGGCATCGTCTTTGGCAAAGCAGAACCGCAGGATTTTGTAATCGTTTTTCTGGTTGTAAAATACCGAAACTGGAATCGATGCAACACCAATTTCTTTCGTTAACCGAATCGCTAGGTCATAATCCGGCTCATCGGTGATGTCGGTATAGGAAACCGTTTGAAAGAAGCTACCTTCTGCTGGTTTCCAGGTGAATCGGGAGCCTTGCAAGCCAGCTAGAAACAAGTCACGCTTGCGCTGGTAGAAAGCTGGTAATTGGCGGTAGTGGTCCGGTTCTTTCAGGTAATCAGCCAGTGCATATTGAATGGGCGTAACCGTGCTGAAGGTCAGGTATTGGTGAATTTTCCGAAACTCAACACTCAATTCCTTGGGTGCCAGGCAGTAGCCAATTTTCCAACCCGTAATGTGAAACGTTTTGCCAAACGATCCAATGACAAACGTGCGCTCCCTCAGTTCAGGATGCATCATGAGTGAATTATGAACTCGACCGTCGAATAGAATATGCTCGTACACCTCATCGCTCACAATCCAGATGTTTCGGTCACGCACCAGATTCGCTAACTGCGCCAAATCGTCAGTCGTCCACACATGCCCGGTTGGATTGTGTGGCGTGTTGACCATAATCAGCCGGGTTTTATCCGTGATTTTGTCTCGCACCACTTGCCAGTCGATGCTATAATCAGGTGGGGTAAGGGTGACGTAAACGGGCACGCCACCGTTCAGGTCGATGGCGGGAACGTAACTGTCGTAAGCAGGTTCAAAAACCAGCACTTCATCCCCCGGACGAACCACAGCTGTAACAGTGGCAAAGATGGCTTCGGTGGCACCCGACGTAATCGTGATTTCAGTTTCGGGATGATAATTTACGCCATACTGATCGGCCGTTTTCTGCGCGATAGCCTCTCGTAAAGCTGGAACACCCGTCATGGGTGCATACTGGTTAAATCCCCCTCGCAAGTATTTCTCAACCAGCGATACTAATTCGGGGGAGCAATCGAAACCCGGAAAACCTTGTGATAGATTGATAGCCCCGGTTTCGGTCGCTAATTTCGACATGACTGTAAAAATCGTCGTGCCAACGGTGGGCAGTTTCGATGCAAGGCTAGCCAGTAGAGGTGTTTGGTTGGTCATTACTTAAAGTGCCGTGTTGTATCCATCGGAAAACAATTCTCCGAGTGATACCTTGTCAATATAGGGTTCCAGTTCGTCCACATTCGCCAGAACGCGCACCAAATTAACGCTATACTTCCGCTGACAAATCCACATCTCTACAAAAAAGGCGTTAATGGCATATAAATGCAGCCAGAATCCCGGAATTCGACGTGCTTCGAGGAGTTTGCCCTGCTGCCAGATCAGATTTAACTGATCCTGATAAGCCAGGTTATGAAAGTGATCGGCCCCGTTACCGTTGAGGTTACTCTTCATGGGTAAATGGATAATGAATAATGTAAAATGAATAATTACCAATCCATAAACCTCTATCTATCAACACGTTCATTACACATTATCCATTTTACATTATCCATTTGCTTACTAAAATAATATCAATGATCACCGTACCGTTTTTCGCCCGCTGTAATGGCCAGCGCCAACTTGTTTTGCTTCGGCGGCAAGGGGCAGGTGGCAAAGGTTGTGAAGGCACAGGGCGGATTGATCGCCTGATTGAAGTCAAGCGTGGTTGTGCCATCAGAGCCTGCTTTGGGTGCGTATAAGAACCGGCCCGCGCCGTAGGTATCGTGGGTGTTGGTTGGATCGCCGAACAGGATAAACAATTTTTCCCCTTCGCCTGCCGCATCCAAACGGTAGGTTTTACCCCCTCGCTCAAAAACGAGTGTACCGGCCAATGGATACTGAGAAATCTGCCCAAGTACATCCATAATCGGAATAGTTTTGGGCTCTGATGGGACTTCCAGACGAGCTTTTACTTTCCAGCTTTCATCCACCGGATAGCGATTTATTCCATGAAACTCACTCAACAGTGGGCTTTCCAGATCGCGCAACCGAACCCCATATTTTTCACCCCGTTTGATGATGAACCAGCGGAGCGATCCGTGTTGCAGCACAACGGCCTTTTTGCTTTCCGGCGAAAAAATCGTTTCGGTTGTCAGCACAGGTTGTGGCTTTTCCGTACCTGTAGTCGACCGGTCAACGAGGACAGCCGCTTCGGGCGCGGGAGTAAATAAGACGGCCCCCTTGGTGAGTTGAAAGCTTCCTAATTGAGCGGGTGCCTTGCCAGATGGAAACGCAATGTCATTACCAGGATCACCACCGACTTTATTGTCACCCTCCTTCAGCCAGAATAAACCCGCGATGTTCAGCCAGCCGGATTCACTTTTAAGCGACTTCAGGCGGTTCTGATGCCATTCGTCAATCTGTGCTTTGTAGGACGGTTCGTCGGTGGTTCGCCAGCCAACCGACGCGAACATAGCCAGCAACCATAAACCGAAAAAACTGCCCGAATAGATGTTCAGGGGCTTGATAGATGAATCCGTGTAGTTCATAGTGAGGAACCGTATAACAACTGAAAATATCGTTTTTGAATACCAGAGAAATACGCCCAGAGCGACAAGGCGCCAATGTAGCCCAGCACAATAATCATGGGGTAACCTAACACACTATATAAGGCCAGCCAAAGTACCGCAACTCGCCCAATTTCAAGATATAGTACCCATTGCCGCTGTTCGAGTAGGGCACCACAGTTAATCAACGTTAAAAGAATAAACAGGGCGGTCAGAAACTGGAGATAGCCCGGCACATACGATTCCATCAGCAGGAAGGTGAACAGAATTAACAGTATACCAGCCATCTGCCCAATAACATACCCTTTAAATCGGCGACTTTTTGTATGAATAGCTGTCCGACTGGCCGCATCGCCCGATAAAAACCGCTCCTCCAGTTCTTCCCGAATATGCGGATCGACCGAGTCGGGGCGCCCAAACAAAACCTTCCACTTCGCCGACCAGTCGCTTGCCCGCCGGGTGGCAACCAACACTTCGAGCAAACCATGAAAATGCTGCCATAAAAAACTATGGCTGTCGAGCGGTTTGGTTAAGCCATAAACGGGTTCTTCATTTTCTTCCACAAATGTGCCGAATAGTTTGTCCCAGATAATGAGTACGTCACCGTAGTTTTTGTCCAGGTATTCTGGGTTACTGGCATGATGAACCCGGTGATGCGAAGGCGTCACCAGAATATATTCGAGCCAGCCTAATTTGCCAATCGTACGCGTGTGGATAAAAAACGGATACAGTCCATGAAGCAGCAGGATGGTCGTAATCATCGCTGGCGGAAAACCAATAATAGGCAAAATAGACCAAAAGCCAGTGCGAAGAATGGCCTGAAAAACAGTAATTCGGGCCGAAACCGTATAATTGAAATCGTCGCTCTGGTGATGCACGATATGAACGGCCCAAAACACGTTGATTTCGTGCGCCAACCGGTGATACCAATACCACACAAAGTCTGTCGCTATGAACACCCCGATCCAGCCCCAGGCACTCGCCCGAATATCGAGAAACGCGTAGTGCCGATGCAGGTAATCATACCAGAAATAAAACACCCCAACGGTAAAACTGTCCAGCAATCGTTCGGCAATACCGACGTTCAGGTTGGCGATTGAGTTATTGAACTGGAAATAGGTCTTCTTCTGCCGTTTCGCGACAAGATATTCTACCCCTATAAAAAATAGGAAGAGCGGAACCGCAAACGCAAGCCAATTGACATGCATGAGTATCTTAATTCTGGATTCTGGCTGCGAAACGGTGATAAAACGGCGTTTTACTGGAAGCGCTTTTCGGCTGGTACTCACCCGTAATAATGGGGATGTACATCACCCGACGGCGACTTTCGGCTCCCAGCTTAGGCGACTGCTCAACGCGATGCCATAAGCTGCCATTATGAATAGTTAGATCGCCTGCTTCGATATCGAACCCAACCTCACGCCGATCGGGGCGGTGGTCGATGAACTGCCGCTTCCGGAACAAGGTCATCAGGGTATTTTGCTTATGCGTACCGGGCAACACACGGAGGCCACCGTTGCTCTTGGGGCAGTCATCTAAATGCAAACCCACGTTCAGCATTGGGCGGATACGATGACCCAGGAACAGATCACGCGGACTGTCGGTATGCCAGCCCATGCGTGAGAAATTGCTTTCGGGAGTGCGAACGTAGTGATTGACCACTAAACCATCTTTCTCCTCCTCGCTAATACGACCGTCGTAGGGTTGTAGTAAGGATGTGAGCCCCCGTAAACGCTCATCGTGCAGGAACTCGCGCAATACAGGGCTAAACAGAGAGGCAAACGCAAATCGCTGTACAATAGGTTGCCCGTTTTCGTCACGACCGAATTTCAGGGGCGTTCCATTGATCTTATCCACTTTCTCGGCAAGCCAGTTGGCTTCTATGCGCTGTAGTTCTCCCAGAAAAAGCTGTACCGTATCGCGACTAACAAAGTTTTTAATGTGTAGAAAGCCGTTTTTGTTAAAAAAGGCTACTTGGGCATCAGTTAAAGTTGCCAATGGCTGGATGGCAACTGGGTGTTTAGTGAGTACCATTGATGTTCAATTAAGTTAAACTAACAATAAATCTATTTAGTATACAGAATTACTATAGTAATTCTGTCAATGAAAAGCAAACTGTCGTTTGCTGAAAAAATCAGGTCATTAAACTAAAAAAATCACTTCTAAAGGCCGATTAATGAACGACAAAAGTGGTTTTGTCCAGCATTAAGTCATGCTCAAAGGTGTTTTCAGTTCTGCTCAATAAAGAGAAAAAACGGCGTAACAGACTACTAATAAGCCTATTCCCGAAAAGAATACTCGTTCCCAAGTCCTTGAAAACACCTATCCCCCTAGGTTGATGGACAAAGGTGAATATCACTTTTCAGTATTCCAAATTTTTTTTTAATCTCATCTTGGAACAGAACATAAATAGTGTCAAATTCACACTTTATTTCTTACTAACTAAATAAGATTAATTTGTCTTATTCGGATACATAAGCCAAAAAAACAACCAATCTGTCCTATAATGAAACACAATGTACGAATGAGAATGAGCGCCTACTGCTTTTTTCTTTGGGCCGCCTTCTTACTTACAAATCTGGCTCAGGCACAGGATCGCCGAGTCACGGGCCGCGTTATATCCAGCAAGGATCAGCAACCCGTTCCTGGTGTCAATATCCTGGTCAGGGATACACAACTCGGAACGACCACCGATGGGAATGGTAATTTTACCCTGAACGTTGCGCCCAACGTTTCCCTCGTTTTCAGCTCTATTGGTTTTGAGGGTCAGACCGTGGCTATTGGCAATCAGACCCAATTAACTATTACTCTGAAAGAAGCCGAGACAGAGCTTGGGTGAAGTAGTTGTAACGGCGCTGGGTATTAAAAAGGAAGCGAAACGATTAGGCTATGCCACGGCCATCGTTAACCCGGAACAGGTCACGACTAACCGCTCGGTTAACTTTATCAATGCGTTGCAGGGTAAAATTGCGGGGGTAAACATTAGCAGCCTCGGTACAGGCGCAGCAGGCACCAGTAAAATTCGCATACGGGGTCAGTCTTCATTTTCGGGACAGAACTCACCCCTCATTGTTATCAATGGTGTTCCCGTCGATAACACCAATTTTGGCCAGAATAACGGGAATACGGGTAGTGACAACTCCATTGGTAGCCGCGATCGGAATTACTCCGATGGTGGTGACGGTCTATCTTCAATCAACCCCGACGATATTGAAGGAATGACCGTTTTGAAAGGTGGTACCGCTGCCGCTCTCTACGGCTCACGAGCCAAAGACGGTGCCATCCTGATTACGACCAAAACCAAAGGAACGGGCCAGGGAATTGGGGTTACTTACAACATGAACTTCACATCCGATCACCCATTAGACTACACCGATTATCAGTATGAGTATGGTCAGGGTGAATATGGTGTTCGACCCACGGCCCCTAACCCAACCTCAGGTGTATGGAGTTTTGGCGAAAAGTTTGCCGGTCAGACGCAGGTTTTGTTTGGGGGCGTAACCGTTCCCTATGCTCCGGTTCGGAATCGGATCAATACGTTCTATCGCGACGGCTCTACAATGACCAACTCCATTGCCGTTTCGACAGGTAATGAGAAAGGTGGCCTTAACCTGTCGCTGTCAAATCTGGATAACAAAGGCATTGCCCGAAATAACACCTTTAGCCGTAAAACGATCAACCTGGGTTTCACCTATAATCTGTCACCCCGACTCACGGTTACGGGCACGCTCAATTACTCCAATGAGTACAACAAAAACCCACCTCAGATTGCTCAGCAGGATAACAGCACACCTACGGTAATTTATACGCTGGCCAACTCCATGCCACTTGATGTACTGGAAGCAAACCAAATCAATCCAGCAACGGGTAACGAGTTTATCTATTCACGGTTTATGAACCGGACGAACCCCTATTTCGTCATGAATTATAAATTCGAGAACATCCGTCGGGACCGCTTGTTTGGCAATGTTTCGGCCCGCTATAACGTCACGGACTGGTTATATGTGCAGGGCCGGGTTGGGCAGGATTACTGGTCGCGAGATCAGGATTATAACTTCCCAACGGGTCAGGCTTCGTTGGCCGCTGCTCCAGCCGGATTCGTCAATGGTGCGTATGTGCAGGAGGCTCGTCGGTTCCGCGAGTTGAATACGGATTTCCTGATTGGTGCCAATCATAAATTCGGAGTCTTCGGTATTGATCTTACGGCAGGGGGTAACCAGTTGTATCGCCGGAGTGATCTGAACAGTGTTCTGGCCACTGACTTTGTTGTTCGGGGGCTTTATACACCTCAGAATGGCCGGGTGAAAGACCCACAGTACAGCTTGAGCGAGCGGAAAGTAAATTCGTTATATGGAGCCGCTGAGTTTTCGTACAAAGACTTCCTTTACCTGAACGGAACGGTTCGGAACGACTGGTTCTCAACGCTGTCTCCGGCCAACCGAAGCATCCTGTATCCATCTGTAACGGGTAGCTTCGTCTTTTCGCAAGCCTTCAACAACTTACCTTCCTGGTTGAATTTCGGTAAGTTACGGGCGGCTTATGCCGAAGTGGGTAGCGATGGCGACGTAGGCCCTTACTCGAATAATCTCTTCTATGGCGTCAATGCCAACCTCTTCCCAAATCCGGCTGGCAATGGCCAACCGCTGGGCTACATTACCTCTAATACGGTTCCCAGCACCACACTTAAACCAAGTCGTGTAGCCGAAACTGAGTTAGGTCTGGAGTTGAAGTTGTTCAATAACCGGGTGGGCCTTGATGTGGCGGTTTACAGCAAAATCACCAGCGACCAGATCGTTGCCAAGCAATCATCTGATGCGTCGGGTTATACCAGTTCGCTTATCAACAGCGGTCAAAGCCGCAATCAGGGAATCGAAGTATTATTGAACCTATCGCCGGTACGGACGAAAAATTTCTCCTGGGATGTAACCTTCAACGGGTCGTATAACCAGACCAAATTGCTCCGGCTCATAACCGACACACCAGGTGAGCAAATCGTTGTGGGCACAGGTATCTACGTCGGTGAATTACGGCAGGTAGTAGGCCAGCAATTAGGCCAGTTGTACACCTATGGATATAAGCGCACTGCTGATGGTCAGCTTATCAATGGAACCGACGGTCTGCCTGTACGAACCGATGCACCAATTTCATTTGGCTCTGCCCTGCCCCGTTTCGTGGGTGGTATCACTAATGGATTCAATTACAAAGGACTAAGCTTATCTGTACTGATCGACTTTAAACTGGGTGGCAAAATGATTTCGGGCACCAACCTGAATGCCTTCCGGCACGGCTTGCAGAAAGAAACGCTGGTAGGTCGGGGTGACCCAGACAACAAGATGGTTGGCCCTGGCGTAAACGAGAAAGGCGAAGTCAACGCCGTTCGGGCGTTTGTGCAGGATTACTATTCAGTAGGACGTTCTAAGAGTCTGGGTGAGCAAGTCGTTTATGATGCGGGCTTGTGGAAGCTGCGCCAGATCAGCCTGGGCTATGACTTCACTAAACTATTACCCAAAACCTTGTTCATCAAAGGAGTACGTCTGAGTGCAGTAGCCAACAATGTAGCAATTCTGAAGAAGTGGGTACCCAACATCGACCCTGAACAATTCGGCTTCAGCTCGGATAACCTGATTGGTCTGGAATCGACTGGTTTACCCACCACTCGTAGTGTTGGTTTCAACCTGAACGTTAAATTTTAAATAGGTTTACGGTATTTGGTTTGAGGTTTATGGTTGGCTGACGCGCCCTTGTTTTGGCCGGTCTGCCGGTGCGGTAAACCAACCGAATACCGTAAACGACAAACACATAATTATGAAAAAGATATTTTTTATACTACCACTGCTTGCCCTGCTTCTGGTCACTAGCAGTTGCGACAAAGGGTTCGATGAACTGAACATTAACCCGACAGCGGCAACAACGCTTAATCCCGTATTTACGTTTAACAATGCCATGGTTGGCACCTCGTTTCCGGGGTCAATTCTGGTTTTTGAGGAACCTATCGTTCAGCAGATATTCACCCCGAACTCTGGTATCAATGCAGGGGGTAATTTTAATATCGACAACAGAGGACCCACGGGTAACAATGGCGGTATCTGGCGTCAATATTATCAGAACGTAGTTCGCTATCTGGTCGATGCAGCCAATCAAACTAAAACGGATGCCAATCGGACTAACCTCTACAATATGATCCGTATCTGGAAAGCCTATGTCTTTAATGTACTAACAGATACTTATGGCGATATTCCCTATAGCCAGGCTGGACTCGGGTATATTTCGGGAAACGTTATACCGAAATACGATACGCAGGAGAGCATTTATAATGACCTCATTAAAGAGCTAACCGAAGCAACGGCCGCTTTAGATGCAGCCAAACCCACAGAAGCGGGCGAGATTACTTACGGGGGCGACATTGCAAAATGGAAAAAGTTCGGCAATTCACTGTTGCTGCGGGTTGGTATGCGGCTCTCGAAAGTGAATCCTACACTGGCACAATCGACGGTACAGAAAGCTATTGCCGGTGGTCTGATGACCTCAAACGCCGATAATGCAGTCGTTCGCAACAATGCTAACTATACGAACGGTGTGGGCGCTACTGTCAATTCGACCGAAGCGGCCAACTATTACCTCACGGGTGCCTTTGTGAATTACCTCAAAGCAACGTCCGATCCTCGCCTGGTGTCTATTGCCGTACGTTATGTAGGGGCCAAAAGTGGCCCAGAACAAACAGCTGCGAAGGCCAATCGTGACCCGGCGGTACAAATTGGTATGCCAATGGGCTACGATAATGGTACGATTGCTGCCAAAGCCACGGCCGACGGACTAGCCAGTTTCTACGATTATTCGCAGTTGGATCGAACCCGGATGGGCAGTCAGTTTGCCCCATGCTACCTAGTTACGTATGCGCAAACACAATTACTGCTGGCTGAAGCGGCCCAGCGAACCTGGACAACAGGAAACGCTGCCGACTTTTATAATGCTGGGGTTACAGCGCACATGAAACAGTTGGGCGATTATGATGCTACATCGCTGGTTTCGGATGCAAACATCGCAGCTTATTTACAAAAGAATCCCTATGATCCCGCAAAAGGGCTTGAAGTGATTAACACCCAGTATTGGATTGTTTCATTCCTGAACGGCCCTGAATTGTTCGCTAACTTCCGACGTAGTGGATTTCCCGCGCTAACACCTAACCCTTATCCGGGTAAAGAAATCAAAGGGAATTTCATTTACCGCTTATCCTATCCAGATTCTGAGCAATCTGTCAATACAGCCAACCGCCAGGAAGCTGTTACACGGCAAGGTCCTGATAATCTGGATACCCACGTGTGGTGGGATAAGCAATAGCCCAATCTTACTTTTTTCTTAACCTAAACTATGCGAACAGCCCAACTATATTAGTTGGGCTTGTTTGTTTATCATCGAAGCTGTTTAAACTTTCTCATTCAGGCTGAAAATGCATCGTTTTTTGTCATTCCGACCTTAGGAGGAATCTCAAGGTTGATTAGTAGGGGAGCTAGAGATTCCTCCTAAGGTCGGAATGACAAAAATTACACTCATATTTAACAGGAAAAGCTTAAACAGCTCTATCGTTCAAACACAACGTCCGCAAAGTACCCTTTGCAGTCGGTAAACCAGCCCGTCACCGAAAAACCCGTTTGCTGGGCTAAGTTTTCAATCTGCGCCCGCGTAAATTTCCGGGAAATCTCGGTATGAATGATTTCACCGTAGTCGAACGGCACGGTCATGTCTAATGCGCCAATTTGAACAGTTTGCGCTTTCTGGCTCACCAGATACGAGCGCGCTTCGCCTGTTTCGGGATTGTATACTTCGTAATGATCAAAAGCACTCAAATCGAAATTAGCATCCAGCTCACGATTGATTCGTCGGAGCAGATTTAGATTGAAAGCTCGTGTTATCCCCTGCTTATCATTGTAAGCAGCATGAATCACAGCCGGATGTTTCTGTAGATCAAAGCCCGTCAGTACCAAATCGCCGGGTTGGAGATGGTCGTGAAGTTGCTGATAAAAATCAATTGCATCTTCAGGTGCGAAGTTGCCGATGTTCGAGCCTAGAAATAAAACAACCCGCCGAGCGTCTGATTCTTCCGACAGTTGCTCGAGGGCGTTGAAATAGTCATCGTGCCGGGGATTAAGCCGAAGATCAGGCCATTTCTGACGAAGGTCAATCACTAATTCATCCAGTGCATCAACCGAAATATCGACCGGCGCATAGGTAAAGTCGGCGTTTTTATCGGCAAAGAATCCGAGTAGAATTTTCGTTTTCAGGCCGTCGCCCGCACCCAGTTCAACCAGTTCAAATGGGCGGTTATCAGTTGCAAATTGGCGAAGTAAATCAGCTTTATATGTATCCAGAATTTCGTACTCTGAGCGGGTCAGGTAATATTCCGGCGCATGCATAATTTCCTGAAACAGTCGGCTCCCCTCGGCATCATAGAAAAACCGAGACGATAATCGCTTGGGTGTTTTCTGCAAACCCGTCCGCACTTCATCGGCAAGGGCGGAGGGCATAATTGTATCAACATCACCCCTACCACTTTCTAAACTCAACCGCGTGCCCTCTGCTCCCTGCCCTATGCCCGCTCCACCAAGCGTATTCCCGTATACTGCCATCGTTTGTCTGGTTGAAAAAAATTGCGATAAGTCGGCCGCGAATGACCTTCGGGAGTAGCTACCGAAGCCCCACGCAGAACGATTTGGCCACTCATAAATTTACCATTGTATTCACCTACGGCACCTGCTGCCGTTATAAAACCGGGGTAAGGCAAATAGGCCGAATTGGTCCACTCCCAACGAGTCCCCCAGTTAAGTTGACGACTAGTTGTCTGTACTGTGCCCGAGCCCACGGCTGACGAATCCACGGCGGCCACTTCCCATTCAAATTCAGTAGGCAAACGCGTTCCTTTCCAGCGGGCGTAAGCATCGGCTTCATATTGACTCACGTGGCAAACCGGAACAGCCAAATCAATCGGCGTTAATCCGTCGAATGTATAATTCCACCACTCGCCATCAATCTGGTGCCAATATAAAGGAGCCTTTATAGCATTAGCTTGTACCCACGCCCAACCATCCGACAGCCAATGGCGGAAATCCGTATAGCCACCAGCTTCTATAAACTCCAGGTATTCGCCATTGGTAACCAGATTTCCATAGAGCGTTGTATCGTTCAGATAGACCTTATGCTGCCCTAGTTCGTTGTCGAAATAAAACGATTGGGAGGTAGACGGATGTCCAATTAAATAGATGCCCTCCTTTATTGAAACGGGCGGATTTATTGCCTGTCGCAGATGCTCAACGATAGGCATCTTAATAATCGGCAATAGTGGATTGTGACCCAGAATGTACTTGATATCGGTAATAAGCAATTCCTGGTGTTGTTGCTCATGATTCAGGCCTAATTCAATAAGCGCGTGAAGTTCAGGCGATAACTCTGCCTTATTCAAGAACCGGCTCATGTGCTCATCCACATAATCACGGTACATGTATACGCCTTCCACAGTTGGGCGACTCAGATTCCCACGATCTGTTCGCAGCACACGCTTACCAACTGTCTCGTAGTAACTATTAAATACGTAACTAAAATCGTCGTGGAAGGGTCGATAATCTGGTGCGTTAGGGACTAAAACGAAGGTTTCCCAGAACCAGGTTGTGTGCCCCAAATGCCATTTAGGCGGACTAACATCAACAATGGGTTGCACTACATAATCTTCGGTTTCAAGCCCCTGACAAATTGTTTCGGAGTGAGCTCTTACCCGAAAATATTGGTCAGTAAGTGTTTGTTCGGCAATCATTCAGGTACGGTTTTGGGTGTGCGATCGGCATAGGATTAGTAAGCCTACAGTAATCGTGAAAGTCTTAACCTGAATCGTGAGTTCCTTGTTTAATAATTTACCATTTGTTCATCTACAAAACACCACAACCATCGTTCGCCCGGCTCAGACGAGACCACAACAGGGTGCTCACTGACCAGAAAATGCTTTGTAGCATGTTTATTGGGCGAAGAATCGCAGCAGAGTGTTGTACCGCAGGTCTGGCAGGTACGCAAATGCACCCACGAATCGCCAGTTTTAATGCACTCTTCACATACGTACTCACGAGCCGTACGGATTTCTGTCAAAGCAGACAGGTGTTCGCAAATAGTTGGTCTAATCATAGTATTGGGTTTATATGAGATGTAGGATGTATGAAGTAGGATATATGATGATTCCTTTCGCGTCAGCCACATCATACATCATATACCCTATATCATACATCAAGTAATCAGTTTTCGGCCAGGTATTTATGAACAAAGCTCACGGCCATAGCGCCTTCACCTACGGCCGAGGCAACCCGGTTCATGGCTCCAGCTCGCACATCGCCAGCGGCAAAAATGCCTGCGCTGCATGTTTCGAGTAGGTACGGCTCCCGGTCATGCTTCCATACTTGCTTGAAGTCGGCGTAACGAGCCAGATCGCGCCCAGTCGCGATGAATCCTTTGGGATCTTTGATGATATTCATTTCGATCCAGTCGGTCAGGGGTTTTGTGCCGATGAAGATAAACAGCCCGGCAGCTTTCACGGTCCGACGTTCGTGCGAATCCATATTTTCCAGCACCAGGCATTCCAGGAGGTCATTACCTAACCCCTCAACAATTTCGGTACAACCCAAGACAGTAATATTTGGCGTTCGGCCGATCTGGTCAATAAGGTATTGCGACATGGTTTCGGACAAGTCAGGGCGACGGACGCAGATGAATACTTTCGATGCCGTTCTCGACAAATACATAGCCCCTTGCCCCGCCGAATTACCACCGCCAACTACATAAACCGGCTTTCCTTTGAAAGCATATGCTTCGGTGGTAGCTGCCCCATAGTAAACGCCAGCTCCGGTAAATTTGTCGAGGCTTTCGTTCTCTAATTTATGGTACGATACCCCTGTGCTTAGCACAATAGCCCGTGCTACCACCTCACTATCATCGGCCATTTTAATGTGTTTGTATTGCCCCTGCGATTGAATGGAGACAACTTCCTGAGGAGCCAGAAATTCGACGCCAAAGCGTTGCGCCTGCGCAATAGCCCGACGGGTCAAATCAGCGCCACTCAGTCCATTGGGGAAGCCGAGGTAATTTTCAATTCGCGAGCTCGTACCTGCCTGTCCACCAGGGGCTCGTTTATCGACCAGAATGGTTCTCAATCCTTCGGAGCCACCATATACCGCAGCGGCCAGTCCAGCAGGCCCAGCTCCAATAATCGCCAGATCGTAAAGACTTTGCGTTGCTTTAGGTTGTAAACCTAGCTTACCACCCAACTCAGCAATCGTAGGTCGTGCCAGGACGGTTCCATCTTCCAGTACGACAGCGGGTAAATCATTCCGATTTTTGTCGTGCAAATCAAGTAGCTCCTGCGCCTGAGGGTCATTTTCAATATCGAGCCACTGATAGGGGAATAGGTTGCCCGCCAGAAAATCCTTTAAATCATGCGACTGTGACGAGAATTGATACCCTATCAGTTTTAAGCCTTCAAAAGCAGGCCGGTAGTCTGACTGCCAGTCGCCGAGCAGATCATCCAGAACCGGATAAAGTTTTTCTTCGGGTGGGTCCCAGGGTTTGGCAATGTAGTAATCCAGTTGAACTTCATTGATAGCCCGAACAGCCGCATCGGTGTCCGAATAAGCCGTGAGCAAGGTCCGTTTGGCATTCGGAAAAATCTTGCGGGCCTGCATCAGAAACTCGACACCCGTCAATTCAGGCATACGCTGGTCAGACAGGAACAGGGCCACTTCCTCCCCTTTCTTCTTGAATTCGGGCAAGGAATCAAGCGCTTCGCGAACGGAGCTGGTGGCTATAATACGGTATTGCTTGCGGTATTTTTTTCGCAAATCCTGCTGGATCGCCTGTAATACCTGTGGATCGTCGTCAATGGCAAAAATGATGGGTAGTTTCATGAGATTAGTCAAAGAGTGAAAGAGCGAATGAGTGAAAGAGTGATGATCCGGCATTCCGGCTGGCGCGTCGTTTTCTACCGCTAGGGCAGACCACTCATTCGCTCTCTCACTCTTTCGCCTTTCTTAACGCTCATTGAGTCGGTAAACAAACACTAAACTCCGTTCGGCCTGGCTTTGACTGGACTTTGACAGAACCATTGTGGTGTTTCACAATGCCCTGAACAATATCCAGACCGAGGCCCGTGCCTTTACCAATTCCTTTTGTTGTAAAAAACGGTTCAAATATTTTGTCCTGAATATCGCCCGGAATACCCGAACCATTATCAATTACCTTAGTCAATACAAAGTCTGAACCGTCGGGTTGGCTGCTGATTTCAAGCGTTCCACCATCGGGCAGCGCATCAACGGCATTGTCGATTAGGTTCGTCCAGACCTGATTCAATTCACCCGGCCAGCCACAAACGTCGGGCAAATCACTGGGCAAGTTCAGTGTCAGGTTAATGTGTTTACTTCTGACTTTATGATCCAGCAAAGTAAGCGTATTCCGAATGCCTTCTGCCAATTGGATGCGTTCTTTCCCGGTTCCCCGGTCCATGTGGGTATAGTTTTTAATGGAGTTGACCAGCGTCGAGATTCGTTTAGAAGCCTCACTAATATCCAGCACTAATTTCTCGGTCACCAGATTATTAACCAGCCAGGTGACTACACCCAGCAAATTCTTATCGCCAATTTTTTCCAGAATCCAGTCCAGGTCCTCGACGGTAAAGCAGTATTCGACTAAGGGACCAGCTAAATCCATCGAGTCATCTACCCCATGATCGTCGAGCCAGTCGGTCAGATCATCTTCGAGATTACTCCGCTCCAGCAACGTCATGGGCGAACCAGCCCCTTTGGCCAGACATTGATCTAATTTCCCGAAAAATACCGTGTTGACCGAATCCACCTGCTCGTCGGTCAGGTTGAGATGCATGATGGTTTTGAAGGCTTCGGGGGTGGCTCGCATATGCGTTTTCAGTGTATCGGCGGAACGCACGACGGCAGCCACAGGATTATTCAGTTCGTGCGCCAACCCTGCCGACAAGCGCCCAAGCGATGCCATTTTTTCATTCTGCTGCGTCAACTTCGTAAAATCCCGAACGCGGGTAGTCATCTGATGAACTAGAGCTTCGGTCAGTTCATAGCAGGCATGAATCAGGTCGGGCAGTTGGTTGCGGTGGAGCCGAAGTAAGCGGGTTTCCTTTTCGGTCACCATCCGATTCGGAATGCTTTTCATCCGCGAAAAGGGTAGCACACCCAAAATGGCATGGGCATCGTAGGTCAGAATTTCATCACCTGAGCTGTTGGTGCCTGTATCAATCCGGATGCGGCCTTCCAACAATAGCGATAGATAATCGACGGGGTCATTCGCTTTATAAATGATCGTTTCGGCAGGAATGGTAACCTCTTCAGAGCGGCCAATGACCCACTGAAGCTGTTCATCAGGCACACCATCGAAAGCGGGAAACTGACGCAGGGTTTCTACTAAATTCATAGGAGGAAGAGGACTAATAACCGACTAGGTAACTAATTGTTTTGCGGATTGGTTAACATCCGAAAGCAAACTGATGGCACTACATGTTAAGATAGGGGCTTTTTTTGACAGAATTATAGTTTAGCTGCCGTTTGGATTGCTAGGATTGCTACCTTAGAATCTTTCAAAATAACTTTGTCCGCCATTTCGACAAAGAACTTTCTATATGATGCGCTACCTAGTACCACTACTTTGCTGTCTGGCCATTGCCTTCCGCGCCGATAAACCGGCCTACCGATTATATACTCCCAATTTAAAATCCACAACCTACGCCAAACTACTTCGCCAAGCCGTAGAAGCTGACGTTGTGCTGTTTGGCGAATTGCACAACGACCCCATTTGCCACTGGCTCGAATTCCAATTAACCAAAGATTTGCAGGCAGCCAAAAAAGGCAATCTAATACTTGGTGCCGAGATGTTCGAAGCAGACAATCAAACCGCGCTCACCGACTATGTTCAGGGTAAAACAACGGCCAAAGAATTAGCTACGCAAGCCCGCTTATGGTCTAATTTCAATACCGATTACAAACCCATTGCCGATTTTGCCCGCGAGGAGCATATCCCATTTATAGCCACGAATGTACCCCGCCGATATGCCCGACTAGTATCGAGACAGGGATTAGCCGCGCTCGATACGGTTTCTGCCGAAGCAAAAACCCAGATGGCTCCGTTACCCCTCACCGTCGATTTAACGCTCCCAGGCTATAAAGGCATGATGGATATGATGGGTGGAAGTTCCTCACCCGGCAGCACTACCAGTGCCGCCAACACCAATCCGCATGGAATGACGAGCGATATGACGGCCAACTTCGCCCGCGCCCAGGCCATTAAAGACGCAACGATGGCCCATTTCATTCTGCAAAACCGGAAACCCGGTCAGACATTACTGCATTTTAACGGCGATTATCATTCTAAAAATTTCGAGGGAATTGTGTGGTACCTGCGTAAGCAACAACCTACACTCAAAATCCTAACGATTTCCTCAGTTGAGATACCCGACATCGACAAACCTGCGAGCGAGAATCGGAATCTTGCCGACTTTGTCATCGCTATCCCCGCCGATATGACGAAAACGTATTAACGGTCGTTGGCTAAGTTTTAGAGAAGATTTAGTTTGTTTATGGTTTACAGTATTCGGTTTACGGTAGACTGATGCACCAATTACCATCGCGTCAGCCTAGCCTAACCGAATACCGTAAACCATAAACCGTCCATGATTAAAGACTTACTCAACCTCTCCGATAAAAACGCACTTGTCACAGGTTCCAGTCAGGGGATTGGTCAGGCCATTGCGCTGGCGCTGGCTGAATTTGGGGCAAACGTCATTGTTCATAATCGGAGTGGCAACGAAGAGGCCCAAAACGTGGCCAACCACATTCGACAACTTGGTCGTAAAAGTGCCGTGATCGGCGTCGATCTCGCAGAAGAGGATGCCATTGAGAAACTATACACACAGGCCGCTAAGGCACTGGGAGCTATTGATATTCTGGTGATTAACGCATCCGTACAAGTCCCGGATCAATGGCAGGAAACCACACCCGACGATTTCGATAAACAGGTAAACGCCAACTGGAAGTCGACATTGTTGATGATTCAACGATTTTCACCCGGTATGACCAAGCGTGGCTGGGGCCGAATTCTAACCATCGGGAGTGTGCAGGAATTGAAGCCTCACCCTGCCATGATCGTGTATGCGGGCACCAAAGCAGCCGTTGCCAACATGGTTCGGAATCTGGCGTTACAACTCGCCGATAAAGGAGTTACGGTTAATAATCTCTCACCCGGCGTTATCGAGACACCGCGCATCGGTGAGCCAACTCCCCCCATTCCCGAGCACATAAGCGACCGCATGAGCATTCCGGTTGGCTCCGCAGGTCAACCCGAAGACATTGCCGGTATGGCCACGCTCCTCTGCTCCGACGCAGGCCGATACGTTACGGGGCAAACAATTTTTGTCGATGGCGGTATGAGTTTGTAAGCTGTAGCGAACTCATCAGGCACTACACGTTCTTTTTGCCTTTTGCCGCTACTTTAGCCTGGTTTTGATTAATCCGATACTTCGTAATTCGGGTGATCAGTTCTAACGGAAGTGGTTGATCAAGCGGAAATTGAACCGACCCTTTTGCGCCTTTATACCCAGCTAACTCTTCCTTAAACTCTTCTAAAGCTCTTGGCGCTGGATAGAAGCCAATATGGTTTTTAAACGCGCCGAAATGAACCAGGTTCCCGTTCAGTTTTAAGGTAGGAAGTCCATAGCTGATTGCTTCTTCAGCCTCTGGTGCAGCCTGTTTAAGCGTCTGCCTAACTTGTTGTAAAAGCACCTGAGTCGCTTCCGGGAAATCAGCGATGTAGGCGTCGATATTGGTTGGGGTATTTGTTGTCATGGTAGGCTTCATTATCTATAAAACTTATCATTATCCCATCTTGACGGATTGTCTCTAATATAACCCGAAATGTTTTGGTAAGCCTCTTCATTTCGTATAATGTGCTCGTAGTAGTTCCGCTGCCACACTTTACCGTTAAAAGGCATCCAGCCCATCCCTTTTACACCCCGAATGTATTCAACTGTTGTAATCGATTTGAAAGCATCCATCATATCACCAACCGTTTTTCGCTCTGGAGTTGGAGTACTCGCTGAGGCAATCGTTGGGGCAATCGTTGGGGCAATCCCTTGTGGTTGCCCTTCCATATCTTCCGCATTTCCTTCTTCGTGTTTTTGGGCGACCACAAGGGGCGCCCCTACATCCGTAATTTGTAATATGCCATGAAAATGATTCGGCATAACCACAAACTCATGCAAATCAATATGGGTAAATCGGGTTGGCAGGACCAGCCACTGAGCCTCCACCATTTTACCCGCGTCATTTAGCTGCAACTCGCCGTTTTTTATTTCGCCCAATAAGCATGCTCTATCCTGACAACAGATGGTTATGAAATACAATCCCGCTTGTGAATAATCATAACCTTTTAATCGAATAGACCGCCGATGGTGAATGGCCGGATTATATGTGTTCATATTGACAATTTGATTAATCATAAAACCATCCCCTCCGCCACCAATGCCCAGCTATGGGCTTCACATTGCCAACGCATCTGAACAATAGAGCGGTCGGCAAAACGGCGTAGCCAGGGTTGCTCATAAGCGGTCAGTAAACCCGCAATGAAGAAATGAAAGGTTTTTACATCCTGCTCAATACCGTCAAGCGATGGAAGGGTGACGGTTTCGCCTAAGCGAACCAAAGCCGTTGTCAACATAACCTGTTCAACACGGTTCGTGGCTTTCGACAATTCATGGTAGGCATCGACAATCAGTCGGGAGCGAATGGGCTCCAGTTCCGAAATAGGAAAAGCATCCATTAACCTCGCCAGATGATAAATAATCAGGGAGGTTCGGGCGTAGTGGGGCGAACACCGAAATGGCTCCGATACGTATCGCCCTGATTCGACAATTGATCGTAAATACGTCAGTGAATCTGCATCGTGCTGATTTAACGGCAACTTGTACTGATAAATACAGAAGAGCATGTTGCTCAACGCACAGGCATCGAAATCAATGCCCATGTTTTTCCCAAACCAGGTTGAGTAAGCGCGTAGCTGCCGGTATTCTGGATAGGTATTCCGAATTTTGTGGCGTTGACTGCCGTTGGCGTGCTGAGTCAGCTTGTCTTTCAACCAATGTTTATCGGCATCGGGTTGGTTGGTCGTCAGGTAAACCATAGCCGTATCGTCGATGTCGTCGGGAATCCGGAAATGCTCAAACCGATGGAACAGATGCCCATTTGGAAAATGTTGGGACGGGCGCGTAGGCCAGAAATTATAGGTATTCAGGCCATCTTTGTTCCGAAACATGGGGTAAGCAATAGCAGCCCGTTCGGCTATTTGGTCAATCAATAATCGAGTTTCTGACCCGACAAGAGCATGCAGCGACTGCAACGTAAAAACCGTAATCGCCGTAAAGAATACATTGGTATCCTGCCGCTGGTACCCAATCGTATCATTTCGACGAACACAGGGGAACAAGCCGGTCTCCTTCTGTAAATCGGCAATGCGCTGAATGATGGCGTCGGTTTTCGGGACAGTCATAGTTTTGGTAATAGCAATAGAACGCTGATTTTTATGATTATCATGATTTACACAGATTTAGATAAGATAAATCATAGTCTATTGTAAAAAATAAAAGAAATTACCCCTTATCTTAATCATCATAAAAATCAGCATCCTATCGTAAAAGTACTGTTTCATGTATTCTTTTTTTAACGATTAAGGTTAGATATTTGCCGTCTGATCCATTGACTTACTCAATGCCGAACCTGATTTTATTTGACGATCCGGTTATCCGAACAGCGCTGCTGCCCTTCACCTTTACGCGACCGGTGGCGGGTATTCGTGTGGGTATCCAAACGCTGGCCGAAAAATGGGCTGATGTGCTTGGCCAGACAGGATCGTTTTTGACAGAACCGTATTTACGAGCCAAATTCGCTCAGAATGCAGGCTCCGACAATTGGTATATCAACGGGGCTGTTTGTCCAACACCAGCACTGCATGAGGCCATTTTAGCGCTAACACCCGGCGCAGGTCTTATAACGGCAGGTGGTGTTGTGCTAGCCATCCGAACGAATACTAAATTGACGGCTTCGCCTACGATCAACGGCAGCTATAGCTTTCAGCCGTTCGATGAGCCACTAACCATCATCTATAATCTGTGGGATATTTTCGTTCATAATGGCGACCAGATTCGGGCCGATTTTGCCCGATTAACCGCCGGACGAACATCAGAACCCATCACAGACCCCTTTACGCGTTGCTACGCTCCCGAAAACATTTTCGTAGAACCCGGCGCGACCATTCGGGCCTCTATTCTAAATGCAGAAGGCGGGCCGATTTACATTGGAAAGAACGCAACGATTAGTGAAGGCTCTATTGTAATGGGGCCGTTCTCGCTTGGTGAGGAATCGACCGTGAACTGGGGCGGCAAAATGCGTAGTAACACCACCATTGGGCCATTTTGTAAAGTAGGTGGCGAAGTAAGCAACTCCATCTTCTTCGGCCATAGCAACAAAGGGCACGATGGCTTTTTAGGCAATTCGGCCATTGGCGAATGGTGTAATCTGGGCGCTAACGTAAATAACTCGAACCTCAAAAACGACTATAGCAACGTTAAACTCCACTCCTACGCAACGGGGCGACTTGAAGATACGGGTCGTATTTTCTGTGGCCTCATGATGGGCGACTTTACCAAAGCGGGTATCAGCACCATGTTCAATACCGGCACTGTTGTGGGCGTTAGCGCCAACGTGTTTGGCAGTGGATTTCAACCTAAACACATATCTTCCTTCTCATGGGGCGGGGCTATTGACGGCTTCACCACTTATCGACTAGAAAAAGCGCTTCATGTAGCAGCCGAAGCCTTTAAACGACGCAATAAAGTATTTGATAAACAGGAAGAAGACATCCTCAGAGAAATCTTCACGCTGGAGCGAACCCGATCCTTTGATAACTCATCCCCATTCGATTTATAGCTTTTCCTTCTCCCTTTCTCCTGTTATAGGGGCTAATCTTATAGAGGTTTTATGTAAATGATGTAAAGTTGACATTTTAGCAGCTTTCTACCCCTAAATCCTCTGAAGGGGACTTTGCTTATTTGCGGATAAAGCTCCCTTCAGGGGATTTAGGGGTTAAAAAGCTCCATGTTAGACCGGTTAAAATACGATTTTCAAAATTCCAACAAAGTTAGGTTAAAGGAGAAAGGCTGGAAAAAACGGACTTATGCAATTTTCTGAAATAATTGGCCAGGAAGAAACCAAGCAGCTATTGCTGCGAGCGGTTCAAACGAACCATCTTGCACATGCCTTGTTGTTCGATGGTCCCGAAGGCAGTGCGAATCTGGCGCTGGCCTTGGCCCTGGCTCAATATGTCAACTGCGAGGATAAACAGGCCAACGATGCCTGCGGGCGATGTGCGTCCTGTATAAAAAGCCAGAAACTGGTTCACCCCGATCAGCACATGGTTTTTCCGGTGGCCAATCTGGGAAAGGGCAAAAATTCCGAAACGTATTTAGCCGACTGGCGAAAGTTTCTGCTCGAACAACCCTATCGAACCTTACCCAACTGGCTCGAAACGATGGGAGCCGACAACAAACAGGGCAATATTTCGGCCGAAGAAGCTCGAAATATTCTGCAAAAGCTGTCGCTCAAAGCCTATGAGGGGGCCTACAAGATTATGCTCATCTGGCTTCCCGAACTGATGAACGTGACCTCGGCCAATGCGTTATTGAAAGTACTGGAAGAACCACCAGCGCAAACCTTGTTTCTGCTCGTGACGAATCAGCCCGATAAGCTGCTCATCACGATTCTATCCAGAACCCAACGGGTAGCCGTACGGGCATTTACGGATGAGGAAGTGGCTACCTACCTGCGTCAGCACCTGAATCTCGATGAAACCACAGCCCGTCGTATCGCTTATCTGGCCGACGGGAATCTGGCTGAAGCCCTGCAACTAAGCCAGAACGATACGGCCTCGATGGATCAGCACAATTGGTTTGCCGAATGGATGCGTACCTGCTACCGACAGGATCTGATTTCGCTGGTTAAACAGGCTGATCAATTCGACGGTTTCAACAAGGAAAAGCAGAAAGGGCTTTTGGAATATAGTATCCGTTTGTACCGCGATCTATTTCTCTGGCAGCAGGGAGCCGCCGAATTATTACGCTTGCCAGACAACGAGATGGCCTTTGTCAAGAATTTTGCTAAAATATTAACGATCAATCACATAGAAAGAATCGTACACGATCTAAACGAAGCAACTTACCATCTCGAACGCAACGCCCGCGCCAAGATGATTATGCTCGATATGTCCTTAACATTCAGCCGGTTGATTAGATAAAGTTATAGAGTTAAAGGTTGTATGGTTATAAAGTTGATTCTCTGCTCATAAACTATACAACTGTATAACTCTGCAACTATACAACTCCTCCATGAAAGCCAAAACGCCTAAGCCTAAGCAAATTATTGGCATGACAGACCTTGTCGATTTTCCAGACTTGAGTCTTTTCGATGTGCAGGCTAAAATTGATACGGGAGCCTATACATCGGCTTTACATTGCAAAGATGTTCGCCTGGTGAAGTCGGGCGTTCGAACCATGTTAAGTTTCTTGTTAATTGGTAAAAGTGGCGAGGAAGCGCGGCCGTTTTATAGCAACGAGTTCAGCCAGCGCATGATTCGCAACTCATTCGGCGTGGCGGAAAAACGCTATGTTATTAAAACCCGAATTATTTTATTCGGACGAACCATTCGGGCTGAGTTTACCCTCGCCGACCGGGAAAACCTCAAAAATCCAGTGCTATTAGGGCGAAAACTGCTCCGTAACCGCTTTATCGTAGACGTTTCTCAGAAAAACTTATCGTACCAGAAAAAAAAGTCGCAAGTCCACAGTCAAAAGTAGTTAGTAAAACGAATTATTCGCTTTTACTGGCCTAGCGTATCGACTGATAGTCAGCGACTACCCACTTTTATGCGTATTGCCATTCTATCGGCTAAGCCTGATTTATACTCAACCCAACGACTTCTTGAAGCCGCCAGTCAGCGTGGCCATCAGGGCGTTGTCATTAATCATTTGAACTGCCAGGTCATGATCGAAGGCGGCAAGCCTTCCATTCTCTACGAAGGGACTGAACTGGACTCATTCGATGCCGTGGTCCCTCGTATTGGGGCCTCAGTTACCGACTATGGCTGTGCCGTTGTCCGGCAGTTTGAAATGATGGGCGTTTTCACAACCGCCAAATCGCAAGCTATTATGCGTTCCCGTAACAAACTGCGGAGTTTGCAGGTCCTTTCGAAAGCAGGCGTTGGCTTACCCAAAACGGTTTTTGCCAACCACCCTAAAAACGGCGACATCACCCGACTCATTAACCTAGTTGGTGGCCCGCCCGTTGTGATTAAGTTACTGGAAGGAACACAGGGAATTGGTGTCGTGCTGGCCGAAACGACTAAAGCGGCCAAGTCGACCATCGAGGCATTTTATGGACTGAAAAAGAACGTATTAGTTCAGGAGTTCATCGCCGAATCTAAAGGTGCCGACATCCGGGCGATTGTTATTGGCGGCAAGGTGGTTGGCGCCATGAAACGCCAGGGGGCCGATGGCGACTTCCGGTCAAACATCCACCGGGGTGGCAACGCTTGCGCCGTAGAACTTACGCCCGATCAGGAAAAAACGGCGATCGATGCCACCCGCGCCCTCGGGCTGAAAGTTGCCGGTGTTGATATGCTCCCCTCCGATCGGGGCCTGCTCGTTCTGGAAGTAAACTCGTCGCCGGGCCTGGAAGGAATTGAAACGGCAACAGGTATCGACATTGCCTCGCAGATCATCACCTACATTGAAGATAAAATCCGCACCGACGAAGGCGATACGGTGGGCGTTTAATTAAATTTTGAATGAGTGAATGATAGAATGAGTGAATACTGGAAATAGCAAATGAATGCTCAGAACAGGATAACTTAGCACTCTATTCACTCATTCTATCATTCACTCATTCATCATTAAAATGGCCCTTGACCCTGACCTGAAGAAAGCCATTGTCCGTATGCCTGGCACGGAGAAAGATAAATTGCTGCTACGTTTAATTGCCAAAGATGCTGTGCTGACCGAGCGGCTTCAGTTTGAGCTGGTGGAAGAAGGCCAGACGATCGATGAACGGCGCAATCTAATCCGGGAGTTTATCGATCGTACCGCCAAACTTCATGCCGACACGGCGGGTTGGCTGATGATGGACATGCGCACTGTAAGTGGCTATATCAGTCGCCATCTGAAAGTAACAAAAGACAAGTACGGTGAGGTAGACCTAATGCTGTATATGCTCAATACGTTCTACGACAACAATGCACCTCTGCTTCAGAAGTACAACTCCCGGACTGATAAAGCGGCAGAGTACATCGCCAAACGCACCGATCAGGTTTTGAAAAAAGCCAGCAAACTCGACCCTGACTATCACATCGAGTTTGCCGACGAGATCAATAAACTGTTAAACTGGGTCAATCATACCGCTTCAGCCCATTACGCCCGCCAATTGGCGCTGCCGAAGGAATGGTTAGTGTGAGATAAAAGTTTATATTTGATAAAACTCAAGACTATGGCTACCTCGGATTTAAAGTCAATCTTACATCAACAAATTGACCGGCTTCAAGACCCTCAAGATGTTCAGGATTTGCTACTAACGGTGAGCGAGTTTGTCAGTCAGCGCACAAATATCTTCAGCGAAACACCTGAGTTACTTACTCAATTAGAAAAAGTTCTATCCTCTTCACAGGTAACTTATCTAACCCCTCATGATGTGGTAGCCAAAGAAGCAAAACAATGGATTACACCATAGTATGGTCGGATGAGGCTAAAGAAAACTACCGACTTATTGCCTTGTATTTGCTAGATGCATTTGGTTTTACAACTGCCGATCGGTTCACAGATACGATTAACAACAAATTACGTATTCTGGAAAAGATGCCTTTTATAGGACGGCAGTTAGACCAGTTGACAGCTGTTCGTAAACTTCCTTTGCAGCCCTACAACATAATTTATTATGCTGTAGTTGAAAGGCAGGTTATCATACTCAATATTCTTGATAGTCGCCAAAGTACCTTGCCTTGATTTTCGGTTAATGATTAGCTTACAATTAGGTGAATCCATCCCAAGAGCAATCAAATCCTGCGAGGTTACCATAGCCCTATTTCTTTCTGATCATGGCTGTCAGTTTCTTAAGCGGATAGGCTATGTTCAGGCTTAAGGAGCGCGTTTTGGTCTTGTCGTCGCCACGGGCAGGGTCGATGTTGACTAATCCCAATTCATATTCCAGGCTCAATCGTAACTCCTGCGCCAATTCATAACCCGCCGTGAAGGCAACTCCGGCATCGAAGCGCTTATAACCCGTGAGCTTGTCGAAAGCCGGATAGGATTCATTACCACCCTGGTAACTGTAACTGTTTTTTCCCCACAGGCCATAGCCTAGATAGATCCCAGGACCACCAAATAGGCGGCCTTTACCATTAGGCAGATCATGGTTATAGAGTACATAGCCCATCGTTTCCAGATAGGTCATCCGCGTTTTCGAGGTACTATAAGCATCGGTATCTTTCCCGCCCTTACCAATTAGCTGAAAGCCATACAGCAAACTGACGTGACTTAAAAATGGAGCCTTCTCGGATGGAGCCGTAGGGCCAGGCAAATTCGAGTTAGTAGCCAGCAAGGTAGTTGGATCGGCGGGTTGGGGCTTGCGAAACGAGCTGTTCTTGTTTTGATAATAGTTAAGCATCTGGTTCACTAAACCCTTATTATTGAACTTAATAGCCAGGTTCAGAACCAACACATCGGCAGGATGATTTCGTAGATCGTTAAGACCTGGTGTGTACTGATACGACGGCCCAGACAACCGTAAACGAGCTAAATCAATTGATGCAGACAGAAATGTTTGGACTTGCTTATCCGCTTCGGTTGGCGTTGGCTGAGGTAGGTTTTGCCCCCAGACAATCTTGGTCAACAAAATAAAAAATAGTACGACTAGTGCATATATTGTATTTTTCATGGCTGTAATTAGTTGGGTTGACTTAAAAGCTTCTTATTCTTCCTCTCAGAAACTATAGGCAAAGGCGAGTCCGAAAGCCCGAACGCCGTAATAAGGTCCGTTTAAGGTGGCTGTAATCGTCGGCAGATTCAGGGACGACTGTACGGTATAAAGGGGCAGCTGCGTATTGTCGATATCGTTCTTCAGCTTTATGATATCGGCTGGTTTCAGGCTGGGCCAGAGGGGATCTTCGCCCGTAAAGGTGGATTTCACATTTGTTCCGTAAAAAGGTCCCAGCAACCACAAATCAAGACCAACGTGTTTGCCAAACAGCCATTGATAGCCCAGTAAAACGCCAGCTCCACCCCCACTAAAACTCGCATTCAGGTGCGCATGGTGCAGAATACCATCGCTGGGGGTGTAGGTGTAATCGTTGCTGATATCCATGCTCGCATAGCGCACAAAGGGTGCCAGATACCAGCCTGTAGGCGCATGACCCGCTAGGTAGAAACGATATTCGAGTGTTCCAATCTTCTTGTTAAACAAGGTGGTTTCAATAGCGCGTCTAGCATCCTGGTTATCGCCGTATTGATCCAGAAGGGCGCTTTTGAACGGAACTGGCGTATTGCTGGGCGTATAACTACCCGACAGCGTGATGGAACTATGTCGATTCAGTACCCGCTCAACCTGTAGGGTATAACTATTGATAACGACACCAGATAAGTTTAGCTTAACAACCGTTCGGCTCATAAGTACCTGTGCCGTTGCTACTTGCAGACACAGACCGAGCATTAACAAAGTCAGCAGAAATGATGATTGCTTTTCCATACGGGTGAATAATTAAAGCGTAGACGTTGATTTGCTCAACAAAACTCGCCTTAGCCACTCCCCTATGAAATAGTTACTGCTAACGATTTTTGAGGTAGTTTCCTCCTTTACACCAAGCCCTGTTCGCGGGCAAAATTGACCAAACCTACTGGCGTATCGATCCCAAGTTTTCGGGCAATGTTACGTCGGTGAGCGTTGATTGTAAATTCACTGACTGTGAGTTCATCTGCGATTTGCCGGGTGGTCTCTCCCCGACTAATTAGTTGAATTATTTCGACCTCGCGTTTCGTCAGCTGATATTTCTGCATAAAGGCATCTTCCGCCATATCCACTGCCGAAGTATGACGTGTAGAGTCAACTACAGGTTGTAGCGTCGGGAACCACGGCTTGCCCGACCAAACTTGCTGCACAGCCGTTTTGAGCGTTGGCGCATCGGTCGATTTGAGCAAGTAGCCCATGCCGCCCAAGGCCTGTACTTCCCGAATTCGCTGCGGCTGGTTGTAGCTGGTAAACACGATCACCTTCACCGTAGGGAAATCCCGTCGAATCTGTTTAAGGGCTGTCAGACCATCCGTTTTAGGCATATTTAGGTCCAGCAGAACCATATCGACCGGATGCAGGTGCAGGTAATCAAGCAGTTGGTGGCCATTAGTAACGGGCGGTAATAAATCCGTATCGGGTAAGTCGGACAGTACGCTTCGCAGTCCGTCGAGCAAAAGAGGGTGATCATCGGCAAGGAGAAGACGCATAGGAGTAGGTAGCCTGTTAAAATGACTTAAAATTCTGATCTACAGCGTTCGTCTGAAATAGTTATCCCTAACTAATTTCCGATTCAACAGACTCGCTTTTGCCCTTCACCTGCTTCGGAACTTCGATATTGTCGATAACCACTAACGTTCCCCCGTCGGCCTTACGCTGTACGTCCATCTGTCCATGACGAAGCGCTACTTTGCCCCGGATTGTCTGCAATCCCTGCCCATCGCCTATTGTATCTGCTGGTATTCCTACGCCGTTATCCTCCACCAAAATCGTTACGTGCTGATCATGCTCAATCACCTCAATGGTGGCTTCGGTAGCCTGCGCGTGCCGGATAACGTTATGCACCAATTCCTGCACAATTCGGTAAAGATCACTCAGAAAAGAGATTGGCAAAGCTTCTTCAAAACCAACCACAATCGTCTGAATTTTAACTTTCTCCGACAGATTGATGCTCTCGGCCAGCTCTTCAACCGCTCGCTTAAAACCCTGTTTTTCAATCAATTGCGGGGTCAACCGATGGCTGATTCTACGCACCGTACTCGTTACAGACGCCAGCACGTCCTGCGCTTTACGCAGTTTTGGTTCTGTAGGCGTATCCGATTCTACCGTTTCTAGGGCTGACGATACGTTAAGTAAAACCACAGCCAGCAACGGATTTACCTCATTATGAAGCTGATCGGCAATAGTTAACCGTTCGTTTTCTTCGGCCTGCATAACGCCATGCATCAGATCAATTTGCCGCTGTTTTTCAAGCTGTTCTAACTGACTCTGTTGCAAAGCTTCCCGCTGGCGGGCGCGAATCTGCCGATTTCGAACATAAAGGGTCAGTAAAACAATTGCCAGCAAGGCCAGCGCCAGGATGACTCCGTAGAATAGTCGTTCGCGCTGGAGCTGCCGTTCGCGCGCTGCGTTTTCAGCATTCAGACGACTGATTTGCTCTTCCTTATCCCGAATGCGCACACGGGCCAGAATCTGCTGGACAGCCCTGTACTGATTCAAATTCGTCAGCGAATCCCGAATGGCATAGTACGTTCCTAACGCTTGTCCGTAGTGCGGATAATCGCCCTGCGCTTTGTTGAGTTCGGCCAACGACTGATAGTAATACAACCCGATAGCTGAGTATTGATCAGCAGTTGCCGCTTTTGTTAACGGTAGTAACATCTGCCGCGCCTTCGCATAATCGCCCAGGCGAAGTAAAGCCCTGACGTAAAACAGTTCGAGCGGAATTCGGGAAAATGAGCCCGATGCCACACCTTTTGTCAGCGACTGTTTATAATACTCAATGGCTTTTGTCAACTGACCATCATGCTCGGCCAACAAACCGGCAGCTAAGAAATAACCAGAATACGGAATTTGAGCTTCGACTCCGCCAAACTGCCGCCGACTCGAATCAATAAACGCTCTGGCTTCTTTAATCTGGCCCTGATAAACTCGCATTGTTGCCATTTCGGCATTGAAATAAGGAACATTGGGCGCTTTAGGATTGGGGCGAACTAGTGCGTCATAGACCATATCCACAAATTTGCCCGCATTGTCGTAATCCGTTAGCAATATATTTAGCTGCGCCAGTTTGAAGAGAACTGTAGGGCGAGGACTACGAAAGTAAACGGTTGTCCGTTCATAAAAACGGGGATTTCGAGCTAAACTGCTATCGTTAGCAAGTTCGAGCAGACTGTCAAAGGCCATCACCTGCTCTTGCGGATTAGTCAGGCAATACGAAGCACGGCTATGTCTTGCCATAAACAACGCATATTTTGTCGGCAAGCCCGTTGCCAATCGAATCGATTCGTTGAAATCAGCGCACATCGCTTCATTCTGTCCCGCTCGGTTACGTGACGCTCCTCGAAAATTAAGCAGTAGCGCTAACGTCTCTCGATCATTAATGGCACGGGCCGCCTGTTCGCCCAAGGCTAAGTAATGAGCCAGCGAGTCGGGTTTATCCCAACTGTGATACAACTGAACGGTATACGTCAGGGCATCGCAATAAAGTTTGGGAATTGGTCGGGCATTCTGCCGGGCTTGCCGAAACAGGGGCTCAGCTTCGTCGAAATGGTTCAGCGATTCTTTCGCCTTTCCCCAGTTAATAAGCAGGATATGCGTCCAGCGCCGATTATTCGTTTTCTTCACTTTGGGAACGTACTCGGCCAGCCATTCGTAAGCCAGCGGCAGGTTGGTTTGCCCCATATCCTGAATCAGATCACAGGTTTCCCGAAACGTATTTTCGGTGATTGGCTGGCGCTGCATTCGTACCCAGGCAGCCCGCCCTTCGGCTTCGGTATAGGTTCTTGCCCATCCGGCAGTATAGGTTAAAAGAGCTACAAGTACAAAACCTATAAGTTGCCGAATAGTCATAACGGGTATCGTTTAACGCTATAGAACATATATATGTAAAAATAATCGCTCAGTCGAGCGGTTTTCATACTTTTGATCAAATGGGCTAAAGGTCAGTCATTTACACGATAATCCGGGTAAGACCTTACCTCATTTCTAAAAACAACCTGTCTACACGGTGCGTTATAAGTTTGTACCCACCAACTCGATTGCTGACGTATGAATGAAACAGTATTGATTACAGGGGGCACCGGCTCTATTGGTCGGCGCTTAACCCAATTGCTCCAACAGAAAGGGTATCAAGTCTCGCTACTAAGCCGATCGCCAAAGACCATTCCGGAAGTGCGCGTGTATTTGTGGGATGTAAAAAAAGGGCAGATTGACCCACAAGCGATTACCACTGCCGATCATATTATTCATCTGGCCGGAGAAGGCATTGCCGATGAACGCTGGACTGATGAGCGAAAAGATGAAATTTTGAACAGCCGTACGCAATCCACCGAACTACTGGCTCAGACATTAGAGGAAACGGATCACCATGTAAAATCATTTATCGGGGCATCGGCTATTGGCTACTATGGAGCCGATACCGGCGACCGGCCACTAACCGAAACCAGCGTAGGTGGCACCGATTTTATGGCGCAGGTGGTTCGGGCGTGGGAGCGTTCGGAAGATCAGATTGCCGCACTTGGTATTCGTACGGTGAAAATGCGAACGGGTATCGTATTAACGATGACGGGCGGTGCGTTACCCAAATTAGTCCAGCCAGTTCGGCTTGGGGCAGGTGCTCCTATTGGTTCTGGACAGCAATATATGTCGTGGATTCACTTCGACGACCTCTGTCAGATGTATATTCAAGCCTTGGCCGATGACTCGTGGCGAGGAGCTTACAATGCAGTAGCACCCAATCCGGTCACGAATGAAACGTTGACAAAGGCGATTGCTCAGGTGTTACACCGACCCACTATTTTGCCAAACATTCCCGCTTTTGCGATCAAGCTTCTCTACGGCGAAATGGCGATTGTTGTTACTGGAGGGAATTATGTACTGAACAAGCGCATCGCCGAAGAGACGACGTTTGCATATCAGTATACCGATTTGACCAAGGCACTGGAGGATTTGTTAACGTAACGTGGACATCCTGTCCGCAGTGTAGAAAAGATATAGTTTATCTCACACTGCGGACAGAATGTCCGCGTTACTCTAACTCCACTCCCGGTCGGCCGAATCTTTCGTATTCCAGACATCGGTAGGCGCAAACCAGGTGCCACCTTTTTTGAGAAATTTCTTGGCAACCTCTTCGTTTAGTTCAACGCCAAGGCCTGGTTTATCAGGAACCCGAACAAATCCTTTGTCAACAATTGGTTTGATACCCGTTACCAAATCTTCCCAACCGGCCACATCGACGCCGTGATGTTCCAGCGCGACAAAATTCTCCGTAGCAGCTGCACAGTGTACGTTGGCCATCATCGAGATTGGCGATCCGGCAAAGTGCATCGCCATTGGAATACCTTTTTCTTCGGCATAATCGCCTATTTTCTTGGTTTCCAACAACCCGCCTGACGATGCCAGATCAGGGTGAATCATATCGATGGCTTTCGCATCGATGAGTTTAATAAATCCTTCTTTCAGATAGATATCTTCGCCAGTCAATGTCGGCGTGTCGATAGCGTCAGAAATCTGTTTCCATTGATCGGTATAGAACCAGGGAACAAGATCTTCGAGCCACGCGAGCCGGAATGGCTCCATCGCTTTACCAATTTGAATAGCGGTATTTACGTCGAAGTGACCAAAGTGATCGGCAGCTAACGGGGTATCGTAGCCCACAATTTCACGCACTTTACCCACGTGTTCCACTAATCTATCCAGTCCTTTTTTCGTGACCTGAATCCGCGTAAACGGGTGTTTTGTGTTGGCATAGTTGCCTAGTTTCCCTGGCTCTGCATCACTCCACTGGCGTTTTACACTCCAGTTGTTGGCATTCACCAGCATACCCGGTTGATCGGCCAGCATACCAATACCGAAATCCATTTTTAGGAACGTATAGCCCTGATCCCGGCGCTTTTTCATATTCTCCGCGAATCCTTCGTAGGTATCAGCTTCGGGTGTATCGGCATACAACCGGATAAAGTCACGGTATTTGCCACCCAGAAGTTGATAAGCGGGTACACCATATGCTTTACCAGCCAAATCCCAAAGTGCCATTTCAACGCCACAAACGCCACCAGCTGCCCGGCTTTGTCCGCCAAACTGCTTGATCTGCTTGAATATCTGTTCTACGTTGCACGGGTTCTTGCCCAACAGTCGGCTTTTCAGCATGAGCGCGTAGTTGGCACTGGCTCCGTCGCGAACCTCACCCCAGCCTACCAGACCCTGGTTCGTATCGATTCGAATAATTGGGCTACTGAAAGGCACGCCTTGCAGGATGGCCACCCGCATATCTGTAATTTTCAGTTCCGATGGTTTGGCAAAACGGCTTACTTTCTGCGTAATAAATTCCATCTCCTGTTCTGGCGATTTATCGAACATGAGACCGAGTGAGAGACCACCTAATCCCGCTTTACGGAAAAAGTCACGGCGATCAGAGGAGTTGTCGGGAGAAGACAACCGGGAGAAAATGTCTTTCATGGTAGAACTTGAGGGTTTAAGGCTATTCTATACAGGATTTTAGAAATGAGTAGGGGCATTCCGCGGCAAAATTGAACGAGCGCCTACTATGGTCTAACGTTCTCGTCAGGGATGTATATAAGTAGACTAATGCCAGTATTTTACTTATGCTTTAGGCTTTTTGGTTTAGAATTCCCCCTTAAATCCTTCGTTTTTCCATCTCAAAGGTGATTTCCTGTGTAAGCTGAAAATCAATTTGATTGACCAATCAACTCTACCTAAAGCAATGACAAAAAAAACACTCGTCGTATTGACACTTATTACCCTTTCGGTGAGCTTTTTCGCCCAGGCGCAACGGATAGGTTCATCGCCTGAATACATAACGGCATTAACCTCAAACTGGAAAGGCGAACGGTTCCCGGACGGTCGTCCGAAGATTCCGGATATCGTGCTGGAACGGCTACAGAATTGTACGCTGGAACAGATTTGGGGGTATCTGGGTAAAAAAGGTTATCGGAATCAGGTCGAGAAAGACTGGGTTATTCTTAAACCCGGTGAAACAATGACAGGGCGAGCCGTAACGGCTCAATTTATGCCTACCCGTCCTGATCTCGATAGTCTGGTACGGGCGCAGGGCAAAGCTGAAGGTCGTTCGCAAAAAGGCGGGATCAACATCTGGCCCATCGATATCCTGACCAAAGGCGATATTTACGTAGCTGATGGTTATGGCAAGATTAAAGACGGCACGCTGATCGGGTCTAGCCTGGGCAATGCCATTTATGGCAAAACAGGCAAAGGCGTCGTTTTTTATGGATCGGTTCGCGACATGCAGGAATTGAAGGACACCAAAGGCTTCAACGCTTGGGTAAAAGGGCATGATCCGTCTTATATTAAAGACATGACTCCAACGTCCATCAATGCGCCTATTCGCATTGGAGAGGTTACCGTACTTCCTGGTGATGCCGTTTTTGCTAACGAATACGGCACCGTGTTTATCCCGGCCCATCTCGTTGAAGGATTGGTATCGGCCTCTGAAATGACTGCCTTACGCGATGAATTTGAGCGAGTTCTTTTGCAACAAGGTAAATACCCATCGGGCGAAATTCACGGCGATTGGTCGGATAAAATCAAAGGTGAATTCAGAACATGGGTTAGTAAGTATCCTAAGAAGTTAGCGATCACCCAAAAAGATGTGGATGCTTATCTGGCAAAAGAAGGGCATTAATAGATTTATTGGATCTGGCGCGGGTTTGAACCCGTGCCTTCTATATAGCCAGCATTCGCTGGCCCTCATTCAACCAGCGTCAGTGAATACTGACGAATAAGAAGGCACGGGTAAATACCCGCGCCAGTGTTCATAATTAACAACTCGAATGAAATCCCGAATTACTGTCTTAGCATCACTTATCACTGCGTTTTGTGCCGCGGGTCCTTTACTTGCACAAACAATCCCTAAAGATGAATTGATCTTTTTAACATCGGAATGGAAAGGCGAACGGTTCCCGGATGGTCGTCCTAAAGTTTCGGATAACTTAATAGAACGGGCTAAACACATTGGGATTGATGATGCCTGGACCGTCTTAAAAAACGAAGGCTACACCAATCAGTTTGAAGGCAACTGGAAACTGATTCACAACGATGTTGCTGTAACCGGACGAGCCGTAACGGCCATGTTCATGCCCAGTCGGCCCGATGTTGAGAAAACGATTAAAGAACGCGGCATTACCAAGCAAGGTCGAAAAGGCAACACCAATACCTGGCCGATAGAAACCCTGACCAAAGGCGATGTGTATGTGGCCGATGGTTTTGGTAAAATTGGTGGGGGAACCTTAGTAGGTGCCACCTTGGGCAACGCTATTTTCAGTAAAACGGGCAATGGGGTGATCTTCAATGGAGCGGCCAGAGATTTGCAGGAACTCGAAAACATAAAAGGGTTCAACGCCTTTGTTCGCGATTTTCATCCGTCGTTTCTGGAAGAAATGGTGCTCATGGGTCTGAACACACCAATCCGAATCGGCAATGTGATGGTCCTCCCTGGCGATTTGGTGATTGCGCAACGAGAAGGCGTTCTTTTTGTACCGGCCCACATGGCCGAGCAGGTTGTCAGCACCGCCGAGTTTGTTGTCCGTAAAGATCAGTTTGGCTTTGAAACCGTCAAGTCGGGCAAATACACCACCGGTCAGATCGATAGTCAATGGACCGACGAAATCAAAACTGATTTCCTGAAATGGTTGACGCAACATCCAGAGCTAGGAACGATGACTCGGCCAGAATTGGATAAAGTAATGAGTAAGAGAACCTGGTGATACTGTAGCGCGGCTGGAAAGCCGCGTAGCCGCAGGCTAACTATGTAACCGGAAGTTTTAGCCTAAAGTTACGCGGCTTTCCAGCCGCGCTACAATAAAAAGGCTCCCGTTGTTCAACGGGAGCCTTTTTACTAAACGATAGCTAACTCTATTAATAGAACTTCGCCCGGCGATCTTCTACTTTCGATGCATCTTTGATAGCCTCGTTGATGTAGAAACCTACACGTGAGGTATTGTTTTGCTGAAGCTGTGTTTTGTACATCGTGTAGTCAGCAACGGCTGGAGCAGGTGTCAGCGAGGCTGTTTCCATGATCAGTACACCGCTTTCGCCAGCGAAAGGTTTCGAGCGTTTGCCAGGCTTCAGACCGAATGCTTTTCCTAAAGCAACAGGATCAACACCCGCGCTACGCAGGAAGCCAGTAGCCAGATTAACATCATCAGCCAGTTCAACTAAGGCTCCTGAACCGTACTTTTGAGCAACCGCATCAAGCGTACCGCTTGGGTTACCTAGTTTGCTGATAATCTGCTCAGCTTTCAGTTCGTTACGAACTTTAGCGGTCAACTCAGTCCGGTAGTCTTCAACTTCTACCTTGTCTTTATCCGTTTTGTTGGTCAATACGGCAATAACATATTGGTCACCCACTTCGAATGGTTCCGAAACAGAATTCAGATCAGTTTTATCATTGAATGCCCAACGAACAATCTGCCGAACTTCGGTGCCTGACAAAGCATTGATCTGAGCAGCTCCTTCTGGAATCCGATCAGCTGTCGCTACGACCAGCGATTTATCTTCTTTCACCTTAGCATCAAACTCTTCTTTGCTGTGAACCGTCGAGGCAAACTCATCGGCTTTGCGCAGCGCTTCATCACGCGTTGTTTGGCTTGGTGCAATCGTTTTACCGATAGCGGCTACACGGTAGAGCGTATTGGTTTTAGGCTGCGTTACTTTGATGATGTGATAACCAAATTCGGTTTCAACCAGACGAGGAATCAGACCAGCACCCGTAGCACCAAAAACAGCTGATTCAAATGGTTTTACCATCTGACCATTGTTTTTAAAATAACCTAAGTCACCACCAGCCTGAGCAGAACCATCCTGGCTGTTAGCCTGTGCCAATGCTTCGAAACTAGCACCACCCTGAATTTGCTTCAGGATACCTTCTGCCTTCCGACGAGCCTCTGCCTTAGCCGAATCAGCCAACCCTTTGGTTTGGATCAGGATATGGCTGGCGCGAGCGGTATAGCTTGTATCTTTCTTACTACCACCGTATTTGTAGATGAAATAGGTGTTGTTCTCACGGAAGGGGCCATAAATACCACCTGGCGTAAACGTTGGGATAGCCGCCCGGAGTTGTTCTGGCATTTCGCCTGCGGTCAGGTAAAGAGGAACTCGAACGTCGCTATTTTGCTGAGCAAAAGTCGAGTCGTTCGAAGCTGCGCCTAATCCACGTGCCAACGACTTGATTTCGTTGTACAACGTCGCGCTATCTTCTTTAGAAGGAGCAACCGAGAACGTTACATACTGAATTGACCGGCTGTCGGCACCAGGATACTCATCTTTGTGCTTGTTGAGGTAATCCTGCAACTGCGAGTCGGTCACCTTAACCGTCGTATCGTTGATCGTGTAATATGGCACGAACAGGAATTTCACATTCGCTTTCGAATTTTGCGCCTGATATTCCTTCTGAGCTTCAGCCGTAGTAGCAAAGATCGACATACGCATCAGCCCTTCGTACTTGTCGCGAAGCCGGTTCGAGCTTAAGTTTTTCTCGAAACTAGCCCAGGCAGTCTGTTGCTGAATAGGCAGATTCTTTAAGCCTTTCAAATAGCTAATGATTGAGCTTTTGTCGAAAACGCCCGTTTGAGGATTTGTAAATGCCTGACGAACGGCGGGGCTGATGTTGTTGCCCTGTACCATGTCGACAAGTTCTTCGGGCGAAACCTGAAGGCCAAGCTTATCGAACTCTTTCTGGTAGGCAATGTCAAACAGCAGCTGATTCCAGGCTTGTTCCCGAACCTGACCCATTTCCTGATCGCCAGGAGCGCGGCCCGTTTGTTGTTCGTATTGTGCCCGAAGTTCGTCTACTTTCGCATTGAACTCTTGATAATCAATGGATTGACCGGCAATTTCGCCGACTTTTTGTTGATCGCCACCGAACAGCAGGCTACGGCCGCCGAGCAAATCTCCACCCACAATGAACAGGATCAAACTGACGGCAATAACGCCTACAGCCAACCCCGAACGTTCTCTGATCTTATTAATGACAGACATTTCGCTTTTAACAGTCAATTTAGCCCGCAAAATAACAATTTTCCCTGTTCGAATACAAGTAGTAACTGTATATCTATCCCCAAAAGTGAGGAGTTGGCTCCACAACGTCTAAACAAAAACGGTGCCACCTCCTGAGAGAAATGGCACCGTTTCCAAAAAAGAGCCTAAACTTAGTTGTCTTTTTTCAATTTATCGCCCGCTTTATCGAAGGCATCGCCTATGTCACGACCGGCGCTTTTAAAGCCCGATTTTACATCTTTCCAGGCATCGGCAGTCGCATTTTTGGCTTTATCGATGTCTCGATCTAAGTCTCTCCGCTCATCTTCCAGCTTCACTTTCTGGCGTTCGGTTTCGGCTTTCGCCTTATCTTTTTGTTTGTCGGCCTTTGCCTTTAATTCATCAATTTTCGCATCCAGTTTTTCTTTCTGGATCTTCATTTTAGCAACCGCTTCGTCGCGTTCTCGCTTAAAATCAGCGGATATCTCTTCTGATTTGGCATCCGCCTTCTCGCCCGCTTCTTTTAAATCTTCCTTCGCCTTTTCGGTCGCATCCTTAGTATCAGCGGCAATGGCATCGCCCGTTTTTTCGAGCGCATCCTCTGTACGCGATTCTTTTTTACCGTCGGAACCGCACGCTTGCAAGAGTGCCAATGAGGCTACCAACATTAGGGTACCGGCAACGTTCTTCAATCGGGTCAGTATTAATTGTGGCTTTTTCATAATACGTTGTGTGTAGTTTGATTTCTACCAACCCTTTTGACAAATGATGTGCCAGAACTTACATCCCTCACCCCAACCCCTCTCCCAAACAGGAGAGGGGCTAAACATTCTCATTTCCTACTTCCATTTAATCGCGCAACCAATGGGTTTGGTGATGGGTGATTGAACGGGACGACCAGCTAACAGGCTACTGACGGCCTCATCGACATACCGACGTTGTACACTGGCTTCGTCCTGTGGGCTATCGTCGATGGTCCCTACGTATTCCAGAACGAACTGGTTATTTGTTTGCTTGAGCACATACACCTGTGGCGTACGCGTGGCGCCAAAAGCCCGAGCGATAGCCTGTGTTTCGTCGATGGTATAAGCATATGGAAAACTCTTATCGCGGGCACGAACTTTCATATTTTCGAAGGAGTCTTCTTCATAAGCAGCCGGGTCATTCGGCATGATGGCCAGTACCGGGTAGCCCTGGGACGAAAATTTACGATCCAGCGCACTGACTCGATCTTCATAGGCTTTCGCAAATGGGCAGTGATTGCTCATAAACACGACGATCAATCCTTTCTGAGAACGGTAATCGGCTAACGAAATCGTACGACCATCTACGTTTTTCAGGCGAAAATCGGCGACAACGTCCCCTAATGTATAGCCTTTCGGTTGAGCCTGTGCCGTTGATAAAGTCAGTGACACCAGCAGGGCCATTAAGGCAAAGCGAACTAGTTTATTTGTTTTCACCGGAGTATTCTTTTTTGGTTAGACAACAAATACAGCATAAAGATTAGTTTACCCGTATTTTAGCCCAATGAATCGACTACTACTTGGGATAACTTTCGTGTTGCTTATAACCAATATCGCTGTTGGCCAACTGGTACGCATATCCAACGAAAGTAATCTGGAGTTAGGCAGAGATAAGTGGCAATTTATGCCCGGCGATGATATGAAATGGGCTGACTCGGCCTTTAATGACAAGTCATGGAAAAAACGGTCTATTGAAACAGCGATCGAACTAAACGATACGACATGGTCAAAAAACCAGGCCTGGTTCCGGCAATCCCTGTATCCCGGAAAAAGTCTTCGTCAGAAAGATCTTCGTCTCGTTGTCAAGCAGTTCGGTTCGTCTGAAATTTATCTGGATGGGAAACTATTTGCCACGCTTAAACCCGCCCGGTTTGATTCAGGCGGTTCTCAGCGACTTATTCGATTTATTCCCATTCACTTTTCCGATACAAGCCGACATACACTGGCCATTCGGTACCAGTTTCGACGCGATCCAATCGTTCAGGCATCGACCGACATTTCTCCGTTAAGCATTCATTTTCAGGAAGCCGATCAGGTGGGCATTTCGTTAGTGGATGAAACCCAGTGGCCAGCGATACTCAATGGATGCTTTATAGGTTTATGTGGCGTATTGGCGCTCCTCCATTTTCTGTTTTACCGGGCTAATCGGAAGCAGCCAATTAACCGGACGCTGGCCTGGGCTATGCTGTTTTTTGCCCTTTCGGCCGCCATGTCGGAGTTAAATGACTACGTAGGTACACTCACGTATGTTTCGTTAACCGATCTGCTGAGTGATGTAAGTCTTCATGCAGGTTTCATCCTGATTCTCACCGCTGTTTATCAGTATTTACACCTCCGCCGACGCTGGATTTATTATGGTATTCTGGCCATAGTTTTTCTTGACCAGCTTTATCGAACAGGTATTGGTAGCCTCCTCAACGAATTCGGCTGGATTCCCCTGGCACTAGTTATCCTCGATTATATCCGGGTAAGCTGGTTAGGGCGCAAAATGAAGGATGTGGATGCCCGATTACCCTGGAATGCCCTGAAAGCGTCTTTATATTGCTTTTTGCTCATCATTGTATTTGGTATTATCACCGGCATTTTCGAATCGCTTCGGAATAATGTTATAGAGTACATGCTGGTTGTTTTCGTGCTTCTCGTTGCGGGCGCCATCATTAGTATTCCCGTTGGCCTGTCGCTTTCTCTGGTACGCGATTACACCCGCACCTATAAGGCTCTAGGCGATAATCTCCGGGAAGTTGAACAACTTTCGGCCCGAACGCTGGCTCAGGAACAGGAAAAGCAACACTTGCTGGCCCGGCAAAATGAATTACTGGAAGAACAGGTACAGGCTCGTACGGCAGAACTCCACCAGTCTCTCGAAGAACTAAAGGCAACACAGGATCAATTAATACAACGGGAAAAATTAGCTTCATTGGGTGAACTGACCGCGGGCATTGCTCATGAAATTCAGAATCCACTCAACTTCGTCAATAACTTCGCCGAAGTCTCGGTCGAACTTGTGCAGGAGATTAATGAAGAACGGGCAAAGCCCGAAGGTGAACGCGATACTGAACTGGAAACCGATTTGTTAAGTGATCTGGGCCAGAATGTACAGAAAATCAGTGATCACGGCAAACGGGCCGCCAGCATCGTTCGGGGTATGCTTCAGCACAGCCGAGCCAGTTCGGGACAGAAACAACCCACTGATCTAAATGCGCTCATCAATGAATACCTGCGGCTGGCTTATCAGGGGCTTCGGGCAAAAGATAAATCGTTCAATGCGCATCTGACTACCCACTTTGCCCCCAATCTACCGACAATCAACCTGGTACCGGAAGACATTGGGCGAGTATTGGTCAACCTGTTCAACAATGCGTTTTATGCCGTCCAGCAGAAGAGTCAGTTGGAATCCGGTTTTTCACCAATGGTATTTGTTCAAACTAGCCAGGATGGTGGTCAATTAGTTATCCAGATCAGGGATAATGGAACGGGCATTCCTGACGAGGTTCGCCAGAAAGTATTTCAGCCTTTTTTCACGACCAAACCCCCAGGCCAGGGAACTGGGCTAGGTTTATCGCTTAGCTACGATATTATTGCCAAAGGACACGGCGGCCTATTGAGCGTCGACACCAAACTAGGAAAGTTTACAAAATTTACGATAAAGCTTCCGCTTGAGTAAGCATGGCATGAATCACTCCGGTATCAACGCATACTGATCAATCGTATTCCCCGTCTTCCGGCTTTCAGCGGTGCGTTCCAAGCTTAACGACAGTCCATCGGGTTCGCTCAGAATATAATATTCAATATTGCCGCCGGTGTTGGTTGGCTTCGGGTTTAGATTCGACAAAATCAGTCGTTTGTTATCGGTCGAGACGGTCCAGGTGCCAACGGTTAATCGGCCGTCCACGTCTTTCAACCGCACGGTATCGGGCCTACTCAGGTCGAGCCGAAAGTTCGTGTAGCCGGGTTTAATATTATTGGTAGCACCCAGCGTAAACACCAATAAATCGGCTTCTTTTACGGTGTTGGCTTTCCAGACTTTGTTAATCAGCGACGTAATGGGCGTAACCGTTTTGGGCTGACAGGCTGCCAGACTCCCAAGAATAGCTGTAATCAACAGGTATATAACAGGCGTTTGCTTTTTCATGGCAGCAGAATACGTTTGGCAAGTTTGCGCCCATCGGCAACAATATTAATGATATACAGACCCGTAGGCAGGGTATCGAGATTGTAGTCCCAGCGATCAGCCGGACGTACCTTTCGGTTGTCGGTCAGTACAGTTCCCCCACTGGCTGTATGAAGCTGAATCGTCGTCTGGGCCGTTGTAAACCAGTTTGTAATGACGTGTAGTGTACGTTGACTCACAAAAAGCGTGGTATGGGTTTCCAGCTCATCTTCCACAGCGATGATCACTTCTTCAACCCGCGCCGTTGCGACATTTGAATAATCTGAACTACCCGCTGTATTTACGGCTTTGATCCGGTAATAATAGGTTGTAAACTCCTGTAAACCCATGTCCACATAGCTCGTCTGCGAAGCCGGGATTTGCTTAAGCTCAGAAAAGGGCCCGTTAGGATTTGAAGCCCGCTCAATGACAATAGTAACCGCTTTAGCGCTCACGGCTGCCCATGTCAGTTTTATCTGATCGTAATCAAACACCTGAGCGACTAAATTAGTCGGAGTTGCTGGCGGGGCTAGAGGTGTTGTGGCGCAGGCAGCATCGGTATAAGCCGAAGGGCCAGCCGCATTTTTCGCTCGTACCCGATAGCAGTACTGCGTATCGTCGGTCAGGTTCTTGTCTTCATACGTAGTCGTATTGGCAGGTACATCCATAATCTTGGTGAAGGTGCCTGTCGCGCTAGTACCCCGCTCGATCTCGAAACCACTCTCGTTATTCGACAGATCGGCCCAAACCAGGTTGATCTGGCTTGTCGATACGACAGTAGCGGTCAGTCGGGCGGGAGCGGCTGGCGGGACATCGGGCGTAGCCGCATCGGCGACGTTACTATTATTCCCCGTTCCGCTCACGTTAGTTGCCCGAATGCGGTAATAATAATGCTGATTCTTGGTCAGGCCATTGTCTGTATAGCTGGTTGCAGTACCCGCTACCGTCGAGACAGAAGTCCAATTGCTAACGCCGTCAGGGCTGCGTTCAATAACGATGGTGGCTGCATTTGGGATAGCCGTCCAAGCCAGGCTAATCTGGGTCGTTGAAATAGCTGTGGCTTTCAGGTCTTGGGCTGCTGTAGGTGGACCAACGGGTGTTGTGGCATCAACCACATTGGAATTGCCCGATGGCCCGGCTGCGTTAACGGCCCGTACTTGGTAATAGTAATGGGTTTGGGGGGCAACCGTCTGATCGTTATACGTAGTCGTGTTGGCAGGCAGGTCGATGAGCTTGGTAAACGTAGCCCCATCAGGCGATCGTTCCAGTACAAACCCACTTTCGTTGGTCGAGTTGTCGGCCCACTGCAAACTGATTTGACTGTAGGTCACCGACGTAATCGTCAGATTAGTTGGCGCTGTTGGCGGTACGTCAGGAGTGGTTGCATCAGCGACGTTACTATTATTACCTGTTCCACTCGCATTAGTCGCCCGGATTCGGTAATAATAGTGTTGATTCGGCGTCAGGCCATTATCGGTATAGCTCGTTGCCGTACCGGCCACCGTTGTGAGCGAATTCCAGTTACTTGACCCGTCTGGACTCCGCTCAATGACGATACTGGTCGCATTGGCGATAGCACTCCAGGTCAAACTGATTTGCGTAGTTGACGTGGCCGTGGCTTTCAAATCCTGAGCGGCAACGGGCGGACCAGCAGGCGTGGTTATGTCTACGACATTGGACGGGTTCGACGAACCAGCCGCATTGACCGCCCGAATGCGGTAATAATAATGCGTCTGTGGCTGTACAGATTGATCTGCATAGGCCGTCGCGTTTGCGCCCGCATCCGCAATTTTGCTCCAGTTGGCCCCATCTGTCGAGCGTTCGATCTGAAATCCAGCTTCGTTGTTCGACAGATCAGCCCATTGCAGGCTAACCTGATTGTAGGTAAATGAGGTAATAGTCAGCCGGGCTGGATCGGCAGGCGGCACATCGGGCGTAATGGCATTCGCAACGCCAGAATAATCGCCCGGAACACCAGCACTGTTCACCGCCCGAACCCGATAGTAATAGCGCGTATTGGGCGTCCGTTCATTATCGGAAAATGTAGTGGCTGTCGCAGGCGAAGGGCCAATCTGTTGCCAGCCATCGTTACCATTCGGGCTGCGTTCCAGTTGATAGCCACTAGCTCCGGCTACCGCGTCCCAACTCACATTAATTTGGGTAGTTGACGTTGCTACAGCCGCTACATTTTGCGGAACGCCTGCGGGAGGTGCGGGCGTCGTAGCGCAGGCAGGCGGATCGGTATAACCGCTGGCACCCGCATCGTTCACAGCGCGCACCCGATAGCAGTATTGCGTACTTGCCTGAACACTCTGATCGCTGTACTTAGTCGTGTTAGCCCCTACGTCAGCAAGTTTAGTATACGTACCCGCCGAGCCATTTGTAGATCGTTCAACCTCAAATCGGGTTTCATTATTACTTAGGTCAGCCCATTGCAGATCGATTCGGTTATAAGCCACCGCTTGAGCCTGCATTCGGCCGGGAGCCGCTGGGATGCTTTGGAGGGTCGTTTTACAAACTATTGCCGAATAGTCATGCCCACTTTCACCAATCCGGTAGCAGTATTCCGTGTTCGATTCCAGACCCGTATCGGTAAATTCGCCACTATCGGCCAGCCAGTCTTTGATCTTATCAAAATTGCCCGTTTGTCCTTTGCGTCGTTCAATCGTAATGCCCGATTCTTTCCCGTAAGGCGTCCAGTTTAGCTTAATGGAACTACTGCTTAACGTGGTTGCGGTCAAATTTTTGATATTGGTCGGCGTGAGTGGAATTGTTTGGCAGGCAGGTCCGGCATAGCCCGATGAGCCTCCAGTATTCACTGCCTGAACTCGGTAACAATATTGCTGGCCACCAAGTACGCCATTGTCTGTCAAAGTAGGCGCCCGGCTGTACGAAACGGTCTGATATAGGCTATAGGCCCCACCTTGTACAGACCGCTCGACCCGATAAGTTGACGCCGTACCGCCTGAGCCATTGCTCCAGCTAAGCACCACACTACCGTTTTGCAGGGTTGCCGTAAGGCCCGTTGGCATTCCTGGTGGTTCGGGAGGTGTGGTAATGGTGAATTCGTTGGAATAACCCGAAGCCGCTCCCGTCGCAAAAACGGCCCGAACTCGGTAAGTTCCTCCGCCAGTTGTATTGTCGGTATAGGTTGTCACATTGGCGCTAACTTCACCGATTTTGGTATAGCTGGCGAAGTTGTTTCGTTCGATCTCAAACTTGGTTTCGTTCGTCGAATTGTCTTTCCAGGTAAGCACCACCCGATTGTATGCCGGTGCCGTCCCCGACAGATTCGTTGGGGCATTGGACTGCGCCAACAGATGAGTTGACGCCAGCAGCATCAAGCTCAGTACAAGAAAACCTATGCGTGATTTCATAGCTAGTTGACGTCAATTTTTACCCGATTCGAAAGTCCCGACTCACGCCCATCTTGATAAATTACTTTAACCGCGTACTCATATTGTCCTTTCTGAACGGCTCGATCCGTAAAGGTCAGCTCACGGTTAACGGCATCATACGAGCGTAAAATCTTGGCCTCGTTGGACCGGTAAATGACAAAACGAGCGTATTGATCAGGGTGCTTCCAGTTCAAGACAACGGTCTTACCATCGGGACTTACCTGCACGCTAAGCTGCTTAGCCGGACGAGGCACCATCTGTAACGTGCTCGTATTGAGCGGAAATGATTCGCCAGATCGCAACCCGGCCGAATCAATTGCTACGAGCATATAGCTGTACTGGGTATTTGGTTTTACCTGCTGATCTACGTAGCTATTTTGTTTCGGCGTTAACTTGCCTAACTCATGCCAGTTCTCGGTATTTGCCCCCCGGCGATACAAAACCTGCTCCCGAACGTCTTCGCTGATGCTGGCTACCCATCGTAAGGCAATAGCAGTGTCGCTGGCCACGTAATCGCTAATAACCGGACTGGTCGGTGCCACTTTATCGGGCCGAGCTAATTCCAGCATATCGGATGGTGGACTTGGGTTGTAATTTTTGTCGTAGGCGACAACGCGGTAATACAGTTTCTTCGTTAACGTGGTCAGCGTAGTGCGATCTTCGAAAACACTGGTTGGCAGATAGCTGCTGGTACGATTGGTGAACACATGGTCGGCCTGATTCGCCATCAATACCGCATAACCCAGAATATCAGGCTCTTTGTTTGGGTCCCAGACAATCCGTACAAAGCCTGTTGTGTCAATATAGCCCTGTAAATTTTTGGGTTTCGCCGGACCCGTTACATCCTTGAACGTGCAGTAAGCGGCCATCGACGGGTTCGAATTCTTCGCCGTGTCGATCGCAATTACTTTGTAAAATGTTTTCTCGTAGGGGTTCGCCGTTTCATCGACGTATTCACGAACCGTTTTGCCCAGTACCTGCTTTGTTAGCGGACTCAGTGGTTTGTTTTCGTCGCTTCCCCGCGCAATAATGTACCCGGCAAAATCGGAGGACATACTAGGCTGCTCCCAGGTAATGCGAACTTTACTACCGCTCAGGTGTTTGGCCTGCACGTTTCGAGCGCCAACGGGTGGCGTTAAGTCGACACCTTGTGCGGTTATAACGGGCGAGGGGATGCTTCGCTCGGCAAAAGGCGAAATGCCCACCACGCGGTACTGGTATTTCACGTAATTCTGTTTTAGCGAATCGACGTAGCTATACAATGCCTGCTCCGACTGAATCGGCGCTTGCGTATAGGGCATCCGATTCATGCGTCGAAATGTTCGTCCGCCATCCTGCGAACGCTCAATGTAATAGGCAGAAAACAGTTCGTCAGTAACCTGCCGATCCCAAACGAGTTTGATGGCGTGGTCTTTTTGTTCTGCCCGAACAACTGGCATCGGCGGACGGGTATAAGGCCCCACGTTGCTAACCAGCACCTTTTGTTCATCAACCGACAGCAGCTTTCCGTCGTAACGGGGTGTTAGGTAATAAAAATACTGTACTCCTTTTTTGACGGCCCGGTCGATGTATCCTAATCCCATACCTTCTGCATGACGCGCGTTTTCATCGGCCAGCATCAGCAGAAACATTAGTTGAAAATCGTCCCGACTTTTCTGCTGCATTAGCTTATCGAGCGTCACGGGATCGTTGGCCGACTGAAGGACACTGCTTTTTCCGTAAATCAATTGGGCGCAGGCAGCCGCCAGACTATCAGTGCGCGAAACGCGTTGTTTCCACTCGTTGAGTGTCCAGACTTTTACATCTTTCTGAAAATCGACCTGTAATCGCCCATTGGCACCCAGGCTCCTACGCGTTAAGATATACCCGCCACTGCGGTTGATTTCGCGGTACAGAATAATGTTATGAGGAGCCCATCGAACAACAACCGAGTCGCCAAAGGCTCGACCTATCATGGATAATTCGAAATGGGTATCGTTGCTGGAAGTGGCCGTTTGAGCAGGAGGACGGGTAGCCGCTGGCGTAGTTGGGCCTGGCGCACGTTGGGCCATCAGACTCGAGCCCGACATACCCATGAACAGAACAAGAAGCGTGACGAATACTTTCATGATCAGGTTTCTGAAAAAGAGTCGAGCCGTTAATGAATAGGAGTTGGAGGAGCAGGCGTGCCCGATGATTGACCGTTAGACGTATTACCCGATGACGAACCGGGTTGAACAACAATGACGCCGTTGGTGCCGCCAGGAACCGTTACTACGCCTACCCCCGAAAAGTCATTACTAACCGATTTAGCCAGATTCAGCGCGTAAGGCGATGGAAAGGGCGGAATACCATTTTTCAGCGCGTATTCATCGACGTAGCGGTCGCCGGTGCCGTCTTTATTCGTTACGTCTGAAGCCAGTGTAGCGCCTGGTAGTAGTTTGAGATAAAAGCCAATAACCGAGCCCGGTTTGGTCAGTTGCCAGTAACTGCCGCTTTTAATTCGCGTAAATGTTTTGAAAAGCGTATTCACTTGTGCGCTGTTCGCTACTGAGCCCGTTGAAACAACTGAACCTACCACATCTATCGCACTAGACACTGCCTGACTGACAGCCCCCAAACTCTCATTTTTCTTGACTTCACTCAGCACCAGAGCCACACAGTCTTTGGCGGTGTCCCGAATCCGGTCTTTTCCCCGGCTGGGGTCGCTACCCTGAGAAGCCATATAGGTCATATTCGGATTGTATTGCGTAATAGACACTTCTCCCGAAGCCGTTGCTGCGCTGCTCAACCTATTCTGAAAGAAATAATTGCGATAGTCATCATTCAGCGAGAGAAAATCGTCTGTGTAGAAATCCAGATTCAACGATGTGGTAATACTCTTCATAAACTTTTCCCGACCAGCCTGACTCATGCTTTTAGGCTGCCCCGTTTGTGTGCCAACGGCCATATGATACTCGTAGGTTAGGCCTCCTGCCACGGCTAAAAGTTTATCGATTAGCGCTTTACGCTGTGGATACGCTTCATTGAGTGTACTGATCATTACATCGATATTGTCTTCCAGTCGTTCGACATAGGCTTTATATACGGGCGCATTCAAAAACATCATGCCATATTTTCCGGGCGTACTCACAAATGCCTGTCCGCCTAAAGTCATCGGCACCGTTTTTTGACTCATATCGTCCACGGTGATTGCGGTATTGGCAACCTTCGCCATATCCTGCTGACTCATCTTTAGGCTGTACTGAGCCAATCCTGCCGATGGATACACCAGGCTGATAATCAGCGAAAGTAGCCCGGTAATTCCGTAAGCCTGGAGTTGATTTTTCGTTTTCATTAGTTCTGCGTAATGCCTTTCAGGCTATTTTTTGAAATGGGTGTCTGAGCGTTATCGAAACCGCCCTGGTTGAAGAGGACTACCTGCCTCATCAGTTGCTCATAATCGACTGTAGCAGCAGTGGTATTAGCCGTCGTTTTGAACAAAATATTGCCATTACTCAACTGATAGCTCGACAGACCATTGATCAGGTTAACCATTGGTTTCACAAAATCGGCAAACCAGGGATTCGTTGTATCCAGCACTTTTTGAAGCACTAACGGGGGCAACGCGCTACCGTTAGGCAACTTCTTCCAAAGCAACTCGTAGCTATCAAAGCCTTCGGGATTTTGAACAGGAATGGTATATGCTTCGATATTATCCGTCCGAACGGTTTTCTGTTCAGCCGTCAGGAATGGGCTAGCTTTCAGTTTTTCGGCCAGTGTGTTATACTGGCTGGTCTGGAAATAATAGGTGTAAACGGGCTGTTCCAACTGGGTTTTTACATCGACTTCCTCGTCGCTCTTACCCTTGCCCAGCTTGATATCCGTCATCGACCCGGCCGACTGTCCGGTTACTTTTGCGCCGATGGCATTTCCCTGACTGCTGTTCCCGCTCTGTATAGTCTGATCAATGTAGGCCGAATTATACCCCTGCGCCAACCCATTCACAGCCGATACTTTACTGCCCAATACACCAGTCCCTGGCCCCAATCCGGGTTTAGATGAAGCTGTGGCATCGCTACCAAAGCCAAATTCGGCTTTCTGCCCACCCAAATACTTGTCTTCCAGATCTTTGCGAATTTTACCCTTCTGCTGAGCAATGATTTTCTTCTGTTCGGCCACCAGCGCATCGGTCGGTTCTCGGAAGATTTCGATGCGGTATAAGGTTTTCTTTTGCAGGAATGTAAGCGGGATACCGAAACGCAATAGCTTCCCGTCGAACTTGACACTGCTGTTCGTCCAGACACTGCTGGGGTCCTTTTTGTCGAACTTATTCCCTTTCAGCGCGGTATAACGCACACTGAGCTTGTAATATTTGTCGCTCTCAATTTTGTCGAGACAGCAGCCAAAATTACTGGCTAGTTCAACGTAACCGAAGATTCCGCCGTCGCCAATGGTGTAATACCGCTGTCCTTCGAACGGATAGGAGTACGCAACCGACGGTACCGCTCCATCCTGGCTGAGCGAACTAACACATTCGCCCGTTGTGAACGTGTACGATTTAGTTTGGAAAACCAGTTGATTTTTATACTGGTAGGGCTCATATTTATTCGTGCCCGTGTTCAATAAATTGACGGTTACAGTCAGCGATACGTTAAACTTAGCATTGGGTGGCAGTGTAGCATCGCGGAAGAACGTTACATTGAAGTTGCCACCTCCATCGGCATCATTACCGAAACGCAGCCGACCGCTGTTATCGAGCGCACAAGCCGGGTTTGTGGTACTTGCCTGCACCTGGGTAGTTACAAACGGATTGGCAGGTGTACCACTCGTGAAATCCAACCGGAATGTCCGGAAACTCGAAACAGGCTGTCTTGACTCAGGATCAACATCATTGATTTGAATCAAGGTCCGAACAGGGTAGCTGAATTCGGCATAATAAGGGGCGATGACCGATACATTCTTGCTGTTGTTTTCGGGCGTCATACCCGCAATGATGGGCAGATCGGCAAACGGATTGGGTTGTTCGAAAGCCGGTTTGCATTGCTCATCTTTGTTATACCACATCTCGAAAGTAGTACTGCCCTTGATGCGGCCACCCAAAGCCCGATAACGTAACAGAATGCTGCCATGTATCCAGATCGGATTCACCATACCCCCTTCGAGCAGGGCCGCAGCCTGTACCTTGAGGAGTTCCAGATAGCCCGAATAAATCCAGATGTCGATGTTGATACCGAGTGTCAGCGCCAGGTCGGCGTACATCTGACCATTGGCATACCAGCCATTAAAGCCTGGTATTTGTCCATTACCGCAGGGGGCCGTTACTTTTTGCAGAGCCAGATCAAAACCAAACGCGGCATGGAATTTGGCTTCAAAAGGTCCAAATGTAAACTTGTCGTCGGTAACAAAACCTGACCCGAAAGCTAACGCGTCGGTCCCGGCCAACTGACCGCCTTTGTAGCCCAGCGCAGTCAGATCAGCCGCCGACATACCCCAGGGTGGTGGCGGCAATACCGTCACGCCATCTGGTTTTAGGTTGTGGTACATCACAAAATACGACCCAAACGTAAGCGCCCCTAAACTCTTCACCTTGATAGAAAGCTTTACCCGTTCTGAACTGGCGAAGCAGTCATCGGCATTGCCACAGGGCGTTGCATCGGGTAGACCAATGAAGAAGTACCAATCACCAGGCTGCTCTTTGCTAAAATCCTGGTTTTGATCAGGATTACCCAGAGACGGTGGAAAAGAGACGTGTAAACCTAGATCCCCGTTCCCAGTCACACTCAATACGCCACCGGCAGGTTCATAGTGGAGGTTAAGCCCGAACTTGCTATCGAAATAACCATTGTCAAAATTGACATCGATATAGCCAACCCCTGTTGCCAGCGCTTTGTCGCGGTCAGGGCCAAACAGAGCCGCATCCAGGTCTAATCGTAAATCGCTTAAATGGAAGCCGTTATCGGTACTCACGGTTGCAGCCATTACCCCGTTCATATCGAGCAGGTCTTTGGTTTGCACCGTCACTTCTACGGCCACTTCAAACCCGTCGTGTTTCTGGCTGGGCGTGAACTTAACGGGTGCCCCTACTTTGGGTTTTCCATTAGCGTCGGTCTGGGTTTCCTTAATCATGTTGTGGAAAGCACCACCACCGAAAGCGGCCAGCGTTAGGGGCGTACCCGGAATGGGAACGGGCGCAGGCAGATCGGCTTTGCCGCCTACTTGCCAATATCGGAACCCATTGACCCGCCCAAAATAGCCTCCCAGCGAAAAGCCTGCGCCTAGTAATTTGACGTTCAGATCACCCTTGAAACCAGTACCATAGGGAGCCTCATTGTCGAAAAATTCCGCAGTGCCGTCGATTCGCATAAAGCTCAGATTCCCATGAATACCCACCGAATCGACCCCTACTTTATCGAAATCCCAGTCGGGGCGTTTGTTGGAACCGAATCCAATTTTAAACCGAACGTAAGGGGTAATGGCCGCGTGGATATTCCCTTCCATTAGTGTAATGTCGCCGGTGAATTTGAAATCGTATTTGCCTGTCTGCCCCTTTGTCTTATCCAGACTAACGCCCTTAATCGTAACCGGGAAACCTTCGTCGTCGGCAGCGGCCAGCAGCGATTTCTGGGGAGATGCAAACGAGGAATTAATGGAGCCAGACGTGAAATAGCTGGTCCCGTCAGGAGGGGAACTTTGCAGCTTCATGCCCATAATGGTCATGCCCGGCGACACGATTTTGGCATCCACACTCAGCTTGGCATTGAGCGTAACGGAGGCATTGAATGCTCCATCTTTATTTCCCTGATTGCCAACGGTGATATTTGTACCGTCGAGCACCGATAGTTTTGCTGCCCAAAGCTTTACATTGACATCTTCTTTTGGCGAAACGATCTGGAACTGGTACTTCAGGCCGCTGTTGGGTTTTTCATCTTTCGAGAGGGTGCAGGTGTAGGGCCAGATCGACGCCTTTTCCATCTTCTTCTCGTCGGGATTGTACTTAAAGATGGGCATAACAACGCGTCCGGCCAGCCGTGCATTCTTAAACTGACTCATCAGCAGGTTAAGCTTTAGAGTGTCGGCTGAGCAATACCAGCCATCCAGCGATCCTTCGCCCAGCGAAATAACCGGCGTGGCCATGAAGGCGCCCGTAAAGCCATTGTTATCGTAAATCAGGTTTTCGACGGACACCGTTGACGGCTTACCCTGGTTCAGCGACTTCAACACGGTTGTGGTCACTTTCAGCTTGGGGAAAAACAACCCTGTCCATTCAGGCCCTGGCTTCTGACCAGTCTGGGGATAATCGCTGGGCAACTTGGCCGTGTATTCATCAGGCGACTCTGACTGGTCGTAAATACCGGGCTTCCCATCCATCGAAAAGATGAAATCGCGGGAGAGTTTATCGACGTAAAAATCAGGAAATTCGACCGTAGCGGTCCAGTCGTTCAGATCGGCCTTTGGTGAGTCGTAGACCAACGTAAATGCTACGTCTTTATCCTTGTTCGCGCCGTTGGCTTCTTTTAGGCCGGGTGGTTTTAGGTCAGCGACAATATGGAACGTTTTGAAGTCCCAATTGGTCAGATTGACGTTTGTAATCTTCTTGAAATCCAGATTGTTTGCAGACTTATTATTGACGTCTGTAGTGGCTCCTTTCAGCGTCAACAGTTTGGATAAGGGCATATCCAGTCCCAGATAAAGCGTCATGTCGCCACAGATTGGCTTATCAGGACTCATGCATACTTTCGTTGCACTCAACGGAACGCCCCCAAACTGTGCGCTGGCAACTTTGAACCAGGTAACGGCATCGAAATACGCTTGAGCAGGCTCAAAGACCACATTGGTGACCGCCACGTCTACATGAGCGGTGTATACACCCAGCGGCATTTCCCAGCCAACACTGTTTTTCGAATTGGTAACACTTTCCTTTACCTGATCTTTTATGGCATCCAGCTTTTTACTGATACTACTTACGTCAGCTGGTTTCAGGTCAAGTGCACTGAAGTCGGGTTTGTCGTAACCGGGCAACAGGCTGGCGTTTTGTTGCAATAATCCACGAATTTTACCCGCAATGACTTGCCCACCCGAATTGCATTGCACCTTACTGAGCGACACCCGTAACTTAATGTACCCTCCGCCCACGTACGGAAGCTGCACGGTGCCCGTACCGTTAATTTTCTGTTCGCCATCCAACTGTACGCCTGCTAGATCGACCGTAAAACCAGCGACTGTTAATTGCTTCTTGCTGACGGCCGTCTGGTTATCAGCTACACTTCCGGTTGTGTTCGAAGGTGGGGTTTTGCAGTTACAATTGGTAATTTTCTGTTCGTAAGGCGTCGATGGAGCGGGGATTTTGTCGGCTATAGCGGTAGCGCCTGCTGGTGGCGTATCCTGTGCGTCCAGGCCGGGAATCGGCAAGATAACTGTAGGTTTCTGAACCAGTTCGAATCCTGGCTTCTGAGCTACTGCCGGTAAGCCAGTGCCATAGGTAAACGAACACACGGGACTTTTGCCGTCGTTCTGAAAATTTAGTTTACCCGAACGATCAATCGCCTGCACTCGCCAGGCGTATCGCTTACCGACCTGCAAAGGGGGCTGGGTTGGGCCATACAAAAACGTACTCGTTCGTAAATTCCGCACCTCGACGCCCGACTTGGGTAACGCAACCGCGTCGATAAATACGTTAGGGTCTACATTCGTTTGAGGTAATTCAACAATCCGTAAAGTGTATTCAACCGACGCGGGTGATACACCTGCGGGCGGTGTCCAGGTAAAGACAACGGCCTGTGGGTTTGTAGCCGTTACTTCCGCATCACAAAGGGGCGAAATCAGAATAGGCGGCTCCACTGATTTCACAACAATAGGAGCCGAGCAACCCAGCGGAAATTCGGAGGAAAGGGGCTGCCCAAAAGCAGTTACAGCCGTGTTGGTAGCCGATTCGTTGTAGGCCCGAATGCAAAGCTGGTACGTACCATCGGGCAAGGGTAACCCTCTAGATAACAGATTTTTATTGATACCCATCACCTCCACCTGATTCAGATCGAAAAGACCTTCCAGATCGTTTCGGGTAAGCAGCGTTTGGCCGGGTGGTATCGTAACGGGCCGGGGTGGACGGTAACTAGGCGAGGTTCGAATCTCGATGCCATTATCGCCCGTTAACTGACCCGTTAGCCGAACCTGATAACTCGTACGGCTGGTATTGATAATGAACACCCGCACCTGCTGACCAGCACCGGGATAATCCTGCAAATAGGCGCTATAAGGCGGCATAACGCTCACCTGAACTTGCAGAGGAAAGGTCTGCGAGAATGCAGGCTTAACCGCGAAGACTGCCAAGATAATCGCAAAGGTCACTAAGATTCTTTGCGCTCTTTGCGGTTTATCTGATTTAAAACGAGATTCCATAGCCAAGATTTCCTCTGAGTTCGTTGAAAGTCTGTTCCTGAATACCTGTATTTGAGTTCAGATAGTTGAGCGAGACGGTTAGTGTTTGCCGTTTGGCTACCTGATAGCCACCATTAGCCGAAACCGTTATGACCTTCCCCGTTATACCCGACTGCTGATTGACGAGGTAACTGGCGTTGAATGAGGTCGTTAGTTTTTTGTCGAGAAAGGATTGGGTAGCGCCAAGCGTCGGGCCGAAAAACCGGACGGTTTGGTTCGTATCGCCAACGGCAATGGGCAGTTGTGTCTGCGTGTACGACAGCATGCCGTTGAAGCCCCAGCCCGTGGTCGTTTGCTGATAGAAATAACCCAGATTCAGGTTGACGTTGTTATTTTCGGTCTGGTTAGCCGTGCTCGCGTTCAGATCACTCAGCTTTTGGTAGGTGGTCGTTAAGGTAAACACCTGCATAACATCTTCTTTTTGAATTGTATAGCGTGTATTTACCGTAGCCGATAGATTGTTCTGAGCTAATTTCAGGGTGTCGATAATAGGTCGAATTCCGGCTTGCTGACTGATGCCATAGTTAGACAGTTGTACGTCAATACCAAATTTAGTCGCCGGGTTATAGGAAGCGGTCAGAGAGCCAATAGTTCGCCCGGTGCGGGCACTTTTGTTATTGGCAAGGTTGTCATACTGAACCCCATAACTCCCCGACAAGCGAAGTTTCCCCTCCATTAGCGTGAGGTTTGGCGCAATGGCGTAGCTTTCAATATCACTCTGGAAATAATAAGCGCCCATCGTCTGGAAATTCGGATCGATGCGCTTGTATTGAAGTTTGATACCCGCCATCTGGCCCTTGTAACCAATAGATGCCTGGGTTGCCTGGGTAAGTTGAGTAGCGAGTCGAGGGGTAATCAGTTTGCCGAACAACCGTACGACCGGATTGCTTCCCTCTGTTTCTACTACAGAGCTTCGAACATCGCGCGTATAGGCGCTTACAGCTTCGTCCAGTTCAACCGTAATATGCTTCAAAATCAGCAATCGGGTAGTAAGACCAACTACCAGATTTTCGGCGGGGGCCACCGCTTGAGAGGTCGACTGGGGAACCGATGCAATAGAGGCCGAATCATCTTTGGCCCGAAGCATAATCAGGTCAACGTAATTCGTGGGTTTACCGTAGCCAATTTTTACGGCATAACCCGTTCGCTGATAGGCAGGAATAATATCGGGTTCGGCGATATTGGTGGAGATGGCTTTATTGAACCGGCCATAAACGGCCCCCAGCCGTAGCATACCAGGATTTAGTTCAACCCCACCGCCCAGAAAGGTATGACCAGCCAGCGTGAACGGTGAGAAGGATACGTTGCGGTAGCCCGCATGAACAGTAGCCCATTTATAGGTTGGCGAAACGCCAAACTGATTGAAAGGTTGCCGGAAGCTGCTGCCCTGATTTCCCAGCACAGCCGAAAATGGAAGGGAGATTCCGCCCGGTAATGTTACGGTTACTGAACCGCTTATCCCAAAAGGCGAAGTCTGGTTGCGGGCTTCGATACCAGTCGCCGTATAAAAGCCTGCGTAAGCATTTAGGCCACCAGATACCTTTACAGGCACCGATTTACTACTGGGTGAATCGGTCTGAGCCCACACTGGGCAACTCAGCCAAAACCCGAAAAGTAGAAGTAGTAGAGTTGAGCGCATTCTTTGACACAGATTTTACTCGAATATCTTGTATCAAAACTACTCAGCACTCGTGCGTGCATCAATCGGATAAATGTATGATAGGGAAACTACGCGAATACGCCAATCATACACAACTTACTGTTAATCAATATATTACCAAAACAAGAAAATTAACTAAGGATTGAATCAATACGTAGTTTTACCCAATACGGCGCGGTAGCCACTAGATAATCGCCGACCAGATAGTTCGCACGGTCAGGGCGAATAAAGAGAAACCAATGCCAAAAACAACAGACCAGGTAGTAATCCGAATAAGCTGATCAGCTAAACGAGGGCTAACTTTTGGGAGCGAGAACGAGAAGAAGAAAGCCGACAGAGGCAGTTGCAATGAGTACTTTTTAACAGACACGGTTAGTTCGTTTTTGAATTAAAGTTACAAGTTAGATGCGATCACAAAGAAAAAGTCACAGACGATTTTCATAAATGTAATTAGTACATATACGTAGGGTATAAATACTTAGATTCAACAACTAGTACTTTAATTTTATCTCAACGAAAAACACCTGTGAATCAATTAAATACCACAAATAATAGTGCTGCTACTCATCTTTCGCGTAGCTTTTAGGAGCCTTGAAAATCCCTAATTGAAAATAGCGCTGGCGACAAGATGAACATTGTAAGGCTCTGCCAGGAATAAGTTTCTGTAGTCCGACTCGATGAATGCGTCGAGCATCGATATTGCCGCAAGCAGGGCAGCTCATGGAGAATTGGAATGAGTTAAAGATGTTGATTGACAAGATACTATACTAATGAAGTGGATAAACAATCTATTCTGACGAATAGAACAAAAAAAGTAACAATATGTTAATTCAAATTTTCTTGGGCTATCCCTTCGAATAGTCGTAGGCCGTCCCTCCCATCGGCGTCGACACCATCAAAAACTTACCTGCATGCTCTGCACAACCGGATTGAGCACTTGCATGGCTGCCAAAGACGATAAAAATTCACTATCGCCCATCAGCTTGTTATAGGCTTTCTCCTGGGCAGGAGTCTGCGTGGCCGAAGGGCCAAGGCCTATTGCCAGAAACATCTTTTTATTGGATAGTCCTAGTTTGCCACCTTGCCAATTCGATACCATACCGCCATAATCCCAGGCGAAACCCCACAATTTAAACGGCTTTCCATTTCGCTGTTCCAGTTCCTTTAACGTAGTACCTATACGCAGACCGTCGACTGTGGCCCAACGCGTAGGCATAACATTTTTAAGTGGCTCGCCTTCGTCATCAGTAAGTTTCGGACGAATGAGGATCGTTTCGGGCTTTGTTCGTTTTTCGTCGGTATAAATGATCTGCACCTCATCTGAAGTGTCTTTATAAAGCGTTGTTCCTATAAATTCGGCACCTTCAGGCCCATATAAGGTATCGCCAGCCGTAACTACCGATGGGCCTAACAGCTTAATTAATTCAGCTTCGGACGTAGCTGATTTGATAGGCCCGACCTGCCTGCCCGGTATGATCAGAAAATCACTATTGGCCGTCTTTGTATTTTCATTAGCCTCCAACTTAGTGGCCTTGTCCGTTGAGACAGAGTCCGTTTTCGCTTGCTTGTCAGTTTGTTCGGTCGATGACGTTTTTGGCTGGCAAGCGCATAGTACAGCGGCTAACAGCAGTATTAGCAATGGGGTAGTAGGCATAGGTTAAACGAAAGCAGGCTAGGTGGAGAATGGTGTGGATAGAATTTGTAGCGGTCAATTCGAAGGATCGCCAGTAATGCTGGGCTGAATATCGATCCAGGCTTCTGCCCGATCGCGAAGGGGAGTCTGAACAGACATCGACATCTTGGTTGTCGTTACGTCATTTTCAAGATACACCTCGTGTGGCCCAATCATCAGTCCATCTTTTTTGCTATAAATCCACGACAGATCGAACGTCAGGATGGCCTGATCATTTATTCCGGCAGGCATGGCAACACTCGATAGTACGGTTGAAATCTCATCGGATGGTAAACAACTCGTGACTTTACACGTACGAACCTGATAGCCTTTGCTGACGGGGAAAGCGGGGGTGTTTCGGCGGGTAAAATACGCTTTTACGGTGTAGGTTATCTGTCCTCCCTGGCCGGCAGGAGCCGATTTTTTAGCCTTGTTGAATGGCAACGGCGTAATAGCAGGCTGCCCTTTCACGGGTTTTACCGTTCCCAGCAACGAGCCATCGTTTCCATAAAATTCCAGTTTATCGAACGAAAATTCACAGGCATAAGGCCGATCTTTCCCATTTGTCAGTTTGCAGGGAAGAAGAATTGGCGGAATCTTTTGCAGTTTCTTAGGATCGAACTTGATTGTCATACTGCCTGGCTTGGTCAGCGTGTATGATAGGGGCTTTTGTGCATATAAAGAGACTGATAGCGTCATTGCCATCAACAACAGCATTAGTTTCGTTTTCATTGGTAGATTCGTTAAGAGATGGAAAGAGCACTTACAAAACTGGTATAATCGACCGATTGTACCCGAGGTACGGGTGTTTTTTGTGGATATGTTGATAACTCTACGAACTTATCCACACCACTACAGGGCTTTACCAAAGTAGATTCTGTTGATTCTACCAGATTCCATTGATGGTATTCTACCGATAATCAATAACTAAATCGTCAATTAGAATCAAAAGAAGCTCCAGAATCTAAATTGGAAGAGTACTTGGCTATTTGAACAACCCTGTTTTTAGCGCTTTCGCTACCGCTTCGGACTTGGAGTTGACGTGCAGTTTTTCGTAGATATTGACAATGTGCGTGCGAACCGTACCCATACTGATACCACAGTGGTGCGCAATCAGCTTGTAGCTGTCGCCTTCCACGAGTCGCTGTAGTACTTCTTTTTCTTTGTCAGTGAGCAGGAAGTTATCGGCCTTGGGTTGCCGAAATGCCTCCAGTACTTTCAGAGCAATGGACGGCGTCATGGCTGCTCCCCCATTCATCACTTCACGAATGGCATCCATGATCTTATCGGCGGGCGTTTTCTTCAATAAATAGCCTACAGCCCCGGCCGAGACAGCCGCAAAAATGCGTTCCACGTCTTCAAACACAGTCAGCATCAGAATTTTGGGTCGGGTTGTCTGCTGACGAATAAGTTTAACGGCTTCAATACCCGTCCGACCAGGCATATCAATATCCATCAGAATTACATCGGGTTGATTCATCAGAACAGCCTCAACAGCCTGGAGGGCATTCGGATACTGCCCAGTCACAATCAGGTCGTCGCTTGCGTCGAAAATCAGGGCGAGTGTTTCCCGAAGCGAGTCATTATCATCGAAAATAGAAATGCGGATCATAAGCTATGTAGGCTCTGGCTGCTTATCTGGCAAAAATAGGGCAACTTCGAATACCGATAAATCGGATAAACGTATGACCTCTACGAACTAACTACCAATTGAAGGCGCGTGCCCTGACCCGGCGACGACTGAATTTCTAACGACCCACCCACCGATTTGGCGCGCTGCTTCATGCTGTCCTGCCCCGTTCGTTCGCTGGGCTGGTCCGGATCAAATCCTCGGCCATTGTCCTGAATCACGACCTGGAGCTGACTATTTTTTCGCTCAAAACGAACCGTTGCCTGTGTAGCCCCAGAGTATTTAACCAGATTATTAATAGCCTCTTTCCCAATCAAATACAGGTTTCGGCGCACATCCATTGAGATGGGTGCTTCTTCCAAAGCAGCATCGATCTGGAACGAGCATTGAATATTTTTCGACTCCATCAATGGCTGCGCATATTCCTGCAATCGCAGAACAATCCGATGCAGGGAGTCGTTGCCGGGGTTAATGGTCCAGATGATTTCATCAATCGATTCGAGAATCTGGCGTGCGTCGGTATAGATTTTCTGAACCATTTTCTGGGCCGTTTCGGGTCGGTTCTGACTCAGCAACGTATCGGTATGGCCACTCAGCATCGAAATACTACTGAGTGTACTACCTACCTCGTCGTGAAGATCATGGGCAATCTGTTTACGCAACTGCTGCGCTTCTTCGAGCCGTTGGAGCCGAGATCGGTTGAGTAACCAGGCGCTCACGCTGGCTCCCAATAAAAGCAGAAGCACACCACCGGCAATCAGCACATTGGTTCGGAAGCGAGTACGCTCATGCTCCTGCTGATTGAGTTTGGCTTGCTGCTGAAGGAGTTTAATTTGGGCTTCTTTCTTTTCCGTTTCGTATTTGACCATCAATCGTTGTACTTCGGCTGTAGTACGAATAGTTGTCGTAGAATCCATACGTTGGTTTCGTTCGAGCTGGAAAACATAGGCCTGCTGGAAGTCCTTCATGCCACCGTACAGATCGGCCAGGCCCTGCGTATAGATGGCTATTTTCGTATTGTCCTCCAGTTCATTAGCCAGGGCCAGCGCCTTTTTCATGTTCTGCTCCGCCAGCTTATAGTCTTTAAGATCTTCATACACCTGCCCCAGATTGAAATAATCGGTAGCCATCGCCCCTTTACTTTCCTGCTTCTTATTGAGAACCAAAGCTTGCTCTATGGGGCGTTTTGCCTCCTCAAATCGTTTGGCCTCTCGTAAAACTAAGCCCGTATTAACTAAAATGTCCGCCTGTAATAGCTCTGATTCAGACTCTTTCGCGTGTTTAAGCGCTATCCGGTAGTAGGCTAATGCTTTATCGTATTGGTTCAGATCATCATAGCATCTGCCGATATTCTGCTCGGCAATGGCCATACCGTAAGGGTATTTTAAATTCTGGTTCAGTACGAGTGCCTGCTGAAAATACCCAATGGCTTCGCGGGGTCGCTTCGTTTCTTTCAGGGCAAGGCCAACGCCGTTGTATGTATTCTCATTGCGGGGCAGGATGTTATACTGCTCCTGCATTCTGAGCGAACGCAGTGAAATTTCGAGGGCTTTTTCGTGCTGATTCACTTGGCGATAAGCCGTTCCGATATTCGTCATAGCATTGGCCAGGGTGCGCGGAGGGAGCTTATTGGTCTCAGCAATAGCCAGGGCTTTCTGCAAATACTCCAGCGTTTGTTGTCCTTTGCCCAACAGATAATAATTGGCCCCTAAAAAGGTATTAGCCTGATAGATACCCCGACCGAAATTCAATTTAATTGCTAATATTTCGGCTACGCGAAGCAACGAATCGGCCCTGTCATAATTGGCTCTTGCCTTGGTAGTCAGATTCCCCAATCGAAGCAACGCATTCACATAGTTTGTATCGGTTGGCGTATGCGACTGCACATAGGTTTCGAGCGAATCGAGCGATTTGGGTAGTTGTGCATGAACGATATCAATACTGGCGAAGGTCAGTAAGAATGTGATCAGCCGTAAAGAGTAAAGCGATTTCATTTATTTCAAATTCAGATTTAGGTTTAGGCTTTTCGCTGGGAGCCGTGCCACAGTTAGCCAAAAGAAACCGTGGCACGGCTCTCAGCGAAAGACCTAAAATCGTATTTCATCCGGCAATAGCGGTTGTTAGCACGAGTCGAGTTCCTCGCTCGGGAGCCGATTGAACATCCAGCGACCCTCCCATCGCTTCGGCGCGTTGTTTCATGCTGGTTTGGCCCGTACGTTCTCGGGACTGTGTTACATCAAAACCGCGCCCATTGTCCTCAATCAACACCTCAAGCTGGTTATCCCGTCGCGCAAATCGAACCGTGGCCTGCGTGGCTTCGGAGTACTTAACCAAATTATTAATAGCCTCTTTTCCAATCAGATATAAACTCCGACGAACTTCCATAGAAATAGGGATATCAGCTAATTCGGGATCGGTCTGAAACGAGAAGCTAATGTCTTTCGACTCCATCAGCGGTTGCGCATATTCCTGAAGCCGCAACGCAATTCGCTGCAAGGAGTCGTTTCCGGGGTTGATCGTCCAGATAATCTCGTCCATAGCTTCCAGAATCTGACGCGCATCGGTATTAATTTTCTGGATGGCACGTTCAACCGCTTCAGGTCGTTTTTGGGCAATAAGGCTATTAACCATTCCGCTAAGCAGCGAGATGCTACTCAGCGTACTGCCTACTTCGTCGTGCAAATCGTGCGCAATTTGCCTGCGTAAACGCTGGGCTTCCTCAAGTCGCCGGAGTCGGGAGCGATTCAGCAACCACGCGCTCACAGCTCCCCCTAACAAAAGCAACATGGTGCCGCCAATGAGCAGGGCGTTCCGTTGAAAGCGCTGGCGAATCAGCTCTTCGTTATGAAGCTGGGCCTGCTGATGAAGTAGTTTAATTTGGGCTTCCTTTTTCTCGCTTTCGTAGTGCGCAATTAGCCGTTGAACTTCAGCGCTGGTCTGCACAGAAATAAGTGAATCCTTACGGTTGTTCTTTTCGAGTTGAAAGGCGTAGGCCTGCTGAAAATCTTTCGCTCCACCGTAGAAATCGGCCAGGCCCTGCGTATAGTTCGCAATTTGCTCTTTATTGCCCCGCTCTTTCGCCAGATCCAGTGCTTTTTTAAGATTCGCTTCGGCAGGTTTATAGTCCTTCAGTTCTTCATAAATCTGACCCAGATTGAAATAAGCCGTTGCCATTGTTGCTTTGTTCTCCTGCTTGCGGCCAATAGCCAACGATTGTGTTACAAACGGTATTCCTTCTTTGGGATGATTCGATAGTTTTAGGGCTAAACCGATATTAACCAGAATATCAGCCTGTAACAGCTCAAATTCAACTTCTTTCGCATGCTTTAGAGCCAATTTGTAGGAAGCCAACGACTTGTCATATTGCTTCAGCCCATCATAGCAAATACCTATGTTGTTTTCGATAATGGCTGCGCCACTGATGTTTTTTCCAGCATGCATCAAGGCTAAAGCCTGCCGGTAATAGGTAAGTGCTTCGTTGAATTTGTTAAGCTCCCGGAGTGCGCTACCGATGCCGCCGTAGGTAGTAGCAATTCGTGGTTGAACGTTATACTGCTCCTGAAGCCGCAATGAACGGAGTTGCATCGTTATGACTTTCTCGTACTGCTGTAGCTTACTCAAAGCCGCAGCCACGTTCGATATAGCCCCACAAATAAACCTGGGGCTGAGTTTATACTGTTCGGCCGTTGTCAACGCTTTCTGAAAGTATTCTACGGCCAGCGGTTGCCGATCGGTCAGGTAATAAATTGATCCTCGATTGGTATAAGCTTTGGCCAGTCCCATGCCATACTGGAGCCTGGTCGCGATCTGCTCCGATACCTGTAATATAGAATCAGCCTTAGCGTAATCTGGATTAGCCACCGAATGGAGTTCGCGCCCTAGTACGTTCAGCGCCCGGACGTAGTTTGTATCCTGAACCGTATGGTTTTTCAGATAGACCCGCACCGAATCGAGTGAATTAGGTACTTGTGCTAACGCCGTAAAGGATACGCCAACTAGTAACTTAATAACGGATAAGATGACCAGATAACTGTATTTCATATCTTCCATGGAGTCAATCCCCTAAATATTAGTGAATTATTGAACAAATGAAAATTCAGTTAGGCATCGGTCATCTAGCCACTATGAAGAGTAACCGTTTAATTAAAAATCTAAAAAAAATAGGCAGACATTTGTTTACTAAACAGTGTTCAGTAAGTTTGCATCGTTAATTAACAAACCAATGGGTATCACAGAGCGGAAAGAACGGGAGCGGGAAGAAATGCGGCAGTTAATTCTGGATGGCGCACAAAAGCTTTTTCTGGCCAATGGCTTCGAGAAGGTTAGCATCCGGAACATTGCCGACGAAATTGAGTACAGTCCAGCCACGATTTACCTGTATTTTAAAGATAAAAACCAGTTGCTTTTTGCACTTCACCAGCGCGGTTTTGTCAAAATGATTGGCGAGTTCATGCCTTTACAGTTGCTGACAGACCCGTTTGAGAAGTTGGTCGAAATGGGCCGGGCTTATATCCGGTTTGCGGTTGAGAATCCAGAATTGTTCGACCTGATGTTCATCATGACGGCTCCAATGGACACGCTCGATAAAGAAGATTGGGTAGAAGGCGATCAGGCATTTGGGCTGCTCATGAGCATTGTCCAGGAGTGCATGGATGCCGGTATTTTTCAGAAACACGATGTTCAGTCAACGGCGATGATGATCTGGAGCGGGATTCATGGCTATACCGCTCTGTTTCTACGGAAACGATTAGGCATGATTCCAGAATGCGACCGTCAATCGGTTATGGATGATGCGTTTAACCTGTTTTGCGAAACGTTACGGCGAGGGTTATAATGGGTGGAGGTAGGTGGCGTCGGTTACTTATAACCGACGCAGTGAGGTTTCTCAAAACCGAACCAGTAATATCAACGAGGTTTTAAGAAACCTCGCAATGTCAGGTTTAAGAACCTGACACCACCAATCATAATAAGCTTCCCTATTTTTTTGACCATACACTAAACACTGTTTATTAATTGATAAGCGATTATGAGACTTAGTTATAAGCATATCCGCTATTTGAGCCTGCTTATCCCGTTTTCGGTAGTGGCCCAGCCCGCTCCGTCAAGCCAATCAACGATTTTAGATGGTTATGTTCGGGAAGGTTTGGCAAACAATCTGGCGCTTCGGCAGGAGTCGCTGGAAATTAGCCGTGTTACGGAATCGCTCAATCAGGCAAAATCGTTGTTTTATCCCCGTATTGCCTTTAACCCAACTTATTCGCTGGCGGCTGGTGGTCGACGGTTGGAATTCCCGGTGGGTGATTTGCTCAATCCAGCCTACAAAACGCTGAACCAGCTTATTGGTGCGGACAAGTTTCCGACGAACATCGAAAATGTGAACCAATTGCTGGCTCCCAACAACTTCCACGACACGAAGTTCACGGTTCAGTATTCGATCTTCAACACCGATATTCAGTACAACTATTTGATTCAGAAACAGCTCGTTTCGGCGCAGGAAGCTCGCAAACGCGTTGTTGAAAACGAACTTCGGTATAATATTGCCACTGCCTATTACCAATATCTGCAAACACTCGACGCTATTCGAATTTTTGAGAACTCCCGTCAGCTATTAACCGGGCTGGCACGTTTGAACGAGAAATTTGTCAGCAATAACGTAGCGACAAAAGAGGTTGTTACATCAGCACGTTACGAAATCAGTAAGGTTGATCAGCAACTAGCCGTAGCTCAGAAAAATCGGGAAGCTGCTCGCGCTTACTTCAATTTTCTACTCAATCGGGAGCTGACAACGGCTGTTGATGTCGACTCCACCCTCACCAAAATTCTGCCTGAATCGAAAGAAAATCTGACCGAGTTACAACAAACAGCCCTGCATAGTCGGCAGGAACTGAATCAGTTAGGTGGCTCATTACAGGCCGCCCAAACGCTGGTCAAACTGAACGAAGCCAACGCTAAAATCCCCAATGTATATGTGGGCGGTAATGCGGGTTTCCAGGGATACGGCTACACGTTCCAGAATCAGGCGTATATGGTTGCGCAAGTTGGCCTTCAATGGGATTTATTTCGAGGCTACGAAAAACGCTCGAAAATTCAACAGGCCAAGATTCAGACCAACGCCCTCCAAACGCGTATGGCCGAGGTTCAGCGGCAAATTCAACTTCAGGTGTTGCAGGCTTATTACGACCTCAATGCCGCTACCGAGAGTTTAGCCGCCACCCAGAGTGGCATGGTCAACGCCGACCAGACGTTTCGGGTCATCGACAGCAAATACCGCAACGGACAGTCGTTGTTGATTGAGTATCTGCGGTATCAGAATGACCAATTAACGGCACAATTGCAGCACTCGTTGGCTCGCACAGACGTACTCGTCAAACGGGCTGCTTTGGATCGGGCGGTGGCGGTTGGGCAGTGATTAATCATGAATGGATAATGATTAAGGGACAATGAATAATTTCAGCTCGTTAGTATGATACCTGCTATCACAAACTCCATCATTTTGCTGGTAGTCAGCGGCATCCATGTTTACTGGGCCCTTGGCGGCAACTGGGGCTTACGGGAATCTCTGCCTGAACGAAACGGCACAAAAATGCTTCGGCCGGGCCGGTTCATTACCTTCATTGTGGCTATTATTTTCAGCGGGATGGCTCTTTTTTATCTCTATAAAATTGGCCACTTCCCTTCGATCAATTCACTAATACCGACCTGGTTAAGCCAATACGGTCTCTGGATATTAGCCATTATTTTTCTTATACGTGCCCTCGGCGACTTTCGTTATGTCGGCTTTTTCAAACGAATACGCAACAGCCGTTTCGCGGATTTAGACACAAAGTTTTACTCACCACTGTGTTTGCTGCTGAGTGCAAACACATTCCTATTGATTTTTTCCCTATCAAAATCATGAAAGAATCTTACAACTCTTTTGCATTAGCGATAGAGGTATCAATTACCCAAAGCGGCTAAACACTGGCATTAACGATCAATCCAATTGTAATCCTGAATATTGCCTTGTTCGAATAGCAGTTTGATTTTTTCGACAAATGGCAGAACCATCTCATATTGATTATCAAGCGTATCCAGAACAATTAGCTTGACATTCCATTTGCGATAATTCTGTTGATAACTCAGATTCTTATCTGCTGTAACGAGGTATTCGATACCGTCCCGGTTCATTGCCTGAAGCAGTTCACCATTACGTAGCGAATGCCAGCCTTTTTCAGGAACAGTGCTAACCTCATAATCTTCGCCAAAGCGGTACTTAAGTTTTTTGGGTAGGTTTTCGTCTAGGAGCAGTTTAGGCACGTGCAACAGAATTAAGCGTTACAGTTGATTCGGCCAGATCTAAAACAGCGAGCGCCTGTTCGTATTTAACCGATGGAAAATCATCAATAAACTCGATCACGGTATGACCACCTTTTACATAATCGAACAAATTCTTAACTGGGACTCGTGTGTTAAAAAAAACGGGGGTTCCACTCTGAATATCCGGGTGTATGGTGATAAGTTGATTCATGGTCGAAAGCATTAATGTCCAATACACTTAGAAACAGCGACAACTTAGCAAAAGTGTCCTAGCAAACAAATAAGCGCATGAAACTATCACAAATAGTGTACTCTATTTTAGTTGCCGTCGTGCTCTGGTCATGTGGCAGTAAAGCCAGCACAGACGAAAAAACCACCGCCACTGCACCCGAAGATGCGGTCGTTCCAATCAAATTATCGCCGGTAAGCACCGTTGTACGGGCTGAGCCTGTTGTGGCATCGGGTCTGGTTTCTTCGGCGCAGGAGGTACGCTTATCGTTCAAAATTGGTGGCATCATCAACCGTATGTTTGTCGAAGAAGGGCAATCGGTTCGGAAAGGGCAGCTCCTAGCCACGCTCGATCTAACCGAAATCAATGCACAGGTGAGTCAGGCACAACTGGCGAATGAGAAAGCAGAGCGTGATCTGGGCCGCGTTAAAAGTCTATATGCCGATACTGCCGCCACACTAGAGCAACTTCAGAATGCCACGACAGGCACCAACGTAGCCAAACAAAATCTGACCATTGCCCGATTCAACCAAAGTTACGCGCAGATTCATTCGACAGTTGATGGGACCGTAATCCGTAAAATTGCCAATGCGGGCGAGCTGATCTCAGCAGGGGCATCTGTTTACCAGATTTCATCAAATCGCCCGAGCGATTGGGTTGTGCGCGTGGGCGTATCTGACAAAGACTGGGCGCGACTCCGGTTGGGCAACCGTGCCAGTATCACCCTCGACGCTTACCCCGATCGCACATTTACCGGTACCGTTAGCGAGCTAGCCCAGGCTGCCGATCCAGCCAACAAGCTTTATGAGGTGGAAGTCCGAATTAATCCCGGTGGGGTAAAACTTGCACCCGGTCTGTTTGCGAAAGTAACCCTCGTTCCGGCCCAAAGCCGTAGTTACACCTTAGTCCCCATCGAAGCAATTGTAGAAGGAAATGGCAAAGAAGGGTTTGTCTATCTATTGGCCGATGACAACCGGAGCGCCGGACCGTTACACGTCCGCAAAGTGCCGATCCAAATTGGCTTTATCGATGGCGATAAAGTACTAATAACGAACGGGTTACCTGGTGTAAAAGACGTAGTCACCGGCGGATCGGCATATCTGACAGAAGAATCAAGCGTAGTTGTGAAATAACCATTTAAACACGGAGTACACAGAGTACAAACAGAGAAACACGGAATCCTCAGTGACCTCCGTGAAGCCCTCCGTGATCTCTGTGTTTAGAAAAAACTATGAACTTATCCGAATTTTCCGTTAAAAACTGGCAGTTTATGTTGGTGCTGTTTCTGGGCGTAGCCGCCCTGGGCATCAACTCACTGCTCAATATGCCACGGGGCGAAGACCCCGAATTTACGGCACCTAGTTTTGCCGTAGCGGTCATTTATCCCGGCACCGATGCGCTTGATATGGAAAAGCTGGTGGTTGATCCGGGAGAAGCCCGGTTCAATGCACTGGAGAACATGAACCACGTGATTACCAACGTGGATGATGGTCTGGCCGTGTTCCGACTTGATTACGATTACGGTGTCGATCCAGAAGAAAAATACCAGGAAATTATCCGGGAAGTAAACGCGCTGAAGGCCGAGCTACCTTCGGATATTTACCGGATCGATATAAAGAAATTTTCGCCAACCGACGTCAGTATTGTACAGGTAGCGCTGCTGTCGGAAGTGGCTTCTTCCAAAGAGTTAGGTGAGTATGCCGACAAACTGAAAGAAGACTTTGAGAAAGTAAAAAGCCTGAAAAATGCCGAAGACTGGGGCTATCCGGCATCGGTGGTCCGGGTATCGCTGAACATTGAAAAAATGGCTCAGAATGGCGTGGCCGTAAACCGGGTATTGGGTGCCATTCAGGCAGAAAATCTGAATATTCCGGGCGGCAATATTCAGGCCGGTACGCGGAAATTCAACGTTAAAACCGCTGGTGACTACCAATCGCTCGACGAAATCCGGAATACAATTGTTTCGACCAACGGCCAGAAAATCATCTATTTACGTGACGTAGCCGACGTTGATTTTAATTACGAAGACGAAACGTACATCACACGTCTGAATGGCCACCGGGCTGTTCTTGTAACAGCAGGTCAAAAAACGGGCGAAAACATTGCCAAAGTTGGTGAGCAGTTGAATCCCGTTATCGATCGGTTTGCAAAAACACTACCTCCACACATTACGCTCGTTAAAAATTTCGACCAGACGGTTAGCGTCAACAAACGACTCGCCCATTTTGTACAGGATTTTGGTCTGGCCATTCTGCTTGTTTCGCTTACCCTGCTCCCACTCGGTTTCCGGGCTGCCATCGTCGTCATGATCTCGATTCCACTATCGCTGGCAATTGGCTTAGCGGGTCTCGACTTTCTTGGATTCAGTATCAACCAGTTAAGTATCGTCGGGCTGATTGTTGCCCTGGGTATTCTGGTCGATGACTCCATCGTGGTTGTCGAAAATATCGAGCGTTATCTCCGTGATGGGTATTCAAAACGGGAAGCCGCGATTAAGGCCACTGGCCAAATTACATTGGCCGTTATTGGCTGTACTGTTACGCTGATTCTCGCATTCTTGCCACTCTTGTTTTTGCCCGAAGCTTCTGGCGATTTCATACGTTCATTGCCGATGGCGGTCGTAACGACGATTCTGGCGTCGTTGCTGGTATCGCTGACGATTGTTCCTTTTTTGTCGAGCCGGATTTTAAAGGAGTCTCATAATCCAGAAGGAAACATCTTCATGCGTGCACTCAAAAAAGTCATCAGCGGTTCCTACAGTCGCCTGTTGCACTGGGGCTTACGTCACCCAGTCGTTACGCTGCTGGTAGCGGGGGTGTTGTTTACAGGCGCTTTATACATGTTTAAAATTGTGGGTTTCGCGCTGTTTCCAGCTTCCGAAAAACCGCAGTTTCTGATCAATATCGATACACCCGATGGCACCAGTTTATCAGAAACCGACCGGGTAGCCCGTTACGTGGAAGGCGTTCTGAAAAAAGAGCCCGACGTTAAATACGTTACCACAAACGTGGGCCGGGGCCAGCCGCGTATTTATTACAACATCATTCAACGGAACGAATCGCCCAATTATGCTCAGTTTTACGTGCAATTGGTGGATGTAGAACCTGCTGAAAAGCGCGTATTGATCGATAAGTTGCGCGAGCGATTCAAATTCTATCCGAACGCAAAAATTGAAGTAAAAGACTTTGAGCAAGGTCCCGATCAGGAAGCTCCAGTAGCCATTCGCGTATTTGGCGAAAACCTCGACACCCTGAAAGTGATGGCTGCCCGGGTTGAAACTGCCTTCAAACAAACGCCCGGTCTGATTTACGTCAACAACCCGTTATCCAGCCAGAAAACCGATTTGCGGGTACGCATCAACAAAGAGAAAGCAGGCCTGTTAGGCATTTCCATTGCCGATGTGAACCGCACTATCCGGCTCGCTATTGCAGGTCTGAACGTGGGTACCTTTAAAGAGCCCAATGGCGACGATTACACCATCAACGTAACCCTTCCCAAAGGCAAAGTAGCTGACCAGCATGTTTTGAGCAATCTGTATGTCAATACGTTAACGGGATCAGCAGTACCGTTGCGCCAGATTGCCGATCTCGAATTTGAGAGTAGCATGAACCAGATTCGCCACTACGATAAAGACCGTTATGTGACGATCACCGGCTTTGTAAAAACGGGCTATCTGGTCGATAATGTATTCAACGGGGTGTTATCAAAACTCGACAAAATGAAATTCCCGACGGGTTTCAGCTATAAAGCGGCTGGTGAGCTGGAAAGCCGTGAGAAATCATTCGGTGGTTTAGGTACCATTATTCTCATCACCATTTTTGGGTTCATTGCCGTTCTGGTGCTGGAATTTGGCACCTTTAAAAGCACGTTGATTGTGCTATCGGTAATTCCGCTAGGTGTCATTGGCGCAGTGCTGGCCCTGTATTTCACTGGCAATCCGTTCTCGTTCGTAGCGGTTATTGGGTTGATTGCCTTGATTGGTATCGAAGTTAAAAACTCTATTCTCCTGGTTGATTTCACCAACCATCTACGCGAAGAAGGCATGTCGTTAATCGACGCGATTCAGGAAGCGGGCGAAATCCGATTTGTGCCTATTGTACTCACCTCATTGACGGCCATTGGTGGCCTGATCCCGCTGGCTATCGAAGGAAACCCGCTCTATTCGCCACTCGCCTGGGTAATTATTGGCGGTCTGATTTCCAGCACGTTGCTATCACGCATTGTTACGCCTGTGTTGTATAAGTTGTTGCCACCGGGTGTTGTTGTAAAATCGGTCCCAGCGAAGGAACCGGAGATGGCGTAAGATCAGACTTGTACCCTTCTCGCATGTCGGTTTTAAGAAACCGGCATGCGAGGTTTCTTAAAACCCATTCTATATGGCGTTCGGTTTTGAGAAACCTCACGTGTCAGCTATAAGTACCGCGCGGGCGTTCCCGCTGACATCAATAGAAGGCAGTTTGAGCAGGTTATAATCAATCTGAGAAATATCCCGATTTAAATACTATCGGGCCAGTACGCATAATCGTCACCCGATGTGTTGCCATCGGCAAAACCAACGGTATTACTACTAGCATCAGTGACGAATAAAAGTTTACCCATGACAAAAAAAGGGGGGTTATTGGAAAAATTATTCTTTCCTAGCCATTGATTTTAACAACACAATTGTTTCCGCATTATCACAATTTGCCAACAGTTTTTTATCTACAGTCTCTGCAAATTTCTCAGAAACTAACCCTCTTTTTACAAGCTCTATATCCTGTAAAAGACTATCAATTAAATAAAAATCACCATCTTCCATTATTGCCTTATCTCTTTTTAGACCTATTCGTGCCCAAAAATCACCGTCACCTCTATAGTCCTTATAAACATTTAGCTTTGCTTCTGTAATCATTGTGTTATTTATTTAACGTCATGAAAAATCATGTTTACCTTATTCTGCTTAAGAATTGGATATTCGATTGCTCTCCAAGTGCTTTCTAAACGAACTCCACCCGATGCATTATGAAATATGTTTACAGATCCTTTTGCCCCATTTGCAAAGTTTGTAGATAGACTGTTCCATATATAGCTAGAAATGGAGCTTGACTTTGGTAAAATTGTTCGATTCAATTGTCTCATAATCCGTCCACCCAAAGTCATTTCTAAAGTCTTCATTCCGTTTGCTTTAGCAAAGTCTTCAGCGGCACTTTGTGCAATATACTCACCAGACCAAAATACCCTTCTTCCTGTATTAGCTATAGCACTTTCTGTACTGAATAATGGTCCACCTAGGGTCATCAAACCACCCAATCGGGTTTTGATTTTATCATCATAACTATTGAAACCTCTGCCGCCTAAATGGTTATCGGCAAACATTGAGTAAATTCCATCAGCGAATCCATAGGTGAGCTGTTGGGCAATGTTGCCATCGCGCCAACGGTCTGCCATATCAGGTTCATAAGCTTTAATAGTAGCTTGCTTGTTGTCTTTTCTGGGAGGATCATTTGGGTCTTGCTTACCATCTCCGCTCCCACCAACACCATTGGTACTGCCGCCAACATAGCCCCCTTCGCCTATGCTGACACCCCCATGAAAAGTTACATTCCCAAAATCATTCTCGTTCGGAGCGGTCATACTTCTGACTTTCTCTCCCATCAGGATCAATCATACGCACCGGATTGTTATTTCCGTACACAAATGGACTGAATCGCCGATTGACCTCTGCCAAAGGATCAACTACGCCCCAACGACCAATCGTCGCATCATACAACCGGGCGCCATAATCCAACACTCCACCGCCTAACTCCGCTAAACTCTCTTTGCTGTTGTACTTGAGTCGGTTCGAATTAGCCCCTTTGCTTAATCCAGATAACTCCAAACCCCAGGGGTCATAATCCGTCCATTGACCTACCTGGATTGCCACTAAACTGTCATAGTAAACCGCACGGATGTTGCCCAGATGATCCACATGAAAATACTCGTAGCGGGCGGGGTCATCATCCCCCGGAACCACCCGTCCTTCGGGAGTAGGAATTTGTTCAAAATGGCTATTCAGAAAGCGGGTATAGGTGGTGTAGTCACGCACATCACCAGTAGAGGTACTCATACGCAACTTCTGACCACTAGCCGTATAAGTGTAAGAAACCACTTTGCCCGTACTGAAACTGATTTGTTTAGGCAGCTTTAGCAGGTTATAATCAATCTGGCTAATACCCCGATTTAAATCTTTCTTCAGACTTCCATCGGGCCAGTACTCATAATCATTACCGATGGTGTTGCCATCGGCGAACCCAGCCGTGTTGCTACTGGCATCGGTATTTATTTTATAACCTCATACTTTAAATCTTTGCAATAAATTATAAAATCTGAATTAGGGTTTTCTAATAAGCTAGACTGACTGTAATAAAGAGGAAAGAAGTCAACTATAACGTTTCCATCTTCGCGCTTTAATAAAGCGGAATTTATCAAAGTACTTGAAGTATTTTCATTTTCAATGAAACGAAATTTTATCACATCCAAAAAGGATAATTTAATCACATCCCATTCATAATCATTAAGCTTATTCATGCAGCGAATTACCACTTCAATAGTTCGACTATTGCTACTATTTTCAGTAAGGCTTATATAACATACTTTCAATATTAGTGAGTCAGAGAATTGCTCGTAAGTATTTATGATTTCTGATAACATATTATTGAATAATTAATGCCCAATTGGAGTAGAATAAGATACCCCCTTTGGAACTTGTAAATATTGTGACGGCACTAAATTATAAGGAATATGACCCTGATGCCCACTCCCTAAATTACCTGGTATGGTCATTTCATGTCCATGCCCAGAAAGATATTTACCATGTTTTCCAAAATCCACTTGATAAATCACTTTACCTTCTGCATTATAAATATAATTTGAAACCGCCTTGCCATCACTGCTTAAGTATGTATAGACTGAATTTGGTGTAGCACCTGATTGCCATGCTTTTTCAGTACCTGAAAATAATTTTAGAATATCTTCAGACCCTTCCACAACTGCTTTACTGAAGCTGACTAATGATTTAAACCATTTTGTCAACTTCAATAAAGTAGCCCCACCTTCAACTGTCCAGGCTATATCTACCCCTAATTGAGCCGCTTTGTCCACCTCTGTTTGACGAAGTCCATCCGCTGGTCGGATGACAGCATTTTGTTCTGCCGTTGAGCGGATTTCACCTTTGGGAAAACCTCCCCCTTTTATGGGCTCTTCTCCGCCACTACCTTCCCCATTCTGATACGCCCCTTCAAAACTAACCGAACCCGTCGTATTACGGCTATTCTGCTTGGAGTAGCCATCCGAGTACTCGAAGCCCTGATTCGTCTGATCCTTGGCTTCCCGCCCATCAGGATCAATCATGCGCACCGGATTGTTATTCCCGTACACAAACGGACTGAACCGCCGATTGACCTCCGCCAAAGGATCAACCACACCCCAACGACCAATCGTCGCATCATACAACCGGGCGCCATAATCCAACACTCCACCGCCCACCTCCGCCAAACTCTCCTTGCCATTAAACTTGAGCCGATTGGTGCTATTGCCACTACTGAGCTCCGATAGCTCCAGGCCCCAGGGGTCGTAATCACGCCATTGATTCACCTTCAACACCCCCAAACTGTCCCAGTAAACGGCTCGGATGTTGCCCAGGTGATCTTTATGATAATACTCATAGCCACCCGAAAAGGCTCGCCCTTCGGGCGTATACAGACAGTCAAATTGCCCATTAAGGTTTTCTGATTCAGCCAGATAATCACGAATCTGGCCTGTAGAGCTGCTCATCCGCAGCTTCTGGCCCGTGGCCGTATAAGTGTAGGAGACGACTTTGCCTGTACTGAAACTGATTTGTTTAGGCAGCTTCAGCAGGTTGTATTGAATATCGGTGATGCCTCGGTTCAAGTCTTTCTTCAGACTTCCATCGGGCCAGTACTCATAATCATTTCCACTCGTGTTACCATCGGCGAAACCAGCCGTGTTGCTGGTCGCATCACTAACCGATAAGAGTTTGTTGCCTTCACCGTAGCTGTAGGTCAGTTGGTCAATGCCCGCCCGATTCAGGGTTTGGATATTGCCATTCTGATCATAGCTCATATTGAAAAGAGAATAATTCTCTCCAGATGCCCCCGTGTACGTAGCTCCCGATAGGCGGCTAGCTGTGTCATAAGCGTAGGTATATTGCCGAGTTTGGCTAGGCTGGCGGCTTCCTAGCCAACGTTGTTTACCAATGTTACCATCGTAGAAACCTGCCGTTTCATAGTCCAGACCAAAAGCGAATACATCACCCCGGCTGATGTTGAGCACAGGTTGACCCATCGCATCCACATTTACCCCGCGTAACCAGCCTCGAATGTGGTAGCGGTAGTCCAGCGTTTGTAAGGCTGGGGTCGTTGTGCTCCCGGTAGCTGGCCCAATCTTAGCTTCATAGAGGCCGTTAGCGTTGCTCTGGTAATTCAGATCAAAATTATCTGGCAGGATTTCGACAAAATCAGGCGCCTGATCCAGTGTGGTTCCTGTGGGAGGATTAGCAGTCCGAGTAATAGAATTGTTACCACCTGTTACTGTCCCACTACCTGTGGGCTGAATCAGTTTCTGGCCCAATCTACCAATGGCATCGTAACTGTAACGCGCCATCTCAAAGGGTTCGTCCGCTGGCGTGAAAGAAACACTGATGGGTCGACTCAGATGGTCGTAGGCAAAGTAACGGTCGGAACTGATGGTTTCTTCGTCCGTAAACCTTGATATCAGTACTTCACCGTTAAATTGATAGTGGGTATCTGTGTGCTCAATGAAGCCCAGATGATTCTGGCTTTGGTGCTGAATGACTCGGGCTTTATCATCGTACCAGAAGGCCGACGAGTACCAAGCACCCGTTTCTAGGTTCCGCACACCACTCCTGGTTAATAAACCAGTCGCATTGGGCTGGGTTGCATTTGGCCAAGGAGACGGAGCACCACTGCTAAATATAATACTGAAAGTCAATGGCGAACCAGTGTAGTTGTCGTAGAAGCTTTCCGTCAGTAGGTCGGTGCCAAAGGGGTTTACGGTGCTGGGGAAGGTCTCGTTACTAACGCCGGTGAAGTCGGCTCGCAGGTCATCGGCGGCTCGGCTTAGGGGCATCCGGCCTGTGGCTACCACTCGATTTAGCCCGTCATAGCGCGTAAACCGCCATTTACCTTCGGCTTTGTCCTGTTGATCCTGGCTCATTACCAGTCGGTCTAACTGGTCATAGACTAAGTCTGTCCAACCCGCCGAGGGAATGTGCTTGCGGATTACCCGGCCTCTGGCATCGTACTGATACACGTAGCAATTATCGATAAACTGCAGATTGGGCGTATTCGAGTCGCCGTTTGTATAGAAATACAGGGCCGCGGCCGAGCCGTTGGCTACAAACCAGTCGTAGAGCTTGGGTGGAATCACGGCGGCCAGTCGCTCATAGCTGTCATAAACATATACGGTCGTGAGGGTCTGGCTGGGCAATACCACATCGCGCCGGATCATGCGCCCCTGCAAATCGGTGTACTCGATGGTCTGGTTGTTCTGCTCGTCGGTGGTAGTGCGGCTGGCAATGTCGAAGGGGCCAAAGTAATCCCAACCCGAACCGCCTTCAATATTGCCGTAAATGACGTTTGAGAAGAAATTGACCTTAAACCGAATAATGCCACTGCTGGTAGCTCCGTCGCCCGGTACGCCATAGCTTAGCTGTTGTTTTCGGTTGGCCGTTCGCCAGTTCTGGCCCGGTCCCCATTGTTGGGTGGGTCGGTTCAGCGGACTGGCTTCATAAATAGTTTCACTGTACGGATTCGTGTCGCCATAAAAGGAAGCTCCCGACGACTGCGGGCTGCTCAGGAACGTTCCACCCACGCCACCGGGTACAGGCAGAAAACTCTGGTTGGGTCGGCCATAGGCATCGTAGGAGGTACTACTCGTTACTATATCGGTGCTGGCATCGCCCGCGCCCCGCACCTGCACGGTTTGCGTGGGTCGGCCCAACCCATCCAGATACGAAACCGTAGCGGGTACATCCACATAACTGCTGTTGAGCGAAACGGACGTCTGCGCCGTGCGGGGTGTTTGCTCAACCACGTAGTTCTGTCCAGCGCTGGGCGAAACCTGTGCCCAGGCCGAAAAACAGACGAAAAGCAGCAGCAAAATGCCCAGAATAAGTTGACTAAAAAGCGATTGTCTCATGGCTGGGTAGCGTAGTGGTATGAATAGTTTTTGAGCACGTTTCCGTCTTTGTCTTTGATGGTTGCCAGTCGGCCAAAGGCATCATACTCGTAGGTGGTTGTTACCCCGCGCGGATCGGTGGTGGTGCGTGGCCCCAGCAGAGGGCGCGTGTAGCTGTAGGTGCTGGACTGAGCATTGGCTTGCCCCGCGTTGAGCGTTTGCTGGTTTACCACCGAGAACTGAACTCCTCCGCCGGGCGTATACGTATCATAGCCAAAGGCGGTAGCGGCTCCGTTGGTCAGTTCATAGCGGGTCAGATTTCCGTTGGCATCATAATTGGTCATCGTTAGCCGCAAAACCATACGTGGATCAGTTGGGAAACTACTCGCAGAGCCAGATGCCGTGTACCGCTGTGCCGAAGAGCGATAGGGGTTGTTGGCGGGAAACGAGTTATAAAGCGACTCCATCCGGTAAGTCCGGTAAGGCAGGGCCGTTGTCAGCCCATTCAGAGTAGTGGGTGTATAGGTAGTTAGCTTGCCCGTTTTATAGTCCCAATTGCTGGAGCCTGCTTCTTGTCGAAAGTGGACTTCTTCGATGGGCAAGTACACGTTTCGCGTCTGTAAAGCCCGAATACCCTGTAGCTCAGGACTGCTGGCGTTGGCTGGTATGGAGCCAAAATCCTGCGGGTAACTGAGTAACGTGCCCACAATGGCATTGCCTTGATTCGCTGGACCTTCGACAACCACCTGCGTTCGGAAGGGAAGATAGTAGACAGGTGAGTAATCGGTCAGTGTGGTTTTTACCGTATAGCGACCTGAATTATCATCAGCATAGGTGTACTCGCTGCTACCCGTAAGTTTGGTCAGCCCGTAATTGAATAAATAGGTTTGAAAGGGCAGATACGCATCATCAATGGTATTACAGCCGTTGGTAGCCTGCTTCGCCCCAATTTGCTGGACAGATCGTTGTACCAGTATGCCAGCCAGATCGGTGGTACTACCCGAGGCAATCGTACTAAATGCCTGAACCAGTTTAGATTGTAGGTTGCCATTGGCATCGGTAACGGTTCGGTTCTCTAGTTGGCCCCGATCCCAGCTCCGGCTGGTCAGAAACGTTTTGCCGGGGGCCAGTTGGATCAGCCCATCAGAAGCCGCATCCCGAAACTGAGACAGGGTTTTACCCGTAGTATTACCACTCCCATCTTCAGCATATTCGGCTACTTCGGCATACGTTACCGGACTGCCATCATCGGGCGAGAGCGGGTAAGTGGGCGATGACGAGAAGGTATAGGCGTAGTAGCTAAAGTTGGGGGCACCCGGCGCAGGTTGGTAATTATTCAGTTTCAGGCTGGTAGTATAGGTATTGACCAACTTAGACCGAAACGTACCCCAACCCGACTCATTCACGCCATACCGATAGGTTTTGGTAGTGGCCAGTTGATTGTCTGCCGTATAGCTCCGAATCTGATGAATCCGAAGGCCCCCCGCCAGTTTTACGCCATTGTCGTTATACCGATTGGTCTCAAAATCGAACTGGGTCGAGCCGCCCGTTGGGTAGCGGATCGACTGAAGTACCCAGGCCTTCATCAAACTCTCGTTGGGGTCGCGGTTGGCATCGCCAATGGTGAAGGTAGTTACCGACGGATTATTGGCATTCTCCTGAATGACAAACGATTGCTTGGCCAGGAGAGTAGTACTAAGTTGGCCATTGTAATACCCCCAGAAATCTTTGGCATTCCCACCCGCAGCCGACAAGGGCGTGGCATTATAAGTGAACGTATAGGCGCCCAGACTTGTGGCCCCATCGTTCTGGAGCAACTGGATCTGATCTAAAAACGTCACCGACGAGCCATCGGTGCGGTTTTTGTTCACATACTGAAAGTCGAAGCGTTTGATCAGTGCATAGTCTCCACTGGTTATGTCGTAACTCATCAGATCGATATAATCCAGAGCGTAGCCGCCATCGGGCCGAGCCTGGGCTTCCAGCACAAAGCGGAGTTTACCGCCCGGAAACTGAATCTCATTGGGCAGCCGGGTACCTACCTGCACAGATGCATTTCGATGGGTTTGGCTGCTAATACCTGTTTGTATGCCCGATACACTAGGCGATGATTCGCTCAAATTGGCCAATACAACCCAGGTATCGGTCGGTTCAGGGGCCGATGGCTGATTGAGAGCTGATGTATAGGTATAGATAGCCCGTTCAGAACTGTTCAGGCTAACAATTTCGCTCAAATGCCAGGCACTCGTAAAGCTGGCATAGGCATTGGACGAGGTTGGGTTGGTAAACGTGGTTTCGGCATCGGCATAACGAAACTGAGTGCCGCTGGCATCGACCAACGTAAACGAACTAAGCCCTGAAGATGCCGTGAGGCTAACCGGTTCGGGAGAGAGAAAAACGGGAGAAGACAACGTAGGCAGAATAAAGGTATTGCTTCCTGCCGGGGTTCGATATGCAAACAGATCCCGCTGACTATCGACCAGATTAGTAGCCAGATTACTAATCGGTAAATCGGTGGCATCGGTTGGGCAGGATGGGTCATAGGTTGGTGATACAATAGACCGATTCAGTACACCCGTAGTTGGCGTGTCCTGTTCATCGGGTCGGCTCAGAACATTACGAGTAATGAGCCCTCCGGTTTGCAGACTCCAGCCCATACCTACCCACGAGGCCAGATCGTTGACTTTTAGGCCCGACGCGTGGTAAGTGAGTTTAATGGGCACCGTGAGCGTACCAACCTTAAATTCGTGGATCGGGATTTCGATGGAAGGCAGGCCCGTATACATACTCACGGGGTATTCGCCATAGCGACCCAGAGCCGCCACCGTAGGCGATTTTGGGGTAATTTGTGGCAACAGATCTGACAACGTTGCTACCAGAGACGGTTGATTGACTGGCGCAGTCGTTGCCGAATCACCAGGGAGTTTCTGAGCGAATACCAAAGGGCATAGTCCGACCAGGCACACCAGCAAGGTGCGTCGAAACAGGAAAATTAGCATGATGGATTGGATGGGTTAGCGGTGCTGGCGACTCAGTCGGATTACCTGCCGTTTTAAGCGTTTGATTTCTGTTTCCTGCCGGATAGCGTGTAGGGTCAGTTCTTCGATTTTACTCATCATCTGAGCCTGCATCTGGGCCACATCGATGCCCTGTTGATCTACTTCCTGTGCCGAGGGAATACCTGGCAAGTGCCCATGCTGCTGAATAAAATGACGCACCTGCGCCAGCGGGGTCAGGCGGTAACTGGGCGAAAAAACATAATCGGCCCAATGGGTGCCATTTTTGGTAGCCACCCGAAGTCGCTCGGTGAGAATACCGCCCGTCACCAGAAGATTGTAGCCTGTCGGGTAGTTCAGGGTTTGAATACCCGGATTAGGACCAATCACCACATAATGAGGAATTTCAATAAGATTGTCGGGTGGGGTTGACTGGGCGAATACAGTGGTTGATACTAAGTAGCCTACTATGAGCAAAAGAGCCTTTTTCGGAAAAGATAGCTGAAACATAACAGGAAATGGAATGGTACAGGTGAACAATAGAGATTATTCACGAACCATGCCAAGTCCTATTAAATACTGATCTTAATCACAAATAAATATTCATTAAGACGAATATTGACACATAAATAGTCTTTAAACAAGGCTTTGAAAGCTAAATTTTTCAGAGGACTGTTAAAATAGGAGGGTGCTTTTTGGCATCACAACGAAAGAAGGGTCTTTATTTGGCGTAGTTTCTGAACTACCTTATTTCACACCGGTCAAAGACCGGATAACACTTGAACGTAGAGTTTATACTACGCTCAACGGGGATCAGACTTATAACCTTCCTGTGGCATTGGTTTCTTTCCAGTGATGTCGGTTTCTTAAAACCGACATCACTTCACTAGAGTTTACGGCACAAGCACCTTAATCACCCGTCTTCTCCCATTCACGTGCACGTCCAGCCAATACAAGCCCGCGGCCAACGGTTGCTCAAACACCAGATCAGCTTCGCCAGCCTGACGCTCCAATCGACCGGTAATTTGTTGACCCGTCATAGATCGTAGTTGCACAGTTGCATCGTCGGCATTCCACAATCGCAAGTGGATTCGGTTAGAGTTGGTGGGGTTAGGATAAACGGACGCAACGGGTTCGTCAGTTCGAATAATGGCTTCTACAGGTTTGAAACTTTGGGTTGTACCATCCCGGTCAATCTGTTTCAGACGGTAATAGTTGATACCTGGTTTCGGATTCAAATCTGTCAGGCCGTAATAGTATCGGGTATCGGTTGTGCTTTTGGCGGCCACTTCACCTACGGCAGTGTATTCGCCTAAGTCGTAACTACGTTCAACCAGAAAATGATCTGCATTCTGTTCCGATGTGGTTGCCCAGGCCAGTTGAACACGGTCACCTTCGGGATTGGCAGTGAAAGAAAGTAGCGTGACGGGAAGCGGTGCACTGGTGACGGTGCCGTTGATGGTGATTTCATCAAGTCGAAGCGTTCCGTTACTGGAAGTTGGATTGCAGCCGTAAATCCGGAAGGTTATTGCCGACGTTTGGTTACTAAAATTAGAGCCACTTAGCGTAATAGACGCTACCTGATAGTTTCCAGAAGTGGACCTCGAATAAATATCACTGCTAAATCCGTCGGCACTCGACCTAACGGTAAGCTGCTGAGGTCCTTCACTCGAACTGGAGAATGCAAAAGATAGCGAAGTAAGCGTAACTTGGGCTGTACCTTGAGGCTGTATCGAAAATTGCGCATACTCGCCATAGGTACAACCACTCACGGACCAATGTTGAAGACTCACCCCCAATCCGGCGTAGCCCGACTGGTATGTACCAAATAGTTTATTGACGCCAACATAACTGATCGCCGAAACGCCAGCTGATGCGTTCGACGATGTCCCATTATCATTACCTTCAAAACTCCACACAGCAGAGAATGGCGTGACCTGCGCAGAAGTCAGCTGTATTGATAACGCCCAGATAAGCAGACAGACAAGACCGATTTTCTTTATAAAGGATACCATTGCAGTGACTTACAAGTTCAGACTGCAAGGTATCCAGAAAACCATTAAGTCACTTAATAAATAAATTCACCGACTTCACTTTGTATGGTCACTCGTTTACCTTCATAGTCCTCAACGCGACCAATTATCTGAGCGGCTATTCCAAATGATTGAGCGATGTCGATAACACGCTGTGCATGGCTTTCAGGCAGATAAACCTCAAGCCGATGACCCATGTTGAACACCTTGTACATCTCCTGCCAGCTGGTGCCACTTTCGGACTGAATCAACCGAAACAGAGGTGGAATGGGAAAGAGGTTATCTTTAATAATATGCAGATTGTCAACAAAATGCAGCACTTTCGTTTGCGCTCCACCTGAGCAATGCACCATACCATGAATCTGCGCCCGATGCTCGTCTAGTAACACTTTTGCAACAGGGGCATAGGTGCGCGTGGGCGATAAAATCAGTTGGCCTACCGTTACGGCCTGCCCTTGCTCAACAGCAACGGAATCTGTTAGTTGCTTTGAGCCACTATAAATCAGCGACTTATCGATAGCCGGATCGAAACTTTCGGAATATTTATCGGCTAGATAATGAGCCAGTACATCATGGCGAGCCGACGTCAGCCCATTGCTGCCCATCCCTCCATTGTACGACGTTTCGTAGGTAGCCTGACCGTATGAAGCCATGCCAACAATCACATCGCCCGGTTGAATACGGTCGTTACTAATCACCTGATCACGGCGCATCCGGGCAATAACCGTACTATCAACAATTACCGTCCGAACCAGATCGCCTACGTCAGCGGTTTCTCCTCCAGTGCTGTAAATCTCGATGCCGTGGTCGCGCAGCATCTGCAAAACCTCTTCGGTCCCGTTGATGATTTCGGCAATGACTTCCCCCGGAATCAGGTTTTTGTTGCGACCAATGGTCGATGAAAGCAACATCGGTCCTGTGGCTCCAGCGCAGATCAGATCGTCGGTGTTCATGACAACCGCATCCTGCGCAATGCCTTTCCAAACGCTCAAATCTCCTGTTTCGCGCCAGTACAGATAAGCCAGGGCCGATTTGGTGCCAGCTCCATCGGCATGCATAATGGTGCAAAAATCGGGATCACCCGCTAATGTATCAGGTACGATTTTACAAAATGCTTTGGGAAACAGGCCCTTATCAAGTTGGGCAATGGCGTTGTGAACGTCTTCTTTACTGGCGGAAACTCCGCGCTGGGCATAGCGGTCCATTCAGGAATGATGAATGATGAATGATGAATGATGACAGGACCGCCCGCACGGTGACAACCGGGCTGGCGAACTAACGAAAGACAAAGGTAAGAAAGAGCATCAACACCCTGTCATAATTCCATCGAGAGAGCTTGCCAATAGGTATAATCATTCATCATTCATCATTCATCATTCATAAACAATTCCCGCTTCGGCCTGAACCGCATCCAGCAGTGCTATTAAATTCAAACTATCCTCCAGCGACCAGAGTGGGCTTTCGGTTTTACCTTCTGCAAGACATTGCATCACGTGTTGCGCTTCGTAATCATAGCCAAAGGTTGTACGATCAAATGTGAATACCTGTTCGGGCTGATCAGTCTGTTTGAGCGTAATGCCTTTCGTTTCGTGAAAGCGACTGTGAATTCGAATCTGACCAGTTTCTCCCTGAATCAGTCCAATGCAGTCGGTATCGGCAATGATCGTACTATCTAACAGAGCCAGTTGACCGTCTGGATAAGTAAGCACCATACCACACTGCTCATCGACACCCGTTGAGCCGAAGTTGGCCGATGCTTTAACCATTGACGGTTTTCCTAAAAAGAGGTAAGACAAAAACAGGGGATAGATGCCAATGTCCAGCACAGAACCACCGCCAAGTTCTTTGTTAAACAATCGTTTTTCGGGCAGAAACGGCGCTCTAAAACCGAAATCAGCTTTTATGGAAACTACCTTGCCAATAGCACCTGATTGAGCCAGTTCCAGCGCTTTACAAATGCCTGGCATAAACCGAGTCCATAAAGCTTCCATCAGAAATACGCCCTTTGAACGCGCCGTTTCGACCATCTCCCGAACTTGTTGGCTGTTCATAGCAAATGGTTTTTCGCCAAGAACGGCAACACCGCCATTGAGCAAGAGTAGCACATGTTCGTGGTGTTTAACGTGGGGCGTAGCCACATATACAACGTCCAGATCAGGCAACGTCAGCAAATCGGTATACGAGCCAAAAGCGTGAGGAATGTTGTATTCCTGCGCAAACTCGTCAGCACGTTGCTGATCAGAGGAGGCCACCGCATAGAGCTGCGCATCTGGCACGGTAAGTAAGTCCTTTGCAAATTTGTGGGCGATGCGGCCCGGTCCTAAAATTCCCCAGCGAGTCATGGGTAAAGGCAGGTTTAGATGAGTAGGCTATTGGATAAGTTGACCACCTGGTCGACTGTCAAATGTATCTTTTTTTTCTAAGTTGCGGTTTCACCAATGCCTCTTTCTGTGAAATACACTCAGCAATGCCTCCTCACGTTACTTTTTCTTTTTGTTTTTACATGTACCAACGCTCAGATTGTTGAGCAACCTGATCCGCTTCGGCCCTCATTACCAGACTCTAGCAAGGCTGTCAAAATAGATTCGAGTAAAACGAAACTCAGTCAACAGAAAATCGACTCAATTAAGAAGGCTCCACCCATACCCACGATCTTTCGTTACCGCTTCACCGCCGATGGTACGATTACGGAAGGGAACGTTAGTCGGGCGCTTCTGCAATTGACCAGCGCCGTTGATTACCAATTGAGCAATTATTTCAAATTGTCAAGCAATCCGTCGTTTGTGTATGGTAAACAAAATGGCATACTAGCTGAACGCGAATGGTTTGGTGATTTACGAACTACTTATCGGTACGAAAAGCGGCTTTACTACTTAGCCTTTGGCTCCTACGAACGGAGCAATTTGCGACAAATCAATCATCGCTGGACAGTTGCGGCTGGAGCAGGATACAAACTTCTGAATCATAAACGGGCGTACATTTCGCTTACAGATGTGATTATGCAGGAGTACACCGATTTTGTGGAATTAAATGACATCAATATCTGGCGAAATTCGGCCCGGCTTTATGGGGAATACAGCTTCGACAAAGATCGCTTCACCATCACGCATACAGCGTTCTATCAGCCTGCATTAGGACAGTACAACATTCGATGGAACGCCAGTTTGAGTCTTCAGATAAAACTAACACAGGTCATTAGTCTTCGGTCGACAGTGGCCAATGCCTACGAGAGTTTGATTGTTCCCGGCCGTCAGAATAATGACTTCCGGTTTACGATGGGGCTGGTGTATGAGAAGAAATAAGCTGGCGCGAGTATTCACTCGTGTCTTCTCATGTTGCCAGCATTCGCTGGCGCAATGGCTAGTTGTTAAATGCCAGCGAATGCTGGCAACATGAGAAGGCACGAGTGAATACTCGCGCCAGCCGCTAGATACTTACTGTTTATCCGGGAACGGAATAATCAATTTTTCGCCCCGTGTGGCAATGTCCTTATCTTTTTTGTTAGCCCGCATGATGGCTTCCTTGCTGACACCATATTTTTGAGCCACAACGCGCAACACGTCGCCGGGGCCAACAGTATGTACCGCCATGGCTTTCACATTCAGTTTGGTAATACCCGCTTTCACGTCGCTCTCCGACACGCCAGGATTGAGGGCTTTCAGTGTAGCAAGTTTCATGTTGTACCGATTGGCAACACCATAGAAGGTTTCGCCTGATCCAACTGTATACGTACTCGAAACACCACCAGGCTTGACTTTAATTTTTTCAACAACCTCTGTCTTCGGCTTTTCTTCTTTCGGTTTTTCCGCAGGCTTCTCCTCAGTTTTGGGTTTTTCCTCCTTCGGTTTCACCACAGCCGCTTTCTCTTCTTTGGCCTTTTCGCCAGAAGAAGGTTTTCCATCTGTCGTTTCGCGGTTATCTTCGGCAACCTCTTCCGCCTTGGCTTCGGGGGAATCGGCGGGTGGAGTAGCCTGCGAAAGATCTACGGGTGCTGGCTGCGAAGATGTATCTACTTCCTCTGGCGACATCAGCATTTCGGGCTCATTCTTTGTCAATGGCTGTTGCGAAGCCGTATCGAGCGCCACATTGGTTAACTCGTCGGAGCCGTTCGTATCGTCAGTAATATATCCGTAGCCTACATAAAGCAGGGCAGCAATTAGCCCCACCAATACGACAAGGGTAATAGCAGGCAAACTGGTGTTTCCAGCAGGGCGCGGATTGGATGATTGGTTGTCGGATTCCATGGGTTAACTAAAGAATGGATAATAGACAATGAATAATGGATAATGAACGTCAGACTGGTATAGCATTTTCACTTATTCATTATCCATTATTCATTTAAATTGGTGTCGTTAATTGCTGGCTCATGTGGGCCACTTTCTCTTTAAGATCTTCTTTAAACTGACTAAGATTTTGGGCAACAGCTTCATCAAATGTACCAACAATCTGGGCTGCCAAAATACCTGCATTCCGGGCACCATCCAGCGCCATTGTTGCCACAGGGACGCCACCCGGCATTTGCAGAATCGACAGGACAGAATCCCAGCCATCAATCGAGTTGCTCGATTTCACGGGCACGCCAATTACCGGCAATGTTGTTAAAGACGCTACCATACCAGGCAAATGGGCGGCTCCACCTGCCCCGGCAATAATAACTCGTAGCCCACGATCGCGGGCTGTTTTTGCGTAATCGACCATTTTTTCAGGCGTCCGGTGGGCCGAAACGATGTCCATCTCCCAGCTAACGCCTAATTCGGTCAGAATGTCGGCAGCTTCCTGCATAACCTTACGGTCGGAAAGACTGCCCATGATGATACCTATCATTCAGAATAATTAACTTGACTCTCTGCGAAATAACACAGATTCAGGCATATTATTAGACCTATAGCCCCGAAATTTTATCATACGTGTAAAATGATCTACCCAGAATAGGACGATCTGATTCGCATTTGATGAAATCATCACACAATCTTCACACCATCGAATTTACGACCCAGAATAGCCACATCGTCGGCACCCAGGTAATCGTGCAGGAGTGTTGCGTAGATTTGCCGAAAATCGACGGAATACGTCAGATCTCCTTCGGTTAATTTCGTCAGATTCGGCGCTTCGTTCAGAACCCGTTTGGCGGGCAATCCCCCTCCTATCAGAAATACATTATTAGCTGTACCATGATCAGTGCCATTGCTGGCGTTTTGCTTCACCCGGCGCCCAAACTCCGAAAACGTCATGAGCAACACATCATTCTGACGCCCGGAGGCTTTCAAATCCTTCATAAAGGCACCAACCGCTTCGGCATATTGCCCCAAAAGTCGCTCCTGCTGCCCCGGCTGATTAGTATGTGTATCGAATCCACTGATCGATACGTAATAAACGCTTGTACTAACCCCCGCCTGAATGAGTTGCGAAACCGTTTTTAGGCGGTTGCCAAGTTCAGTTGTTGGGTAAGTAGCCAGCGTAGCATACGTTTTTGCTTTATCATACACATAGTTTGCCGACGACACGGTTTCGGCCAGTGTTTTGTAGAGATACGCTACGGATTCCGGTTCGTGGGACGGATGCTCTTTGCTCAATCCAGTGACCAAATCACTGCGCGTCTGATTATAGAGCTTCTTGGGGTCTAAAACAGCCAGCCCATTCACGGTATCTCCTTTCAGGGCCAGACTCAGCGTATCATCTACTTCAATCGTCCGAAACGGCTGATGTTCTTTACCGGCACAAGCCGCATCCAGATACCGACCTACCCAGCCAGTAGTTACATACTTGTCTGAATCGCTGGCCGTTTGCCAGATGTCCATCGAACGAAAGTGCGAACGATCTGGATTAGGATAACCAACATTATTAATGACGGTGACCAGGCCTTCATCATACAATGCTTTTAGTGCTGTCATGGCTGGATGTAGGCCAATCTCATCGTTCAGTGTCAGTACTTTTTCGGGTTTGATGGCAATCGTTGGTCGTTCGCGGTAATAAATATCATTGCGGTACGGGACAACGGTATTCAGCCCGTCATTCCCACCCGAGAGCTGGACCACCACTAAAATTTTTCCGTTCGATGCGGATACCTGACCCATCATCTGCGCTTCATAGGCTTTTAGAAAGTGCGGAATCAGCATGGTGCCCGCCGTTGTGAAAGCCGATTGTTTCAGGAAGTTTCTACGGTTCATAGTTTTAATGAGTGAATGATAGAGTGATTGAATAATTGACGCGGACTTTATTCAATCATTCAATCACTCTATCATTCAAAATTAAGTCAACTGATACTCCGGCAGGCTCATGAGCGCTGCGGTTATAGTATGAATCTGTTCGGAACGAGACTGGCCAGAATGGGTCTGTTTGTTGATCAACTCGCGTTGGTCGGATCGAAGCGGAAAAGGCAGTAAGGTACTGGCAATGGTATCTGTTAGCTCGGCATCGGTTGTTTTGGCAAAAGCAGCCTCAAAATCAGCCCAGTCGACTTTAGTCTGGAATCGGGCTCCGCCTTTTCGCGCCAGCGACTGCACATTCACGTCGCCCTCATCTTTCGGTTTCACAGTCACGTCGGCAGCTTTCAGTACGTAATTCGGTAGTTGCATCCGGAAAAGCAGACTCGATGAGTCAATCCAGTTTTTACCCCCCGGCCAACCTGCCACATTGGGCGGATAGAAGAGCAATTGGCCTAGTGTGCGCTGGACAAAAATCTGCGATTGTGGTTGCTCAAATTGTACACCCAGTGTATGGCGAAATCCCGCCAACAACTCAACTGGCGATTTAATATGCGCGCCCACGTTTTTAGCATCATAAAACCAGTCCGATGTAAAGATGGTCTCCAGCAGGTCAGTACTATCATAATTGCTTTTGTAAAACTGATCGGCCAGCTCATCTACCCGTTTTTTATCTACCGTTTCGTTCACGAAGAAGCGGTAGATTTTCGCCGTGATGAACCGGGCGGTCTGCTTATTCTCCAGCAGCATGGCAATAACATCTTCTCCTTTAAAAGCACCCGTTTTGCCAAAAATGGTTTTCTCCCCTTCATCGTGAACCTGCTGCCGAAAAACGAATTGGCCATCTGGCGTAAACTGCCAGCCCGTAAAGGCGCGGGCGGCTTCTTTGATATCATGTTCCGAATAGTTGCCCCGCCCAAGCGTGAACAACTCCATGACTTCGCGCGCGAAATTTTCGTTAGGCGCGTTCTTTCGGTTCTGTTGATTGTTCAGGAATTGCAACATGGCCGGTTCTTTCGACACCGCCATCAATAAATCACTAAACTTACCGAGTGCATGTTGGCGAATGGTGTTGGCGTATTGCTGCATAAACAGCGGATTCCGCCCCTGGGCCCGACAGGCAAAGTGCCCATGCCAGAACAAAGCCATCTTTTCGCGCAGAGCGGCCTTACCCGTTGACATCTGGTCGAGCCATTGCAGATTCAGATCACGCACCTTCTCGGCATTGTCCCGGATTCGCTCTTTCAGCATGTCTTTATCCAGTTGCCCATTCTGAAACATGCCTTTGAGTTGCTTTTTCGTCTCGTTGGTATCGGCATCAACCACTCGCAGATCGGTCACCGAATCGCTGTCGTTAAACAGCTGCCTCACCACTTTTTTCAGGGGTTTGCGAGCGGCCTCATCAAGCTCGGCGGGCGTGGCTCCGAAGCCAGCTCGTGCAAACAGGTACCGCGTTTGTTGCTGTCTGGTTAGGTTTGTCATACGGCTTAAACGTTCACAATAAGCGTATGACAAGTTAAAGCCGTAAGCGTTTAATCAACAGGAGATTAAAAATTAGCGATAAGTAATAAATAATCTGATGTTGACTAGCGTCAGTAAGGTTAACGCAATTTCAAAAGCTCATTTGGGTAGAGAATGATAACCCGTTGACTGTATTTGACGTTACAGATTCGTTAAGTATAGCAACTTTATAATTTTAGATAGTAAATTATCGGCAAGCATTATTAAAAGTTTGTTAATACCCCATAACACCGGCCTATTACGCAACGGAAAATACCCTTTGTTCGTAATCATTTCATACGTCTTATCAGGAAGCTTATTTTTATGTCTCAACGTTTATGGTTTTCCAGAGGTTGGCTAATCGTTTTGGTTTTCGCATCCACACGCTTATTCGCCCAGTCTATACCCTACTCCGCTACGCAGCGGCAGCAGATCAATCAGCTTCAAAAAACCATTCAGAAAACCTTCGATGCTAATTATAGCCGGGCTCTTTCGCTGGCGAAAAAATCAAATCTTCCGCTTCGGGCAATCCGCCAAAATGGTCGCATCGTTGAGCTAGCGGGTGTCGATGATCGGGGTAACCTCGTATATTATGGCACTACGGTTGGCAATTCACAAGTCGCCACTGCCACGCACACCTCATCACTTTATTCAGGCGGTAGTCTTGGGTTGAATTTATCGGGTAGTAGTGCATCGGTACAAAACAAACTGGGTATCTGGGATGGTGGTGCTGTTCGGGCTACTCACGTTGAATTAACAGGTCGCATTACGCAAAATGATAAGGCTAGTACAGCCGTTGCCGACGAAGAGCATCCATCACACGTAGCCACTACGATGATCGGTGCGGGAGTGAATGCGCTGGCAAGGGGCATGGCGTTTGGCGCCAAATTACAAGCGTGGGATTATACCAGCGATGTATCGGAAATGACTACGGCCTCGCCTAACCTACTTGTATCCAATCACTCCTATGGCATACTAGCTGGCTATCAATACAATCCTGACCTCACAGGATCGACCCAGTGGGAATGGTACGGCGATACGACCGTTAACCAGACGTACGATTACAAATTCGGTCAGTACGATTCACGGACACAGAGCTGGGATCAAATTGCTAACTCCGCCCCTTATTATCTCATGGTAAAGTCGGCGGGGAACGATCATGGTGCCGATGGGTTTCCGGGGGCAGGCCAGCCATATATTCTGGTCAATCACAACCGAAAAATCAGCACAGTCCTCCGCGACACCCAGAACGGATACGATCAAATTTCAACGAATGGAGTAGCGAAAAACATTCTGAGTGTGGGTGCTGCCAACTATCCGCTTTATGGTTATAATCAACCCAGTGATGTTGTAATCGCCGATTTCAGCAGTTGGGGTCCAGCCGATGATGGTCGAATTAAACCAGACATTGTGGGTATCGGGGTTAACGTCTTTTCGGCCAATTCCAGTACCGACAGTGCCTATGTCATCTTAAGCGGCACTTCAATGGCTTCGCCGAACGTGTCGGGATCGATTCTCTTACTTCAGGAATATTACGCTCAGCTCAATTCGGGCAAATACATGCGCTCATCGACGCTTCGTGGATTGGTTTTACATACCGCCGATGAAGCCGGTCCGACACCGGGTCCCGATTATAAGTTTGGCTGGGGCTTACTCAATATGGAGCGGGCCGCTAAGGTCATCGGCAATACCGACCAAAGCAATTTACTGAGTGAACGAACCCTCACCCAAGGGCAACGTGATACAATTCGGGTAACCGCGTCTGGGCGTGGCCAGTTAGTTGCCACCATTTGCTGGACCGATCCGGCGGGTACTCCTACGAGTGTTCTGAATGATCGAACGCCGAAGCTCGTCAACGACCTTGATTTGCGCATCAACGATGGGACGACGACAACACAGCCCTGGATACTAGACCCAAATAATCCAGTCAATGCCGCTACCCACGGCGATAACATCCGCGATAACATTGAGAAGGTCGTCATCGATAATTCGATACCCGGGAAGACCTATACGCTGGTCATTGCACACAAAGGCACCTTAAACGGGAGCAAACAGGATTACGCACTTTTAGTGAGTGGAGCAGGTGGTAAAGCTTATTGTGAATCGCGGCCAACCTCAACTGCCGATACCAAAATTAGTCGCGTACAAATTGGGACCATCGATCAGGCAGGTGCAAGTGGCTGTACGTCGTATAGCGACTTCTCACAAGTGTCGACAACCATTCAGGCTGGCCAACAGCTTCCCTTAACCGTATCACTGGGCACCTGTGGGGCAACCAAAAACGTAGTTGTTAAAGCCTTTGCTGACTGGAATCAGAATGGCAGCTTCGACGACGCTGGTGAAACCCTCGCGACCTCGAGTGTGCTGGCGAACTCAGCGCAATTCACAACCACCCTTACTATTCCAACCAGCGTAACCAACGGACAGATTATCAAATTTCGCCTGGTGGCTACCGAAACCGACAATGCCGCATCGGTAGCAGCCTGTGGCCTTTATGGAAACGGCGAAACGCAGGATTATCTATTGAATGTAGTGCAGACACTGAACGATGTTGGCGCAACAGCACTGGTTTCGCCGGAGGCTAACTTCTGTGGTCAAACCAATACCGATATGGCCATATCGGTACGGGTACACAACTACGGAACCGCCGATCAGACAAATGTACCGGTTAGCGTTAAGATCACGGATGCGAATAATGTTGAGTTAACAACATTAAGCGGTGTCGTTCCTACCGTAGCTGCTTTCCGGGAAAGTGTTCTGACACTTCAGTTACCGGCAGCCAGCACGTTGGTAGCCGGTCAAACGTATACGTTTACGATTACAACAAACCTAAGTACGGACCAGAACGCGACGAATAACAGCGTCACAGAAACCCGTACAACGGCTCCTGCTCCCGCCAGTGGCCTATTCACCGCAACCCAATGCGGAACAGATACAACGATCTTCCTGCGAAATACCGGGGGTGGTACAGCGTTCTGGTACGACGCGTCGGCGGGCGGTAACTTGCTGGCGGCTGGCAATCAGACATCCGTCCCGAAACTACCAACGAGCAGGCAGTTTTATGCCACGCTGAATACGTTCTCAGGCACGGTAGGCCCTGTCGACAAAAATGCATTTGGTGGCGGAACTTATAGCGGCAACTTCGGGCCTTATCCGCTTATTTCAACCACCGTACCCGTTATTATTGAGAGTGCCCGGCTCTACATTGGTAATGCGGGGCAATTAACTTTCACAGTTCGGAAGTACGACAACACGGCTATTTCCAGTGTAACGCTCGACGTTAACCCAACCCGGAATCAGAGCCTGACGGCCACAACAAGTGGTCAATTAGTTGACGATCCCAATGATCAGGGGGCTGTTTACCCGCTTAACTTACGCATTCCGGAAGCAGGCGATTATCAAATTACGATCGACTATTCTGGGGGTGCTTCTATTTTCCGAAGTAACGTGGGTGTAAACGGATTCCCGTATCAGCTCAAAACCTCGACGGGTACGCCTATTGTATCGATAAAGGGGTCGTTATATACTAGCGGCAGCACGACCGATACCCTTAAAACGGCCTGGTATTATTTCTATAATCTGAAAGTCAGATCGCTCGACTGCCCCAACCCGCAACGAACAGCTGTAATTCCTACCACCAGTACATCGCCAACGGCCACCATTACGCCCAATGGGTCGGTAAGTATTTGTCAGGGCTCAAGTATTGCTTTGCAAGCTGTTACAACGGGGGCTGGACTAACGTATCAGTGGTATAAAAGTAACGCAGCGATAAGCGGTGCCACCAGCAGTACGCTTCAGGTTACGGCAGCAGGCTCGTATGCGCTTCAGGTGGCTAATAGTTGCCCCTCCACTCGTTCATCGGCGGTAGCGGTATCGCTTAATACAGCGCAAACGCCAACCCTGGTGGCCAATGGTTTTGTTCTGACAACCAACGCTATTTCAAACATTCAATGGTTATTGAATGGGGTAGCTATTGCCGGTGCAACCGGAACCACCTTTACAGTAGTACAATCAGGCAGATATACAGTCCAGGGCAATGTGAATGGCTGTGGCGTGGCGATTTCTAACGAAGTTGTTCTGACGATTTTGGCCACCGAACCTCTATTGAGCGACGACGAACTGGCGGTTTACCCGAACCCGGCAACCAAACAAGTGACGGTCTCACTGGCCGTTTCAGCATCTCTATCCAAGGCTCCAGCGCTTCGCCTGACTGATATTCAGGGCCGTACCGTTCAAACGGGCGCTTTGCAACTCGATGGAAAAAATTATTCGGCGATATTAGATGTGTCGAGCCTTCCCGGCGGTACGTTTTTTGTGGTTGTTGGCGATGACCGGACGCAAAGCGTTCGGGTGAAACGAATCCAAAAGCAATAACCTAACTCGCATCTGACACTTCTCAACAAGAATCGCACAGTCACTCAAAATAAGGCACAGCGCAGTATTTGGCGGGTTTTTCGCCTATCGCTCTGCCTTATTTTGGTGTTGATAAACGGGGTTGATAGCCTCGTCTGGGCGCAGTCTGTCTCATCCAAAAAACAACTACCCTGGCAAACTGAGCTGGTAAATCGCTATACTCAGAACCGAAAACGAACCCTTGCGCTGGCGCTTCAGAACAATTGGCCTCTCTACAAAAACTATTCCAATCACCGCGTTTTCCGACTTCAGGAGGTCGACGTTCTGGGGCAACCTGTTTATTATTCGCTGCATAATGTTGAAGCGGCCCGAGGAACCCGAACAGTGGCGCTACAAGGTGGTGGCTCATTAGCCATTTCGCTATCAGGCAGCTCACCCGCAATGGCTGGTCGGCTGGGTTTATGGGACGGTGGCCGAGTACTGGAATCGCATCAGGAGTTCAGCGGAACCACAACGAAAGGAGCCAAGATCACCCAGAAAGATAACATCACCGGAGTCAATGACCACACTACGCACCTCGCGGGAACGCTTGTGGGTAAGGGGGTGAATCCATTGGCCAAAGGAATGGCTTACGGTGCCCAATTATCGGTCTGGGATTATACCGACGATGTGACGGAGTTGCTCACGGCAGCTCCTAACTTACTGCTTTCCAACCACGCTTACGGACCCGTAGTTGGCTGGGTATACAATGCCTCCCGGCCCGGCACCGACTCGAACTTAAAATGGGAATGGTGGGGCAATACAACCATCAGCGCAACCGAAGATTATTTGTTTGGCTTTTATACAAGCAAAGCGCAGGACCTCGACCGAATTGCCTATAACAACCCCTACTTTTTGATGGTCCGCTCGGCGGATAATAAACGTAGTGAAACCGGGCCACCCACCGGAACGGCGTATTATCTCCGAAACACGACTACCCAAAGCACAATTGCCCGCAGTCGAAACGATGCTTATGATGTAATTCCGGCCGAAGCCACGGCCAAAAACGTATTGACAATTGGGGCTGCCGATGTGACATATGCCAATGCAAACGTGCCCACTTTAGTTGGCTCAACGGCGTTTAGTGGTTGGGGGCCTACTGATGACGGACGCATTAAGCCCGATTTACTGGGAATTGGCTCCGATGTGTTGTCGTCTATCGGTACATCGAATACGGATTACGGTAACTATAGCGGTACCTCGATGGCATCGGCCAATGTATCCGGCTCTTTATTTCTATTACAGGAACTCTACGCCCGTCAGCGGGCAAGCGGCTTGCCTGCAAGTGGGCAATTCATGCGGGCTGCTACTCTCAAAGGATTGGCTCTACACACCGCCGATCGGCCTAATCCGGCAGCAGGTCCCGATTATCGGCAGGGATGGGGCTTGTTAAATACCGAAGCTGCCGCTCGTTTGTTACTCAATGAGGAGTTGGCACACCTGGTTCTCGAACAAAGTCTGATCGCCGGTAATACCTACAGCCGATCCATCGTCGCTCAGGGCAATGAGCCATTGATTGTCACCTTGTCCTGGACCGATCCCGAAGGGGTAGCCACCAGCGTTGTGCCCAGCTCGGTAGACAGCCCGACGCCCAAACTTATCAATGACCTCGATTTACGGATCAGCGACGGCCAACAGACCAATCTGCCGTTTGCTCTTGATCCGGCGAAACCGGCACAAGCCGCCAGCCGAGGAGATAATGTGCGCGATAACGTTGAACAGGTGTATATCGCCAATCCTGTAGCTGGAAAAACTTATACGATCACGGTTTCGCACAAAGGCAAGATGACCTATTCGAGTCAGCCTTATTCATTGATTGTGAGCGGCCTCCATCGTGTCAATTGCCAATTAACGGCTACCACTATCCCAGCGCGTGATACAACGATTTGTCCGGGAGCCACCCTAGCTTTACAAGCGGGTAATTATTCAGCGAATTTGCACTACCAGTGGTTTCTTAACGGAACAATTTTGGCCGGTGGGGCTTCATCTGGTTATCAGGCAACCCAAGCCGGATCATATACGCTTCGCATTACCGACGATAACGGTTGTTCGGCCACTTCGCAACCCATTCTGGTTCAGACACGAACAACCGCGGTTACACTATCGCCAACTGGTAATCAATGGCTTTGCCGTACAGATACGTCCGTTCATTTAGTAGCAACCTCACCAGGTGGCACTCCATTAACAGGCACTACATTTGAGTGGCTCCTGAATAATTCGGTCATTGCGAATGCGCAGGCAAGTACATTTAATGCTACCCAGGCAGGTAACTACCAGGTTCGAATAACACAGGATGGTTGCCAGGCGCTCTCCGCCGAAACAACCATCCAGCTTAGTTCGGTCAATGCTATAGATTTAATGCCTGAAGAAACAGAATTAAGTCTTCCCAAAGGCGCCACTGTTACCCTGAAAGCGCCTATCGACACGTCTTATACGTATCAATGGTACCGAAATGAAAGTGCATTAGCGAATGCCACTGATTATCGGCTATCTGTCTCAACGGAAGGCACTTACAAAGTACGGGTAACGCAGCACAACTGTGTGGGCTGGTCCACGAATCGGCTGGTGCAATCGGCAACAGTCTCTACAACGATCGCTGATCCGGCGGGTATATTTATCTTTTACCCAAACCCGACAGAAAATACCATTTCCATTCGCTACACCAATCCCGTGGCCAAGCAGGTTCAGGTTAGTTTATTTGATCTAAACGGCGTTTTACGACAACCTGTACTGTCGATAAAAGCCTCGAACGGGAAATTTGAAGGTGATTTTCTGATTCAGTCTCTGCCCGCCGGAACGTACATTCTCCGCCTTGCCGATGGGTCTGGCATCCAGATCGGGCGTTTTATCAAAAAATAAACCGGGTCGATCAAAGCGCTTTTGGCTTAATCGACCCGGTCATTATGCTCTATCGTAACTCTTTACTTCGCTTTGCCAGAAGCCGTTTCCTCAGCCAGTGCTAATTTTACGGCATCGTAAAGATTGACAATACCACCCGTTTTCGACAATGAACTAAACGAAACTGTATCCGTGGATTCTGGTCGGGTCACCTTGGTTGAATAAGGCGTTGCCGATTGAAGAATAATCCGTTTGATATCCGCGTAGGTCAGTTTGGGGAAATACGATTTCAGCACAGCCGCTACCCCTGCCACTACAGGCGAGGCCATACTAGTACCACTGTTATTTTCGTATTTGCTGCCTGGCACGGTCGAGTAGATATCTTTACCTGGTGCAAAAACATCGACATTTTGCTTACCGTAGTTCGAGAAACTAGCCACCAGATCGCTGTTGTTTGGTTCAGCACTAGCCCCTACTGTAATTACGTTCGGAATAGCTAAACCATTGATAAATCGGGGAGCAGGGTAATTAGCTGCCGTATCGATGTCTTTCCCATCATTACCGGCGGCATGCACCATTAAGACTCCTTTCGAAAGAGCATATCGTTCGGCATCTTCAACTACATTACGCTGCGGAGAATAGTCTTTACCAAAGCTCATATTGATAATCTGCGCGCCGTTATCAACCGCATACCGAATGGCATTGGCCACATCTTTATCCCGCTCATCGCCATCAGGTACGGCCCGTACACCCATAATCTGAACAGCATCGGCTATTCCTTTTACGCCAATATTGTTGGTCCGATCGGCCCCGATAATGCCCGAAACGTGTGTACCGTGGTCAGGATTCGCGCCCGAAATATCAGCATTGCCATAATCGCGCTGGGTCATGTCGTTTGGATTATCACCCACAACACCACGACCATCAAAGTCAGGATTGTAATGATACTCGGCACGGGCTTTGAGTTGCTCATTTGCCTTTTCGAGTTCATTCATAATCACATCAGTATCAGGTGCTTTCTGCTGACCCAATATCTGTAATATACCCAGAACAGGCCGTTTTAAACTGGCATCCTTAAGCGTATCGGCAGCTTTAAGCAAGGTGAGCGTATCGAGCTTTGTTACATTCAATGCTTTTTTCAGCTTATCGACCGCACCAGAAAACTGGGTGTAAAACTGACCAATTCCCTGATATTGTGCCTTGTATTGCGCCTGATTTTTCTCGACTTCGGCCTTCGTTTTCACGTACAGATCATACTCTTTCTGCTGATCCGGCTTCAACGATTTCCGGTCTTTCCCTTCATACTTCGGTTTTAACTGTACGTACAGCCGGGTAACTTCGGTTGTTTCGTAATTGACATTTCGGCCGTCTTTACCACCAATAAAATTCCAGCCATGAACATCATCGACATATCCGTTTTTGTCATCGTCTTTCCCGTTTCCGGCAATTTCCTTCGGATTGATCCACAACACACGCCGTAAATCTTCATGCGTTGTATCGATCCCACCATCGATTACAGCGACTATAACGGGCGTTGGCTTTCGATCTTTCAGTAGTTCACGGTATGTCCGCTCAACGCTAATACCAGCTGTTTTATCGGTTTTATCTTGCAGATACCACTGCGATTCCTGTGCCGAAGCTGCTATCGAAAGCAAGACAACCGACGCACTAATAAGGAGTTTCTTCATGAATTGAGAACAAATAATCTGGACAAATTAAGAAAAAACAACCTTATAAATGGCTTAAAAATTGTTAAACGGCCTACTCTGGTTGCATCAGTCTTTACCGTGACTAACGTTTTTGTAGTGTTCCTGTAATAAATCCTCTCCCCAATCATTAGTCAAATCGCGCACTACCGTATGGATGTGATTGGCATTCGTTTGCGAATTATCGTACTCAATCAGAATTGTTGGACCATGAATCCGATAGTACCAGCCCTTGCCGTCCCCTAATTCAGGTGTAAGATCACCGGCCCAGCCAAACCGGATTTCGTCCAGACCTGCTTTCTTGAGCTTATCCAATTGTTGCTTGGCCAACGTAATGCGGTAATTGGCTAAATAAGTCTGAATCAAATCCAGAAATAATTTACGTTGCTCAGCATTCATGTCGGCCATTTTTACGCCGTCCATTTTTTCCAGCGACGCTTTACGCTTATTGCTCGTAACCATTTCAGGATAAGCAACCGGGGCCAGTACTGCCAGCTTGCGCTGGTCGGCATTCAGGGTTTTCAATAACGCAAAGGCTTTTTCGGTTTCCAGCTTTAAGATTGATCGACCTTTTTGGGGTAAATCCTTTACACGTGGGTCCGACATACGCTTATCAGCCATGCCCGAGTCAAATTTCAGAATACCAGGATTACTACCAAAAAACGTAGGTGTCTGGGCCAACACTTTACCATCAACAGCAACAAACTGAAGTGATAGGTGATGTCCTTCGATACGCCAGCTCCAGGGTGTGTTGGTGGCTGGATCACCAAAAACGGTAAATGAATAATTTTCCGGATCACGGTATACGTCGTTAGGCGGCCGATTGTCAATCACACGCAGCACATTCTCCATGTCGATAATGGACGTCGCTTTCTCATAGCCTTGCAGGCTAAGTGTTGTTTTGAGCATCGCCATAGCTGCTTTGCGCTGTTCTGGCGTCATTTGCTTTAGAGGCAGGCCTTTCCGTTCTCGGGGTACAAAGTGCCAGTTGAACCGCTCTTCATTATCAAATGCGAACGTTGTTTTTCCCCGTTGTTCTGGCGTCAAGGTTCCTAGAAACGCGTTCGCGGCATCTGTCATTTCATCTTTAACGCGCTGCTGAACAGGCAATGTTTTGGGCGATGGGGCAACCTGGCCAAGAACGTGTAATTGATTGGCCAATAAGCCGCAAAGTATAAAAAGTAAGTACTTCATAGGTAAAGGGCGTTTATAAACTACCCCGTAAAAGTGTATTCAGGGCTGCATTTACCTATTGATTATCAAAGGAGATTCTACCGCTTAGTCAAAGCTAGTTGATTATATCTGGCTGTTTGCCAACAACCTCTGTGTTTTAGTAGTTTACTATCTAACGCCACTGTTACAAACCAAGATCATGTCTACCCGCCCTCCGAACAACAGTACTGGTCCACTCGACCATCTGTCGATGCGCTACTTGCGGCAGGTACTCGATATGGCACACCCCGCCGATGAGCCTTATGTGCTGAATGCTGTTGAAAGCCGAGTTATCCGCCGAATAAAACTTATAACCTTAACAATAGCTGCCCTGCTTGGCATAGTAGGCGTTTTGTTGTTTTACTGGCCTCAGAATACGTGGCCTGAATTGTTCAGCACAACAACCGTTTCTTTTCTGGGAAGTACCTATGAGTTACCGCTTATTACCATTTTATATAGCCTTTTATTAGTCTATCTGGAGGTAAATCTGTTATTGGCGATTAACCTGTGGGGTGTAAAGTCGATTATGGAAATATGCCAGTTTCCTCGCGCTCACGACGCCCAATATGAACGTCATTTGCAATCACTGGCGAACGCTGCTTCCGAAAAATCTCAGGGTATAGTTCGATTTGGCACTGATCCGTACATGACGGCACCGCGTTGGGGACTAACGATCTTTTTTCTGCTGAACACGGTCAAAGCGGCACTTAGTACGCTCGCGTTAAAATTGGTAGTCAAGCAATCGATTGGCCAATATGCTTTACATCCCGTAACTAATCTGGCCGGTATGCCGGTCTATGCGCTTTGGAATACCTGGGCATCCTGGCAAACGCTCCACGAAGCGCAGGTTCGGGTAATGGCACCCATTACGATTCGTGAGTTTGTCCATGAACTGCATGAAGAATGGGGCAAAAACGATCAATTTCGCCCCTTGATTCTGGAAGCTCTCCACTATGTTTCTATCCTGAAAAGGCAACATAATTATGCCCACCTCATGCTTACCGAAACGTTGCTGGATCGATTTGCCTTAGCTATTGACCAACCGCTGACCGGTAATTTTACCGAAAAGGTACTCCAGGCTCCTCTTTCTGTACGACGAAGTCTGGAACGGCTCATCGTATTCGGGGTTCTGGTTGATGGTAAGCTGTCGTGGCTCGAGAAAACGCGTTTACGGGAGCTTCGCAAAAAGGGAATTCTGACTTATTCTGCCAGCGCAATCCAACAGATCGGAGCAGACTACAATCAGGGGCGTGGACTTTGGGTGTAAAAAGTGATGATCTGCCTTACCCTTCGGTCTCTTTCACCACGTCCTTCTTCCGCACGCGGACTTCATTAATCCGTTTATCGTCGGCCGACAGTACTTGAAACTGGAACCCATTGTAAGTCGTTTCATCACCCGATTTAGGAAGCCGACTAAATAACTCCAGCAAGAGACCACCTAGTGATTCACTATCACCCTGCGCATCTTCGAAGGTTGTTGGGTCGACATTAAGAACCCGACAAACATCGGTTAGCGACATTTTACCCTCAAATATCACTGTTTGATCATCTTCCCGACGATAGCCCATCGGATCTTCATCGTCGAACTCATCGTTTATATCCCCGAATATCTCTTCGATAATATCTTCCAGCGTTACCAGACCGCGTGTACCGCCATACTCATCAACCACAATAGCGATGTGTACTCGTCGCTTCTGAAAATCCTGAAGCAGGTCATCTACCTTCTTATTTTCAGGAATAAAAAATGCTGGCCGTAGCAGCGATTGCCAATGAAAGGAATCATCGGCATGTATGTGGGGTAGTAAGTCTTTTATGTAAAGAATACCATCTATCTCATCCAGCGATTCACCATAAACTGGCACTCTTGAATAGCCGGACGCGTTGATCTGAGCCAATAATTCACTAAACGATAAGTCGTCGCTAACGGCCGAAATATCCAGTCTTGCCCGCATGACCTGACGTGCCGTCAGATTGCTAAAGTTGACAATACCTTTAAGAATTTCTTTTTCTTCAACAGTTGCATTGGCTCCTGTCAACTCCACCGCCTGGCTTAGCTCTTCTACAGATAATTTATAGCCCTTTCGCTGGATACGCTTATCGATCTGATTACTTAAGTTAACCAGCATCATTGCCAGTGGCCGGAATACGGCTAAACCAAGTTGTGCTAAAGGAGCAGTCTTACGAGCCACGATGAGGTTGTTCTGACTCGCGTATACTTTCGGTACAATTTCGCCAAACAAAACAATGGCGACTGTCGTCGCCAACGCCGTAGCCGACAATATCCAACCTGACTCTGACGAGATACGGGTTATCTCCCAGGTTAGGTAGGTTACAATAACAACAATGGCAATATTGAGTAAGTTATTGAAGATGACTAGCGATGCCAGCAACCGCTTAGGGCGTTCGAGAAGAGTGGCAATCCGTTTGTCGTCGGCCTGCATGCTATCCCGACAGAAGGCACGATCATCGGGAGAAAGCGAGAAGAATGCTGCTTCTGATGCCGATACCAATCCAGCCAGCGTCAGTAGCAATAAAATCAGAGCCGTATAAGGGGCGTATAAATCAAAATAGGTGCCCCAGCCGTCTGCGGCTGGGAGCACCTGTCGAGGAAGAGGGTCACCAGGATCCATGTATATCAAATCTCGTTCAACAAAAGAGCAAGTTGTGTGGGTTAGAACGGCAAATCATCATCACCACTGTTGCTCTCAAAGGGCACCGGTTCGGGCTCCCTACGTGCCGGTGCAGCCTGTTGGCGTGCGGGCTGTGGCGCTGGTTGCTGACGGGCTGCAGGTTGTGCAGGAGCGGCTTGCTGACGTGGCGCTTCATAAGTCGGCTGTTCGTCCTGACGGTCGCTATTAGGGCTACCCAGCAATTGCATGGTATTAGCCCGAACTCGCAGTGATGTGCGTTCTTTACCTTCTTTATCTGTCCACAATTCCGTCCGAAGACGACCTTCTACGTAAACAGAGTTTCCTTTTTTCAAATATTTTTCAGCCACTTTGGCTTGTTCATTCCAGAGTTCAATTCGGAACCACTCGGTTTGTTCTACTTTCTCCCCGGTTCGGGTTGTATATTTTTCAGTAGTTGCGACGTTAAAGGTTGCCACAACTGCTCCACCATCAAGATAACGAACTTCAGGATCGGCACCTAAGTTACCGATAATTGTCATCTTATTAAGACTTGCCATACGCTTTATTTTGTTGGTTACGTATAAAATTCCGTAGCGTTTAAGAGGATTAAAGATACTGAAATCTACCCACTTATCCAAACAGATTTTCCAAATAATTTGTGATCAATACGGGCTTCGGAAGGTCATTAATTTCGTCAATTGTAAACCAGTGTAAATCGGTCGGTAAGCTTCCGGTAGGCTCATCGGGCAAATCAATCAGATAAAATTTAGCCCGAATCCGCTGGTGCGACAACAACTGAACCGACTCGACCGGCAAACCCGCCATGACTCCCTGTTGCACTAGATTCAGAGCAGCTTCAGGAAGCAACAGGTCTTGTAACGCATCTTGATGGTCTTCGGTTTCAAGCAAATAAAAATCGTGAAGATTTTGCCAGACATCCTTCGCCTTTCGTTCACGGAGAGCCAGCTTTCCCTTACTTCGAAAAATGAGGTACGTAAAGAACCGCTCGCGTACAGGTGCTTTTTTAGCTTTAACAGGCAATTGATGCTGTCGCCCAGTCAAATAGGCAACACATCCTTGCTGCAACGGGCACAGTAAACAATCTGGCGCAACAGGGGTACAATGAATGGCCCCAAACTCCATAATTGCCTGATTGTAGGTTGCCGGATCGTCGGCCGATTGAATCAGACGGTTTGCCAACGCTGCAAATGTTTTTTTTGCAGTCGTGGTGGTAATATCTTCTTCAATACCAAATACCCGTGCCAACACACGATAGACATTCCCATCGACAACAGGAACACGCTCTCCGAAGGCGAACGAAGCAATAGCAGCCGCGGTATAGGACCCTATCCCCTTCATTTTCAACAAGTCCTGATACGTATCAGGGAACTTACCCTCTAATTGAAGAGTTACATAGCGAGCAGTCTGGTGCAGATTTCTGGCTCGGGAATAATAGCCTAATCCCTGCCAGAGCCGGAGCAGTTCCCGCTCATCGGCCTGAGCCAGATCGGCAACTGTTGCATAAGCATCCACGAAGCGTTCGTAATAGGGTTTTCCCTGCGCTACGCGGGTTTGTTGAAGAATGACTTCCGACAGCCAAATGCGATAAGGATCACGCGTATGGCGCCACGGCAAGTCACGTTTATGAACCGAATACCATTGCTCAAGAATAGGCGCAAATGAGGTTTCGATCGTGTTAAGGTCTGATAGCCAATTCAAAATAAAACAAAAAAATACGTCGTTACCAGGAAAAACGGAAGCAGAGGGTTTTTAATTTTATAGGAAAGCCCTACCTTTGTGCTCCCATTTTGAGACCCGAATTTTCAACAATACAGTAAACGTTAAAGTTTAAGAAGTCGTGACGAAAGCAGACGTAATTGCCGAGATCGCCGATAAGACCGGTATTGATAAGGCAGAAGTAACAAACACCCTGGAAACTTTCTTTTCAGTAGTTAAGGATTCATTGGCCGAGGGAGAGAACATTTATGTGAGAGGGTTCGGTAGCTTCATCAATAAGAAACGGGCTAAAAAAGTAGCTCGGAACATCTCGAAAAATACCGCTATGGTAATCGACGAGCATTTTATTCCGAGTTTCAAACCCGCCAAGGTTTTTGTTGAGCAGGTAAAAACCAGCGACAAAGCGAAAGTAACTGCTGAGTAAGCAACGTTGCCCGAAAGACTACAAATTGGTAGACTGGCTCAGGCGTTTGCATTGTGACGATTTCCATCATGAATAAATTCGTATTGCTTGTTGTCTTGTTGGCTGCAGCCCTAACGGTTGGGTTATATACCTTGCCGAAGGTAGTTGTACGAAATGAAAGTAAGCAACTAGCGGGTGGACGTTCAGTGCAAATGTCTGGAGCTGGGAAGTCAGATGCTGGCTCGCCTAATGTAGCCGATAAGGCTAACAGCTCCCCGATTCATGAAAAGCCCTTGTTGCCTGAGCAGCAAAAACGGTTAGTAACACTCCAAACTGAATTTGCGAAAGCAACTCTGGCAGAGAAAGAGGCCGTTGGTGTGAAGCTTATCAGCTTATTGCATGAGGTAACTCGCTACGACAGCGCAGCTCATTATGCGGAGGAGTTGGCAACTGCTCAACCAACGGAACGGAATCTGTTACGAGCCGGGGATGAGTACTTTGAAGCTTACACATTTGCTGTCGATGAAAAGAAGACAGCGCTTTTAGGTCAGAAAACTCGTGATTTATACGGGCAGGCACTGGCTAAAAATCCAAACCTGCTATCGGCAAAGGCCAATATGGCCATGACTTACGTCAATACCGATACGCCAATGCAGGGCATTATGCTCTTGCGTGAGGTGATCAAGCAGGACCCAACGAATGAACTGGCCCTGTTCAATTTAGGCCTGCTATCCATGCGGTCTAATCAATACGAACGAGCTATTGAGCGATTCCGACAAATACTGGTCAACAACCCGTCGAGTCGAAAAGCTAAATTTTATTTGGGGGTTAGTTTAGCGGAAGCTGGTCAGAAAACTGAAGCCAAACAAGTTCTGGCCCAAGTAAAGCAGCAGGAGAAAGACCCGCAAATTCTGGCCGCCGTTCGTGAATACGAAGAGCGGTTGAAGTGAGTTATACAGTTGACTAGTTATTCAACTTTAAAACTATACAACTTTTTAGGACCTGGCCGGTTGGTAGGTCGACACATATTTTAACCATTAAATTAGTTTACTATGCCTTGCGGTAAGAAACGGAAACGGCACAAGATTGCCACTCACAAGCGGAAAAAACGGCTCAGAAAAAATCGGCACAAGAAGAAATAGTCGGCGGTAGGCAGTCAACAGTCTGTCTGTTATGCTCATAACTGCCTTCTGCAATTACCTACTGCCTACCTATTTGAAGCCTCGGCCGGTCTGCAAAGCCCGAACGTGGCTTCTTTCTTTTTATATAGCCATTCTTAACCGTACATTCATCTTGTGAGTAATGAATTAGTTATCAGTTCGACTCAGAAAGGTGATCGGATTGCGCTCTTGCAAAACAAGAGATTGCTGGAGTATCACGAAGAAGAGTTAGACAGCAGCTTTACCGTTGGCGATCTTTACTTAGGAACAGTCAAGAAATTATCATCGGGCCTCAACGCTGCTTTCGTAGACGTTGGCCACGAGAAAGACGGTTTTTTGCACTACCAGGATTTAGGACCGAATATTAATTCGCTCAATAAACTGGTTAAAGATGTAATCGCCAAGCGCGTCACAAACGGACGGCTCAGCGGTAAGCTGGAGCCACCTATCGAGAAAATCGGGAAAATCGATAAGGTGCTGACGAAAAACGCTCCCATTCTGGTTCAGGTGGTGAAAGAACCCATCTCAACCAAAGGTCCACGCCTTTCCTGCGACATTTCAATTGCAGGTCGTTATTTAGTTCTGGTGCCATTTTCAGATGGCGTAAACCTTTCAAAGAAAATCACCGACCGCGCCGAACGGTCGAGGTTGATGCGCCTGATGTCGTCGCTAAAACCACAAAATTTCGGTGTTATTGTACGAACTGTTGCGCAGGACAAAGATGTAGAAGAGCTTGATCGCGATCTGCAAAACTCTCTTGCCAAATGGGACCAAGCCCTTAAATCGCTGGCTGACGCCAAACCACGCGATCGCGTATTAGGTGAAATGAATCGGGCATCATCTATTCTACGTGATATGCTCAACGAGTCGTTTGAGAGTATTACAGTAGATACCCGTGAGTCTTACGATGAAATCAGGGATTATATTCATACCATTGCCCCAGACAAAGAGAAAATTGTTAAGCTCTACAGTGGCAAAGTAAAAGTTTTTGAAGCCTTAGGCCTTGAAAAACAGTTAAAATCGCTCTTTGGGCGGTCGGTAAGTTTACCAGGTGGTGGCTATCTAATTATCGAGCATACCGAAGCACTACACGTTATTGATGTTAACAGTGGTAACAAGTCTAATTCAGAAGAAGACCAGGAAGCCACCGCTATTAGTGTCAACCGTGAAGCTGCGAAGGAAATAGCCCGTCAACTGCGCCTGCGCGATATGGGGGAATTATTGTTGTGGATTTCATCGACATGAAGAAAGCAGAGAACAAGAAACTTCTGCAAGACATCATGCGCGATGAAATGAAACCAGAGCGCTCTAAGTTTACCATTCTCCCCCTCACAAAATTTGGCCTGATGCAGATTACGCGTCAACGTGTCCGGCCTGAAATGAATATTGTTACACGCGAAGTATGTCCAACTTGTGGAGGAACTGGAACGATCCAGGCCAGCGTGTTAGTAACAGATGTAATCGAAAATAATCTTGATTATATACTAACTAAGCAGAATGAGCGCGGTATTTCGATCTCGATGAACCCATTTTTATATGCTTATTATACTAAGGGCATTTACTCAAAACAAATGCAATGGTTTATAAAGTACAAAACATGGGTTAAAGTTGTCAAAGACAGCTCCTTAGGTATCGTTAATTTTAAGTTCTTCCACAAGTCGGGGGAGGAAATTGAGATCAGTAATAATTCCTAGTAACGTAGTAAAATTTTACTACGTTTTACTACATATCAACAAGCCCAATTAGATCGTCTAATTGGGCTTGTTGATTATTATTGAGATCGTACTTAATGAAGTACTTCCATATCGACTAATTCGCTAAACACCTCCTGACCAACCACATCTTCGACCGAGTCTACTTCATGAAGATTCAGGAGCAAGTCCCGTAAATCTTCAGTAATCTCATAGGTTTGATATAGTCTACGGTCGAATAAGATTGGCGCCTGTTCCAAATCACACAATGAGTAGCGATTTTCATTAAAAGCAAGGCGCTTGACCTGATTTAAAGACTTATTCTTGACTATTTCTGGCTCCAAAAATAAGTGAATGAAGTTCCAGCCTTCCCATTGGCCTGGGTATTGTTTCAGATAAGGCCAAAATGAATCGTATAACTGCTGCATAGCCTCCTGGCAATACATGTCCCGATCGCTTCGTACAATTGGACGAATTGGTTTAAGACAATGCAGCACATTGATCATATCAGACTTCCGATAACTCACTACCGGTATAATAGGCACACCAGCCGCGTGGGATAAATAGCCAACTCCTTTCCGTGTTAAGACACGGCGCTGGCCAAAACGCACCGATAAGAATTGAGATTCCTCTCCAGCTTCAGGAGCCGTTTCGGGACTCCCGTCTACAAATACAATCAGGGAACGGCCTGCTTTAAGCTCACGCAGTACGGTTAATCCAGCAGATGGACTGCCTGTTTCAACCACCCGAAACACATTGGTAAGGCCATGTTTTTCCCTTAACCCTTCAATATGTTCCGTCATCTCTGCGCCCTGGCTGCGGTTCATGTTACTGCCAACCAGTAACACGCAGTCAACCCCCTTCCGAAACAACACACTAGTCAACAATCGGTATGACCCGAGATGATAGGTGCAATAAATTTTGGGGCTATGCTCTTTATCCAGCACATTATGGGCTCCACGCAACTTTACCAGATCACCTGCTGTTAAGCACTTCTGATCAAACGTTGTAAAGACTTGTTGCAACAACAGCTCCCGAAAAAGCGTTTCGTGTTCTTTGCGGGGTATTGAAGGAAGTAAATTCTCAACATTTGCAGAGAATGTTGTATACTTCATTAAATAACCCCGTTCTTTGGACAAGTCCACCTGTTCGAAGTGGTGGCGACAGGTTTCTAGCTCCTGTTTGTAAAGTTGCCGTGTGGTAAGCATAGCTACTGTAGCTTAATTAGATTAAAGCGAGAAAACGGGTTTTGAGAGACTTGTAAAGTTTGATCCAACATCCCAACGACAGCACTCGCCATCCATAGCTACAAACTTCATCAGATTGTTAGATTCTGATTTGGTAGCTGGTTTTGTGATGCTTTTGATAGCCTGGGTTGCTTTGATAGAGAATTTCTTTTCCATGATGATGTATACGATTGATTTGTAATTGCTTGTTTTTGATGATACAAAGCTACTAGCCTGGGGAGGGCGCATCAATCGCAAAAAAGTCATGATTATCCGTTGTAATTAGTTAAATATTACCACTATATTAGTACGCGTTTTTATTATGAAGACAGCATGAAGGAAATTCAGATCCGACGAGACTTTCTGAAAAAACCATTCAGCAGCTTGATTATACTACTTTGTATTGTAGGGTTAATCGAGGCTGTTAGCTGGTCGATTGGCTATAAATTGAAAATTAAAATTGTACATGATGAAGGTGGTATACTTCAGTACATCGGCCTGATAATTCGTGGACTGTTTCTGCCTGAGTTATTCACTCTTTTTATTACAATTACACTCCTTAACCTCTTCCATCGTATTTGGAATATTCATTCTGTTGAGTATAACTGGCGTTCTATTTATAAATATGAATTGCGTTTCTTACCTGTTTTGTTGTTCGCTTTCTTAGCCTTTAACCCTGGTACGCAAACCATTCGCTTTATCTTAGAGAGCTTCCCTAATTACTCATGGTCTAATTATTGGCAGAAATACATATTACACACATTTACCTGGACAGTATATTTTAAATATCTGTTTCCGGTAATCCTGATAGGTTACATCGCCATGAATGTGTCACTTCTTCAGGACTATCTAAAACAACGTCGGGAAGCTCAAGAAGCTGCTGAAGCCGAAGCTGCCGAAGCGTCACAAAAGGTTCTAGCCTTATCCGAAACGTTTTCACCACCACCTGTACCAGCAACTCCCTCACCTTATCTCAGTTATATAAAAGGCAAAAGCAATTTGGGAGAAATAGACTTTCCAGTTAATGAAGCCTATTACTTCACTGTCGAGGATCGATTCTATTATGCCGAAACGCTGAAAGAACGGTATATGGTCAGCAAAACGCTCAACGATCTCGAGACGGAACTAGACCCAACTCAATTTTTCCGGATTAAGCGCGATTATATCGTTAACCGCCAAGCGGTGTTACATTACTCATATTGGGAAAATGGTAAGTACATCGTTACGCTCAATACGCCTGATCATCATAAGATTATTGTACCCCGCGTTCGGATGCATGAGTTTCGGGAATGGCTACAGGGTCGTGATGCCAGTAAGCCAGAACATGCTAATCTATTATAGTTCGCTCAGGCCGCTGATCTACCTTCCTTTTTATACGCCCAATCTTTTCCTCCGCTAAACCAACAGTTAGTGGGTCATGCCACATATGACTTATTGTGGGTTTGAATATCATTTGTTGATTTAATTTATCGAATGTTTTCTGTCTGAAATCACCTATTTTATGTGTGATTTCACCTAAATAGCTCCATCGCTACACTAATTAGGCTAGCATCGAGCTACTTTTCTTATTACTGCGCACGTTCTGTGTGCTCTTTACCTGCTCTATTAATTACCAATACAAGCTCACATTAGCGTACCTAAATACGTATGATTTTCTATTCTGCTAATCATTTGTTACAAGTTGATTGGCGTAAGAAGTTACCTTACTTCTAATTTTTTAAGTGATTTCGTCCGGTGAAATGGTGATTTCAGACAAAACGGATTGCTTTCTTCTTGGAGACCATTCTACTTTCGGCTCAGTATATCAAAGCTTTCCGCTTATCCACCTCATAAATCCGCTTAGTGTATCATGTCAAACTTAAGAGACGCGATAGCCGTCAATTAGCTATAGCCTTATTGATTCTAACTGCTCTACAATCTTCAGGACAGCCCTTCATTAGCCCGAGCATAGTCAATAATCGACACAAATTTCTCAAAAGTTAGAGCTAAGCGAATATTTCAGTTTACCTGGCGGTACCACTAGCGTTAAAAATAATAAGCCCCTACTAGTTTAATTAGTAGGGGCTTATTATGTGCAAGCAGTCTACTTTTGGTTGTTGCAGCACAACAGGAGTCAACACTTTAACTCAAATTCAGTAGGATCTTTAGCACAAGCAAGTACTAGTTTTGCCGTTAATGTGAATGAAGCCAACTGTAGTTACTGACTGGCTATATATAAAGTATACTGGCTACATCTGTACTATCTGAAGCTCCACTGATTCTATTCGACAAATTGGTAGACGTTATTCAGACAAGACGATCGATTACGCCAATAAACATAGCGTGCATGTAATCAAGTCAATTCCACTAAACACGTTCAGTATTTTATAAAAGATTGTTTTCAAACAGTATATAGTCTCCAACAATATCCTTATTTACGCAGGGTACGCTAGATATTACCTAACTATTAATAACAAAAATGATACCTTACTTAGCCAAATTGGTCTAGTTATTATGTCTATATTAGTACTCTATTTAATGAAGCTCAGCGTATGAAGGAAATTCGACTTACACGCGCCTTTCTAAAAAATCCGTTTAACGGCATATTGATCTTGTCGAGCATCTATTCGTTCATTGAAATAATAAGCTGGAGTATTGCCTTTGATCGTAAATTAGCAAAAGCGGAAAAAGTAGGGGGGGGGCTTAAAGTACAGCTTTATGGTTATTCAAACCATGGTACTTCCAGAGATATGTACTGTATTTGTCATTACATACCTTATTTTTCAAGCACATAAGTGGTTTAAGCTTAATACTATTGCTAATAAATGGTCAGCAATAGTTCGATATGAGCTATATTTCTTACCAATTATAATGCTCTCATTCTTGTTTTTTAATCCAATTACACAAACAGTTCGGTATTTTTTAGAGAACGGGCCTGACTATTCTTGGAAAGATTATTGGGATGGATATATTATCTATACCTACAGTTGGAAGATTTACTTCCAATATTTAACCCCAATACTTTTAATTGGCTACATATCTATCAACCTATCACTCCTCAAAGATCACTTAAAACAACGTCAAGAATATCATGAGCTTATTGAAGCTGAATTAGAAAAGAAAGCGATAGCACTATCTACAACTTCCTCACCAAAGTCTAAAACCTCTTCGCCCTATCTAACGTACCTAAAAGGTAGAAATACAACTGGAGAACTGGACTTCCCAATTAATGACGTCTATTATTTTACCATTGAAGATCGGTTCTACTATGCCGAGTTGGCCAAAGGACGCTATTTAATCAGTAAAACCTTAAATGAACTGGAAGCCGAGCTAAACCCCGCTCATTTTTTGCGTATTAAGCGGGACTATATCGTTAACAGACAGGCAATAGAAAGCTATACCCATTGGGAAAATGGGAAATATAGCATCAGGCTCAACACGCCTAAACCACACACTATCGTTATACCACGCACCCGGATGCAGGAACTTCGTGAATGGTTACAACAAGAAGACTTACAGCCGCTCGAAACGGTTTCCTAAAAATTTAGAGATAGTTTTTTACGGCAATACTGTAGCGAGGTAATTGCCGGATACTGTCTAGATTAAGTTTTTTGGCGATGTGGGCTTTATGATTCACGGCAGTTCGGTAGCTAATATTTAACCGATCGGCAATTTCGGTAGCTGTATGCCCACTGGCAACCATCCGTAACACTTCTCGTTCTCGCTCGGTCAGGCGATTCAACTCCTCCCGTGTCGATTCAGAAATAATATCGACACCGAAGTTTTTGAGTAAATCCATGAATCCACTGCTGTAATAACAGCCTCCGTTACTAACGGTTTGGAAACAGCGGTACAATTCTTCTAAACCATCGGTGGCATACAGAAACCCAAAGAATCCCTTTTGCATAGCCTTAGCTACCGTTCGGAGATCGGGTTTGCGCGTATACAAAATGAACTTTGTTTGCTGATTGGCGCTTTGCATCTGCTCGACGATTTCGAAGCTTCGCTCGCCCGAAATTTCAGATTCCAGAATAACACATTTGGGGCGCTTCACCATAATCTGCTGAAGTGTGTCTTCCATTTCAACAGCACGGCCAACAACATTGTAGCCCTGTTCCTTCAATAATTGGCTTAAGACTTCGCAGGTGAACAGCTCTGATTGAGCAACGAGAATAGAAAAGTCTCGCCTACGAATAGCGAAGTTTTTGGTGACCTCTTGGACACCGATTGATTGATTCATGATCTATTACATATATGGGTGGATGAATGTACTACCAATACTTGGATTTTTATAACACACTGTGAATGAAATCAACAATTTTAAGTATGAAACAAACCAAAAGGTTTAAACACCCTAGTTTAATTCACGAAAAAGCGAGATAAGCACCCATTTAGCGTAGGGTGATTTCACACTTTTTGGGTGATTTCACACCAAAAATGGGTGATTTCACTCAGATCGGTTTGTTTTCAGTAATTACAAGGGCCAATTTTGATCAAGTCAATTGCAAAACACGTTTAGCCAAGTAGGGTGATGAATCAGGAAGAATCAGCAGTATTTTCTAGCTACGAAGCGTCAGCAGAAGAGATACAAAAAGTGATTATGGAATGGGCAAGAGCGACAGAAGCGTTTCACGGCCGCTATGCCAAACTGAATCAGGTCATCAATTCCTTACAGGTTGCGGCACGCCGTAATCCCAAATTTAATCGGACACGGTTGCGGCAACTGATTGATTTACGTGAGCACATGAGTGACGTTCTGATGACGCTGCTACTCGACATGTCGGGGCAGAAGTCTGGTCGCTCAGCTCAACCTTCCAAACCGGGTCAGCTCCATTCGCATGCCAGCTTGCTGGACGAACTGAACCGTAAAATTGATGCCGAACTGATTAGCTTCACAACGGTAGCTCAAGCGTAGTGTTCACCCTCCCCTGTTGATAAAGGTAAGCCCCACTCTATGACATATAGCTGGGGCTTTTTTTATGCCTTGTTTCTTGTTTAACCGGAGATAACCGTTCCTAATAAACCCGATATCTCCATATCAATACGCTTGAAGTGCATGAACTCGGTCAAAAGCTGATCAGATTCCTCAGGTGATTTATTTCTCGATTCACGAAGCAGTTGCTGCAAAGCGGTCATTCGTTGCTCAGCGAGTATTTTTTTGATTCGCAGGATATTTCGGTAGGCCGCATCCGCCAGAATACCTATTTCCTCTTCTGATGGCACAAAGATCTCATGCTTTCCCCAGCCATCACTGATTTCATAACGAGGTGTTGTTAGATGAATTGCCTCATGCTGCAATTCCACGTCTCTATCGCTATTCCCTTCTCCAGGTTGTCGACTTAAGAAATCATTCGCAGTCAGTATATCTCCCCGATTATAGGCTTCCCGAAATAACGTCAGAATAAGGTCGTAGGGCGATGTTTGAAACTCAATATCGTGGAGTTCACTCAGTACGTATTGACAAAGCGTAATACCCGGCTCAAGTTCTCGTACGCCATGATTTATTAACAACCGAACGCATTCTTCTTCCTGATACGATATAGGCGTTTTAACGGCCTTTACGCGCTCAACAGAAACCGACTGCCTACTTGGGGGTACATCAATCCCAAAATCGCTTAAATCAGGTGATTCGACGCTGAATCCATCTAACAGCGAATTTATATCGTCCAGCGAAGGCTCATTCGTACTTAAAGTATTACTTGAAGATGGCTGCTGCCTTCCTGCACCCGCCGAACGTTGCTGGCGTTCCGAATCTTTTTTGTTTTGCTCCTGCTGTTTTCGAAGTAATCGGTTGATTTCAGAAATAACTGACTGCTCACTTACATGAAACACCTGTGCAACGCGCTGCGAGAGTGTCTGGCGTTTCAGCGGATCGGGTATTCTGGTAATACTGGCACATACATCGGATATACCCTCGGCCCGCTTTAACGGATTATCACCTGCCTCCGTTAACCATCGGCTGGCTTTGAAGTCAATGAAATCCTGAGATTGCTCTTTGATGTATGTTTTAAAGGCATCTGCTCCAACTTTATGCACATAACTGTCCGGATCTTCGCCGTCAGGCAGTAATAGCAAGCGAAGATTTAACCCTTCTTCCAGAACCATGTCCAGACCACGCAGAGCCGCTTTAATACCAGCGGCATCACCATCGTAAAGAATCGTGACGTTTGGTGTAAACCGGGCAATGAGTCGAATCTGCTCTGTTGTCAGCGAAGTGCCCGACGAAGCCACTACATTTTTGATGCCTGCCTGATGCAGTGAGATTACATCTGTATAACCTTCTGTCAAATAGCAAACATCTTCCTGTCGAATAGCCTGTTTAGCCTGGAAAATTCCGTATAATACCTGGCTTTTATGGTAAACTGTCGTTTCGGGCGAATTGAGGTATTTAGGCTGATTCTTATCCGTTTTCAGAATCCGGGCACCAAACGCAATTACCCGGCCCGATACGTTGTGGATCGGGAACATAACCCGCCCTCTGAACCGATCAAATACTTTATTATCTCCTCCAGCGTTGCCTTCCTTAATTAAAATCAGACCGGCCTTTTCAAGTAGATCCCGACTATAACCTCTTCGTTGACCTTCCAGTAAGAGAGAGTCCCATTGGTCGAGTGTGTAACCAAGCTCAAACGCTTCCATAGTTGGGTTCGTAAAGCCCCGCTCACGGAAGTAGCTTAAGCCGATGCTTTTCCCCTCATCCGTTTTCAAGAGTGTTTCCTGAAAAAACGTTTTAGCGAAGTTGAGCACGATAAGAAGGCTTTCCCGCTCGTTCTGCCGCAGGAGATCTTCTGGAGTCTGCTCCTCTTCTTCAATTTCAATGCCATACTTTTTGGCCAGATACCGTAGCGATTCGCCATAACCGATATTCTCGATATCCATCACAAACCGAACAGCATCGCCCGCTTTGCCACAACCAAAGCACTTATAAATCTGTCGGGTTGGGTTTACATTGAACGAGGGCGTTTTCTCATTATGAAAAGGGCAGCAGGCAATGTAATTGCTTCCACGCTTCTTCAGGGAAACGAAATCGTTTATAACCTCCAGAATGTCGACAGATTGGCGAATTCGTTCAACGGTTTCTTCGGGAATACGCATTAGAGATGATCAGGTTTTATCAAGTATTAAATCTACAACGAAGTTAACGTATTGTGTACAGCGGTGTCAATAGATGTAATTTTCGGGCCTTTTTTCTGGCAACATTTTTGCTAAACTCCCTATTGACGTTCTGCCGCATCGCCAATACATCTACTTTTTTTATCCGATTCACCGTATGAATGTACATTTTCCTTCTGTTCGTAAGAGCTCAACTACAAGGTATGGCTCTCAACGCACCCATTTAAGCCTATTTACTACACTCCTATTTATCGCTTTTCTGCAGGCTTGTCGGATGCAGTCTACGGATGATGTTCAGCCAACCTTAACGACAGGCAAAGCAGCTGATCAATATTCGGCTGATGTCGCAACTGCGTGGGCAGCTCTGCAATTGAAACTGACGAAAACCACCGCAGGTTTCAGTCCTCCTGTAGCATCGCGGGCTTTTGGTTACGCAGGTCTAACCATGTATGAATCGGTTGTTCCGGGAATTGCCAATCGAAAGTCTATGGCTGGGCAAGTCCAAGGGCTAACTACGCTCCCATTGGCCGAGGCTGGTAAAGAGTATAACTGGGCCCTCAGCGCCAATGCAGCTCAGGCTCAAATTATACGCAGTTTATTTCCGACTACAAGTGCCGCAAACAAAACGACCATTGACTCCCTCGAAACAGCCTTATTGACGGCCAATAAAGCGACTGACGAAACAGTCAACGAACGGTCGATCTCTTTTGGTAAGAAAATAGCCGACGCTTTATTCGAGTGGTCGAAAACCGATGGGGGCGATGCCGGTTATACCCGCAATTTCCCCGCAAGTTATGTTGTACCTACGGGAGCTGGTATGTGGCAGCCAACTGAAAATGGCCAAAAGATTCCGATGCAACCTTACTGGGGTAAAAATCGGACGTTTGTTAAGGCAAATAACGATCTGCCAATGCCTAAACCGATGGCCTATTCAACGGATGTTAAATCCGCTATTTTCAATCAGTATCTTGACGTTTATAATAAGGGGAAAAGTCTGACTCAAACGGAAAAAGAAATTTCCCTCTGGTGGTCCGATAATCCAGGCGATTCGTTTACTCCTCCAGGGCATTCGTACAGCCTGGCTCGTATTGCCGTAACAGCTACCAAAGCAAATCTGGCCAAAGCCGCCGAAACGTTTGCCCGTACTGGTATAGCCGTAGCCGATGCCTTTATTCTGTGCTGGCGCTGCAAGTTCACCTATAATAACATCCGGCCTTATAATTACGTCCGGTTGACTGTCGATCCGGCCTGGGTACCTTTTTGGCCAGCTCCGCCTTTTCCAGGTTATCCATCAGGTCATGCAACTCAGTCATCGTCAGCAGCTGTTGTATTGACCGCGTTATTTGGCGAAAACTTTGCGTTTACGGATGATTCACACGTTGGTCGTCCTGACGATCCACTACGGCACATTGCTTTTAAAGCCCGTTCATTTACCTCTTTTGAAGCTTCGGCTCAAGAATCTGCCGATTCGCGCTTCTATGGCAATATTCATACTCGTCAGGATAACGAAACAGGTTTAGCTGAAGGCAAGAAAATCGGTGCTAACATTAATGCACTAGCCTGGGCGAAATAAATAATCCGCAAAAAAGAGTTTGGCGTAAGAAGATTATTGGTTTGTTAACCACAACCTTCTTACGCCAAACTCTTTTTACTTAAAACTAAGATTAGTACGCCCGCACCAATTTCCCCTCCATGAAGTTCACGAAGGCTTTGTTGACCACTACATTACCACCAGGAGTTGGGTAATTACCCGTAAAATACCAGTCGCCCGAATGATTAGGGCAGGCTTTATGTAAATTCTCAACTGTCTGATAAACAACCGCTACTTCGGCCTTCAGATCAGGTGGCGTAACAATTTGAGCTACTTTTTTAGATAATTCTTCGTGCGTAAAGGGATCAAACAGGGCCTTTACATAGTTCTGTTGATTGGCATTGCCTGATTCAATTGCAGCCACGCACTGGGCATAAACTTCATCCAGCAAATCGTCCATACCCCGCTCCCGCAGTAATTCGAGCGCAGCTCGGAAGCCAATAAACTCTTTGAATTTCGACATGTCGATGCCGTAGCAATCGGGGAAGCGAATCTGAGGAGCCGACGAAACAATAATGATCTTCTTAGGTCCCAGACGATCCAGCATACGCAGAATACTTTTCTCGAGCGTAGTGCCTCGTACAATCGAGTCATCGACCACAACGACATTATCCTGGCCTTTTTTGATGACCTCAAAGGTAGTGTCGTATACATGCGACACCATATCGTCTCGCTGTGAATCGTCGGTAATGAACGTCCGGAGTTTCACGTCTTTAGCAACCAGCTTTTCAATACGCGGTCTAAAAGAAAGTACCCGGTCCAATTCCTCCTCGAACAGAATCCCTTCCATAATCGCTTTTTTGCGTTGTTTATAGAGGTATTCTTCCAAACCCTCAACCATGCCAAAGAAGGCCGTTTCGGCTGTGTTCGGAATGTAGGAGAAAACGGTATTTTCGAGATCGTAGTCGATTTCTTTGAGAATCTGCGGAATCAGCAGTTTACCCAATGACTTGCGTTCGTTGTAAATATCAGGATCGGTAGCTCGCGAGAAATAAATCCGCTCGAAACTGCACGATTTCTTTTCGATAGGCGTAACGAACTCCTGCTCTGCATACTCACCATATTTATCGACAATGAGCGCATGCCCAGGTTTCACTTCCTGAATAGCACTGTAATCGACATTGAAGGCAGTTTTGATAGCCGGTTTCTCTGAGGCAACGACAACTACTTCGTCGTCGGCATAATAATAAGCAGGCCGAATACCAGCTGGATCACGAGCAACGAATGCGGCACCATAACCTGTCATGCCTACCATGGCGTATCCACCGTCGAAATCACGACAAGAACGGTGCAAAACACGCTGAAGGTCCAGATTATCTTCAATAATATCCGACAGATCCGGGTTTTCGTAGATGCCTTTAAAGCGTTCGAATACGCGCTGGTTCTCTTCGTCCAGGAAATGTCCGATTTTTTCCATCACCGTAATCGTGTCAACTTTATCCTTGGGATGTTGACCCAGCGAAACCAGTTTTTTGAACAGGTCATCAACATTCGTCATGTTGAAATTACCCGCTACCACCAGATTACGACTCCGCCAGTTACTTTGCCGAAGCATAGGATGGCAGTTTTCGATTTCGTTGGCCCCGTGTGTGCCATACCGAAGGTGCCCCATCCAGACTTCGCCCGTAAAGGCAATGTTTTCCTGAAGCCATTTAGCGTCTTTAGCCTTTTCTTTATTGCCTTTGAGCGCTTTCCGGAATTTCTTATTGACTTTTTCGAAGATGTCCGTTACAGGTCGCTGATCAACTGATCGATATCGGCTGATATAACGGCTACCGGCCGGAACATCAATTTTTATATTGGCGATACCGGCACCGTCCTGGCCTCGGTTAACCTGCTTTTCCATGAGCAGGTAGAGTTTGTTGGCTCCATAAAGAGCCGTTCCGTACTTATCTATGTAATATTGGTACGGTTTGCGGAGCCGGATTAAGGCTATACCGCACTCATGCTTAATGGCGTCGCTCATGAGAGAGTTTATCGATGCACGTTGATTGTAGTCAGTAATGAAGTAACGGCTCCGCTTTGGCAATGGTTCGGCAGAGCACTAAACAAAGATAGACAAAAGAGCCCCTAATTCCCGGCTATCTTTTCTTTATTCGTTACCCAGCGGTACATCAATAAATAAATAATCACCGACGAAATCGTCCCAATCAACGAACCAGCATAGGTATCTTCAACAAAATGCTGAAACAAATAAACCCGAGAATAACCCGCTAGAACGCCCAGAAGCAGATAAATAATACCTCTCTCCTTCTGCTTGTCCAGAAACGCCAGTAGGCCAAATACCGCAAAAGCCGTGGTTGTATGTCCCGATGGAAAGCTGTTGTAGCTATGAATATCCAACCCTTTAATGATGTGGTACTCAAAGGTTGAATGCTCAAAAAATTTCAGTGGCCGGGGAGAGCCATTAAAAATAATCTTCTTAAAAAACTCAGATGTAAGTGAGGAAAGTGCAAAACTGGCGAAGCCCATCAAGCCGATACGCCACTTATAAATCAACATAACCAGGCAAAGAATCACAAAAAATGCGCCGTCGCCCATATAGGTAATGTAAGGAAATAGCTGATCGGCTAGAGGACTATTCCGGGCATTGACCCACTGCATTAACTGTGCCTGAGTGTAAACCACTTGCAATAAACCCACTACGAGTAAGACAAGAAGATAGGCCAGGAAGAAAAAACGATTTTTGCGCAGAAAGTCGAAAACCATTGGCAGCAAATTCGGCGAATTAATTGGTGGGTACGGATTTTTCAACCGTAATTCCTACACTCAGAATATTAAGTAAGGGGTCCTGACGCATATATTGCTTGATCTGGACGGTGTATTTACCAGGCTTCGGGAATCGGTAGTTATGTTTCATCAAAACCTTGTGATCAAACAGGTCTCCTAATCCATCGCCGTTAGGTTTCCCGGTTTTGGGGTCCATCAAAATCAGCTCATCCAGACGGGATTCCAGTTCTTTACCACTTGCATCGCGCAGATAACGAGTCAGATACAGATTATAGTAGCCGTAGGACAGGCTGTTGCGGAGGTTATAGTAGATATTGTAGGGAACCGATGTATCCGTGATCTCGAACGTAAACGACGGTGCGTTTTTGATGTACCACTTTCCATCATCGATATCGGTGTACTCTTTATATACCGCATTTGTATCGCAGCCAGCAAACAGCCAGACGATCAATACTACCAATCCCAATTGTTTCATAAACCTCGTGCCGAATAATGTACAAAGCTACGACGGTACCGCTGGCTTTTCAAACGATAAAAAACTACTCAAATAGTTTGCAAACGATAAAAATAGTTATAGGTTTGTCTTATGGAAAAGTTAACAGCGAAGGAAGAAGAAGTAATGCAGGTGCTCTGGAAAATGGAGCAAGGGTATGTTAAAGACATGGTTCCGCAGTTTACGGACCCTCCATTGCATTATAATACCGTTTCGACTATTGTTCGTAATCTCGAAGAAAAAGGATACGTGGGCCATAAAGCGTATGGCAATACCCATGAATACTATCCCATAATCACGAAGGAAGCCTACCAGAACCGGTTTGTTTTAACGAAGGTTGTGGATGAGTATTTCGATAATTCGTACAAGAACCTCGTCAGTTATTTTGCTAAGAATGAGAAGATTTCGGCCGATGAACTGCGTGAGATTCTGGCTATGATCGAGAAAAAATAGACATGAGTGCCCAAGAGTAGTCAAGTATGGTCAGGTCTATTTATCACTAGTACCACACTTGACTGCTTCTGACCAACTCCTTTCCACACCCTTTAACCATGGAAATTTTACGCTACGCAGTATTGGTGAATGCACTTCTGGCTATTGTCAGCATTGCTTATTACGTTTTACTTCGACGTGAAACGTTTTTTAGCGCCAACCGATTAGCTCTGTGGTTAGGTTTAGCTGGTGCTCTGTTCCTCCCCTTACTCAAACTCCCCGATTGGCGGCCAGAGCGTGTCCGAACCGTGATGCACAGGACAGCGCAGGTAATTGTTCCAAGGGTTTTGCCCAATTTAGCATCGAATCAACCGGAAGTAACCGTCACGTTTCCAGATAAAAAGACATATAAGCTGTTCCGGCATACGTCCGCAAAATTTACGTGGTCGTGGCCAACTGGACTCTTACTATTCTATGTAAGTGGGGTTTTCGTATTAATTATTCGATTTGGTATTCAGCTATTCTCCTTGCGACGACTTATTCGAAAATCGACACATGAGCCCTACGATGACTTTACGTTGGTTCGCAACGAGAACACCACCTCACCTTTCTCCTTTTTTAACTGGGTTGTCCTGAATCCCAATTACCATGCACCCGACGAACTGGATCAGATTCTCAGACACGAGCGCGTGCACGTACGAGATCGACACAGTTTCGATATGCTGGGAGCTGAACTGGTGTGCATTGTTTTCTGGTTCAATCCGGCGGCTTACCTATTCCGGCAATTGCTCCATCAAACCCTCGAATTCAGTGCCGACCGAGCCGTATTGGCCGAAGGAGTTGATGCCCGATCGTATCAGTACAACCTGATTAAAGTGAGCCTATCGACGGGGTAGTCAGTTGGGCTAAGTTATTTTAACGGATCATAATATCCCCAGCTACCCGAGTAACAACCTTTGCAATAAGCTGTAAAGAACTGATTATGTACTCCTTTACTAATCAATTTAGTGGTCCAACGCTGCGCCAGCGTGTCAGTATGATGAACAATCATCGTTCGGGCTCATCAGCCTGGTGGCGATATACACTTTGGGCAATCTTAATAGGTACAATGGGTCTGGCCTGTCGGTATACAGACAAACAGGGGGAGCAAACTTCGCGTCCACACATGCTTCCTGCCAGCAGTCCAACGCGGGCAATGGTCTTAGACTTAGAGGACAAAGGAACCTGGTATCGGCATCATGCTTTATTTCAAAACAAACTCGGCACCACCGTTGTCGAAAGTAAGCCGGTTGTCTTGCATTTGGAGGGGAATAAATTCATAGTTCCCGATGATTACAAGTACGAATCGGCCGTATACATTGATGGAAAAGAAGTACCAGTTGATGCTTTAGAAAAACTTTCGCCGGAGTTTGTCCGTGAATTGTTCGTGATGCATCAATGGGAAAACATGGCAAACATCGATACCAAAGCCAAGCCCTATCAGATTATTGTTCAGACTAGCCAGCAACCCATTCCATTTGACGTATTCCGTAAGCAATTCTTTACGTTGTTGCAGGCAGCGGCCGTTTCTCAACATCCTCTTGGTGAGAGTTTCTCTTTTAACATGAATCAATTGCTTGAAGCCACGTTTTTTCACAACAAAAACGCGCTGGTCGAACGAACTAAGGATGAACATTTAAAACTATACGACGACTTCGCGAAAACGACGGATATTTTTATCAACAACTTACCTGCTACTCCTGCCGCTGTAAAAACGGTTCATGTTCGTGAAGTAGCTCGGCTCTACACCAAAGAACGATCTTACCGGGCATGGTTCCGCGCCGATAACCCTTTGCCCCGCTTCGAGTTGAATATTCAAACCACGCCCAAACGAGCCAAACGAGATAGTAGCTATTACGTTTTCAGCCCATTTTATTCCGGTGATTTTTAATCAGATTCGCTAATTAACAAGAAACCCCGACCTAAGTAGGTCGGGGTTTCTTGTTAAGAGACTTTACCGTTTGGGGCAGGGCGAGGTGAATTTCCCTCGGGGCCGCGCGGTTTTTTCTTTTTCTTCTTATTCGTTGACTTCGACGTGTACTTGGCATCTAGTTTCTGCAAATCGCTATTAAGAGCCGCGGCTGTAACGGGCTCTTTTTCAGCAATTGGCATCAGTAAGTCAAACGACTCCGGAACAATACCGTTTTTATTTAGCTCAACAATTTCCAGTACTCGGGCAATGGGCAATGGATGCCAGGTGCTTTCGGCTCCATAACCAAACCACATCAGTTTACGGAAAATATCGGTTTTCTGCAGATACGCCCGGCCCTTTTGGGTTTCCAACGGTTTTTCGATCGTCGGAATGTCGCGCAGGGCGTCCATGTACGTATCCAATTCGTAGTTCAGGCAGCATTTCAATCGTCCACACTGACCCGATAATTTTGCTGGGTTCAATGATAAGTTCTGATAACGAGCCGCCGACGTGGCAATATTTTTAAAGTCCGTCAACCAGGTTGAGCAGCAGAGTTCTCGCCCACAGGAACCAATGCCACCTAATCGTCCCGCTTCCTGACGAAGACTAATCTGGCGCATTTCAATGCGAGCCTTGAATTCACTCGCCAGCATTTTGATTAACTCCCGAAAATCAACACGTTCTTCGGACGAATAATAAAATGTCGCCTTCGTATTATCTGACTGAAACTCAACGTCAGACAATTTCATGTTAAGTTTTAACTCCCGGACAATTTCGCGGGAACGATAAAGCGAAGGCAAGTCACGCAGAACAGCCTGTTCATGCCGTTCCATATCTTTGGGGGTAGCCAGGCGATGAATAACTTTGGTGTCATCGTTAATCTTAATCGCCCTCTTTTTCACTTGTAATCGTACGAGTTCGCCCTGCAATGAAACAGCTCCAATATGGAAGCCTGATTGCATTTCGACCACAACATAGTCGCCCGTAGTCAGATCAAGCTGATGAACATTCCGATAATACTCTTTCCGGCCCCCTTTGAATTTGACCTCTACAACGTCGTATTTCAGACCTGGCATCGCAATATCGCTGAGCCAGTCAAATGAATTTAATTTATTGCAACCTCCGGTGCTACATCCACCACTTCCGCATCCGGCAGTAGCCGTCTTCTGGGAACCCTCGGATGCGCCACGTTGGGTTCCGCACCCACCGGTTGCACAGGATTTACATGACATAATATATATAGTTATGAAGTTGTAAAGTCGTAAGGTTGTAAAGTTATTGGTGCTCAATGGCAACTTTATAACTACATAACTATCTGACTTTATAACTTCGTTAGTCGGAGTACCGAATCAGGTCAAGCCCAATGTCTTTACGGTACTGTTTCCCGTCAAATTGCACCAATCGGGCCGCTTCCTGCGATTTCCGAACGGCATTTTCCAGCGAATTGGCCTGTGCTGTTATCGCCAGTACCCGCCCACCATTAGTCAGCACCTGACCATTTTTTTCTGACGTCCCGGCATGGAACGCTAGTACATCTTCTAAACGATCTAATTCCGAAATGATTTTACCGGTCACATAATCACCAGGATAACCACCCGATACGAGCATGGTTGTTACCGCAGTTTGAGGAGAGACTTGAACCGAAATCTGGTCCAGTTCTCCATCGGCGGTTGCCACCATTAATTCAACAAAATCATTCTGAAGTCGTGGTAATACAACTTCCGTTTCAGGGTCGCCCATTCGGGCATTATATTCAATAACAAAAGGCTCACCGTTTACTTTCATCAGGCCCACAAAAATAAAACCCTGATAATGAATACCTTCCTGTTTTAAACCGGCCAGCGTTGGTTTTACAACTTTGTCTTCAACTTTCCGAAGAAATGACTGACTGGCAAATACGACAGGAGATACAGCCCCCATTCCCCCCGTATTTGGGCCTGTATCTTCTTCGCCGATGCGTTTATAATCTTTCGCTTCAGGCAGAATTTTGTAGTTCTCCCCGTCGCACAAAACAAACACCGACAATTCAATACCTCGCAAAAACTGCTCCACAACAACTTTACTGCCCGCGTCGCCAAACTTATTCCCGTCGAGCATTTCATTCATCGCGGTTTTTGCATCGGCCAGCGTTTCAGCAATTATAACTCCCTTTCCGGCGGCTAATCCATCCGCTTTTAAAACAATTGGCAGCGAATGTGTTTCCAAATAGGCTAAGCCTTCCTGAAGGGTTGCTGCTGTAAATGTTTGTGAAGCGGCTGTCGGAATGCCGTAACGAACCATAAACTGCTTCGAGAAATCCTTACTACCTTCAAGCTGGGCTCCCTTTGCATCGGGTCCAACTATCCGCAGGCTAGCTAAATCAGGCTGTTGGCGCAGGAAATCAACAATCCCCTTCACCAATGGCTCTTCTGGACCTACAATCAGCAAGTCAATTTTGTTATCCCGAATTGTATCAGCAACGGCCGAAAAATTAGTGTAACTAACGGCTAAATTAGTGGCAACCTGCGCTGTACCGGCATTACCCGGTGCCACAAATAATTTATCACATAATGGACTTTGCGCCAATTTCCACGCAAAGGCGTGCTCTCTCCCACCAGACCCCAGTATTAGTATATTCATGTACCGATTTACGAGTTACGATTTACGAGTTACGAGTTGATTGCCTGCATTCTTCAGAAAATCATAAACCGTAAATCGTAAACCGTAAATCAATTAGTTTGCTACTTCCGACAGGAATTTAATGCGCATTAGGCGCAGATCTTGTTCAGTGAAATCATCGCCCCCAAATTCGCGCATAGCTACAGCAATGTTATCACTGTCGGCCTGCATGAAGTAGTCGTAAATTTCATCCTGCCGGTCTTCATCCATTACCTGATTGATGTAATAATCAAGGTTGAGCCGCGTACCCGAGTAACAGATATGCTCAATTTCTTCCATTAAGTCCTCCATCGATAACGATTTCGACTCGGCTATTTCATCGAGATCAACTTTCCGGTCGATCTGCTGAATAATGAAGATCTTGACTTTCGATTTATTAACAGTCGATTTAACAACTACATCTTGAGCTGTTTCAATCTCATTTTCTTCAACATACTTAGAGATCAGGTCGATAAAGGGTCGACCAAACTTCTGCACTTTACCCATACCCACACCGTTAATCTGCGCCATTTCTTCGCGCGTGGTTGGATACGTTGTTGCCATTTCCTCCATCGATGTCTCCTGGAAGATAACATAGGGAGGCAAATTCTTCTCTTTGGCAATTTTTTTCCGAAGTGCTTTCAGTAACCCAAGCAGCTCTTCATCATAAGCCACTCCGCCCGACGATGGCGTGGTATCTTTATCGTCGTCGTCTTTTGTTTCAACGGCCTGCTCGTAATCATGATCTTTGGCCAGCGTAATTGGGTATGGATCTTCGATATAATTCAAACCCCGCTGCGTCAATTTCAGGATACCATAGTTATCGACATCTTTTTCGAGATAGCCGTAAATAGCGATCTGCTTAATAAGCGAACACCAGAAATTACAGTCTTCGTTGAATTCACGCCCTTTACCATACACAGCGAGCCGATCGTGCTCATAGCTGGTAACATACTGATTGTTGGTAGCGGTCAATACATCAGCCAAATGGGCAACATCGAAGCGTTGGTCTGTTTGCAACACGGTTTGCAAAGCCAGAACAACTTCATGCTGCACTTTGATTTTCTCAGTCGGTTTCAGGCAGTTGTCACAAAAACCGCAATCCTTATCCATAAACTCGCCGAAATAACCTAGCAATTGCCGACGACGACACACGCCCAGATTTGCGTATGAAACCATTTCGGCCAGTAAATGCTTGGCATTATCGCGTTCGGTAACGGGTTTATCTTTATTGAACTTCTCCAGCTTGACAATATCGTCGTAGCTGTAGAACATCAGACAATTGCCTTCCAGGCCATCACGCCCTGCACGGCCCGTTTCCTGATAATACCCTTCGAGCGATTTGGGAGCATCGTAGTGAATTACGAATCGAACATCGGGCTTATCAATACCCATCCCGAACGCAATAGTAGCACAAACAACATCAACATCTTCGTTCAGGAAAGCATCCTGATTGTGCATTCGTGTTTGTGGGTCCAGGCCCGCGTGATAAGGAAGCGCCTTTACGTCATTGACGCTAAGTAATTCGGCAATTTCCTCAACCGTTTTCCGACTAAGGCAATAAATAATACCCGACTTGCCTTTGTTCTGCTTAACGTACTTAATAAGCTGCTTTTTGGCGTCGACTTTTGGCTTTATTTCGTAGTAAAGATTTTTCCGATTGAACGAGGTTTTATAGAGGTTGGCGTCCTCCATCTGGAGGTTTTTCTGAATATCCTGCTGTACTTTAGGCGTCGCCGTAGCAGTCAGCGCGATAACGGGCAAATTGCCAATGTTATCGACAATACCTCGTATTTTTCGATACTCGGGCCGGAAGTCATGGCCCCATTCAGAAATACAGTGAGCTTCGTCAATAGCAACGAAAGAAATGTTGGCTTTCTTTAAAAAATCCAAATTCTCTTCCTTCGTTAAGGATTCTGGCGCAATATAAAGCAGCTTGAGTGTACCATTCAACGTGTCCTTTTTGACCTTATTCATCTCGGCTTTTGAGAGCGTCGAATTCAAAAACTGCGCATTGATTCCAAAGGCGTTTAACTGGTCAACCTGATTTTTCATCAGGGCAATTAGGGGAGAGATAACAACCGCTGTACCATCACTAACAATAGCAGGCAGCTGGTAACACAGCGACTTACCTGCCCCAGTAGGCATAATAACAAACGTGTTTCGACCCGCCAGGATGCTGTAAATAATGATTTCCTGTTCGCCCCTAAATTGACTATATCCAAATATTTCTTTCAGTCGTTCTTTAAGCGTCGCGTGGACTGCCTCATCAACCTGCATCATTCTACAAATCGTACAAAAGTTACTTTACTCTATTTGCTTGCCGTATCTTTGCTATATAAAGTTAGCGAATATACACAGCAAAGTTTTCCTGTTCATCAAAACTGACATTGAAAGTAATAAAAAATCCTAAGACTATTGCCCGCGCGGTACTCCTGGCCGAAGCTGATGCCATCCGTAATGCCGTCGATTTACTTGACGACCAATTTGATGCAACCGTAGAAACGTTACTAAACACAACAGGGCGTTTGGTAGTAACGGGGGTTGGAAAAAGCGCTCTGATTGGTCAGAAAATCGTAGCCACCATGAATTCGACGGGTACACCTTCGCTGTTTATGCACGCAGCCGATGCCATTCATGGCGACTTAGGCATGATTCAGGATAATGATGTGGTACTCATTATTTCGAAGAGTGGAAATACTGCCGAAATCAAAGTTCTATTACCACTTTTGAAGCGAACGAGCGTTCGGTTAATTGCGCTTGTCAGCGCGCGCGATTCGTATCTGGCTCACCACGCCGACCACGTGCTTCATGCCTTCGCCGAACACGAAGCCGATCCACTGAATCTGGCTCCTACAACCAGTACAACCGTGGCTCTTGCTTTAGGCGACGCCCTGGCTGTCAGTCTTTTAGAGCTTAGAGGTTTCACTCGACAGGATTTCGCGCGTTACCATCCCGGTGGGTCGTTGGGTAAAAAATTATATCTGAAAGTAGCTGATATTTTTCCCCATAATCAGTGCCCACAAGTGCTTCCAGACGCTACAATCAAAGACGTTATTTTCACCATTTCGGCCAACCGTTTAGGGGCCACAGCAGTGGTTGACGAAGCAGGTTTATTAATCGGAATTGTTACGGACGGTGATATTAGACGAGTGGCCTATGAGCATGATTCTTTCTGGCAACTCTGTGCTAAAGATGCCATGACGGTTGGCCCCGTTTGCGTAGCTCCTGATGAGTATGCTGTAGCCGCTTTACAGTTGATGCAAGAGCGAGATATTACACAGCTCATTGTCGCCGAAGAAGGGCGGGTTCATGGCTTTGTGCATCTACACGATTTACTAAAGGAGGGACTTATTTAAGACTAGTTGTTCTATCAGGGTTTTATTCTCCGAATTGGCATGGTCAGATTTATTCAGACTATGCCAATTATCGTTTGTTAGCGGTCTAGTCTACGGCTCTAACTATCCCTGTTCAATTTTTTTTGTTAAAAAACTAAACAAAATCCACAGTGTGGATTCCCCAGAATGGGGGAAATATTCCACACTCCCCACAACTAGGCTATCAGTAAAAAAGTTTGGCACGCAAATTTAACACTACACAAATAGCTCAATATCAAATACTTAAACTCTAAATTCAGACTTTTATTCTATTTCTAAAAAGACTGGTTGTTTTTTTGTCTAGTGGATATGCAGATGTGATTCAACAGAAAAACTTAACAGCCATGACAGCTCTCGAATTTACTAATCATATTGGCAAAGTGTCCAAATCGTTACGCCCATTCGCCCTTCGTCTTACAAAAGATGTTGAAGATGCGAACGACTTACTACAGGACACACTACTGAAAGCATTCACCAATCGTGACAAGTACACAGACGGCACTAATCTGAAGGCCTGGTTGTATACGATAATGAAAAACACATTCATCACAAACTATCAGCGTATGGTTCGTAAGAACACATTTATTGATACGACTGATAATTTGCACTACATAAACTCAATAGAAAGCAGCACTGATAACCTGGCTTATTCGTCTTTTGCTCAAGATGATATCAACCGGGCAGTGAATGGCCTCGACGATACTTATAAAACACCGTTTATGATGCATTTCCGGGGTTTTAAATACCACGAAATAGCAGCAAAACTGAATATCCCCATTGGAACTGTGAAGAATCGGATTCACATTGCCCGCAAAGAATTGAAAGATCAATTAAAAGTTTACGCTTATTTTAACGCATAAGCGATACTTTCTGGACGAAGCTGCGTCTAAGACATATTGATTGAGTAGTTTTTGGTTAAAAAAGAGGAAGGTTCAAAAAAAGTTGGGTGGTATCCACCCAACTTTTTTTATTTTATACTCTCATAATCAAGAACTTAACCTCATACTGATTATTCTTCACGCTATTCTTTTTCTACCTGGATAATTCAGGAGTATCGTCATTATTTTTTGTATTTGCCTATAAATCCGGCTCTTCATCACGTTAGTTTCAGTAATTTTCGGGTAGTTTCACGAAAACAAATTGCTTCATCAGGCAATTACTAACAGACTCAATCATTTTTTTTTCTAACTAATGCCCCAACGCGTTCTTGTTATTGGAGCCGGCTTTGCCGGGCTGGCCGCTGCAACCAGCCTTGCCGAGAAAGGTTACGACGTTACTATCCTTGAAAAAAACTCCATGCCTGGTGGCAGAGCGCGTATTTTCCAGGCCAACGGGTTTACATTCGATATGGGCCCAAGCTGGTATTGGATGCCTGATGTATTTGAAACCTATTTTGCCCGCTTCGGCAAAAAGCCTTCCGATTATTACAACCTTGTTCGGCTTGATCCCTCCTACTCCGTTGTTTTCGGCCCCAACGAATCTGTTGACCTTCCGGCTGGTAGCGATAAGTTAGAAGCCCTATTTGAGCAAATAGAAGCAGGCAGCGGACTTAAACTACGAGAATTCCTGAAACAGGCAGCCTATAAATACGAAGTTGGGATGCATAAGTTCGTCTGGAAACCAAGCCGCTCCATTACTGAATTTCTGAGTCTAAAATTACTCTACGACGTAGCACGACTGGATGTCTTTCAGTCTTTTGCAACGCATGCCCGCAAATTTTTCAAACACCCCCGACTACTCGAAATAGTTGAGTTTCCGGTGCTTTTTCTAGGAGCCACTCCCGAAAACACTCCTGCCATGTATAGCCTGATGAACTACGCCGAAATGGTGTTTGGCACCTGGTATCCGATGGGCGGTATGCACGAAATTGTGAAAGCCATGGTCAGCCTCGCCGAAGAGAAAGGGGTCAAGATTCTGTTAAATCAGACAGTACAAAAAATCGACATACTTAATAAAAAAGCGCACCGGATTATTACAGATAAAGGCACTTTTGAGACCGATATTGTTGTGGCAGGCGCCGACTATAACCATGTCGAAACCAGCTTAGTAGAGCCTGATAATCGAAATTACAGCGATGCCTATTGGCAAAAGCGCGTAATGGCTCCCTCATCGCTATTATTTTATCTGGGTGTAAATAAGCGAGTGCCGCGTTTACAGCATCACAATCTCTTTTTCGATGAAGATTTCAAACTTCACGCCCAGGAGATTTATGAAACGCCCCGTTGGCCTACTAAACCGCTTTTCTATGCATCGGCACCATCCAAAACCGATCCGAGCATAGCGCCTGAAGGTTGCGAAAACCTATTTCTGTTAATTCCTGTCGCTCCTGATCTTACCGACGATGAAGCCACCCGCGAACGTTATTTCAACCTGATTATGGATAGGCTCGAAGCCTATGTTGGTGAGGCTATTCGGGGACACATCGTGTTCAAGCGTAGCTATGCACACAGCGATTTTAAGGCTGATTACAATGCTTTTCGGGGAAATGCCTATGGATTAGCCAATACGCTCCGACAAACCGCACTTTTAAAGCCATCTCTTAAGAACAAAAGGGTGAACAACTTGTTCTACACCGGTCAACTAACTGTGCCAGGGCCCGGCGTTCCACCTTCCTTGATATCAGGCTTGGTTGTCGCCGATGAAGTTGCCAAAGAGTTTGTTTAGTTTTAGGAAACTCATTCCGGAAAAAGAAACCAAGCGAAAGAAAATGCCGTACATGTCCTTTCGTCAGTGGTCTATTTTTCTCTCCATAGCTTTCCTGTTAACCCTTCCTTCTTAAAATGTATGATGGCCTTATTCGATAAAACCGCACTGGAATGCAGTAAATTAGTTACCGAGCGTTACAGTACGTCGTTTACGTTAGGTATTAAAACACTCGATCGCAAATTCCATTTCCCTATCTACGCCATCTATGGATTTGTTCGATACGCCGACGAGATTGTGGATACATTCCATGATTTCGACAAAAAAACGCTCTTAGAACGATTTAAACACGATACCTATCAGGCCATTGAGGAAGGTATCAGCATGAATCCGGTTTTACATTCGTTTCAATTGGTGGTTAGTCAGTATCATATTGAGCATGATCTCATTGAAGCGTTTCTGAAAAGTATGGAGATGGATTTGTACTGTCAGGAATACGATGCCGATGGCTATAACGAATATATATACGGATCGGCGGAGGTTGTAGGCCTGATGTGCTTACGGGTGTTTTGCGAAGGAAATCTGGCCGAATTCAACCGCCTGTGCGAACCTGCCCGAAAATTGGGAGCCGCTTTCCAGAAAGTGAATTTTCTGCGCGACATGAAAAGCGACTTTGTTGAACGGGGACGCACCTATTTCCCCGGTGTTGATTTCAGCAACTTTGGCAGTGAAGTCAAGCAACTTATCGAAGCTGATATTCAGCGCGATTTCAACGAAGCTTATCTTGGCATCATGAACCTGCCACGAGGAGCCAGAATGGGCGTTTATCTGGCTTACATCTACTATCAAACCCTATTCAACAAGATTAAACAACTCCCGGCTTCGCGCATTCAGAACGAGCGGGTTCGTGTACCGAACCCGCAGAAATTTGCGCTACTCGCCCAAACGTATCTGAAGTATCGCCTGAATGTGATCTAAAAATTACACCCGTACACCTGCTTTTTCAAGCGTTCCTAATACGCCCCCAGCCACAGATAAGTAGGTTTGAACCGCTTTAGCTAGTTTGGGTCTATGCTTCTGCATATTCATATCGACTTCATTCATAAAGTTCTTCCAGTTGGATGCATTCAGGCTATCTAATGCCACCGAGATGGTTGGTGTGAGCGAGCGGGCAGTATGCCACCAACCGCAGGGAATGAACAAGGTTTCTCCAGGGCCGACGACAAACGAAACGGGCGTTGATTTAGCAAACAGCGGGTATTTTTCCAGATCAGGATTCCAGATATCATTTACCTGTGAAACCCAGGCATTTCCGGGTGTTGGGTACAAGTATTGTGTTTGATCGGGAGGAATTACCGTAAATTCTTTTTCGCCATACAATTGCGTAATGAACGCGTGAAGGCACATAAAGTCGTAATGCACATAGGGGAACAGAGCGCCTGGGCTGCCAAAAAATATCTCCAGCGTGTTTGCCCCTGATAGCAAGCGATTAGGTACGAGTTTGCTCCCGATACGACTTGGTTGGGCATATTTGAGCGGAGGCATAACATCGCGTAACAGCTCTGGGTATTCGCTCTCAATTTGGAGCGTACAAGGATAAGGAGCAGGGTTTGTCTCATCGCCCGTCAGCATCCAGTCAATGTATTCCCCTAAGCTGTATGTTTTTCCGGAGATAGTTACTTCACGGTCGCTGTAGTGTTTCTTGAAAAACTCGGGCGTAAATTTTTTCTTCGCCGACCAAGCTTCACAAGCGTCTCCAATTACCACAGGATAATTTGCAAAGAGGTGTTTCTCCGCAAATTCGTCATAACTCATGTGGTACTTTTTTTCCACCAAAATATTTTTCTCGTGAACCAGTTCAACAGTTTGGGTAGCCATCTTCAGAGGAGGTCGTTCTATGTAAAAAGATACTATTAGTCTTTAGACTATAAATTCTATAAATAGACATCTACAAGTTGGTCTATTTATTGTTCGGTACCTTTGTATGATTTCGTTAAAGCTGATTAGCAACCGTCAGCTGTTTTATTTCTGCCTATCTTTGCCTAAAATCACTAATTTTTATCGATGGTAGCCGAAGCGACCCTTTCGCCAGATGTTCTGTCCAAATACGAAGCCGTAATTGGGCTGGAAGTACACTGCCAGTTGCTTACGCAAAGCAAAATTTTCGCGGCCGATGCCAATGCATACGGCGCAGAACCCAATACAAATATCAGTGCGATTACACTCGGCTATCCGGGCACGTTACCCAAACTGAATCGCAAAGCTGTTGAATATGCGATTCGGATGGGATTAGCTTGTGGTAGCGAAATCACGCGCCACAATGTGTTTGCCCGTAAAAATTATTTTTATCCAGATCTGCCAAAAGGCTATCAGTTATCGCAGGATAAAGGGCCGATTTGCGTTGGTGGCGGCATTCCGATTAAAGCCAAAGACCCTGTCACGGGTCAATCCTACCAAACAACCATTCAGCTTCACCACATTCACCTTGAGGAAGATGCTGGTAAATCCATCCACGATGGCGATGAATGGGCCACTCAGCTTGACTATAACCGAGCCGGAACACCTTTGATCGAAATGGTGACGGACCCTACTATCCGAACTGCCGACGAAGCGGGCCAATACCTAACTGAAGTTCGTCGGTTGGTACGGTATCTGGACATCTGCGATGGGAATATGGAGGAAGGTTCACTCCGGTGCGATGTCAACGTTTCGATCCGTCCCAAAGGCGCAACACATCTCGGCACGAAGGTTGAGGTTAAAAACCTGAACTCGATTCGGAACGTAATGCGCGCAGTAGACAGTGAATTCCTTCGCCAGGTTGAACTGACCGAATCGGGCGGGCGCATCATACAGGAAACCCGTACGTTCGATGCCGCTACAGGTCTCAGCTATGGTATGCGTGAGAAGGAAACCATGAATGATTATCGCTATTTCCCTGATCCTGACCTGACACCAGTCGTTGTTTCGGAGGAATGGTTGGCAGATATTCAGGCTCAGATGCCAATGCTTCCGGCTGCCTTATACCAGAAATTTACGAGGGTATATGGCTTGCCTGATTACGATGCGGCTTTACTGACCGACGCCAAAGAATTGGCCGAATATTACGAAGCTGTTTGTACGAATACGACGAATTATAAAGCTGCGTCGAACTGGATCATGGGTCCGGTAAAAGGTCAGCTTAACGAAAAAACGCTGCGCGATCGTCAGTTTCCGGTTTCGGCCGAACGATTGGCTGATTTAATTGCCCTGATTGACAAAGGCACGGTAAGTCAAACGGCGGCTCAGCAGATCTTCACATTGATGGCTGAGCAGCCCAATGCATCGCCCGAAGACTTGGCAAAAGCACACGGACTCATTCAGAACCGCAATACCGATGCACTGCAAACGTTGGTAGAAGAAGTACTGGCTGCCTGGCCCGATAAAGTTGAACAATATCGAAAAGGAAAGAAAAATTTAATGGGCATGTTTGTTGGCGAGGTCATGAAAAAATCGAAAGGCTCTGCTGACCCTAAACTGGTGAATGAGTTATTAGCGAAGACATTACAGAACATATGAAAAACGCAGTATTCGGTATCGCTGGTTTCATGGCGCTCAGCCTCGTAACCAATGCTCAAAGCACAAAACCGTTTACGGTTACGGGCAAAGTCAATAAAGCAACCCCAGGCAGTTACGTTTATCTGGAAACGAACTCTCAGCCAACTCATAAAATTGACTCGACCAAAATCGTTGCGGGTAATACATTCACGCTCAACGGCAAAGTGGCCGATGGCGGTGAGGTATTTGTGCTTAACGTAGGGGGAGGTCAGAAAATGGCCCTGCTAGTGGAAGGGGGCGAAACCCTGAATGTGGTGGCCGATGGTTTTCAGATGGATGCTAAAACCGGGCAGGTAGGTCATGCAACGGTCTCTGGCTCCAAAAACATGGACTATTATGGCAAACTAATGGCGCTCCGTACCGATATGGAGACCAAAGTTTCCAACTGGAATAAACAGGTAGCAGCGGCTACAGAGAAAAAAGACAACAAGAAAATCGCCCAGATCGAGCAGGATTATCAGAATGCCGAACAGGACGTTGTCAACAAAGTAAAGGCGATGTTGCCGGAAATGGGAACATCCTTAGTGTCGCTTTTCGCGTTGAATTTCATCAATATCGATACCGATTTTGCCACCTACGATGCGCTGGCCCAACGGTTCGAGAAGGAGAATCCGAATAGCCCACACGCTAAATCGCTGATTGGCCGTGTAGCCCGGATCAAAGGCGTATCGGTTGGCGCGTCGGCCCCGGAAATTGCCCTGAACGACACAACCGGAACACCTGTTCCCCTTTCGTCTTTGCGTGGCAAATATGTTCTGATTGACTTCTGGGCGTCTTGGTGTGGCCCTTGCCGAGCCGAAAACCCAAATGTGGTTCGGATGTATAACAAGTATAAAGACAAAGGATTTGCGATTTATAGTGTCTCGCTCGATCAGGCCAAAGCGAACTGGACTAAGGCCATTCGCAATGATAACCTCACCTGGACGCATGTTTCAGATTTGAAATTCTGGCAATCGGCAGCCGCTCAACAATATGGTGTTCAGGCCATTCCCGCAACATTCCTGCTTGACAAAGACGGTAAGATCATCGCCAAAAATCTACGTGGCCCCGCTTTAGAGCAAAAATTAGAAGAAGTTTTACAGGTAAAATAGAAAAAGGGAGAAAGGAGGAAAGGGACGAAGGGGAGAAAGGTTCATCCATCTCCTTCGTCCCTTTCCTCCTTTCTCCCTCTCCTCCCTCCATTATGAAAATTGCTATTGTAGGTTGCGGCAACATGGGTATGGCTTTTGCCAAATCGTTTTTGCAGTATGACCTTGTAAAAAAAGAAGATTTACTCTTAATCGAAAAAAGTGCCGACCGCTCCGAATCGTTAAAAGCCGAAAAAGCGGGCGTTGTTGTTGATACCATTGGGCCACACGTTGGCGAAACGGATTTGATTATTCTGTCGGTAAAGCCACAGGACTTTAACAGCGTTCACGAAGCCTTACGCGATATTATTCAGCCCAATCAAGTGATTCTGTCGATCATGGCAGGCATCCCAATCGCACAAATTCAGGAAAAGTTGGGTCACCCTTTAGTCGTTCGGGCTATGCCTAATACACCTGCCATGCTTGGTATGGGCATCACCGGTTTCACGGCGGCCAAAGAAGTGGATCTAAACAACCTACGTAGAATCGAAAACCTGATCAATGCTACAGGCCGATCTATATTCCTGGAAGATGAAGCCATGATTGATGCCGTAACGGCCCTTAGTGGTAGCGGTCCGGCTTATTTCTATTACGTCGTAAAGTCGATGATTGAGGCTGGCAAACAAATGGGATTCGACGACGCAGTGGCGGCTTTGTTGGTTAAACAAACGATGCTCGGCGCATATCACCTCATTAACAACGCCGATAAATCGCTGGACGATCTTATTAAAGCAGTAGCCTCTAAAGGCGGCACAACCGAAGCGGCACTCCGCGCATTTGAAAGCGGGGGTTTATCCGATACATTAGTGACAGGAATCAAAGCGGCTCAAATTCGGGCAACCGAATTATCGAAGGGTTAATTTTCAAGGCCAGGCCGCTATGGCGGACCATAGCGGCCTGGCCTTGAAACATGAGTCATCCCGAATTTTGAGTAATGGCAAAAGCTACCATCAACGCATTGGCGATAGCTAAGCGAAGTCGATAGATCGTCACCGAATAGTTTCGGTGCTGATTACCTGTGATTAATTTCGCGAATCAGTCAGACTGGGCCCCCAAGCTATTGGGAAGAGCGGAATCTTACGCGTTGCAGGTATACCAAGATTATGCTCAATTTAAAGCCGCCTTTAAAGCCGGATGGTTCACTAAATAGGTCGATTTTAATCAGGACAGGAAAAGTAAGAATTATACTTTTATATACCAGCTTAGCTGCGTCATAACTGCACAACTTAGAGCCATCTGCTACTCAAACAGGTTTTTTTCTTAGGCAATAAAGTCTGAGCCGCCCGTTTCCTGTACAGTCTACTGTGTTTGCAAACTCTCTTTTTTTGGGGGAACACATGCCAGCGGCTGCCAAAGCAACTTTTCTCTTCGGACGCGTTTACTTTTTTTGAGAAAGCGGAGAATAAACTACCTTAAATAGATCGGCAGTATATCTTAAAATATAACCGATCAACGGATCACGGGGCTAGCCATACAATAATATCAAAGGAGTTTTTAGCAATCAGAAACCCCACCGAATAGCTTTCACTTCGGGCTACAGTCTATTCATAGCCGCTTTTGTGAGACGAAAAGACAGTAGATAACCGGACACTTACTAGTAGGGCGGGTTGTCTTGATGATCCGGCTATCTACTGTTGCCGTTAGGACGGATGTTTGCTGGTCTGAGCATCCTTGTCGATGAGCCCCTTCGCTTTAAGTTCCGACCAGAAATCAGCGGGTATCTTGGCGTTCATCGACGCAACATCCTCCGTTATTTGCTGGGCCGTGCGTGCGCCAACGATCAGGGCAGCCGCTACGTCAGGAAAGGACGAAAATTGCAGAGCGGCTGTCCTCAAATCAACGCCATGCGAGGCCGCAACCTGGCGCAACGTTTCCCGTTTGGCCAGGTACTCCTTGGGTATGGGCTTAGTGGGGTCATAGTTATACCGATTGCTACCCGAAAGAAAACCAGCATTTAAACTAGAGCCGATGACCAGCTTAATGTTATGCTTTCGTATTTCCGGGAAAAGGGTATGAAGCGCGTTTTGATGGTCAATCAGGGAATACTGGGAGGCCATAAGGAATACATCCGGCGTACTATCCTGCATGGCTTTCAGAATTGGCTCGGGGCGATTGACACCCAACCCCCAAGCTTTGATGAGCCCCTCTTCCCGCATCTTATTGAGTTCCGGGAAAGCCCCTTTGCGGGCTATTTCCCAATGCTCCAGCCAACTTCGGTCAAAATAGCGGAAGTCGGGCGATAAGTCATGGACAAAGGCAATATCGATGCTATCAATGCCGAGCCGCTGTAGACTATCCTCGACAGATCTTCTTATAGCTGGGCCTGAATAATCGTAGACGGGTGTATTGGGGGAGCCAGCATGAGGGAAAAGGGTTGCACCCTTGTTGTTCCTGGATGCCTTTAACAACTTCCCAACTTTGGTGGAAATGAAAAAATCCGTCCGCTTCTGGTTGTGTAGAAAAGAGCCAAATCGCCGTTCTGCTAATCCCAGGCCGTACCAGGGCGCCACATCAAAATACCGTACCCCGGCTTTCCAGGCAGCAGTCAGCGTTTCAAAAGCCTGATCGTCAGTGACCACTTCAAACTCATTGCCAAGGGGTACACCACCCATACCAAAACCAGGCAGGTTATCGAGCCAGGTATTTCCTCGTTCCCGGTCAATTTGTGGATTACTTATTCCAGTTCCCGAAGTAAAGTCAGCGGCCATACTATGCTGTGGTAAAGCCCCCAGACTGGCCAGTAACGCTCCGTTTCCGGCCATCGCTAAAAATTCACGTCTTGTTTCCATTGCACTTGATTTTTTGTATAAAAAACAAGGCAACTCCGGTTACGTTTTTGCAAAACGTGTCAACTATTTTGCTCATTTGCGTCAACCACCTTTTTACCTGGTAAAGACCGGGCTTGGGAAGGCGTTTGACCAAAATGTTGCTTGTATACCCTTGTAAAATGAGCGCTGTTGGTAATTCCTACCTGACGCCCTACATCGCTGATGGGCAGCCGGGTATGCAGTAACAGATCAAGCGCCTTTTCGAGCTTTTTCTGTTTGAGCCATTGGGCAGGCTGGGCCAGATAGATACGCTGGAAATCCCTGCGAAAGCTGGAAAGGCTACGCCCAGCTAACGTAGCCAGTTGCTGAAGGGACAGATCTTTTAAATAGTTCGCTTCGATTACCTGACTCAGGTCGGCAACGAATTCTCGTTCTAAGGTAGTTAACTGGGCCAATAGCTGTTTATCCGTTACTGCCAGGTCATATAACAGTTCAAGCATCTTCAGCTTAAATAATTGTTCGTTGATTTCTTCAGGATCTCGAAAGTAGGGGTGTAACGATTCCAGAAACTTTAACATCCGGCTCCCAAAATCTTTGACTGTAATCTCTGAGTCACTTTTAGAGATATCAGCCTCAAGGCTGGTCTGGCGAACAAACTCGGTCAAAAAGCCGTCTTTCAGAAAAAACATCATGCTTTCATAGGCAAATTGATTGTCTGGATTGCCTACCTTATGCGACTCAAAATAGGTATGTTTTTTCAGCAATACCATTTGATGCTTACCCACCGAGACCGACTGGGTGCCCCATCGAATATGATGAGTACCTTCCAAAACAAACAGCAACAGATGGTCTTCCAAAAAAATCTTCGCTTTTTTATCGTGAGCATTGGCACAGGACTCCACCAGCGAAACTCCCGTTAACTCGATCATATTATGTAGGTTAGGCCCCATTCGATAGTCGCTGGGCGTTTTTATGATCTTCATACGCGTGTAGACCGTTTAAGTATGAATAGTTCAGCCAATTATTCAGCGTTATGAATCGACATTCTCAGTCAATGCGGATAATCCCTAGTAACGGCCTATTGGCGTCAGCATCGATCTGATAATCTTTTCCGTTCATGCTGATAGTTATCATAAACTAATTCGCTGTTCCAAAACCATGATAAATGAAGGCAAAGCTCAGGTTTATAGGACTTTAGCAATTGACTAATTCAAACAGATACTTGATAAAATCAAACAGGTTGTATCAAGTATAGCGCCATCCTAGTAGAAGAATAGCTTGTCTATGGTCGTGAATCTGGCATCGAACAATCTGCCGGTATACTAAACAGTAAATAGAAATGGGAAGAACCGTTTATTCACGTTGATATTCGTTGGCAGGTGTACCTTACTATTCAGATACCTTCGAACCGTAATGAAACCATAAGGGTATCAAATGCTGCGTAAGAAGGTGTTAATTAAACGATTGGCGAAATTCAGAGGGTGAGATGGCCGTCTTGTTCTTAAACAATTTATTGAACGACTGCGGGTAGTCAAACCCCAATTGATAAGCAATTTCGCTGACCGATAAGGAGGTCGTAGACAGAAGCGCCTTTGCTTTTTCAACCAGCTTGGCATGAATATGTTGCTGCGTTGTCTGCCCCGTATAACTGCGCAACATATCACTTAAGTAATTTGCTGAAATCGACAATTCCTGGGCTACATACTGTACCGTAGGCAACCCCAGTTGCAGTTGGTCTTCATTGGCAAAATAGGTATCGAGTAACTTTTCTAATCGAATAAGAATTTCCGCATTATCGGGTTTACGGGTAATAAACTGCCGATTATAGAAGCGATTGCAATATTGTAAAAGAAGCTCGATTTGGGCGATCATGATATCCTGGCTGTACTGATCGATATTGGCTTTATATTCCGAAGTGATCTTCTCCATAATGCCAGCCACCGTAACCTCCTCGTCTTCCGAGAGGTGTAAAGCCTCGTTGAGTTCATAAGAAAAAAAGCCGTACTGGTTTATGGTAGCCGCTAACGAATAACCGAATAGAAAGCTTGCGTGAAATACGATGCCTATCCCTTCCCTGGCTGCGTCCTCTCCCCGAGGATAGGAAGACACCTGGTTGGGACCTAAAAATGTCATCACACCTGACCCAAAGGCATAGTACCGTTGTCCATATAAACAGTGCCCATCAAAGTTTTTCTTGATAGCAATGCAGTAGAAATCAAACATGTATTTATCCGGTAAACTATCCGTTACGTTTGTATCTTCAAAGCGGAAAACACTGATCAACGGATGCCGGGGTTTGGACAGTCCAAAATGAGCATGATGCTCTTCAATGGTCTTAATGAGGTAGGGAGCGCTGTTCTGTTTCATCGTTCTGGTTATCCATTGATCATTTGCCTACTATCCGAAAGCGGTACCTGATACGTTGGGTAATCCGTATAACCAACAGACCCTCCAGTATAAAAAGTTTTTCGATTGGGAAGCGCGAGCGGCCACCCGTTTTGGAAACGGGCAACCAGGTCCGGGTTAGCAATAAATCCTTGCCCAAAAGCGGCCAGGTCGATCAAGCCATTACTAATCAATTCATTCGCACGCACCTGGGTAAGACTGCCAGCGAAGATAAGGGCAGTTTGCGGTAAGTCCCCTCGCCACTGGCGAAGCAGCCGATGGATGGCGTCGCTGGTCGACTCCGCCCCAGCGGGCATGGTAAAAAATCCCGTCTGATCCATGACATGGATATAGGCAATATGGCGTTCGCCCAATGCCTTTCCCACCGCCAGATACGTTTCTTCTGCATCGTCAAAGTGGGGACAATCATTCAGGGTGCCATAGGGGGAAAGCCTGACGCCAATCCGTTTATGGCCTATTACGTCGCTAATAGCATCTACCGTTTCCAGTAAAAACCGTAAGCGGTTTTCCATCGTCGTGGTCGCATACCGATCGATCCGGTCATTGATAAGGGGATTCAAAAACTGATCGAATAAATACCCGTTAGCCGCGTGCAACTCAACACCATCAAAGCCTGCTTCGATCGCATTCCGCGCAGCCTGCACAAAATCCCTAATGACACGGCTGATTTCTCCGGTTGTCAGCGCTCTTGGTGTTGACGACGGAATAAAATTGATTTGACCCGTGGCATCCCGTCCAAAGGCATTGGCGTTTTTAGCTACTCGATTGGTAGAGCTGACGGGCGGCTGACCATACTGTTGAATAGACGTATGCGAAACTCGGCCGACGTGCCAGAGTTGTACTACGATTCGACCACGCGCTCGTTTGACGGCATCCGTTACCAGACGCCACCCGTTGACTTGTTCGGGGGTAAAAATGCCGGGATTGAAAAGATACCCTTGCCCTTCATTAGAGATGGGTGAGCCTTCAGCAATAATTAATCCGGCAGTAGCCCGCTGGCTGTAATAAAGCGCCATTTCCTGGGTGGCAATATCCCTTGGAGCCCGAGCCCTTGTCAGTGGCGGCATCACGATGCGGTTAGGCAACTCCAGTCCGCCCAGCTTAAAGGATGAAAATAAATCCGGCATTTTACTTCTCATTAAGGTCTGTTGAGATACTGACCGTTTTCCACTTGTCGATCTCCTGGAGCATGTTCGTTAGATGATTTGTCACGACCTGGACCCCATCGCTGCCCATAATGATATGGGTGGGTGGGTTCGCTTCGTTGAATAAGCGGATAATGACATCAGGGGCTTTTTCGGGATCTCCCAACTGTTTCCCATTCAGGTTGTTGTCAAGCCACTGCTTGTGCTGGTGAATATGGGCATAATCATCGATGGTAGGTTCGGCATACATAACCGATCCTTTACCCAGAAAATTGGTCCGAAAAGGCCCGGGGGCTACGGCGATAACCTTGATATTAAACGGCTTGAGATCTTTCGCCAGCGCATCACTAAGCCCCTCGACGGCATATTTGGAGCTGTTATAGACATTGGCTCCCTGATCGCCGTGCCAACCTGCAATGGAAGTAATATTGAATATATAGCCCGACCGTTGGTAACGCAATTGCGGTAATGCCTGACGAATGACATTGAAGGTAGCAAACACGTTAATCTCAAATTCCTGCCGAATCGCTTCCATGGAAAGTTCTTCTAAAGCGCCTAGTAGTCCATACCCGGCATTGTTAACCACGGCATCAAGGCGATCAAACCGGTCAATGGTTTCTTTAATTGCCGTTGCGACCGACGATTCACTGGTCAAATCGGTCTCCAGCGGCAAAAATGAATGATGCGTCCCTACAGCTTCCTGTAATTCAGACCTATTGCGGGATGTGGCTGCGACCTTATAGCCTTCTGCCAGTAACCGTTTTACTAAAGAAAGTCCGAGGCCTTTCGATGCCCCGGTGACAAACCAAACTTGTTGATGACTCATATCCGATCTTATTTTTGATACGGCAAAGTTCTCCTCTGTACCATTCCTGCGCTTATCCATATCTCCGAATAGCTTATCCAAAAGTTTTGTCCAACTAAACTTGATCCTTGAACAGTTGGTATTACGCTGACCACATGCCCGTATGAGGAGTGTACTTTTTGAGAAGGCTGTTCCCTCGCAGGGTATGTAAAGCCCATATTTGGTTAAAGAAGTCCGTTGAAAAAGAAGGGTTGGCCGTTTCACGTTTGTGCGTTGTACTATTACCAAGCCTGATCTGTCGGTAAAATAAATAGTTCGGCTACATCGACATGGTCAGGGGCCTCCAATGCATAGACCATGCTGTTGGCTATGTTATCAGGCGTAAGAAATGTCATTTGATTCCTGCTTTCCTGCATACTCGCCTGATATTTTTCGTCCGTAGTGTGTTGTTGTAATTCAGTAGCCACTGCGCCGGGTTGTATGCTTGTTACCCTGATGTTGTATTTGGCGGAAATTTCCATTCTGAGTACATCCGAGAACGCCGATACCGCATGCTTGGTAGCGCAATAAACCGCTAGTCCCGGAAAGAGCTTTCTGCCAGCAATAGAAGAGACGTTGATAATATGACCTGATTTCTGCTGCATTAAAAAGGGAAGCGCAGCGGCAGTCGTATTTAGAACCCCTTTTATATTTACATCGATCATCCTATCCCACTCATCTGTTTTTAGACTGTCAATGTCTGCGACCTGCATCAATCCAGCATTGTTTATCAAGATGTCGATCCTTCCAAAGGAAGCTATCAATTTTTCAACTCCTTTCTGTGCCGAGTTCTTATCAGTAACATCCATTTCCAGGATCACTCCTGTACCCCCGTTTTGCTCAATTTCCTGTACTAGATTCTGAAGGCGGTCTATCCTTCTGGCAGCGATTCCTACGTTAACGCCTTTGCCCGCCAGTGCTTTCACCACGGCTTCCCCTATGCCACTTGAGGCCCCTGTAACAAGGGCTACTTTGTCCTTTAATTTCATACTGACAGGTATTTTTTTGCAACAAAAGTATTGGCAGGAAGCCAGGGGGGCCTTGATGATTAGAAACCGATGATTGTATAATTCAAACAGATGGCGTACATTTTTAATGGAGGACGCCATCTGTTTGATTGCTAATTCGGCTCGGATTTATCGGCTTTACAGAAGACCTCCTGAAGCCGCTATCAGTTCACCTGTGATCCAGTAACTAGTGTCGGACGCCAGGAAAACCGCTACCCTGCCAATATCGGAGGGAAGTCCACCACGCCCTAATGGCGTTGCAGCCACAAGTTGTTTTGCCCATTCGGCAGCATTTTCACCCATGCTCCGTGCGCCCTCGGTGTCCACATAACCCGGCAAAATAGCATTCACACGAATCTTCATGCTACCAAGCTCCTGGGCCGTAACTTTGGTGATTTCGTTTAGTGCCGCTTTGGTAGCTGCATAAAGGGATGCGCCATGGACTGTTTTGCGGGTAGCGAGTGAGCTAATATTGATAATACTTCCTCCGGATTCACACATATACTGCACCGCTTCCTGAATGGTAAGCAGTGAACCAAGAACATTAACGTCGAACAGACTCCGGTATGCTTCTTCCGTTACATCACTGATTAACGGATAGGTATATATGCCAGCATTATTAACTAGAATATCTATTCTTCCAAACCGATCAATAGCAGTTTGAAACATTGTTTTTACCTGTTGTTTCTGTGAAACGTCTGCCTGAACGATTATCGCTTCCGTAGCGGTCTCGTTCTGAATTCGATTCGCAATAGTTTGGGCATCGTCCCGATTTGATGAATAGTTGATGACGAGCTTAGCACCCGCTTTTGCAAGTTCTAATGCAATACCGGCTCCAATACCTTTCGAAGCACCTGTTACCAGAGCCACTTTATCCTTTAATTCCATATCATTCTAATTGATTTTAGCGTAAATCTAAACGGGCCGTTTAGCGGGTACAATCCCCGAAAAGTTATTCATAGAGAATAATTTTTCCCTATAGGCAAGCGGTCGTAATCTCCTTAAATTGCGATACTTTTGGTTATGGCAATTTAAGGAGAAAAATCCCTTTGGATCTGGGATGTGGTTTTGAATTAGTGCGGCATATCATTAATGGGAAATGGAAATTCATGTTGATGTATTGCTTACATGAAGGCATTAATCGGCCAAGTGATATGCAACGTGTTTTGCCCGGAATCAGCCGACGGGTAATAAATATTCAATTGAATCAACTCATCCAGCATCAGTTGATAATGAAAGTAGATTATGAACAAAAGCCACCAAAAGTAGAGTACTTTTTAACTGATCTGGGCAAAAGTTTGCTGCCCCTGATTACTGATTTGGGAGCCTGGGGCGAAACCAATAAGAATTTGTTGCAAACAGCCATCGAAGATACGATCAGCTATGTGGCTTTATAAGCTGGCATCTGCATGCAGGTTATGTTGAATTCGGTAGTAGCTAAGTCTGTCATGCTCTATCATAAATGACGTAGATAAAAGTGACAGCCGGGTGGCATTATATAAGGCTACCTGTTGGAGCCCTCTTTTTTTAGCAAATAAGCAATCGAGTCTTCAGCGAGTTGCTTCAGTTTATGCAAGTCTACACCCGCTAGTTTGCCGTTGGCTTTTACTAACTTTCCGGCTACCATGACCGTATCCACATTACTGCGGTCGGCCGCATGAACCACTGTTCCCACCGCATCATTGGCAGGAAACAGATTAATCGCATTCGTATCGATCAGGATGAGGTCGGCTGATTTGCCGGGCGTAATGCTGCCGGATTCGTTTCCGAAACCAGCTATTTCTGAGCCGTTTAATGTGGCCGCTTCAAGGATTTCATAGGTGGTTGCTGGCCTCGGAGAATTAGTATCTCCATTGTATTTTCTGTTTTGTGCAAATGCCCGCTGGAGTGAGAATGCTACACGCATTTCCGTGAACATATCACCTCCATAAGCGGTTTCAAGATCCGTTCCTAGACCTGGCTTTATGCCCTGGTCGATGGCATGCTGATAGGCGAATACCCCTTCTTCCAGACCGTATTGGGCATCCGAACGTGGATCAACGGTAACCCTGACACCGCAATCGCGTATGATTTCCCAGGCTTCGGTTGTCAGCCCGGTACAATGGTTAAATACATTGTCCGGCCCCAGTGCTTCTTTTTTCTGGAGTTCTTTTAAACTTCCGGATAGCGTTTTGCCCAAAAATTCAGTAATGATCGGAATACCTAATCGACGGGCTACCTCCCAATGATCCGTACTCATATGTGTAAAGATACCCAGGCGTAGAAGGCCTTCCGATGAGAAACGCTCCGTTTGTAAACGTTCCAGTCCCGCTGTCCAGAACGATTGCTCCCATTCGCCACCCAACGGAAAAGCAGGCGCATATAAAGCCCTTATTCCTGACTCTTCCAGTGCATCCACGGCGGCACTGGCATGGGCATAGCTACGGGTGTTATGCGACGCATCGATGATTGTCGTTATGCCGGAATCCAGGGCACTCCAGGCCGTAAGCAGGTTGGCAATGTAGATATCTTCAGGCCTGTAACGGGTTGCCAGCCCCAAATGAATATCATTTACGTAAGTCATTAAATCGCTGACATCCGGCATCAACCTACGCAGGGTTCCCTGCCAGGAGTGACGATGCGCATCGGTAAAACCTGGCAGCAGAATCATGCCCGTAGCATCTATTAATTCGGCATTTTCATGAATGATCTGTGGGGCTACTTCAGCAATCTTACTACCGCGAATCAGTACATCGCCAATAGGCAGATTGTCAATCCGGGTGTCCATGGAAAGGATGTGTGCGCCTTTTATCAAAATTGTTTGCTCTTGTCTGGACATAACTTGTTTGTTTAGAACAAAGCTAGAGCCAACTAAAAAGAGAAGACAGACACTATATACGGATAGGCAAGCACAATCTACGGATTCTGTTTACGAAAGGCCGACGGTGAAATACCCGCTTGCTTCTTATAAAACCTGGCAAAGTAAGATGCATCACTAAAGCCTAACTGATCGGCTATTTGTGCTATGGTTAACTTGGTCTGAACCAGCAGGCCGGTAGCTACCCCCGCTAATTCCTCCTGAATATATTGTCCGACAGACTTCCCCAGTATAGCCCTTACGGTATCATTTAGATGGTTCGGCGTTATATATAACCGCTCTGCCTGTTGCTTGAGCGAGGGTAGGGTAGCTATTTTCCCACTCATGAGATTCGCAAAATCATCCTTACAGTACTGTAAAAAGGATTTGACTATTTCTATTGCTGCACCATTTTTAGGCGTAATCTGATTGTCTCGACCAGCAAACAGGGAGGCTGCCTTTCTTATGAGCACATGCAACTGGCTTCTGATTAACTCCGCATCTGGGTTGCTTCGACAACCGTACTCATGTTCCATATCGTCCAGCAGTAACGTAAAATAGCTTGTTTCGGCTTCAGTTAATGGTATGATGGCATGCCCAGGTATGGCTAATCGTTTGAGCCAGTGTTTATTTTCCAGTCCTTCATTGAAAAAGCCCTCCGAAAATGTGCAACAAAAGCCCTCCTGGAATGGAGTTTGGGCGTGCCAGGACACTAACGTATAGGGTTTTATTAAGCAAAGCGTGTTCGCTTTCAGGTAATAACCGTTTTGGTCAAAATGATAGATGCCTTCTCCCTTTCGAATCAGGCAAAGCATATAGAAATCAAGGATATGGGGCGATACCGCATTTTTGCAGCTTCGGAAATGCTCATCTGTTTTAATGACCGAAAACTGTGGGCTCATGGCAGTAACAGGAGTTGCCGGTAACGTGCCGGAAAAATAAATGCCAGAAAATTTGCTTTTTTGAACGATTGACAGTGCAGCTTTCATGTTTCTCGATGAGTGCCCTATTGGGGTTAATTCCGGTACTCCAGAGGTGTATGATTGGTATGCCTTTTAAAGAAATGGTTGAAATGGGATGGCTCGTCGAAACCCAGGCTAAATCCGATTTCCGATACGTTCCAGTCTGTATGTTTCAATAAGGCTTTTGCCTCGACGATAATACGGTCGTAAATTAGTTCGGATGTGGTTCTTCCCGTTGTCATTTTTACAGCTCTGTTCAGATGATTAACGTGTATCGCCAATCGATTGGCAAAATCTTTTGCGCTTTTCATCGAAAATGGCTGTGCCAGGCTTTCCACAGGAAATTGACGCTCCAGCAACTCCATAAATACGGCTGTTAGCCGGGTATTGGCGTTACTATGAGGGTATAATTTATCGGAAGGCTGTAGCTTCAGGGCTGTGTAGATGATTTCCAGCGTGTAATTCCGGATCAGGTCATATCGGAACCGGAAATCAGATGCATGTTCCCGAACCATTTTTTCGAAGATTATGCCTATCTCACTGCTCATTGTCTTATCCAGACTATAGGCTGGACTTCCTCCAATCTGATACATCGGGAGTTCCCGCAGACTGGCTCGTAGAAACTGACTCAAAAAACTTTCCCTGAAAATGCAGAAATAGCCGCCAGATTCCTCACTGATGGGTTCAAAAGTATAGGGAATAGCAGGGTTGGAAAAAATCAGCGTATCGCCGGAGACTTCCAGGGTTTTATCCGCATAATGGAAAAGATGGTGGCCCCGTATCAGGGTGATCTTGTAAAAATTTCGTCGGGCAAATCGAGGAGGCTGCTTATCCTGCGCCATGTTATCTTTTTTAAAGACATGGAATTGACCGGTATTCTCACCCGCTACGTCAAGCGTTTTAAGGGCCCTTTGTTCGTAAAATTCTTCTATTGTTTCGCTGACGGCCATGATTTGAGACTATCTATTTCCAAAAGGACTTTTAATTCAGATTGCGAAAGTCTTTAGGCGATTTTCCTGTTTTACTTTTAAAGAGTTTGGTAAAATGAGAGGGATAGTTAAAGCCAAGATCATAGGCTATACTACTGATTGACTTATCGGTGCTCCAAAGGAGCAGTTTTGCCCTCTCAACCAGTTTTAAATGGATATGTTCCTGCGTAGTCTTTCCGGTATATTTATTCAGAACATCCGACAAATAGTAGGGCGATAGGTTCAGATGAGCAGAAAAATAGGTTACGTCCGGCAATCCGATTTCGGTTAATGACTCATGAGTAAAGTAGTTGTTGAGTAAATCCTCAAATTGTTGAATAATGTCCTGGTTGACGTTGGCCCTCGTCAAAAATTGTCTGTCATAAAATCGGTCGCAATAATTCAGTAACAGTTCAATATTGGTCACGATAAGTGTTTGGGTATGCTTGTCGATTGGCCGCGTATATTCCAGCTCAATATGTCGGAGACAGGCTTCCAGCACTTCTTTTTCAGCATCTGAGAGATGCAATGCTTCCGTCGATGCATAGTTGAAAAACGAATACTCGTTTATTTTTTTGCCCAACCCGGTGCGGGCTAATACATCGGGATGAAAAAACAAACCCCACCCTTTTTCCGGTGTGGGATCGGCACTGGGTGCCACTACCTGATAGGGAGCGGTAAACAGCAACGTAGCTTCATCAAAATCGTAATACGATCGGCCATAGGGTAAAGCCCCTTTGAGTGTCTTGAAATAAACACAATAAAAATGCAGCCGGTATAGACTGGCCCCCGACGCCACTTGTTTTTTCGTTTTAGACAGGTCGATAATGCTCACCAGCGGGTGCTTTGGCTTTTCATAACCATAGAACTGGTGTAGTTCGTTGATGGATCGTATATCGATGATCGTTCGCTCCATAGCTGAGAGAGTATACGTATTGACACTAGCCGCGCATCGTTTTCAGGTACTGTTCTTCGCTGCTCTTTGCCTTTAAATCAATATAAAACCGGGCATCCTCACCGACCACATACCGCAGCTTCAGTTTGCCGTCTGTGGCGGCTTCGTATATCGTTTCGGCTACCTCCTGCGCACTTGCTTTGGGCAAATGTTCGGTTCGTTTGGTATAGCGGGGAATGAACGTAGCCAGTTCGGCCTGATAGTCGGTAATCTCATTCTGAATCATCTCCATGCCGTTTCTGAAATTGGTTGCTACGCTCCCCGGCTCGATGAGTTTGACGGCAATATTGAGGAAAGCAAGCTCGTGCGACAAGGCCTCGGAAAACCCTTCTACGGCAAATTTCGAGCTGTTGTATAGGCTGGCAAACGGTCCGGCAGTAATGCCGCCAAAGGAAGAAATATTGATGATAACCCCCTGTCTATGTTGGCGCATCACCGGCAAAACAGCCCGTGTAACCTGCATGAGGCCAAATACATTGACCGCATACTGCTGTTGAATCTGGCTGTTCGTGGCCGATTCAAAAACGCCCATTACCCCATATCCTGCGTTGTTTATCAAAACATCGATGGTCTTAAAGGTGTCGATACCTTTTTGTACCGCCCGGTCGATGCTTTGCTGGTCGGTTACATCTACTGATACCAACACTACGTTATCCAGTTGAGCCAGCTCGTTCTCTTTTTCGGGCGCGCGCATCGTCGCCAGTACATTCCATCCGTTGCGTTGAAATAATTTTGCGGTTTCCTTTCCAAAACCTGACGATGCGCCAGTAATGAACACAGTCTTTGCCATAGGTTGTATTATATAGTCCATGCAAAGCTCGTCTCATTAATCGTTTCGCCTTTATAGGTTTTCAGGAATGGCTTATACATTTTAAGGTAAATGGGGGCGTCAGTTGCCGCAGGCGTGTCGGAATAAACGATCGCTTCGGCTCCCTTAGTTAGAGCGAAATCCCTGCTTGAATGCTACCGGAGTGAGGTTTGTCTTCTTTTTAAACAGGCGATTTAAGGATTGAGGGCGTTCAAAGCCTATCAGGTACGCCACCTCGGAAATGGATAAATTGGTCGTGGAAAGTAATTCCTTTGCTTTCTCAATGATTTTATCCTGAATGTGTCCCTGAGCGCTTTTTCCGGTCGCGATACGGAGCATATCGCTCAGGTAATTAGGCGAAATATGCAATGCTTCGGCAATATGCTGAACCGTTGGTAAGCCTTCCCGGAGTGCCATCTCATCTGAAAAATAAGCGTTCAATAACTTCTCTACTCTAGCCAGCAACTCGTGATTGGCAGGCTTTCTGGTTATAAACTGGCGATTGTAAAACCGTTGGCTATAATGCAATAGCAACTCGATATGGGTGATCATGACATCCTGGCTCAGGGTATCTATGGGGTTTTGGTATTCGGTTTCGATCTGGCCCATGATCGTCTCGACCAAAAGTTGCTCTTCATCCGATAAATGCAGGGCCTCATTCAGTTCGTAGGAAAAAAAACCGTACTGCCTGATTTTGGCCGCCAGTACGTGTCCAGCAAAAAAGTCAGGGTGAAACATCAGGCAGAACCCTTCCTCCGGAATATTGTCTCCACCGGTATGAGCCAGTAATTGACCCGGCCCAACAAAAGACATCATCCCTTCGTCGAAATCATAAAAACTCTGTCCGTAGCGAACCTTACCCTTGAAATTCTTTTTGATGGCAATACTGTAAAATTGGGGGCAGAAATAATCCAGTAATTTATCATCCCTTCGGGTAATCTGGTCATACCGATACACAACGATCAACGGATGCCGGGGCTTGGGTAAACCCAGTAACTGATTAAGCTCTGTTACTGATTTTACGACAAAAGGAATTTTATTCTTCATGGCAAGTACTTCGTCGAAGTTGACCGTGAATACAAGAATACAACTATCCCTATTCCTGTATTCACGGTTACTGGATTATTCTTCATCTTTAGGCGTTGCCTTCGCATCGCTGCGGGAACCAGCCTGCCGATGCCCCAAAGGGAGAATCGATTCTAATTTAGCGATTTCTTCCGCTGTCAGGGTAATATTAGCGGCTGCCAAATTTTCCTCCACGTACTTAACTTTTCTGGTACCCGGAATGGGAACGTGTCCTTTGGCGACAATCCAGGCTAAGGCTAACTGGGAGGCCGTTACCTGTTTTTGTTCGGCTATCCCTCGCAGTGCTTTAACCAGTTCAAGATTTTTATAAAAGTTTTCGCCCTGAAATCGTTCTAAATGTCGGCGCGCATCGTTTGCGTCAAAATCATCCGGGCTTTTCAATTCGCCCGTTAAAAAGCCGCGACCCAGTGGCGAATAAGGAACGAGACCAATGCCTAATTCTGTCAGTACATAGGTCGTGCCATCATCATCGAGCGTGCGTTCAAATAAGGAATATTCCGTTTCAATGGCCGTAAGCGGGTGAACGGCGTGGGCTCTGCGAATCAGCTCGGCCGATACTTCCGATAAACCAAGATAGCGTACCTTGCCTTCCTTGACCAGGGCGGCCATTGCCTCCATCGATTCCTCAATCGGCGTTGCCGGATCTGGGCGGTGCATATAATACAGATCAATGAAGTCGGTGCCCAGGCTTTTCAGCGACCGTTCTGCGGCTTGTTTGATGTAGTCCTTTTTGCCATTTACTTTTCCGGTGAACTCCCCCTGATCATTGATTTCAAAACCGAATTTGGTCGCGATAACCACTTTATCGCGTCGACCTTTTATCGCTTTCGCCAGTAGGCGCTCATTCTGTAAAGGCCCATAGGCGTCCGCCGTATCTAAAAAATTACAGCCCAATTCCAGGGCCCGGTCAATTACCGCTAGCCCATCCTTTTCGTCTGATTTGCCATAAATGTACTGGGTATCGCTGCCGGCCAGACTCATACAGCCCAAGCCGATAACAGGCACCTGAAGCCCCTGATTACCAAGTTTTGTCGTTTTCATGTTTACTTGTTTTTACGCCAATCGTTTGAATGTTCTTACTTTTCTAAATACACCCTGCGCAGATAGTCCTTCATCGATGTTGGCGGACGAAGGAGATAGCGCGCTATATCCGTATGATTCGTATTGAATTCATTTCTACGTATTGATTCAGCCATATCCGCCAGGTAGGTAGCCAGCCATTCCGGTTGGCCCTTTTTCAGCAGATAGGCTAAAAATGCGCTTCGGTCCGGGCTCACATAAGGAAGCGGTTTTCCCGTCAACTCACTCAATATTTCCGTTATCTCCTGAAACGTATAGGCTTTCGAGCCCGCCAGCGTTATGATTTGATTTTCAGGAACATTGCTGAGCAGAATAGTTGCCGTTGCCTCTGCGATGTCGGTGCGGGTAAGGAAGGGAACCTGCCCCGTTCCGGCCGGAAAGCAGATACCTTCAGGCAGTACGTCATTGCCGATAAACAGGGGCAATAAGTCAGCATACAGGTTGTTATTGAGAATCGTGTAGCTAATCCCAGATTCCTTTAAGTAATCGATGGTTTGGGCATGCGGTATGGAAAGAAAGGGCACAGCACTATGCCACAAATCCGTCATATCGAAACCCGTGTAATAGATTCGCTTTACACCGGCTGCTTTAGCTGCGTCAATTGCCTGTTTATGATGCAGGAAGCGATCGGTATCGTGATTGGAGGATATGAGTAAAAGCTTTTCTACGTCGGCAAACCCATTTACCATAGCCTGGTAATGGGTATAGTCGCCCTGGCGTACGTCAATACCCATGTTTATAAACTCGTCTGCTTTCCGGATATCCCGAACCATAACCGCAAAGCGTCTGTCCGTTCGTTTGTGCAGTGCGTCGACGGTTGCTTTTCCTAAGTGTCCGGTTGCCCCTGTGATCAGTATCATATCGTCTTGTTTGCAGTGGCAAAAGTAGACGGGGGATCAGGCCCGGAATTCACTGGATTACTGAAATGTGTAGCTCAATCAACGAAAGTCTCCCGATGACCCAGTTTCTTGAACTGACTCAGCGGGAGACTTTCGTTCAGCTTTATATAAGGCTGACTTTTGGTATGATTTAAGTATAATTGGGTAAATCTAAAAAAACGGACCGCAGTGGCCGGTACGCTGGATCAGGACCATCAAAGGTGTTTAGAGCCGGTTCACACGGCTGATCTACCTTAATAAGTTCTGCTTTTATTTAACTACCACTGAAGGGTTCTACTCTGAACCGCTTACCCCTACCCGCTTTTACTATCCATGCAGAAGTTCTTGCTGCCTTTCGAAATACGTTTGCGGGAGTGTAGCGGTTTCGTACCAAAACAAGCGAAGATCGAGCATAAATTGTTTCCAATCCGGGAACGAAAATGGCTTGGTAAAGTAGGCAGCCGCTCCCAATTGATAGGCGTCTTTGACGTGCCGAGCGCTTTGCGACAACACAATCGCCGGCAGCAGTTTCCCTAACGGATGAGCTTTAAGCAGTTGCAGGAAATCTAATCCAGTTTGACCACCAGCTAGAAAAACATCCAATAGAAGCAAGCGAGGTCCTTTTCCCTCCAAATTATACAAATAAACGACTGCTTCTTCAAAGGTGGAGATAGCAATAATATCAGCCTCTGGAAAGCAAGCTCTGGTTGCGCGTTGAATAATATCAATAATGGCCAGATCATCTTCCACCAGCAGGATGGGAAATCTAGGCCCACTGGTTGGATTTAAAGACATCAGGACAGTGGTGTTTATCAAAAGTAACCAGTTTCAGCGAAAACTGTTAAGTTGAACTCCCTGCGCCATTAGGAGAATCAATGGGTTAACGACTTTGTCAAAAGACAAACGGCGATAAAAATGCCTGTGTTTCATTGAGCTAAATCCAATAGCCTGGTACATACGTATTTATACGCATTTATCTGTTTTTAACCAACACATTCGCGATCCGTAGAGAATAATGGCCTCATGTTATTTAGCTTAAAAGGAAAACACTAACCATGAACAAAAAGTATACTCACGTTAGTAGCCCGATGAAATTCACTCAGTTAAATGAAAAACACGTTTAATGTTTTGATCGTCGACGATGATGAGGATGATCAATTTTTACTAAAGACCGCGTTTGAGCAGGATTCCCCCCTTTTCAATCTTCGATTTGCCAATGATGGTACGGATGTCTTAGAAAATATTGATCGTACAGACTTCCTTCCTGACTTGGTTCTATTAGATCTCAATATGCCCCGGATCGGTGGTTTTGAGGTGCTTTCTCATCTAAAAAACTCTCCACACTATCGCCACGTACCCATCTTGATTTTAACGACGTCCGACAACGAGGAGGACATTAACCGATCCTATGAATTAGGAGCGAATACGTTCCTGATCAAACCGACGCAACATCAAGGATTAGTCGAACTAGCCGAACAGATTCGTCTATACTGGTTTAGGTTAGCTAAAATTCCAACCCGCCGGACCAATCAACGCGGGACGTAGGATGGTTCAACCGAAATCAATTCAAAACAATCGGGCTACTTACTAACCAACTTTCTTTATCTCAACGTATGCAGTCAGCACAATCTAGTCAGTACTTCGCTATTTTAGTGGTGGATGATGAACCGCCCATTTATGAACTTCTGGTTAGAGCTTCGGAAAAGGAGTTTCCCGAAGCTCGGTTTACCAATACTCGATCCGTTCAAGAAACGGTTACGTATCTGGATAGGCAATCCGATCAATCTCCTCAACTCATTCTTTTAGACATCGACCTGCGTGAATCAGCCGATGGGTTAAGCTTATTGCCTGAATTACGGGCGCGTTTCAAAGGTCGAGTGCCAATCATCATGCTGAGTTACCTGGATGAAGAAGATAAAATTGAACAAGCCTATGAACTGGGCGCTGTGGCTTATACGCAAAAACCAGAGGACATGCAGGGCTGGCATGAGTATGTAATCATGTTACGTCGGTATTGGCGTGATTCAGCTCGTCTGCCGAAAATATAACTCGTTGAGCGTTTTGTAGTTGATTTATTTTCGCACTTCCTTGACTAGTCCGAAAGGTGGATTGTGTCACATCATATACCCCATTAAAGAAGCGTATGCTACTGATTTCTGTGTACAGTACATTAGTAAGCCAATGGTTTGCTACTAATTAAGAAACGGTTAAGAATTAAAACGACCGATTCTGATCATGACTTAGAGAAGTATCCCAACCAAGTTAAAGAGCTCAAACCCGAAAGGCCAAATCAGCTCTGGGTAAGCGATCTAAGTTATATTCGAGTGGGAGTTGGCTTTGCCTATTTATCGGTGATTATGGATGCCTACTCACGTAAAATTGTTGGCTGGTCGTTTCACAAAACGTTAGAAGCCAAAAGGCCCGTAGCGGCTCTGGAGATGGCCTTAAAAACGCGTAGCCAAACCGATGAACCGCTTATTCACCACCGCACGGGCGACCCCGTCGGATCGGGCCAGACGGCCAGTGCCGTGTTCAATATTGCTCGGGAGTCTATGTGGATCGATTGCGCCAAGCGAGGATTACCATTAGTACGACTGAGTCAAGTCAGGCGACCCAAACGAAAATGCTTTAGCAGAACGGGCTTTTCGGACTTTAAAGGAGGAGTTTCATCTAGGGGGATCCCTACTTTTAACATGGCTGAAACGGCTATCGAGCAGGCTATTGTTGCCTACAATTCGTTACGGCTACATGGGTCTTTAGGCTATAAAACCGCACCGGCGGCCCGGGCCTAATCGGGCTCACCAAAGTCAAGGCCATCAGTCACTAAAAGGGTACCCTTATAAAAAAGTTCGGTACGGAAATGTGCAATATGAGGCTGATTGTCAACCTTGTTCCCTTTTGTAAATCTATTCCAGTGCTTTTCCAATTTAGATTCTATAGTTTCTGAAGATTCTATAAATTCTGATAATCAGGCGTCTGGTATCAAAAGAATCTAGTAGAATCAAAAAAAACTATTTTGGAAGAGCACTAGTAGCATACGCTCTCGTTTTTTTTTAGATTTACCCATAATTCTATAATAGGCTATTCTGAAAAAAGTCAATTCTTATGAAACTGATGCTTAAATGCAATGGGCGTTAAATTTGTCTTTCGTCTAAACAGTTTACTAAACGACTGTGGGTAGTCAAATCCTAACCGATAGGCGATTTCGCCCACTGTCATATTTGTTCCAGTCAGGTATTCCTTTGCTTTTTCAATCATTTTTTCATGAATGTACTGCTGTGCATTTTGCCCGATAAGGGCGCGGAGCATATCGCTCAGGTAACGGGGGGATACATTAATATGAAAAGCCAAATAATCGACAGTTGGCAGGCCGGTTGTTAAACCTTGTTCGCTACCGAAATATTCATCCAGCAGTTTTTCTATTCGGTACAACAGATCGTGATTGACCGTTTTGCGTGTAATGAACTGCCTTCCGTAAAAACGATTACTATAATTGAGTAGGGTCTCAATCAGCGAAACAACAATGTCCTGGCTAAAATCATCAAGACTGTGCTGTAGTTCATCGTTTATATTTTTGAAAACCGTCAATAGGGTATTCTTTTCCTTGTCTGAAAGATGCAAAGCCTCATTACTTTCATACGAAAAGAAGCCAAATTGTTTTATGCGCCTGCCCAGGGGGTAATTCCGGATATAATCAGGATGAAAAAGCAGGGAGATGCCAAAATAGTCGTGATCGCCATCGGTCGAAATCAATTGTCCAGGCGCGGTGAATACCATTGTCCCATCGTCGAAGTCGTAGTAATGCTGGCCATAGCCTGTTCTCCCTTTCAGCTTTTTCTTGTACGAAATGGTGTAGAAATCAAACATGAACGACTGGGGCAGCGTAGCTTTATTCACGATAGCCAGCGTATTATCGAACAGACTTACCAGGGGATGTAAGGGCCCTGGTAAATCCATTAATTGGTGCAATTCGACCGGTGAACTGATTTTAAGGGGGGTATTCGATGGATGTTTCATATAACCACATCAGCCAGGTTAATTCCCTAAAAAAGCGGATTCCATAAAGCGTCTGAACCCTTCATCACCGAGTTGCAGGCGCTGGTTATAAAGGGCCCTGGCCTCCTCTCCTATCAAATAACGCAATTGATCTTTCCCATCGGTGGCGGCTTCATAAACAACTTCGGCTATTGTTTCGGCCGGGGCAAAGGTAACCTGATCGACGTTCGAGAAAAAGCGATTAAACAGCTCGTCGTAGGCAGGATGATAGGCTTTATCGTACGATCGACCAATAAAATCAGTCTGGATAGCCCCTGGTTCTATCACTTTGATCCCAACATTAATGCTTTTCAGTTCATAAGCCATACTTTCACTCCATCCTTCCAGCCCCCATTTGGTGGCATGGTATAACGATGAAAACGGAAAGCCAACCAACCCGCCCACTGAGGTTGTCGTAATAAAAAGCCCGCTGCCTTTCTCCCTGAAATAGGGAATAAATGCCTGCGTAACCCGGATGACGCCTAACAGATTGGTATTAATCTGACGGGTCAACTGTTCTTCCGAAGTGGCCTCCAACGGGCCTGACAGGCCATACCCGGCATTGTTAAAAACGACATCTATATTGCCAGTCGCAATGGCCTTACTGACGGTTTTCTTAATCTGCTCAGTGTCAGTGACGTCCAGCGGTAAAATCGTTACGTTATCCAGCTGACTCAATTCAACTGCCTGCTCAGGCTTACGCATAGTTGCTATGACGTGCCAGCCTTTTTGTTGAAATAAGGTAGCGGTGGCCTTCCCTAAACCCGACGAGGCTCCGGTGATGAAAATTGTTTTGCTCATTTGCTTATTCGTTTATAGAGCAAAATTGGTCGGAACGTTTCAGGAAGATGTGGCCATATTGAGTTTAGTTGTGTTCAAAATGACACACCCATCAGGTAGCCTTTGCTTTACCTTATGTGGGCGAAATCCCAAACTGCTTTTCAAAGACATAAACAGCATTTCCTCGCGTTTCAGGTCAGAAAAGGTATTGTTTACTTAGCCCCTTCCGCTTGTAACCCATTGATCACGAAAGGTATATTTGAAATTGATAGCCAATAAAGAACGTTCACTAAAACGTCAGTTTAAATGCTCTGTAAGAAATCATAAAACTCCTGCTTGCTGGTAAACTTCAATTTAGCATTGATGTTTGTTGTTCAGACCCAGCCACGACGGAAAGCTGACGGCATCGAAGAAATAAGTATAATTCAGCTGTCCTAACAGAACGGGAAATAAATAAACACCAAAATAAACGAGCAGCCGGTGCTTGAAAATCAGCCCGAGTGCCAATACCGTAAACATAAAAAAGAACGCACTCGATAGCGCAAACAGCCGGGTGAGTTCTTCCTGGTCATGCTTAATGATAAACTGGCGTTGAGTCGACACTGTAATGGCTAATTCATGGATACCCGTCGTGCGTCGACTACGTAAGAATAGCCCTGCACGATCGTGTGGGAGCAGCGTGAACGGCAAGGCAAACGCTCGGATCGGAATAGCTCGCTGCTCGAGTGGTACCCGACGAAACAATTTTCCCAGATGGGTCAATTTACGGGGGTGGCCAGCTAGCACAAACGCGTCCAGGGTATCACAGCGGTTATGATCCAGATCGACCATCAGTTGTCGGCGCTGATTAGATGGATTCACGAGTGGCAAATAGACCCAGGCTTCCGGATACCGGTAAGCGGGCCCGATTAGCACGCTTTGTGAACTAGTGCTGTTCCAATTTAGATTCTATAGATTCTCGGGGCCGCCCGCGCGGTTGTCTCTATCGTTTCTGATTATCAGCACAATAGAATCGATAGAGACAAAAGAATCTATTTTGCCAAAGCACTAGTATTGAGTAACCAACTGGAACCTAAACCGAATCTGTTAGCTCGCCCATTTCCTTTGGTCAATCTTAGCTGAGATGTTGGTTGCTTTATTACTCCCAGGTCACATACTTCTGCCAGTTATGTTGTTCCTTAAAGCCCAGCACTTCCCGAATTTTTCGGTTTGAAAACAAAGCTTCATACTTCCCCAATTCGCGCGTAAGGGGTACACCAGGGAAGAACTTTTTAGACAGTTCTAGGCTAGGAAGAATAGCTCCATTGTGATCATTACCTGCATTGAAAATCTGATATCCAAGACCCTCTTTTTGCAAACATAAATCCACAATCTGGCCCAAGTCTCGCGCATCAATGTAGCAAAAGGCATTCCGACGTCGCACTTCAGGATGAGTCAAGTAAAAGGGAAACAGTTCGGTGTATTCGTGCGGTTCAATCACATTACCGATCCGAAGGGCGTACACATCAAAGCCCGAACGGCGCTGGAAGCTGCGGGCCGTTTGTTCATTGACTACCTTTGATAAGCCGTAGCTATCCATGGGATCAACGTCATAATCCTCTTCCAACGGCAACGATTTTGGGTTGGTTTGACCATCGGAAAAACAAATCCCATAGGTAGTCTCTGAAGAGGCAATAATAATCTTTCGAATACCCAGTTTGACAGCTGCTTCAATCACATTATAGGTGCCAATGGTGTTAACCCGAAACGTTTCATTATCTGGTTTAAGTAAAATTCGGGGCACGGCTGCAAAATGGACGACGGCATCAAATTTGGGTACGCCCGTACCTGGCTCTAATTCATCTAAGCTGGCATAAGAACTTAGGGCATTAAACATTTGTCCAGAATCCGTAATATCAGCGACGATATTATTTACTCCTGGATGATCCAAGGGCATCAGGTCTACATTCAACACGGTGTGGCCTTGGTCGATCAGGTAGGGAATGACATGCTTTCCAGCTTTCCCCGATCCACCAGTAAAAAATATGCGTTTTTTAGTCATGTATTCTGCTGATTAATCTATGATTTTTTTGCTTAAAAATTGATCTTGTTTACCCCACTTATAACAGGTCAATTTAAACATTATTCGTTATTCGTTCATTGAGTAATCGTGGGTGTGGCGCTGAGCAAGCTCTTTGTTTGATCGTTAATATTAACGTGAATAATGGATGATTTACGAATAGAATTATACTAATTTTTTGTCATCCCGACGCCAGGAGGGATCTTCGGTAAATAATCAGTTGCCGAAGATCCCTCCTGGCGTCGAGATGACAAAAAACGATATTATAAATAACTGATAATCAGTCAATAATTTCAGATTTCATCCATTATTCACGTTAATATTAGGTATTGGTAGCTGGCGGCTATAGACTTATAGATGGGGGCAATTGCCCGATTTCTGGTCATAGCAGACCAGTATAGATTTCAGAATGAAGCGATTATAGTTTGTTTATAATGTAAATAGCCGTGCTGCTTGTTAGCAGCACGGCTATTTATATAGACCTTACGTTACTCTACATCAATTATATTCCCGTATAGGTAAACGGCGTAATAGCGCGTAGCTCGCCCTTAACTGCTTCCGATACATCTAAACCCTCAATAAATTCGCGAATGGTATCCGCTGTAATTTTCTGATTAGTTCGCGTGAGGGCTTTTAGGGCTTCGTATGGCTGTGGGTAGCCTTCGCGACGGAGAATCGTTTGAATTCCTTCGGCTACGACAGCCCAGTTGTCTTCCAGATCAGCATTGAGAGCATCCTGATTCAACTCTAGCTTGTTCAAACCTTTCAGGAGTGATTTGAGCGCAATAACTGAGTGAGCAAACGGAACACCAATGCTCCGTAATACCGTCGAATCAGTCAGATCGCGCTGAAGCCGGGAAACGGGGAGTTTAGCCGATAAATGCTCGAAAATGGCATTAGCGATACCCAGATTTCCTTCCGAATTCTCAAAATCAATCGGGTTGACTTTATGTGGCATGGCCGACGATCCGACTTCACCCTCTTTTAGGCGCTGCTTGAAGTAATTCATGGACACATAAGTCCAGACGTCACGATCGAGGTCAATCAGGATTGTATTCAGCCGTTTAAAGGCATCCATCGTGGCCGCCAGCATGTCGTAATGCTCAATCTGGGTCGTAAACTGGCTACGAACCATGCCAAGACCTTCGACAAACCGATCGCCAAATTTCTTCCAGTCTTCGTTTGGGTAAGCCACCGCATGCGCATTGAAGTTGCCCGTTGCCCCACCAAATTTAGCCGCCGTCGGAATTGCGGCCAGAATTTGTAATTGCTTCTCAATCCGCTCAACAAAAACGGAAAGCTCTTTTCCTAATCGCGTTGGCGACGCGGGCTGTCCATGTGTGCGAGCCAGCATTGGTACGCCCTTCCACTGATTGGCCAGCTCCTGTAATCGCATAAATATCTGCCGGTAAAGCGGGACAATTTCGGTGTCGAGCGCTTCACTTAGCAACAGCGGAATAGCCGTGTTGTTGATATCCTGCGAGGTTAAGCCAAAGTGAACGAATTCCAGATACGGTTCAACAGACGATCCTTTCAGTTTTTCTTTGATAAAATACTCAACCGCCTTGACGTCGTGGTTGGTCGTTTTTTCAATTTCTTTGATACGAAGTGCGTCTTCTTCTGAAAACGTTTCGTATAGGGTCCTCAAGACAGAAAACTGTGCAGAATCGACGTCGGCAAGTTGTGGTATAGGCCATTCGCAGAGCGCGATAAAATATTCGATCTCAATACGAACCCGGTAATGAATCAAACCAAGTTCCGAAAAATAAGGAGCTAAAGCCTCAACCTGAGACCGATAGCGACCGTCAACGGGCGAAATAGCCGTTAATGCAGACAAAGACATATATATGATGTATAATGTAGTATGTATGATGTGTTATATATGATATGTAATTCTCTCATACATCATATATAATACATTCTATATCAAAATGGGCTCAGGTAGAGGCCAACGCCTATCCAAGAGGTTTGTTGTTGCTCATACTGGCTGTATGGACGGAAACCAGAATATCCTTCCAACAGAAACGTCAGATTGTTTTGCGTGCGTCCTAACTCAATACCTATCCCACCATGGATACCAGGCCGGAAATCGGTTTGCTGCCAGAATTTAATATCGGCACCACCTACCAATCGGGCGGCATGCGTAGATGGCTTTTTATAAAATGCCCCAAGCTGTGCACTAAACAGTTTACGCTCCTCTGTTTTTCGCAGCACAATTCCAGCTCCACCATACAATCGCCAGTCGCTTACAGTACGGCTATAGGTAAAGTCCAGTTGTTCGTAGTTAACCGAATTGGGTGAGGGAGCTGTCAGTTTGTTCCGATAGATGTAATCGTCGCCTAAATGCGATGATATGTGATAGACCCGAATTCGGTAATTGTGCTCTCCCCGGCGGATATTATAAATAATACTGATTTTATAATCGGTATTCATAATTTGCCGACGTGCCTTATCCATCACGTCATCGTGATAAGCCTCGAATTGGGTGAATGAGGCCAAATCCAGCACCCACTCTTCAGCCCGACCAGGTTCGGTAGTCCGGCGATAAAAGGGTTTTGCAAAGCCAAAAGCGAATGGAACTATGCTCCCCTTATACTTCTGACCTTCGGTCCAGTATCCGGGTAAAATACTTCCATACGTTTGGGCCTCCAGCGGGTCCAATATAATCGGGTCGAATAAATGTCCTTTGGGCAGAAACTCCCGCTTGGGCCGTACAGCCGTTGGTTCTACGCTACTCGTCGCAGAATCGGTTTGCACGGCAACAGGCTTTTTCTCTCGTTTTGGACGTTCGACCTTTGCAGGCTCCACTACTGCTGGTGCCACAGTCGGAGTATCAGTAAATGGCGAAGCAGGTGCCGTTTTAGCCGCTTTATCGGCCTTTCTTTGAGCTTCCTTTGCTTCTTTCGCAGCCTGTTTATCCGCTTTTTGTTGCGCCTTTTTAGCCTCTTTAGCCGCTTGTTCTTCCTTAGCTCGTATTTCTTTCTCAGTAGGCCCTACAACTACCGGTGTTGTTGGCTGGCTAACTGATGGTTGCACAGTTTGCGCTGGAGCAGGTGGTGGTGCTACAATTGGTTTCGACTGAGGGGCTGGTGTCTCTTTGGCAGGCAGTTCTTTTCCTGCTTTTTTAGCTTGTCGTTGGCGCTCCTTCTCGGCTTGTTTAGCTTCGTATTCACGTTGCTTTTGCAACCATTCTGCTCGAATTTGCCGTTCTCGTTGAATTTCTCGGTCTATTTTTTCTTTCTGCTTCTGCTCAGCGGGTGTTAATACACGAGCAGGTGGAGCAGTTGGCGTTTGTTGAGCAGAAGCCCAGGTCACCGCCAAAAAACTTAACAAAAGAACCGGTAACGTTTTTTTCATAGAGAAAAGAAGGATTTACGCCTAAACAGTTTTACGCGACTTTTTGAAATAGGGCTTTTGCCTGGAGCCGTGTCCCGGCTCCAGGCAAAAAACCTGTGAACAATACTTATTGCTTGAGAGCTGCGTAGTATTTATAGAAATAAGGGATGGTTTCGATGCCTTTATAGAAGTTAAAGAGGCCATAACTTTCATTCGGTGAATGCAGGGCATCGCTATCGAGACCGAAACCCATCAGAATCGACTTAATACCAAGCTCTTGCTCAAACAGCGCTGTAATAGGAATACTACCACCACCGCGTGTTGGAATGGGCTTTTTACCCCAGGCTTCTTCAAATGCTTTGCTGGCAGCCTCAAATTCAACTGAATCGATAGGCGTTACGTAAGGCATACCACCATGATGTGGCGTAACTGTAACAGTTACACCCGCTGGCGCTATCGACTTGAAATGAGATGTAAACATCTCCGTAATTTCGTCGGGCGTTTGGTTTGGTACCAATCGCATACTGATCTTGGCCGATGCTTTTGACGGAAGTACCGTTTTGGCTCCTTCGCCTGTATACCCACCCCAAATCCCGTTGACATCTAATGTTGGCCGAATCGAAGTACGTTCGTTGGTCGAGTAGCCCGTTTCACCGAGCACATCATTAATGCCCAGGTCTTTTTTATACTCTTCTAAATCGAAGGGAGCCTTCGCTAATTCAGCACGCTCGGTATCACTTAGATCAATCACTTTATCATAAAAACCAGGAATCGTCACGCGACCGTTCTCATCATGAAGCGATGCAATCATTTCGCACAAGACGTTGATCGGGTTAGCGACCCCACCGCCATACACGCCCGAATGTAAATCACGATTTGCACCTGTAACCTGTACTTCTACGTACGAAAGCCCACGAAGACCCATTTCAAGCGAAGGGGTTTCGTTTGAAATAATGCTCGTATCCGAAATTAAAATGACATCGGCTTTAAGCATCTCACGATTTTCCTTCACAAAAGTGCCAAGGTGATCAGAGCCAACTTCTTCTTCGCCCTCAATCATCACCTTTACATTACAGGGTAAACCGTCCGTAGCCACCATTGCTTCAATGGCTTTGATATGCATGTAGAACTGGCCCTTGTCGTCGCAAGCACCTCGCGCATAAATTCGTTCGTTACGAATCGTCGGCTCAAAAGGCGGTGTATTCCAGAGTTCGTACGGATCGGCAGGCTGAACATCGTAGTGACCGTATACCAACACCGTTGGCAGGGTAGCGTCCACAATTTTTTCGGCGTAAACAATTGGGTGGCCTGGTGTTTCGTACAAAGCGGCCTTATCTAATCCAGCAGCCGTTAGTTTGTCTTTCACAAATTCGGCAGCCCGGCGCACATCGCCTTTAAATGCTGAATCGGCCGAAACCGATGGAATACGTAGTAAGTCCAGCAACTCATCTAAAAATCGTTGCTTATTGGTTTCAAGGTAGTTAGTCATACTTTGATGTATGATATATGGTATATGATATAAGATAGATAAGCCAATAGCCATATCATACATCTTATATCATATACCATATATCTAAAAAGTTCGCCCCGAAGTTACGCCTTTTTCGCGCAACGCCGGGGCGTTGATTTATCCTGAAATAAGGTTTCTTAGCCTAGTGCTTTTTTCGGAATCGGATTAGAATAGTACGGCTTTCTTCGCCACGTAATAATCGACCAATATTTTTCTGGTGTGTAAATACCACAAGCAAAAAGACGATGAAGCCAAAAACAATCAATAATGGATTTTCTTTCTGACCAAAAATCTGCAATAACAACAGAACAGGGAAGGCCAATGCGGCAAGAATTGACCCTAGCGATACGTATTGTGAGGCAATAACCACCAATAGAAAAATGCCAATGCAAACGGCGGCCATTTCTGGATGCGTCGCTAACATCATTCCCAGCAGCGTTGCCACGCCTTTCCCACCTTTAAAATTGGCAAAAACAGGATATAGATGCCCTATAACGGCCACTAAGCCAAAAACGATTTTGAAGGTCAGAATTTCATTGATGGTGATAACATCGGCATACCATAGTATAGTCGATAAAATAGCTGCTGTGTATCCTTTCAGTACGTCCAGCAACATCACTATGGTTCCGGCTCGTTTACCCAACACGCGGAAGGTATTGGTTGCACCGGCATTACCACTACCATAGTTACGAATATCAAGGCCAAAGAATGCCTGACCGTACCATACGGCGGAGGGGATAGACCCTAGCAAATAGGCCACTAGTGTAGTGGCGCAGATAATGAGAACATTCATCAATAAAACTTAAGAACTGGTTGCTGGATAAAGAGACTAGCCAATTAAATTGATTAGCCTTGTAAAGGGAGTGTAACCCCAAAATTAAGGGATTGTTACTAAACGGCAAATCTTTTTAGACTACAAAACGACTTGGTTTCTCTATACAAATCCTATTTACCCCCTACAACTACTTCATTCAGGCTTTCTGGAGTTAGGTAACGGGTCGCCATTTCCATAACTTCCTCGGCTGTTACTGCGCGAATTCGTTGAATGTAGGTCGTCAGAAAATCAGCAGGCATACTATCCAGCAAAATCACTTTATACCGATCGGCAATGTCAAATGGTGTATTCAGTGATCCAACAAATTCACCAGACATATAATTCTTTACCGTTTCCAGTTCGCTGTCAGCAACCAGCTCGGTTTGAAGGATACGGATTTCCTTGCGTATTTCATCCAGTGTCTCTTGTGTATTTTCTTTATTGACATCCGTACCAATCAGAAAATAGCCATCTCGCCGGAATGAAGGCATATTCGAGGAGATGCCATACGTAAACCCTTTCTCTTCCCGAATATTCTTCATCAACCGAGAACCAAAATAGCCGCCCAATACTTCATTGGCGACCAACATTTTGAAAAAATCGGGATGAGAACGGGTAAACAACCGACGCCCTAATCGAATGGACGACTGAACGCTATCGGGCTTTTCCGCCAAAATAGGCAAATTATTATCGGCGGGTAAGGTACCAGAAAAACCGGGGAGGTTATCAGTCTTGATAAGTTGCTGACCCAACGCCTGGTTAATCAACAAGACTTCATTTTCAGACGCTTGTCCGGCCAGAATGATTTGAAACTGGCGATTTCGAATAACCCGTTCGTAAAAGGCTACTACGTTCTCGCGAGTGAGTTGCTCAACCGCTTCGGGCCGTTGACTACGCCCATAAGGATGCTCGGCACCGTAGAGTTTTTCACGAAACAGAACCCCCGCGAGGTAGGCACTCTTTTCGTAATTGACTCGCAAATTCTGAAGTGTAATATTCCGCAGGTCATCTAATTCTTTCTGCGGAAACACGGGTTCGTTAAGAATCTCGCTCAAAAGAGGCAGCACACTCGGCAGAAACTTCGTCAGACAATGAATAACGATACTTGCTCGATCAGGGCCGCTATTCAATTCCAGAAATGCTCCGTAACGATCGACGTACTCACTAATCTGTGCCGATGAGCGTGCTATTGTCCCTTCCGAGAGCATCTTCATTGTAAAGAAGGCACTACCCGGAACTAACTCGTGCCAGGTACCGGCATCAAATACGCATTCTAAGCGAATTACGGGCTGCTGATTAACCGCAATTAAATGCAGTGGAATACCATTATCTAACCGATGAGACTGCACTGAGGGTAATTGTATCTCATGTATAGCCTGAAAGGCGGGCGACTGGCTTCTGTTAAGTGTCATATAAAGAGCAAAAGAGTGAAAGAGCGAAAGAGTGAGTGAGTGAATTTGCCAGTTTGGCCTTCACTCACTCACTCTTTCGCTCTTTCACTCTTTAATTTTAGTTAGAATCGTCGGTTACGGCTTCTTCATCACCAACCCGATTCGCTTTATTAAAGTTAAATACTAATGAGATCCGGAACGTATCGGACAGCGGGCTACCCTGTTTTATTGGCACCAAATAAGAGAAGTCAATGCCAAATTTCTGCTGGAGCCGGAGTCCAATACCCGTCGTCACATATTTACGGCCACCTTTCTGATTCGATTCGTTAAAATAGCCAAGTCGGGCAGCAAACTGATCGTTATACCAATACTCAACACCCGTTGATAAGGTGACCTCTTGTAATTCCTCACTGAATCCGCCCGGTGCATCGGCAAACGAACCAAAGACGGATGAGAAGTAATCTTTATTGGCATTCAGATCCACGCCGTTAACAACGTTTGGCGTTGGCACCATCAATTTATTAGCGTCTAATACAAAGTTGAACTTGTTATACTGGTCGGAAAACAAGGTCAGACTGGTTCCTAAACGAAGATTGGTCGGAATAAAGTAGCTCTGCGTTCCTCCATAATTAAGTCGACCACCGAGATTCGAAATCATACCGCCAAATGCCCAGCCAATTCCTTTGCCCGTTGCATTATCGCGTGACTCGTTATGATAGTAAGCACTGATATCAGCAGCTGCAGTTGAACCAGGCTTAAGCGCCGGGTTAGCGCTACCAGCAGCTAAGTTGGAGTTCAGGTATTTCAGGTCAACAGCCAGCGAAAAATTCTGAGAGAGTTTCTGCGCAAACGAGACAGTGAGTGCATATTCGCGGGAGTTGAATGTACCAGCGGCCACACCATTTGCGGTCGTGAAATCAACTGTGCCTAAATCGAAATACATTAACGAACCCGATACCACGGAGTTCTTACCTACTTTTCCGTAGCCGCTCAGGTAGGAATAGTACATATCCCCAATTAGATTTCGCAGCCAGGGCGTATAGGATAGCGATCCTCCAGAACTCTGTTTAGCGAAAACCAGCTTCGAAGGATTCCAGAAAATAGCGTTGGCATCGACATCCCCAAGCGCTACGCCCGCTTCTCCAAGCGCCCCAGAACGAGCGTCAGGCGTAAAGTTCAGGAAGGGTACTGATGAGGTCGGAACATTTTTTGCACCGTTTAAACCATTTTGAGCAGATACGACGAAAGGAAAGTAAAAGCAAACGCCGAGAAGAACACGGAAAAAATTGCGCTTCATACAAAGAGAGTTGGTCAACGACCGCAACTGGATAGGGTGAGTAGTGCAGTACTGTTTGGTCAAAATTACAATGAATCGTTGGATTAGAAAAAATGAGACGATTTTAAGTCTTTTTAAATCATTTTGTTAGTACAATCCGGCTAGCACCAATAGCTGTTGTGCCATCGGTTGCCGAACGAATTTCAAGCCGAACCATGTACAGGCCATTCGATACGGGTTGACCCGTATCTGTCAGACCGTTCCATACACCAACGTCAACACTCGCATCACAATTGGTACATTGACCGGTTTGCTGGCTTAGTAAGCGACTGTTGATGTCATATATGCTTACTGTCCAGTCAAGCGGTTCGCCCGAACGATTGAGTTCTGCGGTTAACGTTGTTTGGGCAACCACTGGATTAGGACTAACCCGCAATGTGCGCAAAGCTAAGCCCGGTCGGTCAGAAACTACTATGGTCAACGCGCCCTCGCTTGAATTATTGTTAATATCCCACGCTTTGGCCCGAATCGTATACGTACCCGATACTACGTTTCGAAATGTATAGCTGGCCTCGCCCTGACGTCCATCTGCGCTGTTCGCCACATAATTTTCGTTCAGGATAACCGCTGCCTGGTCACCAAGCTGAGCCGTCAGCTCATGGCCAAGGCCCGATCTGGCAATATTAATCCCTTTATTATCTGACAGATTAATAAGAAGCGGGACATCTGGCCCCGTACAATGAACAACGTCACCGTCAAGCTTCCCTCCTATCACACTGAGCTTTATTACGGGTGGCTGCGTATCGATACTATTAGCAAAAACACTGCCACCAATTAGCAAACTATCGTAGCTTCCGCCTGCCGCTAACAAACTATCCGATTTTACGGCATATAGATAAAGTTTGCCTGGGCCGACGGTATAGTCAATATCTTTCGGCATCGTAAAGCGAGCAACGAATTTACCTTGCTGAACAGGTACCTGTCCTGTAAAAATAGGGTTGCTAAACGCCTGATACGTCATTTTAGGGCTACCCGCTTCAGAACCGAGGGTTGTATGGGTCACAGCCTTATCGTAAAGAGACAATCGAATGGTACCCGTAAAATCAGTTACTCGCTGGCTTTGCTGCCGAATTTCACCAGTTAACTCGACCGTCTGTAATGCTTTGAGGGTGTCCTGGCGAGTAGTAGTCACGCCTTTCCCATTGACTTGTGTAAGCACAGCCTTTGCCTGTGGATAGGCCAGTGTCATAGATGGATCGCCCAGAAGTGCAAAATTTCGGTTAACAGCACCACTCAAACTATTGTTTTTCGTGCCCCGCATCACATCGCCCAAGCGAGGCATTTGTCCATTCACCGGTGTGAAAACGGTATTATAGAATGCTTCATTTAAGAGTAAATTCGTATTGGCATAAACTGGGCGGGTGGTTGTCAGCAGTCCAATTCCTCCTCCCGTTCGACTTAATAAGGTTAGTTCTGCCCCTGAATTAACGTTCGGATCATCATACCGACCGAACTGGCAGGTAGCTGTCACGAATAAGGGAAGTCGGCTGTTCCTCCAGGAAAGAATATCCTGAAGGGTTACCACTTGCTCATCAGCCAGTCCTATTACGCCCCCATGCCCACTATAATTGATAATCAGCCGCCCGTCAGTAACTGCCTGATTAATTAATTGATTAACAATTGGGGCTTTTTGACCATCCGATGTGTTTTCTTGTGGATAATCGTCCAGAAAAACACGTTCTGGGCGATACGCAGGCGCGATTTTCTCAATATTTCTCGCCATCAAATCGGCATCCTGCTGGTGAATATTATAATCACCATCGTCGGCAACAAGGGTAATCCGACTTTGCCAATCGCCAGTTAATGAGGCATCTGAACTATAGCGAATAAGCTTATCAACAACGGTTTTGGCTTCATCTGCCGATTTTACGGGTAATCTGCCCACACCAATATCTAACAGGTAGTCGCCCGTAGTAGTCTCCGGCCACTCCCCTTCATTAGTATCCATAAAGCCAAAATAATCGTCGGAGGAATAGCTCGTAACCGGATGCAGTGATTCCCGACTTTCGTATACAGGCACCATGTTCGCCAATTGTGCCGCACTAACCTGCCCCGAAATATTTCGATAATCATAAGTCGCATCGCCAAAAAGCAATAGGTACTTGAGCTTAGCCGGTTGCTTCAGGTAAAAGTATCGAGCCATATCCCGAATGGCCGTCGGATCGGGTTGGCCTGAGCCAAACTCGTTATAAACCTGTTGCGTCGTAACAACCTGAACAGACAACAGATCATGCTCGCGCCGAAATTTCGCTAATCGTTCTGCCTGATCTACCCAGGCCGCTGGACTTACGATAATCAAGTCGGCAGTAGTCTGACTATGCAAATCCTGATTCGAGATGCTTTGTAGTGATACGGGCGCTAAAACCTGTGAATCTGTAAATAAAAAGTAGTCCCCTGAACGCGAAGCCAGCCACCCAGCTTCCTGTGCCGATGAAAGGGTATACGTCTGCGAAATGGGGACAGACGGGCTTGTTACATCCCACACACGCAAACCAGAAGACGACTGTTTAATAGTATATTGACCAGCGGGTAATCGCCGTACCCATGTTGGCTTATCATACTGACGCAGCTCCCGCTTGACTTGCGCCGACAAATAATTCAGATAGCCCTGCGCCGAGTATAAGCCATTCTTACGAAATGTAATGGCCAGGCGAATAGGACTATCGGCAGTTGTTAGTTTAGCTAAAAATGTGTCTGTCCGAGCTATGCCCTGATAATCATATTCATATCCAGAAATGGGCGTCATGGGCATGGTACCTACTAACTGATCATTGAGTTGAAGTCGAAATTGGGTGGATACAGTCGCTCCCGAAACAACTGATGCGGCTAATCGGACTGGAGTATTGGCTACCAGCCCCGGTACATCAAATAACACAACTTTGGTTGTGTCCGTAGTTAGGTATTCGCCTAACCATTCCCGGCCAGAGCGGACAGACGGCAACTTCAGCAGATCCAGTTCGTGAAACTGATAGTCATCGAAGGTCGTAACAGTTGCAGTAGCACCCAGCGAGCCCGCTGAACGGTCAGCGACACGCAGGCCATTTGAAGCCCCAATCGTCAGAAAGTAGAAGGTTGTGTCGGAATAAAAATTGAGTTGATGAGCGAATCGTTTAGCCGTTGAATCGTAACGAATTGCATGAGGACTTTGGCCAAAAAATAGTAGAGCATCTCCCGCATCGAATCGACCATCGGCTTCACCTGATACCTGAATTGCATTTTCGATTAAATCAGAAGCCCGTGGCGTGGCATTCGGTTGTGGTAATACAGCTCCGCCATTACCATAGAGCCGTAATCGCCTTGGATCGGCGGTCGCAAAAGCAGGATTTAATTGAATCAGCTGGGCTTGAGAAAGTCGATAAATCCCAGATTCTGTAACGCCAATTTTCACCCATATTCCCTCGCGCAGGACAGACTGGGCTTTCGAAGGGCAAATGATGAATGATAAATGATGAATGATCAGTAGAATAAACAGTCCCTTTCTAACTGCTTGCTTCCTCCATTCTCGTAGACTATAGTTTATTCCGCATTTATCATTCATCATTCATCATTATTGACACCCAGGCGTGAGCCAGAACGGCGTATGATTTTCCCGATGTAACTTCCTTACAAACGACGCGAGTACGCCGTAGCGTACCTCGTATATACGTCTTTTGAGCTAATTGAAAAGTCTTACCTTCCGATACATCCCGAAGTAATACCCGATTCTCTGGTATAGTTTGTATTGGTTGCGGATCAAACTGTCGTAATGCCAGAATTAATGCAGGGTGTGAATAGGTTGTAGCGCCAGGATTAGCCATGTAATGCGTAAGTGGACGCAGGATGGCCGCCGGGAAAACAGCTTCAGTCAACAGGGGTTGCATGAGCTGCTGAAAGGCCATTTGCCAGGCTTCCCCATGTGGCTTAACCCGCCGGGATCTTCGCTGTGCTACGTGCTGAAGATGAACAGCCGCATGGGCTACTTCATGCACATAAGTGATTAAAAACGCGTACGGATTTAGGTTCGTATTAACCGTTATCTGGGTCTGATTGTGTGGCAATACCCGGAAGTCACCTAAACGTGTCCGGCGGGGTTTTACGATCCGAAAGTGAAATTTATAATCCCGTAGAAGTTGATGGCAGTACTCAACAGCCATCGGGGGAATATGCGTAGTAAATACGTTTGTCAACGTCTTAAAAACAAAAAAGCCTTATAAAAATAAGGCTTTTTAAATTCTTGCGCGAAGAAAATTATTTCTTCGTGGTGTCAGCAGCAGCAGAATCAGCCATCATTGTAGATGCAGAATCCGTAGCCATTGTTGTAGTGTCGGTTGACATAGTTGCAGTCGAATCCGTAGTGGTTTCTTCTGTCTTAGGTTTGCTTTGGCAAGCAGCAAATGTCAGCATGCTACCAACGAACAATAAAGCGATAACTTTTTTCATTACCTTCTCAGTGATATTTTAGGTTTCCAGCTACAAATATACTTTTTTCTTAGTGAATGCAATAATACCCTGCAATAAATTTACAATTAGGTACTTAGCACACCAAAAAATCCTATTTGAAGTTGAATTAATCAGAGTTTACCTCTATACGTTACTTTCTGGTTCTTTTGATGAACGCGAAAGGAGCTTATCATAAAAACCTGTACTACGAAATGTCAGGAGTTTATGGCCAAAATAGTTGGCTAAGAAGCTCATTCCCATACCTGCTACGTGCGAACCTTTCTCACGCCAGAGTTCAGGGGTATTGGGAAATAAGGGAGTAGCAATCCACTCTAAGGTATATTTAGCCACATATACCTGAACTACAAGGGCAACAATAGCAATACCCAAAAATTTAATGGCTTCACGCCCTGTGTTACCTGTGTCTTTAGCCGAAAAAGCGTAGCGCTTCGTCGGAATAAACGTTAGCACAGTTGCGGTTAGGTAGCCGCAAAAAACACTGGTATCAAAATCAAAAAATTTCCGGTAGAAGATCTGGCTGACAAAATTAATGGATGCACCCAGTACAGCCGTTAAAAAGAACGAGAAGAAGTCCTTATATTCTTTTGGTTTTGGCTGTTCTATGCTACTCACGTTCACTGTTTTACCGGGCGAAATTCGTTAAATCTATTTATTATCTGGCCAACAAATTACCCCAAAAGTACACACTTGATAGCAAAGGTCTATGCTATCAGATGTTATTACTTAGGATACGGTCTCAGAAAGAGCCGTTTACTTATTAAAATAGGCCTTGTAATAAACCCGGTGCAATCCCTAATCCTATGGTCAGGATAATTGCTCCCACTAGTACGTATTGGAAGAAAGGTGCAACCCGAATCGGCTCCGTTGCGCCATCTCGGAAGTACATCGCAATAATGACCCGGAAGTAATAATAAATACCTACAGCCGACATCAGCACGGCTACAACCAGCAGCCAGATTTGTCCGCGTTCAACAGCGGTTGAAAACATGTAGAATTTGCCCCAGAAACCTGCTGTCAATGGAATACCTGCTAATGACAGCATCGAAACAGTCATTGCCAAACCTAAGAGTGGGTTTTGCCGAGCCAGCCCATTGAAGGCATCGAAATTTTCGGTCAGAACACCTTCACTTGTAATCGTTTGTGTACTTCGTTGTTGAGAGACCAGTATCAGTACCCCAAAAGCGGCAATTGTAGCTACCGAATAAGCTAGTGAATAAAACACAATAGCTTGTTTTGTTTGTGTACCCAAGGAGGCTAAACCAATCAGCAGATAACCCGCATGCGAAATACTGGAGTACGCCATCATCCGCTTAAAGCTCGTTTGGTAGACGGCGGTGATATTTCCGGCAATAAGCGTCAATGCCGTAATGATGGCCAACAAAGTCCACCAGAACGTGTAAACCCCACCGAAGGAAACAGATAGTAACCGGAACAAAGCGGCAAAACCAGCCGTCTTCACCACTGTCGACATGAACGCGGTGAAAATGGTTGGTGCTCCATCGTATACGTCAGGCGTCCAGAAATGAAAGGGAGCTGCCGATACTTTGAAGAGTAAGCCAATCAGTAACATCAGCAGGCCAACATAAATCAGTAAAGACAATCCTGTTTGTGGGTGTGCTGTATAAGAAGCAAGGCCAGAAAGCGTAAATGAGCCAGTTGCGCCATATAGCAATGCCATACCGAACAACATGATACCGGTGGCAAAAGCGCCCATCAGGAAGTATTTCAGCGCAGCTTCGTTTGAGCGTAAGTTCCGTTTGTCGCTACCTGTCAGTACGTACATCGCTACCGACAATATTTCGACGCCAACAAATAGCATAATCAGGTTTTCGAAGCTAACCATCATAACAGCTCCTACCAGCGAGAACAGCATAAGTGCGTAATATTCGGCAGGTTGGGCGGAATCATCATCGATAAAGCTACTCGACAAGGCCACAACCATAAATGCCGACCCCAGCATAATAGCGGTAAAAACCATTGACAGGTTATTTGTCCGCAGCATATCGTTAAAATACAGATACGTTTTATTCCAGTCGAGGAAGTTAACTCCCAGTGCGACAACGAGGAACAAGAGCGTAGCTGGTAGTAACACTGCCTTTGACTTCAAAAAGCCCAGGAACAATAGAGCAATGCCAAAAACCGATAACAGAACGATGGGAAGCATAGGTTTATAGTTTGTAGTTCGTAGTTTGTAGTTCGTAGTTGGCTGACGCCTGTTATTTCTGTGTCAGTCAACTACGAACTACAAACTACGAACTGAATAACTCATTTCAAGGATACAGCTGTTGTGCCGATATACTTCATCATATTGGCGACAGCGGGTTCGGTTACTTTCAAAAATGAATGCGGGTAGATACCTATCCAGAAGACAAGCACGACTAGCGGAATAAATACCCAACTTTCAGAACTGGTCAGATCAGCAAATGACTCTGTGCGCGATGAAGTCTGGCCAAACATGCTCTTTTGGAACATGCGGAGCATATAAACTGCGCCGAAGATAATCGTAAAGCCAGCCGCTAAACCCAGGTAATTGTTGTAGGTGAAGACACCATGTAATAACAGAAACTCACCAATGAATCCGTTTGTCAATGGCAGTGCTACGCTTCCTAATAGCATGATTAGGAAGAAGACTGTTAGTTTAGGGGTGGTTTGTGTAATACCGCCCAGTTGATCAAGTTGGTTGGTTTTCGTACGCGAGAAAATTATGTCGGCAACAAAGAACATTCCTACAACATTGATACCATGCGCCAACATTTGTACCAAGGCTCCCTGCATACCCGTTTCGGTTTGCGAGAATACGCCAGCAGCCATCAAGCCAACGTGCGAAAACGATGAATAAGCGATCAATCGTTTCATATCGCGCTGGCGAATGGCAATAATAGACCCGTAAATAATACCAATGACCGATAAAATAACGGCTGTTTTCCCCCAGGTTTCAACCCCAAGTGGCACGATAGGAAGAATAAACCGAATCAGGCCATAAACGCCCATCTTGAGCATAATACCAGCCAATAACATCGTAGCGGGCGTTGGCGATTCAACGTAGGTATCGGGTTGCCAGGTGTGGAATGGGAACACCGGCATCTTAATAGCGAAGGCGATAAAGAATGCCCAGAAAATCCAGGTTTCGGCTTCGGGCGTCAGGTTAAGCTTATAGAAATCAACAATAGCGGCCGAGTGTGCCGATACGGCTGTTGCAGGTGTCTGATAATACAAATATACCAAAGCAAGCAGCATGAAAAGGCTACCAAAAATGGTGTAAACAAAGAACTTGAAGGTAACTGGAATCCGATTGGCACCTCCCCACATAGCGGCCAGGAAGTAAATAGGAATCAGCGCGGCCTCAAAGAAGAAATAGAACAGAAAGCCATCACGAGCGGTAAAAACTCCAATTAAGGCCGCCTGCATATACAGCATCAGCGCATAAAACAAAGCAGGACGAGGGTAACTCCGATCGAAGGTAGACAGTATAATGAACGGAACTAGCAATCCCGTTAGCAATACCAGCAACACACTGATTCCATCAATGCCCGCACTGAATCGAATACCTAAGGAGCCAATCCAGGCGTAGTCGAATCCGAATTGCGAACTTGCATCAGGTTTAAATCCAATGAAGGCGTAACCCGCAAATGCCAGCTCGACAAGTGCAGCTATCAAAGCCGCCTGCTTTACCCGTTCTCCCCGAATCATCAGGATTAGCGAAGCTGCTACGACAGGATAAAAAATCAGAAATAATGTAAGCATCATGAACAAGTTTTCGGTTCTCAGTTTCCGGTTTTCGATTTTGCCAGTTGACAAACCAAAAACCGAAAACCAAAAACTATCTTATAACCGAATAAAGAATCGTAGGGCAAAAATGAGAACGATACTAACAACCATTGCCAGGACATAGAAACCGATCGAACCACTTTGCAGCAATCGTAACTGCGCTGCGCTTTTCTGTACTAACCAGGCCACACCATTCACGATACCGTCGATAAGACCTTCACCAAAGCTATACAAGGCATCCCCCAATCCACGAATTGGGCGAACGATGATCGTTTCGTATAGCTCATCGACATAATATTTGTTGTAAATGACCCGCTCTGCGAATGAACGTTCATCTGTTTCAGGGGCAGGAACAGCACCCCGGCTGATGTACATAACGTAAGCAATAATCAGGGCGACAAAGGCAACGCCTGCCGAAACCGCCATCAATACATATTCTGTACTATGCTCAATCGTCGATTCAGCAAAAGCTTCGGGATTAACTTGCTTCGAACCTTCGAACAAGGGTTCCATAAAGTGTCCCAACCAACCTCCGCCGGGTAGGTTAAGTGCTCCACCTACTGCCGATAGTATCGCCAGAACAATCAATGGCGCAGTCATCGTAATCGGTGACTCATGCAGGTGATGCTTTTGCTCTTCAGTTCCCCGAAACTCGCCAAAGAACGTTAGGAACAACAAGCGGAACATATAGAACGACGTCAGGCCAGAACCTACAACGCCCAGTGCCCAAAGCACTTTGTTATGTTCAAAAACGTGAGCCAGGATTTCATCTTTCGAAAAGAAACCAGCAAACGGAGGTAAACCTGAAATAGCCCAGGTACCAATTAAGAAGGTGATAAACGTAATGGGCAATGCTTTCCGCAAGCCACCCATTTTGCGAATATCCTGCTCATCAGACATAGCGTGAATCACGCTACCTGCTCCAAGGAACAACAATGCTTTGAAGAACGCGTGGGTAATAACGTGAAACATACCCGCTGTGTAAGCCGTTGCGCTTAAACCGAGGAACATATAACCCAGCTGCGAAACAGTTGAGTAAGCCAGTACTTTTTTGATGTCGTTCTGCAAAAGGCCGATCGAAGCAGCTAGAAGCGCGGTAACAATGGCAATTCCACCAACAATTTCAAGCGTTAGTGGCGATAGGGTATACAAGACATTCGAGCGAACGACCATGTAAATACCAGCGGTCACCATCGTCGCTGCGTGAATCAGCGCCGAAACCGGCGTTGGCCCCGCCATAGCATCGGGCAACCAGGTGTATAATGGAACCTGTGCCGATTTACCCATGGCACCGATAAACAAAAGCAGCGTAATGGCCAGTACCGTTTTATCGCCTATCTCCAGACTTGTAGCTTGTTTGAAGATGTCTAAATACTCAACCGTACCGAAGGTGTTAATAAGCATGAATATGCCTAACAGAAAGCCCAGGTCACCAATACGGTTCATGACGAAGGCCTTGCGAGCAGCATTGTTGTAGTTCGTATTCTTATTCCAGAACCCAATAAGCAGGTACGAACATAGTCCCACGCCTTCCCAACCAATAAACATGATGACGTAATTAGAACCCATCACCAGCAGGAGCATGAAGAAAATAAACAAGTTCAGGAAGGCCATGAACTTACCAAATCCTTCATCGTGGTGCATATAACCAATACTGTAGAGGTGAATCAACGAACCAACGCCCGTTACCACCAGCAACATCAAAAGCGACAACTGGTCAATTTGAAACGAGAAATTGATGTGCAGATCGCCAACGCTAATCCAGTCGAAGAGTACAGCGACGATAGGCTGAGAATCTCCCGAAAAAGAACTGAACAGCGAAATTGACAGAACAAAAGAGGCCAGAACTGCTATGGTGGCTATTGCCCCAACCAGGCCCGTTGGTACCCGACGAAAACCGAGGCCATTAATCAAAAAGCCTATCAGCGGAAAGAGCGGAATAAGAGCGCAGAGTAATTCTACTTTCATGAGGTCTAAGTTTCAGGTTTCAGGTTTAAAGTTTCAGGTTCAAATAAGAATGATCACGTAAATCTGAGTCATCTAGCAGAGAACGTGGAACTTGAAACATAAAACTGATTTCACCATTTCAATTTGTTAAGCAATCCTACGTCGATGGAGCGGGTATTGCGGTAAATCATGACAATAATAGCCAGACCAACTGATACCTCAGCGGCAGCAACGGCCATAATGAAAAAGACGAATACCTGCCCCGACGAATCTGATCGATACGACGAAAAAGCGATAAGTAGCAGGTTGACAGCATTGAGCATTAGCTCAATGGACATGAAAATGATAATGGCATTACGCCGGGTCAATACACCAATGATTCCAATAACAAACAGCGCGGTGCTGAGAATCAGATAATAGGTGAGCGGTATCTGCTGAATGACTTCCGGAATGAGGACGTCCTGCGTGGGTTGCATGGCTTGCCGGTTAATAGAAAGTGTCGCAAATGTAAAGATTATTCGGGCTTGCTCAAATCTGGAAGGGCAAGGTAAGTGTGAGATTTACACTTTTACTTCTTTCCAAGGCCATTACTGAACATCCGAAGTCGTATTTCAGTCAGCCGACGTTTAGTATCGAGCGGAAATTCGCCTTTCAATATCCAATCGTAGAATGATGGCTCTTTTTTGAGTACCTCCAACACCGGGAAACCTTTATGTTTCCCGAAATTAAATACTTCTTCGCCTTTGTCGTTGAGAATTATTCGTCCGGCAAGGTCAACATTTGTGTTTGCCGTGAGGCTATGGAGCATATCGACGTCGTTCTCGAAGATAACATCCTGTCCATTATCAGCTTTGGCAACCATACCCATATAGCGTTGTACCTGAGCATCGAGCACTTCAAGCGTAGCAATAGTGTCTGCCTCGGCACCATGAGCACCAATTAATTCTTTGTTACAGTAGAATCTGTAGGCTGCCGATAGATTTCGGGGTTCCATCAGATGAAAAATGCGCTGTGCATCGACCAGACGCCGATTTTTCATATCAAAATCAACATTGGCGCGCAGAAATTCCTCAACCAATAAAGGCACATCGAAGCGATTGCAGTTGAAACCGGCCAGGTCGCAGCCATCCAGAAACTGGGCCAGCGTTCGGGCAACCGATTTAAACGGGGGCGCATCTTTTACATCGTCGTCGTAGATGCCATGAATCAAACTCGATTCCAACGGTATGGGCATACCGGGATGAACACGCTGAGTTTTACTGACGACTTCACCACCCGGAAGCGCTTTGATCACGCAGATGTCAATGATGCGATCTTTGGCAATGTTAACGCCCGTTGTTTCGAGATCGAAAAACGCGAGCGGCTTTCTAAGTATAAGTTGATGCGTCATAACCAAACCGGATTTCGCACGGTCAGGTTACAAAGGTAAACACGTTTCGGTGGAATCAGGCTTTTTTCAACTCCTCAACCCATTTTAACCCATTTCTAATCGTTTCTACCGCTGGCATGCGGCCTTCGTGCATCAACTCCCGGATTGCAATAATATCCTGATCTCGTTTAAGACCAGCTGCTGCTTTGACCTGGCCATCCTGAACGTAGAGGGCTAAGAATGAATCGTCTTTTTCTAGGTCGCCCTCGTAAATAATGTCATCAATTTGGGTGATGTGTCCAACATAGTTGATGCGTTTGCCTTGCTGATTGCTCCAGAAAAACGGAATGGCCGTATACGGCTCGTCCTTACCTGCCATCGTTAAACCAGCTGTATGTCCTTGCTGACCAGCCACTTTCCAATGTTCAATTCGTTGAAAACCGTCCGCTACAGGATAATGGGCAATGTCGCCAGCGGCATATAGCCCATCTGATATAGTCAGGTAGTTATCTGTTTTAACACCCCCATCTTTCTCAAGCGCAATGCCCTTCAAAAAATCGGTACGGGGTTTAACACCTAAACCAAGTAATACAAAATCGGCAGGAATTCGCTCTCCATTGTCGAGAATTACCGCAGTCACAGTTCCCTCACCCTCTATATGATCAACTTTCCGACCGAGGTGAAACCGGATTCCTTCTTTCTCGTGCCATCCCTGAATAACATGACCAATTTTTTCGCCGAGAATTTTCTCAAAAGGTGTTTTTTCCGTACCGACCACATCTATCTCACTCCCAAGTTTACGAAGGCTCATCGCCCCTTCTAAGCCAATAAACGAACTGCCAACAATAACCACTCGTTTACCTTGTTTTCCTAAATCCCGCAAGGTTTGGCTATCGTGCAAACTCCGAAGCGAATAAACTCCTTTGAGATTAGTATTCAGACCAGGCAGTACATTCGGTTTACCTCCTGAACAAATTAGTGCTTTATCATACGAAATCGTTTCACCAGAAGCCAGCTCAATCTGTTTTTTAGTTGGGTCAAGTAATGTTACCTGCTGATTGGTACGGATTTCGATGCCGTAGTCTTTATAAAACTCATCCGGGCGCAACGGCATCCACTCGTCAGGGGCTTTGCCTTGCAGGTAATCTTTAGAACAATTTGGGCGATCATAAGGCGCTTCGCTGCTTTCGGTCATCATGATGATTTTACCCGTAAAACCACCCTCACGCATGCCTTCGGCAGCAAAAGCACCAGCTCCCCCACCCCCAACGATGACGTATGTTTCAGAAGCAGCATCGTCTAGTGCAGCCATTGGATTTTCCAGACTTTCCTTATTTGTAGTCAATCGCACGAACACCTGATCGTTTTCAATACGCACCTCGTGTGTCGGTAAGCCATTTAAAGCTGGCGCTTCCAGCCGATGGCCATCTCTAATATCGAAGCAGGCATTATGCCAGGGACAAACAAGTCGATGCCCATTGAGTAGGCCTTTTGCCAGCGGTCCTTGATAATGAGTACATTTCGGATAGAGCGCATAGTATTGGCTATCGGCACGGGCGAGCAATACGTCGGTATCGCCCACGCGAACTTCTTTTAATTCGCCATCAACCATGTCATCAACATGGCAAACAGGGGCTTCGGTGTAGTCAGCGATCATAAGTGGTTGAGTTTGGCTATACAACTATGAAGCTGACTAAATTGATTTATGATCTGCTTACCAAGTTGGCCAATGGTTATCTGTGCTGTTGATATGCCTGCTCTGAATTCGTTTCGCCGAATTCTCCCTAAATCGATCATTTAAGACTTGTCAAGCTGAGCGTAAGTCAACTAGCTGAATACTTATTTGTCCACAAAAAAATATTATTTACCGACAATTTGCATTGCTTTTAATCTATTATCTGAGAATAGGCCGTAATTTTGTATTTTTCTAATTTTTGTCCCTATAGTTTATTGATAAATGATTACACGAATAGCAGTTATTTGTTGTCTGTTATCGACAACAGCATTTGCACAAAATCTGCGTGGCCGCATCACCGACGCATCGAATAATACTCCCTTACCTGGTGTAACCGTACTGGTTGTTGGCCAGCAACTTGGCGCCACAACCAATGGTGAAGGTGATTTTTCCCTGAAACTGACACCAGGTCAGTACACGTTACGATTCAGTTCGTTAGGTTTTGAAACTGCCGAGCAACCCATCAAGGTAGAGGCAAATGGCAATGCACCCCTGAATGTGGCCCTGAAGCCTGCCCAAACCAGCCTTAGTGAAGTGGTTGTAGTCGGCTCACGTAATCTGAATCGTTCGGTTACCGATTCGCCTGCACCAATTGATATCATTGATGTGCGGCAGGTAACCTCAAAAACGGGCCAATTGGATGTTAATCAGTTACTTCAGTTTGTAGCGCCATCGTTCAACTCCAATCGGCAAACTGGCTCCGACGGCGCTGACCACGTGGACCCTGCTTCTCTTCGAGGTCTTGGTCCTGACCAAACCTTAGTTCTGATTAACGGTAAGCGCCAGCACCAATCATCGTTAGTTACCTTGTTTGGTACAAGAGGTCGAGGCAATACGGGAACTGACTTGAATACAATTCCGGCGGCTGCTATCGAACGCATTGAAATTCTTCGGGATGGTGCAGCCGCTCAGTATGGTTCTGATGCTATTGCCGGGGTTATTAACATTGTCCTGAAAACCAGCACCAATCAGTTAACAGCCAACGTCAACTATGGCGCCTATCAGGCCAAGTATCGCTTCGACAATCAGAAATTTGATGGTGGCAATCTCAACGTAAACGCCAACTACGGATTCCGTCTGGGCAAAAATGGGTTCCTCAATCTGACAGGCGATTTCAACCAACGTCAGCATACAAACCGGGCTAATACGCCTGGAATCGACTCAACGTTACAACGTCGGCAATATGGCGATTCAAAGATTACGAACTCGTCACTCTATGTAAATGCTCAGCTTCCAGTCACAGCAAACACAACGCTTTACGCCTTTGGTGGTATCAATAGCCGCCAGGGCGATGCCTATGCCTGGACACGCACGGCTGATAGTCCACGGAACATTCCTTCTATTTATCCCGATGGGTTTGACCCGATTATCACCAGCAAAATTCTTGATGGAACCTTTGCCGCTGGTGTACGTACAAACCTGCGCGGCTGGAATGTGGATTTGGGCAATATCTTTGGTTCAAACCGTTTCGATTATGGTGTTAAGAACACGCTGAATACATCAATGGGAGCTTCATCTCCCCGCGAGTTCAATGCTGGCGGTTTTCAGTTGCAGCAAAACGTAACGGGTCTGCATTTCACCCGATTCTACAAAAACACCTTACAAGGCCTGAACATCGCCTTTGGCTCAGAGTTCCGGTATGAGAATTATAAGATTTTCGCAGGTGAAGAAGCTTCCTATAAAGCGTATGATATTACAAAAGCAGCTGGTTCACAGGGGTTTCCTGGCTTTCAGCCAAGTAATTCGCTGAATAAAAGTCGTACTAATTTGGGGGTTTATATCGACACGGAGGCTGACCTGACTAAAGCCTTTATGATTGGGGCAGCTGCCCGCTATGAGAACTATAGCGATTTTGGAAGTACCCTGAATGGTAAACTATCGAGTCGTCTGAAAATAAGTCCGGCGTTTATGCTGCGGGGTACGGTAAGTACGGGTTTCCGCGCTCCTTCGCTGGCGCAAACCTATTTCAACTCGACTATTACGAATTTCGTAGGTGGTCAGGCGGTGCAGGTGCAGATTGCCCAGAACGGTAGTGCTATTACCCAAGCTTTGGGTGTACCTCCTCTTAAACAGGAAACCTCTATTAACGGAAGTTTGGGATTTACGAGCCAACTAGGAAGCGGCTTCTCGTTAACCGTTGACGCGTATTACGTTCGTATCAAAGATCGGGTTGTTCTGACAGGACAATTCAGCGATGATTTACCTGCTATTGCCGATGAATTAAAGCAATTGAATGTGAGTCGTGTACAGTTTTTCACGAATGCCATTTCAACCCGCACACGCGGTATCGACATCGTACTGGCGCATCATACGCAGTTAGGCAATGGCCGACTGAATACATCCTTAGGCCTGAATTTCAATTCGTTAGACACGATTAGTGTGAATACAAACGCCAAACTGAAACCCTATAAAGACCTGTATTTTGACCTGCGAGAGTACTATTTCGTAAAGGCGTCGGCTCCCCCGTCCAAAATGAACCTTACGGTTGATTATAGCATCAATAAGTGGGCATTCCTGCTACGTGTCGTGCGTTTTGGCGAAGTGAAGCTGGCAAACTGGAATTACGATTCGAATAATCTCGACGTTTACCGTCCAAAAGCCACAACCGATTTATCGATTTCGTACCGGTTCACCCCACAAGTTGGTTTGTCGATTGGCGGCTCTAACATCTTTAACGTGTACCCTGACCTACACCGTGCCGATCTGACCGAGTCGGGTGGTGCCTGGGACCCCGTTCAAATGGGTAGCAACGGAGCGTATTGGTTCGGCAAACTGAACTTCCGATTTTAAGAAATAAGCCTATTGCTACGAAAACCCTCTTAACAATGGCCTTTGTCATCGCATCGTTAAGAGGGTTTTTCAATGATATCCTATCAATTGCAGGTATGACCCCGAAGGGGTCAGATGTCTATAGAAAAAACTTGACTATAAACATTTGACCCCATCGGGGTCATACCTGCAATTGATAATTTCTTCTAAAAAATTACCGCAACAAAAAAGCCGATGCAACCCTGCATCGGCCCAATAAAATCAGATTAATCAAAAAAATCCGGGTCCTACTTCGATGTTGCCATTACCATTTTAATATTCAGCTTGGCCCCTGTCTGGAGAACATCCACCAAATCCTGTACGGTTAAGGTTTTGTCGAAACGAACAACAACCGTCGGTTCAGCAATACCGGCCATGATCGTTTTCAATTCAAGTTCCAGATTTGCCGGATCAACCGGCTTCTTATCAATAAAATACTGCTTCTTGTCATCGACCGATAAGGTCACTTGCTTCTTACTCAGTTGCTGCGACGACGATGCCTTGGGCAACATCAGTTTAATGACATTGGGGTTAGCCACCGTCGAGATAATCAGGAAGAACAACAACAGGAAAAACATGATGTCGTTCAACGATGATGTCGCGACTTCGGCAGCAAACTTTTGTTTTCGACGGAGTTTCATAGTCAGTTTATAGTTTGAAGTTTACGGTTTTAAGTTCTCAGTTACGATAACTACGAACTTCAAACCACATCGGTGACCTTGCACAAACCTCAAACTAAATATTACCGCATCCGGGCGGGTTCGGTGGTTGGTTTCTGGAGAACTTCGATGAATTCGAAGGCATTCACTTCGAGCGAAAGGGTAAACTTCTCGATCATCATGTTGAGCAGGTGATAGCCGGTATAGGCAATAACCCCCACAATCAGACCCGCGCCCGATGTGATCATTTTCTCGTATAGCCCACCGGCAATAATCCCAACGCTAATATTGTCGGACAGCGAGATATCGTAGAAAATACGGATAATACCAGAGATAGTCCCAATAAAACCCATCATTGGGGCAATCCCCGCGATAATCCCTAAATAGCCCATGTTGCGTTCCAGACGCGACAATTCAATCTGACCAACGGTTTCGACGGTACTTTCGATTTCCCGAATAGGCGATCCAATCCGACCAATGGCTTTTTCGAACACGCGTCCCATAGCCGTTCGCTGATTTTTAGCGAATGACTCGGCCGATTTGATATTTCCCTGCGCGATCATATCGCGGATGTTATCAATAAAGTTGGCATCGGCCTTGGTTTGTGCACGGATGACGAAGTATCGCTCAAAAATCAGATAAAGAGCAGCACAGAACAAAAACGCAATGGGTATCATAACCCAGCCGCCTTTGGCTACCAGATCAAAAAGTTGCAACGATTGGGGTTGAGCAGCCGTGGTGGCCGACAGCGATGCGGCCGTGGTGTCAACAGCCGGAACCTGAAGCAAGAGCATACGAACGAGTCGAGTAAGTGAGTGAGGTTAGACCAGCGGTCGTTACTGGAACAAACGTATGGCTTTCCTCAGATATTGTTTCAAAGATAACGAAGCCTTCGGTATGATAAAGAGAAAGTTAGGTAATGCTTACGTAACGCGGTTGGAAACCCACGATTTAAAGCGCTTCTCAATCACCATTACGGCTTCACCAGAATTTTCCCCCATCGGCCTGTGCGGTCGGCATGCTCAACGGCCTCTACGATTTGGTCCAGCGAATAAGCTGCTTCAACAGGTAGTTGAATAGCGCCTGACGCCAGCAAACTGATCACATTTTGAGCTACATCCTGACGAGTTTGGCTATCTACTCTGCGCATCCAGTCTGTCAGCCAGAATCCTCTGACTGTCAACTCTCTGAATATAAGTAGCCCGGCATTAATGGTAGGATCTTGCAAACTCAGTACACCATAAATAAGCATAGTACCACCTTTACCAAGACATTTCAGCGCTTCGCTGGCGGTATGCCCACCTACAGAATCTAACACACAAGTAACGCCAGCCCCTTCTGTAATTTGTTTGACACGGGCAGACAGATTTTCGGTTTCTGTATTTACAATCTCCGTCAGACCCAATGCTTTTAGCTCCTCGTTAAGGTCATCACGTCGAACCGTACCAATGGTTTTGATACCCCGCATTTTACACAACTGAATCACCATTTTCCCAAACGCTGATCCAGCCGCTGTTAGCATTAGCCAGCCACCCTCTGGTACTTTCGCATCCTGTACCATCGCATAGGCCGTGAATGGGTTGACAAATAACTGAGCCGCTACGTCATCGGGCATCGCATCAGGAACGGGAATCAGACTGCGATGGTGCGCAATGGCATACTCCGACCAAGTGCCAATGCTGGTAAAACTCACCCGCATGCCCGTTCGCATCTGCACGCCTTCGCCTAATGCATCCACGATGCCGACGCCTTCAAAACCTGCACCCGACGGCAACTGAGGCCGAATGCCGTACAGGTTTTGTACAAACATGATGTCAGACGGGTTAATGGGCGAGGCAATGACTTTTACCCGAACCTCATTTGGGCTGGGCTCAGGCATTGGCACATCGGTGGATTTGAGAATATCGGCAGGTTTTCCTGTTTTTTCAAAAATGATGCTTTTCATTTGTTAATGAGTGAATTATCGACTGATAGATTGAGCGAATAAGCTGATCCAGTTGAGATTCCGGTACTTTATTTGGAACGAAGCCAAAAATATCACTTAATTCGCACAAACTATTCCTAAACCTTGAATCGAGTCGTTAGCCAGCAGTCATAAATCGATAATCAGTAGATAGTTTTAGTAGCTGATTTTGATAAACGACTGTCGACTAACGACTGTTTATTTCCTATGCAAACCTCTCCTTTTCTGGGTGAATTAATCGGTACAATGGTGCTCATTCTGTTGGGCGATGGTGTAGTAGCCAATGTGGTTCTGAAACAGACCAAAGGCGAATCGTCGGGCTGGATTGTCATTACGGCGGGGTGGGCGTTTGCCGTTACAATGGGAGTGTTTGTGTCCAAGGCTTTTGGCAGCACCGATGCCCATTTGAATCCTGCTGTTACCGTGGCCTTTGCCGTAGCGACCAATGATTATAGCCACATAGTGCCTTATATTACGGCGCAACTGATTGGGGCGTTTCTGGGCGCTACGCTGGTCTGGTTACAGTACCTCCCTCACTGGGCCGCCACGCCCGATCCAGACGCCAAGCTGGCTTGCTTCGCTACAGGTCCAGCTATTCGCAACACAGGCGCTAATTTATTGAGTGAATCGTTGGCCACATTAGTACTCATCCTTGGATTAGCCGGGATTTCGTCTAAAAATCTAGGCGAATTAGCCATTGGTGTTGGGCCGTATTTAGTCGGTATTTTGGTTTGGAGTATTGGCCTTTCGCTTGGTGGAACAACAGGCTACGCCATGAGCCCCGCCCGTGATTTCAGCCCGCGTCTGGCACACGCGCTGTTGCCAATTCCGAATAAAGGTTCGTCTGACTGGGGGTACGCCTGGATACCGGTTATAGGACCATTGATAGGAGCTGTGATTGGTGGCGTGTTGATTCAGTGGTTTGCACTCTAAATGAATGAATAATGGATAATGTACAATGAATAATGAGAACGCCCTATCCATCATTATTCATTGTACATTATCCATTATTCATTAGTCTAACTTCCAAACAGATTCGTATCAAGAAACGCATTCCGGAATTTCCCTTGCGGATCGTATTCCTTCATGAGCTGCTTAAACTCCGGTAATTTTTCGTAGCGTGACTGTAATTGGGCTGGTGCCAGTGTAAACAATTTCCCCCAGTGCGGACGAGCTTTAAACGGAGCCAATTCTTTCTCGATCATCGGTAGCACTTTTTTGACCGAAGCCCAATCCTGTTTCCAGGTAAAGTGAATGGCCAGACTTGGCTGTTTGTAACAGGGACTCATCCAGAAATTATCGGCGTCGATGGTACGTAGTTCCGTAATCATCAAATGCGGGCTGATGTGCGCGTTTAGCTTTTCAACCGCCAGAATAGCCTCGACTGCGTTCTTCCGCGGAACGAAATATTCCGATTGCAGTTCCTTCCCACTGCTAGGTGTGAAACCCATGCGAAAGTGCGGTAAGCGTTCATACCAGGGACCCGGTACGCCCATTTGCTCGGTACAATTGACCGCTGACAGTTCGGCAATGGGGTGAAGGTTTTTCGTGGCGCGTTTGGCACCGTAAAACTCCGGCTTAGCGTCAAACGTCTTCCCTTTCTCAATGCGGCTTTTTATCCAGACCTCATTAATGCGTTTCTTTTGCCAATCGGTAAATAGACTCACGCTGTAGCCAGCCGACACAATGGCCTCAAAATGTTGCTGAAGCTGCGCTAATGGCAGATTTTCATAGACATCTTGACGCATCATAAACGTCGGCTGAATGTCGAGCGTGACTTTTGTAACAACGCCCAGAGCACCCAGGTGCACAACGGCCGCTCGGAAAGTTTCGCCATCTTTAGCCCGCGATAACGTGCGAACTTCGCCTTTAGCCGTTACGATTTCCATAGCGGCAACTGCCGTAGAAAGGTTACCATTCTTTACGCCCGAACCGTGCGTTGCGGTGGCACAGGCACCTGCAATGGAGATGTGAGGCAACGAAGCCAAGTTATGCAAAGCGAACCCTTTTTTATCGAGATAGGGAGCCAATTGGCCATATTTCATTGTGGCATCGACTGTTACGGTATGCACTTTGGTATCCAGCGAAATAACGTCGTCCATTTCACCCAGCGAAATAAGGTTGTCCTTACTGTCGGCAATGCCATTGAAACAGTGGCGCGTACCGAGTACCTTCAGCTTAGGGTATTTTTTCACCAATTCCTGAACCTGTGGAATCGACTTGGCTTTATATAGTTTATCGGTACTATACTGGTAATTACCTGCCCAGTTTTTGAGTTTATCATCTGCTGCCCAACTCGTTAGTGGAGCTAATATAGGTGTTGCCATTAATGCGGAGGATAATTTCAGAAAGGTCCTTTTTTTCATTGGCATAGGGTTTTTCGCTAAACTAATTGGATAATTTGACAATATTACGTTCCAAAACGAATATCCCTAAATACCTTATGCCTACCTACGTAGCCGCCATTGACCAGGGAACAACCAGTACCCGCTGTATCGTATTCGACCGACAGGGCCAGATTGTTTCTGTGGCGCAGAAAGAACATAAACAAATTTACCCACAACCGGGCTGGGTCGAGCACGATCCTGAAGAAATCTGGCGAAATACGCTTGAGGTTGTTGCCTTGGCTCGTATCAAAGGCAAGCTTTCCGTACAGGACATTGCCGCTATTGGTATCACTAACCAACGCGAAACTACGGTTGTCTGGAATCGAAAAACAGGTAAACCTTACTACAATGCGATCGTCTGGCAGGACATGCGAACGGCTGATTTAGTCGCTCAATTCTCAACGAATGGAGGCCAGGATCGTTTTCGGGCGCAAACGGGCCTGCCACTGGCAACCTATTTTAGTGGACTAAAACTCAAATGGCTCTTAGACAATGTGCCGGGCCTTCGAGCTGACGCCGAACGGGGTGATGCCCTCTTTGGCAATATGGACACCTTTGTCGTCTGGAATCTGACCGGGGGTCCACATGGTGGTTTACACCTGACTGATGTGACGAACGCTAGCCGAACTCAGTTAATGAATCTCAAAACCCTCGATTGGGACGATTCACTACTCACTGACTTTACCGTGCCACGCGCCATGCTTCCACAAATTCGGCCCAGTAGTGAGGTATATGGCAATGTGACTTCAGAGGTGTTACCGGGCGTCCCCATCGCAGGTATTCTCGGTGATCAGCAGGCGGCTTTGGTTGGACAAACCTGCTTTGAGCCAGGACAAGCCAAAAACACCTACGGTACCGGTTGCTTCCTCCTCATGAATACAGGCACCGAACTCCGTGAATCAACTTACGGCTTACTGACCACCGTGGCCTATCAGTTCCAGAACGAGCCTGTTCGCTATGCACTTGAGGGTAGTGTCGCCATTACAGGGGCACTTGTGCAGTGGCTTCGCGATAATTTGGGCATTATTAAGAAGAGCACAGATATTGAAACACTCGCCCGCTCGGTAGATGATAATGGAGGTGCCTATTTTGTGCCTGCTTTCTCGGGTCTATATGCGCCCCACTGGAAAGCCGATGCCCGTGGTGTTATTGCCGGATTGACGCGCTTCGTGACCAAAGGCCATCTAGCCCGTGCCGTTTTAGAAGCCACTGCTTATCAGACGGTTGATGTTGTCCGGGCGATGGAGCAGGACGCAGGTGTTTCGCTTAAATCGCTTCGTGTGGATGGGGGTATGGTGGTCAACTCACTCCTGATGCAGTTTCAATCCGATGTTCTGAATGGTCCCGTCGTTTGTCCGCAAATGACCGAAACCACTGCACTCGGTGCCGCTTATGCCGCTGGACTAGCTGTAGGATACTGGCAAAATCTGGAAGACTTACGTCAGAACTGGGGCATCGCCAAAACCTATGAACCCGACATGGACGAAGCCCAACGGGCAAAACTCATGCGGGGCTGGCAAAAAGCCATCGAGCGATCGTTTGGCTGGGAAGAAAACAATTGATGTATGAAGTAAGATATAGTATGTATGATGTTGACTGACGCGAAAGCCATACATCCTACATCCTATATCACACATCTTTCTTCAGCTCCTCGGCTAGTACCAGGCGTGTTTGTGGTAGGTTTTGTGGGTATTCATCCCGAATGAATTCGATTAGCTGTTCGCGCATATGGCAGCGTAGATCAAAAGCTGATGGTGCATCTGGCGCTGATACTAATATGCGTATCTGAATACAAGTTGGCGTGGTATCGGTCACCTGAACGGCAAACGCATCGCCCGTCCATAGTGGGTCGTTTTCGGCAATCTTTCGAGCTTGCGCCCGAATTTTATCGACAGGAACGTTATAATCCAGATAGAGAAAAACTGACCCAACAATAGATGCGTCGGAACGAGTCCAGTTCTCAAACGGAGTTTCGACAAAATAGGTAATTGGCAAAATCAACCGACGGCGGTCCCAAAGTCGGACAATCACGCTCGTCATGTTAATTTCTTCGATACGTCCCCATTCTTTTTCGACAACCACGGCGTCATCTAAGCGAATTTGTTGGTTAAAGGCAATCTGAATACCGGCCAGCAAATTGGCGAGTGTTTTCTGTGCCGCAAACCCAATAACAACCGATACAACACCTGCTGAGGTCAGTACACTCAATCCTACTTTTCGACTTCCCTGAAACGAGATAAGCAGCAATGAAGTCCCCAGGATGATCACAACAATCGCAATCATCCGGCGAAAAAACCGAACCTGCGTAACGAACTTTCGTTGCGAAAGATTGACATCTTTCGTGGTATCATATTCATTGATCAGGCGCAATTCGCCAACCTTTAGTAGCTGAATAACCAGCCAGGTAGTGGCAATCAGAAACAGCATTTCGGCTGTTTTATCGGCAACGGGATGCCGACGCAGAAAACGCTCCGATTGTAGATTGGTTGCCAGCAAAAAAAAATAAGGAAGGCACAAATACCCAGAATGCCCAGCGTGCATAAATCTTGAGCAGCCCTAAGGTTCGGAAGGGCCGACGACGCACAATAAATCGAATGACCTGCGTCACCACTAGGTCAACTGCTAGCCCCAGGACAACGGCGGTTATTAATAAAATCCATCCCGACAAATCACGATTGGGAATGTAGCCAAACCAACGGACCACTGCCCGTATCCATAGATCTAATTGTTGCTGCATAGACAATTCTAAATTACGTATAGTCTAAACGGCTCTAGGCTGTTGAGTGTCTTCATTCTGATTACGTTTTGTGGTTTACTGCCACACCCAAAGCGGTTTAAAACTATTGTCGGGCGATTCGCCAATCAGGATTCGCCCGCTTTTCTCGACCCACGCGTGAGCTTCAAAAGTATGCTTTTTCTGAACCCCTACAATTAGCTCAATGCCTTTATCCTTCCTTAAGAAATAAGCCAATGCCAACGCCTGAGGCAAACAAACAGCCGCCAATGGGGTACTTATTTTCTGTATAGCCCAAACCCGCCGACTAATTAATGTATCGGATGTGTTTGCCGATTTATTTACCGTCAGAAGCTTGCCATATAGGGTTCTAAACTGCTGAAACGATAGCAATTTTAGCCCCAGCCGCACTAAAGTCAAAACCATAGCCGTGTGTATGAGCAGTAACTTATCGGTAAGGGTTAAGTTAGAAAACTCTCGCAAGCGTTTCCACCAGTTTTTCATACATCAAGTTGACTAGCCATTCTCAGGAAGCTCTGTTGCTATTTCGTTCCTTACCCAATTTAACTACCTGGTATACTTCGGGCTAATCGATCCTTAAAAGTAAGGGGGAAGAAGCTATTCTCGTCAAAACTCAACTACATTCACTACAACAGGATTGAAATGACTGAGTACTAAGGCCAGTATGCCCCTATTCCTTTTTTGGCAACATACATCTAAAGCGTACTCTTACCTAATTGATTAGTTGGCTGTTATACACTTCGAATGTTTAATTTTTTATAACCTATATTAAAAATCCATATACAGTTATATTATAAATTTTCAATTTAAATAATGTACTTATCAATGAACATAAATAAATAATACAAAGAACGTACCGTTTTCCACTATTGTGCTTTTAATTTATAGACTAAATGTTGACCAATACACTTCTAACTTTATCATCTGTCTTTTATTGACCCATTTTTATTATGTACAGAAAACTACTCTTCGTTCTATCTTTTCTTTTGGTAACGCATGCGCTTCAGGCGCAGGTAACGCTAACGGGTACATCGTACGCCGAAACATTTGATGGCGTGGGCACAAGCCTTCCATCAAGCTGGTCCATTTATACAGGTGCAACCAGCACTACACTAGGCAATACAGCTACTTACGTTTCTGCGGCAACCGCCTGGACATCAACTACGGGAAATTTCAGGAACGTAGCCTCAGGCGACATAGGTACAGGCTCGAACAATACACAGCAGAACGCAGCAACAGACAGAGCTATTGCCATCAGACAAACAGGCTCTTTGGGAGATCCAGGTGCAGCTTTTGCCGTTAAACTAGCCAACACAACTGGTTTTCAAGACTTTAAACTTTCTTTAAAGCTTCAATCGCTTGATGCATCTTCTGCCAGATCTACAACATGGGCTATACAGTATGGTCTGGGGAATTCGCCAACCAGTTTCACAACAGTAGCTACGCAGGCAATTGGTGGTTCTACATTTACCAACAATACGGTAAATTATGAATTTGGTTTCGCGCTCGACAATATTGGGCAGAATGTCTGGATCAGAGTGGTTGCGTTAACGGCTAGTACCGGAAGTGGTAGCCGGGCAACTACGGGTCTTGATGACTTTTCATTAACCTATTCAGCACTGAGTAATAACCCAAGAATTGCCGTTTCGGCCACGTCATTACCAGCGATGGTCTATACGGTTGGTCAAACACCAACGTCAACTACATTCACAACGGCAGGCAAAAATCTTAATCCAGCAACGCCAATTGTTGTTACGCCACCAGCGAATTATGAAGTTTCGACGGATGCCAACTCTGGTTATACCACAAGCCCTCTCGCCCTCACTCCTGCTGGCGATGGCAGTGTAAATCAGACTGTTTATACTCGCTTAGCGTCTGGCCTTTCTTCCGGCGCTTACTCAGGAACCGTTACAGTAGCCACTACAGAGGTAGCTGGTGCGAAATCAATTGCGGTTAGTGGAAACGTATACCCTAGTAGCGGCAGTGGCCCTTGCGGCATTTCTACCGCCATTAGTGCTGTCCGTGGCGCTGCCGATAACGTAACCTTCACTGTTACAGGTCGCGTTACGTCCAACATTGGTACCAACATGTACATCCAGGATGCAACAGGCGGGCTATTACTTTATACGGGTAGTGGTACTACAATAGAAATACCAGAAGTAAGTATTGGCGATGAAGTACAGGTAACAGGTGTAATAACGACCTATCGTACGGATAGAGAATTACAACAATTCACCGGTTGTTTTGTAAAGACAACCTCTAGCAGCATTACGCCAACGTCGACTACCGTTACGGGTACTACTGTCTGTGATCATAAAGGTGAATTAGTCACGCTGCCAAGTGTAACCATCAGTGCGCCCGCTGGAACTGCTTTTACAGGTGGGGCAAACTATACACTTGTTGGTACCAGCACTGTTTTACGAATTCAGAACGGAACCGATCTTGTTAATGCCACCCGCCCTTCTGGCAGCTTCGATCTTACAGGAGTTGTGAGCCTATTTGATAATGTTTGTCAAATATTACCTCGTTCAACAGCTGATGTCCCAGGCTCAACCCCAACTGCAGCTTCCTGCCCAGAAGTAGGAACAGGCGGATCGGGTACTGCCGTTACAGCTACCCTGGATGTTGCCTGGTGGAACGTTGAGTGGTTGGGTAATACGGGCTTTGGTCCTACCAATGAAGCACAACAACAGAGCAATGTTGCTGCACAACTTCAGACCATGAACAAGGATATTTACTGCCTGGAAGAGATTTGTGATCTTACAAAACTGGACGCTATCGTTGCTACGTTAAATGCAGGCACCGGGAAATCCTACACCTATACATGCGGTGCCGATCCAAGTCGCCCTTCGCCAAGACCTGCTATTTATTATTCTCACTGGTTTGATTCTCCTGAAGTACCGGGCGATGCAACTACTTATGCTCAAAAAGTATGTTTTGTATATGATCAGGCTGTAGTTACGAATGTATCGGCTACTCAAATTGTACCAGCTAGTTTAACAGATGCAGGATCGAGCGACTGGGCATCCAACCGTTTCCCTGTGTTAATGAATTGCGATGTGACCATAAATGGTATCAAGAAAAACCTTAAGCTAGTTGGGGTTCACGCCAAGTCGGGCTCCGATAACTCGTCGTATAGCCGTCGTATAGCTGATTTCAATTCTTTAAGGACTTATCTTGACACAAACTATCCGAACGATAATATCATGATTATGGGTGACTATAATGACGACGTTGATCAATCAATCTACATTGATGCCGCGACCAGCGCAACGAATGTTACGTCATTCAGTGCGCTGTCAACATCAGCAAATTATACAGTGGTCACCAAGCAACTAAGTAATTGTAATGTTCCCAGTACGGCTTCTTATCCTGACATCATCGACCATTTGACTGTGTCGAATGAGATTAGCACGAACGGAACATTTACAGCAAGTGGCATCCAATACATAACGAATTCTGTCAATAATGTTCGTCCTGTTACAGGAGGCACCACTACATCTGACCACTATCCGGTAACAGCCCGATTCCTGCTTGCAGCTCCCGATTTGACACCTACGCTCGATCTGCCACAGGCGAATTTCAACACGAATACTACCAATAACTTTGCGGCTTATATTACAGAAGTAGGTGGTAATCTTCCAACCACAGGCAATACGATAATTACAATTACTGCGCCTACGGGCTACACAATTGGCTTCGACAATACGATCAGCAGCATCAATGTGACAGACGGCACTACGAACCTTGCGGTTGATAACACCAAATGGAGCGTTACGAACAATGTATCTAATATCCAGCTAACCCTGACGCTCGCAGTTGGGCAATCTATCGGTGTAAGTGGCAAATCGACGCTTGGCTTTAGTCTCACACGCACGACGGCTAACTCAGGTAGCACGTCAAGCGTTACGGTTAATGTCAGCAATGATGCTACACAGGCGTACGATAGTAACATAACCAATAACGTATATTCCCGTATTATCAGCGGCCTGTAAGTTCAGGCGTTATTTCTCGTACACAAAACAAGCAGGCCGATCGTCTTAGAGATGATCGGCCTACTTGTTTGTATGACGCCTATTTCATGAATCTTTATTCGTCTATATCTTTTGCCAGCCCTCCAATAAAAGGTGAATTTAATAACCCCAAAATGTACCTACAATTTCCAAATAAATATACTTACTTTGTAAACGAAATTTACTAGTAAGTATATGATAAAATTACTACTAATCCTGCTACATCTATGTTCTTTGGCAAGTTTCGCCCAAGTTGCCACCTACACCTTCACAAGTTCAGATCCTGGGAATCAGACTTCCAAAGCCGTCACCTCTAAAGATGCGAACATTACAGCTTCAGATATTACGCGTGGAGCAGGAATAAGCCCTGTCACAACCATAAGCAGTATTAATTCTTCCGACTGGAATAGTTCGACACAAAACGCAACGGATTACTATGAATTTACGCTAACCCCTAATACGGGTTATCAACTGAATTTGACGGGTTTAAATCTGACTGAGCGCAGATCAAACACTGGTCCAACGACTTACCTAATCGCTTACAGCATTGCAGGAGGCAGTGAAACCACGGTATCTACAGGGCCATTGTCCGGTACTGTAGATGCTGCCCTTAACATCAGTTTGAGCATACAAACGGCACAGTCGATTCGATTCCGAATCTATGCCTGGGGAGCGACTAGCAACTCAGGAACCTTCAGACTCAATAATTCATTAACCGTTACTGGAGCAGCCCCACTTCCAGTCAAACTTATTGGATTCTCTGGTCAATCCATTGATAATTCTGCTGTCTTAAACTGGTCGACAGGTTGGGAGGTGAGAAACGCAGGGTTTGATATTCTACGAAGCAGCACAATCAGCAACTTCGAAAAAGTGGGTTTTGTGAAAGGAAGTGTGAGTACGCAGGAGGTGTCTGTCTATTCATTTACTGATCCAAATGTTCAAAATGGACAAGTGTATTATTATCGACTCAAGCAAAATAATGAAGACGGCAGCTCAGAACTATCGAACATTATTGCTGTACGTATTCGATCTGATATGAGTCTGTCAACTGCAATTCCAGTTGTTTACCCCAACCCAAATCAAGGTAGTTTTTCCCTTTCAACACAGGGGCTTGATATCACTAAAGTTAGCCTTTATAACGCTGGCGGGGTTGAAATTCCGATCACAGTCAATACCACAAAAGACTCTAGCACGCTAACTATTGAGGTTACTGCACCAATAGCGAGTGGTCTTTATATTCTGCGGTTCCAGACAGCCGATGGCGCGCATCAACCAGCTGTCAAAGTCCTGATTAAGTGACACTTTTAGTAATGCCGAAAGATCATTAAGCCAACAACGGTTTTACTACGTTGCCATGTACATCGGTTAGGCGATAACGCCGTCCCTGGCTTTTAAACGTCAGTTTTTCGTGATCAACACCGAGCAGATGCAGGATAGTTGCCTGGAAGTCATGCACGTGAACAGGCTCCTTGACCACGTTATAACCAAAGTCGTCCGTTTCGCCATAAACCATGCCTTTCTTGACGCCAGCCCCAGCCATCCAAACCGAAAACGCACGTGGATGGTGGTCTCGACCGTAGTTATCGCGAGTCAGCTTTCCTTGTGAATACGCTCCGCGGCCAAATTCTCCGCCCCAAATCACGAGCGTGTCATCGAGCAAACCGCGCTGCTTCAGGTCCTGAATAAGCGCAGCGGAAGGTTGGTCAACGCTCTTCGCCTGGATCTTAATATCGTTAGGTAGGTTTCCGTGCTGATCCCACCCCTGATGGTACAATTGCACGAATTTCACATCCTTTTCAACGAGCTTTCTGGCCAGCACACAGTTAGCCGCAAACGTCCCCGGCTTCCGACTGTCGGGGCCATACATATCGAAAATGTAATCGGGCTCCTTCGAAATATCGAGGGTTTCCGGAACGGATGTTTGCATTCGATAGGCCATTTCGTACTGTGCCATCCGACTATTGATTTCGGGGTCCAATACGTGCTTAAATTGCTCTTGATGCAGTTTTCCCAGATAATCGAGCATCCGCCGACGACTGGATTTATCAATACCCGGCGGGTTATTGAGGTAATAAACCGGGTCGGGTCCCGAACGAAACACTACTCCTTGATGCACAGACGGCAGAAAGCCATTACTCCAGAGCTTAGCATACAACGGCTGATCACCATCACGACCTTTGGAAAGAAGCACTACGAACGAAGGCAAATTCTGATTATCCGAGCCTAATCCATAACTAACCCAGGAGCCCAACGAAGGTCGACCAGCTTGCTGACTTCCTGTTTGAAAGAACGTTACGGCGGGGTCGTGGTTAATGGCTTCGGTATGTAACGAACGGACAAAAGTCAGGTCATTGGCGATACGTGCCGTATGGGGTAGCAATTCACTAATCCACATCTGACTAGGTCCATACTGGGCAAATTTATATTTCGATGCGGCCAGTGGAAACCGGCTCTGGCCTGCACTCATGCCCGTCAGCCGTTGTCCGTTCCGCACCGATGCAGGCAAATCCTGCCCCCACATGGCTTCGAGCTTCGGTTTGTAATCGAATAACTCTAATTGGGAAGGAGCCCCACTCTGGAACAAATAAATGACTCGCTTTACTTTCGGTGGGAAGTGTGGTTTTCCAACAGCCGGATTTTCGCCCGGCGAGTCCACGCCGGGGCCAGTACCGCCAAATAGATTCGTTGGATTCAATAACGAAGCCAGGGCAATTGTGCCTAAACCCGCGCTAGCCTGGCCCAGAAAATTCCGGCGGCTAAGCTGGTCGTGAAGTTGATCCTGAATATCCATAGCCCCTACCGTTTTATGATTGCTTCATCAAAATTCATTATTGTACTGGTCACTACTGTCCAGGCAGCTAATTCGACTGGATTGAGCTTTTGGTCAACCGGGTACTCTCCTACTGAGAGCAGCTCTGTTGCTCGTTTCGGATTCTGTTTAAAATCGGCCAGTTCGTCCGCATAAAGCTGCTCCATCAGCGCTAGTTCTTCGGGTCGGGCTGGCCGACTGATCACGGATTTAAAAATCTCGTTGATCGTTTGCTTACCCTGTTTCCACGCCCCTTTTCCTCCTTCTCTTTGGGCCAATACGCGGGCAGCTTCTACAAACTGTGGGTCATTTAGCGTAACGAGTGCCTGCAAAGGCGTACTCGTTTTCTGGCGCTTCACAATACACGTATGTCGTTCAGCCGCATCGAAATTGAGCATCATTGGGGCAGGCGACGACCGTTTCCAGATCGTATACATCGACCGGCGGTACAAACTATCGCCATGATCCTGTTCGTATTTAACTGCATTTCGGGTAGCCAGTGCTTCCCAGATACCCGACGGTTGATAAGGCAAAACACTCGGCCCGCCAATTCGTTGCGTCAGGAGACCACTTGCCATTAAGGCATTGTCACGAACTTGTTCGGCCGACATTCGGTAACTAGGCCCACGCGTAAGGAACATATTTTCGGGGTCGGTTTCCCGCGCTTTTTCGGGCACTGCGGATGCCTGCCGGTACGTGGCCGACATGACAATCAGCTTGTGCATTGCCTTCGCATTCCAGGCATCGGGCGTGCCTTCTTCACCACGGAATTTAACGGCCAGATAGTCCAGCAATTCTGGATGACTCGGCAAGGCACCTTGGTTGCCAAAATCATCACTGTTTTTAGCTAATCCCTGGCCAAAATACTGCTGCCACATCCGGTTCACCATAACCCGGCTGAACAATGGATTTTTGTCAGACAAAAGCCATTTCGCCAGACCAAGCCGATTCTTTGGCGTTTCATCATCCATTGGATTTAGGCTATGCAAAACGGCGGGCGTCACTACTTCGGCGGGGGCATCGTAAGCACCCCGTTTCAACAAATGTGTTTCGCGTGGCACCGACCGTTCCTGCATAATCATGAGCTGATCAGAATTGGTGTACAGCATAAGCTGCTCACCCCGTAGCTTCATGGCTTTAGCGTAATCGGCTCGATAAACGGGGTCGTGGTTTGTCACATAGTATGTGTACAACCCCGTTCGCTGAGCGGGCGTCCGGTTGGTAACAGGCGTTTTGAGGGCTATGCCCAAGGCATCTGGTTGTCCCGCTAAGGCAGGCATTTCGAGCGGGGTCAGGCAACGTTTGTAGATACGAAGTTCGTCTACGGCAAAATCCTTGTAGAAGTTATCGTGCATCCGACCCACATAAAAGTTATGCTGGGCCCAATGGGTCAGGTTTCGGCCGTAAACCATACTATGAATCAGGTTATCGGCAATTACATTGGTACGTACAGGTCGACCATTTATATATACAGTGATGCCTTTTGCCTGCCCCGTTCCATCGTAGGCAAACGCAACCTGAAACCACTGATGTACAGGCACTTTATCAATCGTTTCGATGTCGATGGCATTGGCAGGCCAAACGTGACTAAACGCCAGTTTCAATCGTCCATCAGCCAGTAAATCAAGTTGATAGCCGCGCTGACCATCCATTGGGCCAGTTGTACGTCCTAGTAGTGTAAGAGCCATACCCGGTTTCGCTAGGTTAAACCAGCTACTAATGGTAAACGGCTCGTTTTGCTCAAAAGCACCGAATTTGTTGGGCAACTCAATGTAGCTATCACCGCCCAGATAGCGTGCTTTGCCAAATCGTCCCGGCACCGAGTACGCTACTTTATCGGGATCGCCCCCTAGGCGAGCAGGCAGGGTATCATTTACCGAATTGGCAAACGCATTACGAGGGTCTTTCCAGAGTTCTTCTTTAGTTTTTCGCTTTGGTGGCTCTTTCTTCTCCGCTACGTTAACTTCTGGCTTTTTAAGTTTCGCCCGCGCTTCCTCTTCTTTCTTTTTCTGCGCGTCCTCCAACTTCCGTTTTTCGTTCTGCGCTTTAACAAATGCACTAATATCAGTCCGATCAGCCTCATCGAATGTATAATGCGCCAACAAGCCCGAATCAATGGTGGATATTGAATGAGTCTTGGCTAACCACTGGCCAAAGCGTTGCTGATAGTCGGGCCGATTCGGATTTAGTTTTTGTTCAAGGGGAGTAAGCTGTTCGCGGATAAATTTCAGTTTGGCATCTGTTTCAGGCTTTGTCAGCGTGATGGTTGGGGCTGCTTCACCATTGTATGGAATCTGGCCTCTCTCGTTGTTGCTATTGAAAAAGGCAAACAGCGAATAGTAATCTTTCTGGCTGATTGGGTCGTATTTATGGTCGTGGCAACGGGCGCACTCCACTGTCAACCCAAGCATCGCTTTCCCAAATGTATTGGTTCGGTCGGCGACATACTCTACCCGATATTCTTCATCGACAATACCCCCTTCCTGGCTTTGTTGGTGATTTCGGTTGAAGGCTGTTGCAATCAGTTTTTCTTTCCAATCGGTCGATGCTTTCAGATTGGGCAGTAAATCGCCTGCCAACTGCCAGGTTATGAATCGATCAAATGACAGGTTATGGTTATAGGCCCGAATGACCCAATCGCGATAAGGCCAAATGGTTCGTAAGCCATCGTCCTGATAACCGTCTGTATCGGCATAGCGAGCCACGTCGAGCCACTCAACCGCCTGACGCTCCCCATAATGAGGGCTTCTTAGCAAGCGATTGACAACCTTTTCGTAGGCATTTGGGGATTTATCGGCCAGAAAAGCATCGACTTCGGCAGGTGTTGGTGGCAACCCCGTTAGGTCAAGACTCACACGGCGGAGTAAGGTTGTCTTATCGGCTTCAGGGGCGTGCGATAAGCCTTTCGCTTCCTGTTTAACCAGAACAAATCTGTCGATGTCATTTTTCACCCACTTTTCATCCTTCACTTTCGGAATCTCCGGCAAGGTTGGGGCAATGAGCGACCAGTGTTCTTTATACTCCGCCCCCTGCTCAACCCAGCGAATAAGGATCGCCTTTTCTTCTGTGGTTAGCGTCAGGTTCGATTTTGGCGTCGGCATCATCACATCGGGATCGGTGCTAATGATGCGATTGACCAGTTCACTTTTGGCTAAATTACCCGGCACAATAGCTGTATGACCACTTTTCGCTAATGCTTCATAGGCACCCTCAGGCGTATCTAAGCGCAGACCTGCCTGTTGTTTCGCTTTGTCGGGACCGTGACAGGCAAAACAACGATCTGATAAAATCGGCTTAACATGCAGATTGTAATCAACTTTTTCAGGAAGACTTGCCTCAACAGCAACAATCTCGGCTGGTTTTTCAACGGAACTATGACAGGCCGTCAACCAGACAGACGCGCCGAATAGACCAGCCGTTACGCTTAGGAGAGTATATCGAAGCCGTATGTCAGACCAGACGTGCATAGAGTGAGTCGCAGAATCGGAAAACTGATTGACAATGAAATGATTTTACAAAAATAACGCCGAAACGCCCATAAAAATCATACTATATTTTCCCGTTGTCAGGCTATTTTGCTTATTCTTAGTTGTGGTGTCGGGTTCTCAAACCCGGCACTGTTGCTGACGCGAAATGTCGGGTTTGAGAACCCGACACCACATGCAATTCGATACCAAAGTTCTACTTCTTGGCTTCACTCGACTTCGCTTCAACAGCCGTTGCTTTAGCCAATTCGGCAGCTTCTTTTTCACTGATACCTCCAATAACCTCAAGTTTCGGCATAGCCTTTTTCAGATTGGCAATACCTTGTTCTGTCACTTTGGTTTGCCAGAGATAAATGGTTTTCAGGCTTTTAAAACTCGCCAAATCAGCTAAACCAGCATCAGTTACTCCCGTTCCGTAGAGGTTCAGGTATTCGAGGTACTCCAGCCCTTTGAGTTGTTTCAGTCCCGCATCGGTCACTTTCGTCTGCTCCAGATGTAGCTTCTGGAGATTTTTGAGCCTGGCTACCTGCGCCAGAGTTGCATCCGTAATTTCGGTATCGCCTAATTTTAACCAGACAATCTGGCTGCTCAGTTTGGGCAGCAACTGGGCCTGTGTATCATTGAACGTACGGGCATTAACCGCACTCACTTCCAATTGATTTTGCTCTTTCGAGAGGGGAAGCACTAACAGCCCGGCTTTCTTTAACTCATCAATGAGCTTCGGATCAGCCGCAGCCATCTTCATGGTTAGAACAGGGGATTCGGGAGCCGGTCCCGTAGTACCATTCGACTTGCCCGTTTCAAGTGGGCCACCACCGCCTAATGAGGCTAACACTGGCCGAATGGCGTCGTTGACTTTCACGTCCGACACTTTTTTGTCGAAGGGCGCGCCCTGATCAATCCACCACGTCAACAAGGCGATCTGGCCTTCTTCCAATTGTGTTTTGCCTTTAGGAGGCATATGATGGTCATCGTCTTCAGGAAGCAGGCAGACCTTTATCAGATCACTGGCACTGCCTTTTCCGGCCACGAATACTGGTCCATCTTCCGACCCTTTCTTGATCATATCGGGCGTATCCAGTCGCAAGCCCGCTTTCGATTTGTCGGCATTGTGGCATTGCACACAACGACTGTGTAGAATCGGATTGACAATTTGCTGGTAAACCATTGCCTGATTCACATCCGTGATTGGCTCCACTTTCAACGCTGGCGTCTTCGCCGGAACACCAGCCAGTGTTCGGATTGGCCCTGGCATGTATTGCGTCAGATAATCAGAGCCGTGTGTCAGGTTTCCACCAAGATGGCCAGTCGACAATAATAAAATCAGCGCGATACCTAATGCAGGCAGGTACAGAAGTTGCGAAAACGATAAAATGCGCCCGAGATTCTCAGATTTGACACCCCATGCTACCCAGGCAAAAACAGCCACGCCAATGCCTTGCCACATGTGCGAGTCCAGCGTTTCGCCGTCGTAGCCTCCACCTAACGATAGCATATAGCCAAGCAGGCAAGCCATCGTAGCGCTTACTGCCGACCAGAACAAAATCAGGGTGATGGTATGCTGACTTACTGAGTTACGCCGGGTCAATCGGTCCAGTTCAAGAAGCCCGGCAATTAACAGGAAACCAATAGGTAAATGAACAATGAGTGGATGAAAATGGCCCCAAAACAACACCCAATCGGATGGTTGTGCTGTGGCCTGCACTAAAATCAGGTTAGTCATAATCGGGCTACACTTAGGCTACTCGCTCTAATTTAATAGGATATGTTTTTTTAGATGCCCACTGAGCCACATAAATGCTGTCGTCGCCATCGATCAGCACATCGTGCGGGTGCAGGAAGGCGTTAAGCGTATTGTCTTTGCGTTGTTCACCAAGTTTACCGTTTTGATAAATTGGTTCCGTGCCCCCTGGCGTTGAAATGACCCGATCATTTTTGTCCAAAATTGTGATATAGCCCGAATCAGGATAGGCATCGGACGTGCTACGAAACACAGCTCCATAGATATTTTCGCCATGTATAACCGGGCGGCAAATGTATGAACCGGGCAACGCAATCGTCGACAGGTATTTACCATCCAGTGTAAAGCGTTTCAGTGCATTATGTCGTCGATCCGTAACCAGAAGTGTTGGATTAGACGCCACCCGCCGATCAACCGTAATACCGTGGCAGCAGTCGAAGGTTTCGTTGGTCTCTCCTTTTCCACCCCAATAGCGAACGAGTTTACCCGATTTATCAAACTGGGTTACGTAGTTGAGTCCGTAGCCGTCTACAACATAGATGTCGCCATTAGCTGGATTAACAGCCGTTTCGGTTGGTTTGAATTGAGTTGGGTAGTCATATTTCCCGGTTTCTTTCGGGTATTCGATCTTCATCAACTCTCGTCCTTTCAAGTCGGTTTTAATAACCTGATGGCGATCCGTATCTGTAATAAGCAAGTATTGATCGTTGCCCTCGCCCCCAAGCGTCAGACCATGCCCACCTGGATAGTCGTGCCCCCATGTTTCGAGTAACTTTCCGGACTTATCGTAGATGAGAATATTATTTTTCGTCTCGTTGGTCAGCAGAATGATTCGTCCTTTGGCATCCAGAGCCATCTCGTGGCAGTCATTCACCGGATTTTTTCCTGCATCCAACACGCCCCAACCCGGTACAACCCGGTAGCGGAAGCCATTGTGGCCAAGAATAGCTGGTTCGGCAGCTTGTCCAAACGACTTAGCAGATAAACCGGCCGGAATCGCAAGTCCAGCCGCTGTAATCAATGAGGTTTGCCGCACAAACGACCGGCGCGATAAGAAAGAAGCCATAGAGTAGTAGAGCGTTTCGTAAAAAAGGGAAGAGTACGTAAACTTTACTGCAATTAGGTCTACTCTATATCACTAGAAAGGTACTATCCAGACAACGTGTTGAGGGCAACAAAAATCGGTAGCCTGCCAGTCAACTTATCGTTCAACTAGCAGGCTTCCGATTTTACAGATTATTTGATCAGCTTATTTCTGGTCGCTATTATCTGTTGAGCCTCCGTTACCACGGCCTCGCCCCATACGACCTTTCATCGACTCGAATTTTGTAAACTGATCGGGTGTCAGCACGCCTTTTAGCTTACTTTTAAAATCCTCAGCATTCGCTTGCAGGGCCTGATTCTTTGCCTTATTGTCATCAGTACCTTTCTGGATAGCATCCACTTTCTGCGCCCGGGCTAAAGCTACATCGTACACTTTTTTAGACGTTGCTTCATCAAGCCCTAACTGTTTCGTCATTTGATCGGTCATCCGTTGTGCCCGAACAGTTGGATCGGCAGCCTGATGCTGCTGCATACCCCGACCTTTTCCCATACGCTGACCCGTTTGGGCATCGGGGGTAGCCGTTTGCTGCGCTAAAAGTGGCAATGACGACAGCGTAAGTAGCAGGCCACTCAGGGCAATTAATTTCTTAAACATGATCGTGTTTAGTTTATCCGATCATAAGACGCCGAAAAACACCAACGGTTTAAGCATCAACCTCAATTTAATTACATCTTAATTGAATGTACCCACAGACTTTAGTCCGTGTTTCAACTCAATCAAACACGGACTAAAGCCGAACGCGGCCCGGCCCGTAGGTACCATTAGAAATTGGTGATCAGTTTGGCAATTTGTTCGAGCCCATTAACATCGACTTCGCTAAAATCATCAAGCTGATCGCTGTCGACGTCCAGCACCATCGACACATTTCCGTCCCGATCAAACACAGGCACCACAACCTCTGATTGAGAAGCTGAACTACAGGCAATATGCCCCGGAAACTGCTCAACGTCGGGAACTAGTATGGTTTCCTGGCGAGTGTAAGCAGCCCCACAAACGCCCTTACCAAACGTAATACGCGTGCAGGCAATTGGTCCCTGAAACGGTCCCAAAACTAACTGGTTTTCTTTTTTGAGATAGAAGCCTACCCAGAAAAATCCAAAAGCTTCTTTTAACGCTGCGGCAATATTGGCCAGATTGGCAACGAGGTCTGGCTCGCCTTCAACCAGCGCAGCTATTTGTGGAATCAGGCTCTCATAAATAGCCTGACGATTTGTAGTTTGAGGAATATGAAGTGTTTCGGCCACAGCGATGTAAGATGTAGGTTATATGATGTATGAGTAGTGGTTGCAGAATTATATCATACATCCTATATCATACCTAAATTAGTTTCTTGTGAAAAACTGAATTAATACAATACTTACCGTCGTGAAGAGCGTACTGGCAATGACCCGGATAAGCGTTGGAATAATAAGCGTTAGGCTACTGGCTTCGATGAAGAACAAAGCCGTATGGTGAATTAGAGCAAGAACGAGTACGTACCGAAAAAAGGCACCTGTGCCTAGTTCTTTGAGCGAAAAAGCAATCCGCGATTCGAGCCCTGGCACATCGATTTGCGCTCGTACAACCAGCGGGCGACAGTAGGCCATCAGTACTGTAGCAGCCGCATGCATACCCAGTGTATTATAAAATGTATCGACAGTTATGCCCGTTATAAACGCGATAATCAGCAACCACGTTAAACTGGTTTCATTGGGCAGCAGTAGAATACAGGCGATATAAACAAAGCAGAATGCGTAATCGAACAGCACCAGATTGCGGACCAGCAGAATTTGCAGAACCAGATACAAAAGGAAAAGTAGGATAGCGGATACGATTTCGCGAAAAGTCATTTTTAATTTATCGATTGTCGATGGTCACCTGTCATCAGGAGTATAGACTCGTTGCTGATGACGCCCAACTTATGACTTATTTTTCGGTTTCAACCTGTTTCTCTAACTGATCCTGTTCGGCCTGCAGCCGATTTTCAACGACATACACGAACGATAAACTACTGAAATTCGTGGCTAGATCGAGGGTAAGATCGTGAAATACCCGATTCGGTTGTACGCCAATCGTTCGGACACGACCCACCAAAATGCCCGGCGGAAACGTAGAATTGCGATCAGAGGTCACCACAGAATCTCCTTTGCTGACGGGTTTTGTCAGCGAAATATCATTCAGCTTAATTAAGTGCGGGTCAACGCCATCCCACTTGGCTGTCCCGATTTCTCTGGCTTTTACCAATTGCGAAGAAACCAGATACTCTGAATGAAGAATGGATGTAATAACCGAAAAGCGCCGGTTGCAAATCTTCACTTTACCAACAACACCCGTCGGCGAAATCACACCCATACCCGGCCGAATGCCATCGTCGGTGCCTTTATCAATCGTGATGTAGTTGTTCGCAAATTGGGTGGTATTATTAACCACCTTCGCTACTACAAACTTAAATCGGTCGGCAAAGGCCGAATCAGCCTGATATTCGGCGGGAGCAGCTGGCTTGCTTTGAAGCAGTTGGGTCAAGCGGGCATTAAGTCGTTGGTTTTCCAGCGCCAGATCAGCATTAACCTGTCGTAAGTTAGCGTATTGATTCGCTGCGTTCGACCAGGCCAGTACTTGAGCCGCGTACCGATTTGAGGTATTGAAGTAGGTAGCTCCCCAATAATTGCTGGTGTTGATGATGAAGTAAAAACAAAGTACTTCCAGCAACACAAACAAGATGAAGTTCCGACTTCGAACAAAAAAATCAACTAACTCTCCCATAGTAAACTGTGTAGCCTGGACGTCTACGTCCGGGTGTAGTCATTGATCTACACCCGGACGTAGACGTCCAGGCTACACAAAAATACATTAACTAATCAGTACAGACCGGTACATCTCCAGATTCTTGATCACCTCACCCGTTCCTTTTACAACGGCTTTGAGCGGATCATCGGCCACGTGAATTGGCAACTTGGTTTTAGCACCCAGACGTTTGTCGAGACCGTGGAGCAAGGCACCACCGCCTGTCAGGTGAATACCGTTTGTATAAATATCAGCCGATAATTCAGGTGGCGAAATTTCAAGGGCCTTCATGGTAGCCTCTTCAATTTTCGAGATGGATTTATCGAGCGCATAAGCGATTTCGCTGTAGGTAACCTTAATTTCTTTCGGAATACCCGTCATCAAATCGCGACCCCGGATTTCGTAATCGGCTGGTGGGTTATCAAGCTCTGGCAATGCCGAACCAACTTCCATTTTGATTTGCTCAGCTGAGCGTTCGCCAATAAGCAGGTTATGTTCCCGACGCATGTAATCCACGATGTCGCGGGTAAATACATCACCTGCAATACGAATCGACTGTTCGCAGACGATGCCAGAGAGGGCAATTACCGCAATTTCGGTTGTTCCCCCACCGATATCCACGATCATGGTTCCGTTGGGCTGGGTAATGTCGATGCCAATACCAATAGCGGCTGCAATAGGCTCGTGCACCATGTACACTTCCTTTGCTCCAGCATGCTCGGCAGAATCTTTAACAGCCCGTTTTTCCACCTCTGTAATACCCGATGGAATACAAATAACCATCCGGTGCGAAGGTGAAAATAGTTTGCTGCCGGTATCAATCATTTTAATCATCCCCCGAATCATCAATTCGGCGGCCGTAAAGTCGGCAATTACGCCATCCTTCAATGGGCGAATGGTCTTGATATTTTCATTGGTCTTTTCGTGCATTTGCATGGCCTTATGACCAATGGCCAGCACCTTACCGCTGACTTTATCCATTGCAATAATCGAAGGCTCATCCACCACAATCCGATCCTTGTGAATAATCAAGGTATTCGCCGTGCCCAGGTCGATAGCAATGTCGCTAGTTAAAAAATTGAAAAGTCCCATTATAGGTTGACGCAGAACGCCTTATTACAGATACTGTTTTATTGAAAAGTGTGCAAAAATAGAGATTATTCAAGAGAATGCACTCAATCCGTAATGAATAATGGTTAATGGAGAATGAATAATTATCAGGGACTTCTCATTGTCCATTTTACATTATCCATTATTCATTATCCATTACTTTTGCATCATTATGGGAATTCGTTCAATTGTTAGTAAGCCGTTGGCCAAGTGGGTTGTCGAGCGTCAGCAAAACTGGATGTATCAGCCTGCCCAGACTCAGCAGCGTTGGTTTCGCCAGTTGATCGACGGGGGGCGTAACACCGTTTTTGGCCGGGATCACAAATTCAAGGATATTCAAACAATCGAAGAATTCAGGCAGGCTGTCCCTGTTCGTGATTACGAAGACCTGAAACCCTATATCGAGCAGGTTTTGCACGGAGACAGCGACGTACTCTGGAAAGGGAAGCCTCTCTATTTTGCGAAAACGTCCGGTACAACTTCCGGCGTCAAATACATTCCTATCTCCCAGGAGTCGATTCCTAACCATATAAACTCAGCCCGTGACGCGCTGCTGAACTACATTAACGAAACGGGAAACAGTGCCTTTCTGGACAAGAAGCTCATTTTTCTATCCGGCAGTCCTGAACTTACTCAGAAAGCAGGCATCAACATCGGCCGGTTGTCGGGAATTGTCAATCACCACGTTCCGGCTTACTTACGTACCAATCAGTTGCCCAGTTATGAGACCAACGTTATTGACGATTGGGAAACCAAACTGGAAAAAGTTATCGACGAAACGATCACCCAGTCGATGTCGCTCATTTCGGGGATTCCGCCCTGGGTACAGATGTATTTCGACCGTATTCAGGAGCGGACAGGGAAATTAATCAAAGACGTTTTCCCCGACTTTTCGCTCTTCGTGTATGGGGGTGTAAATTTTGAACCCTATCGGGCCAAGTTATTCGAAAGCATCGGTAAACGTATCGACTCAATCGAAACGTACCCCGCTTCTGAAGGCTTCATTGCGTTTCAGGACAGCCAGACCGAAGAAGGTTTATTGATGCTTTTAGACAGTGGTATCTTTTTCGAATTCATTGCTGCCGACGACTATTTCAGCGAAAACCCGCGCCGACTAACCATCGACGAAGTGGAATTAGGCAAGAATTATGCGGTCATTATCAACAACAATGCTGGCCTATGGGGGTATTCCCTAGGCGATACGGTTAAGTTCGTATCAAGAGAGCCTTATCGCTTATTGGTAACGGGCCGTATCAAACATTTCATTTCGGCCTTCGGCGAACATGTGATTGGCGAAGAAGTGGAAAAGGCCCTGAAAGATGCGATGGAGAAACACCCTGAAACCGAGGTCGTTGAATTCACAGTTGCGCCAATGGTCAGTCCAAACGAAGGACTACCTTACCACGAATGGCTGGTTGAGTTTGCTACGCCCCCCAACGATCCAGTCGCCTTTGCCCAGGACGTAGACACCCGATTGACGAAACTGAACGTATATTACGATGACCTAATTACAGGCTCCATCCTACAACCGCTAAAATTGACGAGTTTGCCACGTGGGGCTTTTCAGCGGTACATGAAATCGCAGGGGAAACTGGGCGGACAGAACAAAGTGCCGCGTTTAGCAAATGATCGGAAGATTGCGGATGGGTTGTTGGAAATAGGGCAAACAGTTTAAGACAATGGAAGCTACAGCTGTTAATCAGGAATTCATTTTGGAAACGCTCAGAGCGAATCGAGAGCGCCTACGAACAGAATTTGGCATTGATCGCATTGGGCTTTATGGCAGCTTTGCCCGAAATGAGCAGACCGAAAAGAGCGATATTGATTTGGTCTATGAACTAACATCTGGTTTTAAACTGCAATACACAGAGAAAGATCGACTTTACCGCATCCTTCGTCGAAAATTGCATCGAAAAATGGATTTAGTAGACAGCCAATTAATGAACCCAATCATCCGGTATTATATGCGCAAAGATGTTATTTATGTATAGTGGTCGAAATCTAGTTCATATATGCACTATTCTCGAATGCATTGAAAAGATCTTTATATATATTGATGGATTCTCGGATGCTACGGCGCTTGCCTGGGCGAACGACCAACTAAACTTCAATGCTGCCTGGGGACTTTTACTCGTTATAGGTGAAGAATCTAAAAAAATAGAAAGCTCACTTAAAAACGAATATTTGCAAATCCCGTGGCAACAACTAGCAGGTATGCGTAATTACCTCGCTCATGATTATAGGGGAGTTGACAAGGAACTAGTTTACCAAACCAGTAGGGTTAGCCTTGTTGAACTAAAAATGATTCTAACCGACATGATTGATAGGGTCGACTATGAAGAAGGTGCCCTTATTGAAGCATTAGAATCACCTTATTACACACACATTCAATACCTCCGCGATAAGCTTAATGACTGAATCTAAAAAACGCCACATCGCCATTCTCGGCTCGACTGGCTCCATTGGAACCCAGGCCGTCGATGTGATAAAGGCCCACCCCGACCAGTTTCAGGTTGAGGTACTGACCACGAATAACAACGCCGAATTGCTTATCCAACAAGCTATCGACCTAAAACCGAATGTTGTTGTTATCTGCAACGAAGACCGCTACGATCAGGTTTTCTCGGCGCTCGATCCACTCGACATTAAGGTTTACGCGGGTGCCAAGTCGATTGCGTCCGTCGTCCAGATGGATACGATTGATATGGTGCTGACGGCCATGGTGGGTTACGCGGGTCTGCTACCAACTATCAAAGCAATTGAAGCTGGAAAGTCCATTGCTTTAGCCAACAAAGAAACGCTGGTGGTAGCTGGTGAACTCATTACCCAACTGGCTGCCCAGAAAGGGATGAATATATACCCTGTCGATTCAGAGCACTCCGCTATTTTTCAGTGCTTAGTCGGTGAGTTTCATAACCCGATCGAGAAAATTATCCTGACGGCATCGGGTGGACCATTTCGGGGAAAATCACGGGAGTTTTTATCAACGGTCACGAAAGCGCAGGCGCTCAAACATCCGAACTGGACGATGGGAGCCAAAATCACCATCGACTCGGCTACACTCATGAATAAAGGTCTTGAGGTTATCGAAGCCAAATGGCTGTTTGGCCTTCGCTCTGATCAAATCGACGTGGTCGTTCATCCGCAAAGCATCATTCATTCTCTTGTGCAGTTTGAGGATGGAAGTCTGAAAGCGCAAATGGGTTTGCCCGATATGCGACTCCCGATCCAGTTTGCATTAGGTTATCCCAATCGGTTAAAATCAGATTTTCCACGGTTCAACTTCCTGGATTATCCGTCCCTCACATTTGAGCAGCCCGACCGGGAAACGTTTCGTAATTTACAACTCGCTTTCGATGCGCTCGACAAAGGCGGCAACGCAGCCTGCATTGTTAACGCGGCCAATGAAGTGGCAGTAGAGGCTTTCCTGAACGATCAGATTGGTTTCCTGGAAATCTCGGAATTGATTGAAAGCTGTTTAGCGAAAGCGACTTTCATTCAAAACCCCACTTACGATGACTACGTAAGTACAGATGAGGAAACCCGTCGGCTGGCTACAGAGCGAATTAAAAGTTTGGTTTAGCTGTTATAAATAGGCGTTCCAAACGTTAGCTATTCATTAAGAAAATTATTTGTCTTATGAGCGAACTTGTGTTTCAGGTTGAACCAGATGAAGAAGGTGGTTATGTGGCTCGGGCAAAATTGGCGACTGGGTCAATCATTACTCAAGGAGACACACTGGATGAACTAAAAGCTATGATTAAAGACGCAGTATCAGGCTATTTTTACGATAGGCCCGATAAACTACCTAAAACCATCCGGTTACAGGTTAATGAAGTGTTTGCGTTAGCCTAATACGAATGAAATTACCAAGAGATTTAAATGGGTCCGAATTAATAAAGCGATTGGAGCGATACGGTTATCAGGTTCATCATCAAACTGGAAGCCACGTTATCCTTAGGACAAATGTAAATGGTGAACATTCGATTAGTGTCCCCTACCATAAACCTTTAAAAGTTGGTACATTGAATAGTATTTTAAGCGATGTAGCTGATCATTTAGGTCTCGATAAACAAACAGTAACTGAGCGACTATTAAGTCGCAAATAATGATCTCAAAACAAATAAAATGGAAATTTTAGTAATGGGAGGACAGCTCATTTTGGGTCTGTCAATTTTAGTTGGATTACACGAGTTAGGGCACCTTTTGGCGGCCAAAGCCTTTGGGATGCGCGTAGAGCAGTATTTTATTGGCTTTCCCCCTAAAGTCTGGAGTATTAAACGGGGCGAAACTGAATACGGTATCGGAGCGATCCCACTAGGCGGTTTTGTGAAAATTTCGGGGATGATCGACGAATCCCTCGATACCGCTCATACGGATGCCGAACCGCAACCTTACGAATTTCGCTCGAAACCAGCCTGGCAACGCCTGATCGTAATGCTCGGTGGTATTATCGTGAACGTCATTGTCGGTATTATGATTTTCGTCATTCTGGCCTATAAAAATGGGAATACCTATCTGGCGACCAAAGATGCTAAATACGGTATCGTCGCCTACGATTTAGCGAAAAGTATTGGCTTACAAACCGGGGATAAGATTATCAAAGTCAACGGGAAAGAAATTACCGATTTCAACGAAATCCGTAGCTCCGATGTGTTTTTAGGCAACAATAGCTCTTACACGATCGAGCGCAATGGCAAACAGACGGACATCTACATCCCGAACAATTTCGTGGATAAATTAGCCGATAAAAAAGCCGCCGGGCAATTTATTGAGCCAATCGAGCCGTTCAAAGTTGCTGAACTGGTACCTGGTCAACCGGCCACGAAAGCCGGTTTAAAAGCAGGTGATATGATCACCAGTGCAAACGGAAAACCCATTCAGTTCTATCATGAATTTACAGACGTGGTTAAGCCATTGAAAGGAAAACCGCTTACGCTTACCGTTAATCGGAATGGCCAGCCTGTTACGCTTTCGATGACCACCACACCCGATGGCACTATCGGATTTTATCCTGAGTTGCTTCTGCCTATGACCACCCAGGAGTATACATTTGGCGAAGCCTTATCGGTCGGTACACAACGGGCTTTTCAGGTAGTTTTTGATAACATTAAAGGGTTCGGCAAGATTTTCCGGGGTGAAGTATCGGCCTCTAAAGCATTAAGCGGCCCTATTGGTATTGCGCAAAATCTCTTTGGAGGTATCTGGCGTTGGGATCGTTTCTGGACAGTTACAGGCTTGCTCTCGATGGCACTCGCATTCATGAACGCACTACCTATTCCAGCTCTCGATGGTGGTCATGCAACGATTCTTAGCTATGAGATTATTTCAGGTCGTAAACCATCTGATCGCTTCCTGGAAGGTGCCCAAAAAGTAGGCATGGTTCTTCTGCTTGGTTTAATGGCCTTCGCCATTTTCAACGACGTATTTAAGGCCGTTTTCTAACTAATTTAAGCGCTGGGAATCTAGGATGCTTCCTTCGGGAATACGGTATCCTTGGTTCCCAGCGTTATCTTTTGTAGTCCCTGTGATTCAAAAATTATTCATCTGCCTTTCGCTCATTAGCCTGACTGCCAGTCGCCCGGCCCACGATTTCCATGCCAGTGTTACGCAGATGGAGTACAACGCGAAAGAGCGAGCTTTCGAAATCAGCATTCGGATCTTTACGGACGATTTTGAAAAAGCGCTTTCGGCGGCTTCATCCAGTAAAATTAATTTAAGTGGACCGGGTGAAAAAAATGATCCTTTGATCGAAAAATATATACAGGCCCATTTTTCGTATGTAAATCCGCAGAAGCAAACTAAATCGTTCAAATACGTTGGACACGAAGTTGAAGCCGAAGCGAACTGGATTTACCTGGAAATGCCTTATAGTGAGCCATTTCGTGGTGGTCTATTGAAACAAAACGTTCTGATGGAGCTGTTTGACGACCAGGTTAATATGGTCAATATTCGCTATCAAAACCAGAAAAAAACGTTTGTTTTTCGAAAAAATCAGCCTGTTCAGGACATTTCGTTCGATTAATAAATTTCTAAGCCATTAAGCTGCCTAATTAGTTAGTTTTGTGTTAGAAACAATTGGGGTGTCAATTCGTCATAAGCATATGATTGGCATGACGCTTGCAACTACCTCATTTCCCTTGCCTTTCCTGATCTAGTAGGCACCAACCCATTATTGAATGCTGCCAGACTGGCAGTGTACGTATGATTTCAGAAAAAGAACTTGCGACCCGTTTAATGTTGGCCGATTTTGATTCGGATAATTTAGAAATTGTGCCCCTCGGTTCGCCCGAGGGTTTAGATGAAGACTATGAGTTACCGGCAAACCTTCCCATTTTGCCGGTTCGTAATACCGTTTTGTTCCCTGGCATGGTCATTCCTGTTACCGTGGGACGAGCTAAATCAATCAGACTGGTAAAAAAAGCATATAAGGGTAATCGAATTATTGGCGTAGCTGCACAGCTAAATCAACAGAAAGATGAACCGACCGCCGATGATCTCTACCGATTCGGAACGGTGGCCTACATTATCAAAATGATTACGCTTCCTGATGGTAATATTACGATTATCATTCAAGGGAAGAAGCGTTTTGAAATTCAGGAGATCACTCAGGAAGAGCCGTTTATAACCGCAAAGGTCCGTCAGATTGACGATGTTTTCCCCAGCGCCAATACCAATAAAAAAGAAGGGAAAGCTATGCTGCAATCGTTGAAAGATGCAGCCTATAAAACCCTTCGGCTTAACCCCGAGATTCCTCAGGAGGCTCGTATTGCGCTCGATAACATCGAGAGTCCTACGTTTTTGCTGCACTTCTTATCCTCGAACCTAAATGCCGATGTTGCTGATAAACAACGGCTTTTAGAACTGACGGACGGGAATCAGCAGGCAAGTCTGCTACTCGAATACATGCTTCGAGAAGTGCAGTTGCTTGAATTAAAACGTGAAATTCAGTCTAAAGCTTCGTCAGATCTCGATCAGCAGCAGCGCGATTATTACCTGCGTCAGCAGATGAAAGTGCTTCAGGACGAGTTGGGAATGGATAACCCCGACCGTGAAATTGATGAACTTCGTATGAAAGCCGACCGGAAGAAATGGCCAGCTGAAGTACGGACTCATTTTGATAAAGAACTCAATAAACTCCAACGTATTAATCCAATGGCGCCGGAATATCCGGTTACAATGAATTACGTTGAGTTAATGGTTGATCTTCCCTGGAGTGAGTACACCAAAGACAATTTCGATTTAAAACGTGCTCAGAAAATTCTGGACGGCGATCATTTCGGACTGGAAAAAGTAAAAGAACGGATCATTGAATACCTGGCCGTTCTGAAACTTAAAAACGACATGAAAGCACCGATTCTTTGCCTTTATGGCCCTCCGGGTGTGGGTAAAACCTCACTAGGAAAGTCGGTGGCGAAGGCATTAGGTCGGAAATATAGCCGGATGGCATTGGGTGGCGTTCACGATGAAGCCGAAATTCGGGGACACCGTAAAACGTATATTGGCGCCATGCCCGGTAAGATTATCCAGAATATTCGGAAGTGCGGCACCGCCAATCCGGTCTTTATTCTGGATGAGATCGATAAAGTAAGTTCCGATTTCCGGGGCGATCCATCATCGGCCCTGCTCGAAGTACTTGACCCAGAACAGAACTCAACGTTCATGGACAATTACCTCGAAACAGAATTCGATCTCTCTCGGGTGTTGTTCATTGCTACGGCCAACTCGCTCGATACCATCCACCCTGCCCTGCGCGACCGGATGGAGATTATCGACATTGCGGGATATACCGTTGAGGAGAAAGTACAGATTGCCAAAAAGTACCTGATTCCGAAGCAACGCAAAGATCATGGTCTGAAACCCAAAGACCTGGTAATTGAAGACAAAGCCATTCTTCGCATCATTGAAGGCTACACTCGCGAATCGGGTGTGCGGAATCTGGAGCAGAAAATTGGTGCCCTGGTACGGAAAATTGCCAAATCCATTGCCATGGAGGAGGAATATAACCACACCGTTAAGGCTACAGATATTTCAAAAATGCTCGGTGCGGAGATTTTCGATAAAGAACTCTATGCCGATGACGATATTGCGGGTATTGTAACGGGCTTAGCCTGGACACAGGTTGGGGGCGAAATTCTGCTTATTGAGTCTAGCTTGAGTCGGGGTAAAGGAATCCTTACGCTATCAGGCCAGTTGGGCGACGTAATGAAGGAATCGGCCGTTACAGCTCTATCCTATCTGAAGGCGCATGCCGATGATTTGGGTATCGATTACCGCGTCTTTAACCATTACGATCTGCACATTCATATACCAGCCGGAGCCGTACCCAAAGATGGCCCATCGGCAGGGATAACTATGTTAACCTCCATGACGTCAATTTATACTCAGCGTAAGGTTAAGCCTTATCTGGCAATGACGGGCGAGGTAACGCTTCGGGGTAAGGTATTGCCCGTAGGCGGTATTAAGGAAAAGATTCTGGCGGCTAATCGGGCAGGTATTAAAGAAATTATTCTCTGCTCGAAAAACCGGAAAGACATTGAGGAAATTAATCAGTCTTACATTAAAGACTTGACCTTCCACTATGCCGATACCGTAGATCAGGTACTCAATATTGCGTTATTACCCGATCAGGTTGGAAAACCCATGAAATTCGTGCTTCCCGAAGAAAGGGAGTATCGCGAAGTAGAGAAAGTGTATTAAGTTGATCGGGGCCGCCCATGCGGTATGATGTATGATATAGGGTATATGATATAACCGACATCATACATCATATACCCTACATCATACATTCCCCTCCGTGCTTGACTTTCAAAAACTCTCCGCTACCTATCAACAGGCATTGCTTCGGCAGGTTGTACCATTTTGGCTTAAACATAGCCGGGATGAACAATGCGGTGGCTATTTTGATCTACTATCAGCAACGGGCGAGGTAATTGAGGGGGATAAATTCGTTAGCCAGCAAGCTCAACAGGTTTGGGCTTTTGCCTGGCTTTATAATACGCTCGATGGCCAACCCAGCTGGCTCGAACACGCCCGGCACGGTGCTACCTTCTTAAGTCAGTTTGCCCATTCAGACACGCTTTCCTGTTACACCCAACTCGATCGACTGGGGCGACCGATAGCTCCTTCTACAGGCCTTATTCCTGATTGCTCTGTCGTAATGGCTTACGCACAACTCCATCGAGCAACAGGCGATGACGAATGGGGCATGCTGACCAAACAGACATTTGTCGATCTATTGGAACGGCACGATGAAGTTCGAACGGCACAAGCGGCAACCCTTGGCGGCTTTCGACAAATGCGACACCTGAACGAACCAATAGCTGTTCTTAAAACACTTCAGGAAATTCAGCCTCTTCTGGACGAGGAAACCTGGAAAAACGCTACGGATAGTATCGTACAGGAATTACTGACTGAGTTTGTCGACCGCCGGATTGATGTATTGCGGGAATTTGTTTTACCCGAAGGTTCGTTTGTGAACACACCCGAAGGACGGCGAATCAACGTAGGACTGACATTCCGGGCGGCCAGTTACCTGCTTGATTTTTCAGCGGAAAGCAGCCAGTCCAGAACCAGCCCATTCACCAATACGAACCGTAAGCTAGCTGCTCAGGCTACCGGTTGGTGTCTGCGCTTGTGCGAGCAAGCCTGGGACGAAGCGGGAGGAGGACTGAATCAATATGTAGATATCAAACAACAGCCATTACTCTTCCCCGACTGGCAACAAAAATGGGGTTGGGTACAAGTTGAAGCATTGACCGCTTTGCTAAAAAGCTATTTCTATACCCGCCAGCCCGACTGCCTCAAGTGGTTCAAACGCATCCACGATTATACGTTTCATAATTTCCCCGATGCGAAACAGAGTGGCTGGCATTTAATCGTCGATCAACACAGCCAACCCGTATTATCAGTCAAGTCCACTACCGCAGTTGGTTGTTTTTCGCTTATCCGCTGCTTAGCTGAAACAGCACAACTGTTAACAAAATGCGAGCAGGTAAAAACGAAACCGACGGGTACGCGAACGCTTTATTAAAGCTGTAAAACAGTCAGCTCGAGGTTATCGACTTCTGCTACCAGAAAGTTAATCGTTGACGTCAGCTCAGGAAAAGCTTCGATTGGGAATGTATGATCTCCGGCCTTAACAAACTCAGAAACAAGTGTTTTTTGCAGGGTGGTATGAATGGCATCCAACTGATATAGATCAATTGTCAGTTGACAATCAACAGCCACAGAAACAGTAATCTGCAATGGGTTGGTCTTCTCGTAGCTAAAATTCGTGATTACTTTTTTGCTAGTAGAATGGGGTGCCAGGGCAAGTTTGATCTGCTTCACCAACAGCGAAATAACCGGCGCCAGTCCATCAACAAACAGAATCGCAGGGTTTTGCTCCAGGAAACTAGCTCTAAGAGCTGCATTTGTAGCAGCATCAATACCACGACCAAAAGCGACTACGTCAAAATCAGTCGCATTGAAATCCTGACTAGCCTGTTCAATAGCGCTTGTCGTTTTTACAACGAAGCCGTCATCCCTTAAAGCTAAAGCTAGGTTGGCCAATACGTTTGGGTTACGGCCGATGAGTAGTACCTTTTTGCCCATTATTTTCTAGCGGGTAGAGGCTGTTTGTCATTTCGACGTCAGGAGAAATCTCAAGCTTGATTAACAAGGAACGTCGAGATTTCTCCTGACGTCGAAATGACAAAAAATATAATCATCGTTCAGAAAGAGGGCTATACAGTATATGGTAGCCTCTTAACAATTAGCTCATTTTTGCATCTGAGCAAACCCCTCAATAGCACCACGAACATTTCCGAACTTTGCAAGCAAAGCTTCGGCCTCTTCCCGGCCAACGCCAATCTCACTCATCACCATTTTAGCTGCTCGATCCTGAAGCTTTATATTCGTCAGTTGCATATCGACCATTTTATTACCCTTCACCCGGCCAAGTTGAATCATTACTGAGGTCGAAATCATGTTCAGAGCCAATTTCTGCGCAGTTCCGGCTTTCATACGTGTACTACCCGTTACAAATTCGGGGCCCGTAACAACTTCTACTGGATACTCAGCCGCCTGCGCTACTGCCGAACCCTCGTTACAGACAATACAACCGGTCAGGAGCCCCGCTTTCCGGGCTTCCTGCAAGCCACCAATAACATAAGGAGTCCGGCCAGAGGCTGCAATGCCAATAACAGTATCGTGTTCATCGGGGTGATAGGGCGCAATGTCTTTCCAGGCTTGCTCGGCATCATCTTCGGCAAATTCAACGGCTTTACGAATCGCGCCATCCCCCCCAGCCATCAGTCCAATCACTAAATCATGCGGAACCCCATAGGTTGGTGGACATTCCGAAGCATCGACAACCCCAAGGCGACCGCTGGTTCCAGCCCCTATATATATGAGTCGGCCACCCTGTTTCATCCGTTTTACGATTTCCGTTACCAGCGCTTCAATCTGTGGAATCGCCTTCTCTACGGCAAGAGGTACAGTTTTATCTTCTTTATTAATATTAGTCAGCAAGTCGTGAACCGACATTTGCTCTAGATGGTCGTAATGCGAAGCTGTTTCTGTTGTCATACATCAAAAGTAACACTCACTTATTTTAACAGACAATAGATCGCTGATTTTTATGATTAGCAAGACTAACTATGATTTTCAGTGCCATTGATAACACACTAGTGTTGTCTAAAGATTAAACTGTCGGGTATAGCTTATGTAATTTTACTCGGGCATCTTTGGTGGTAAACTGCCAGTTCGCCTTCGCTTGTTTGGCATTTCTGTTTGCTTGCCAGGCGGTAATTTCTGCTACCAGCAACTCTTTGGTCGCAATGTGCCGATTCAGGCAATCACGCTGTAAGATGGACAACTCAATCTCAGCCATGTCAAGCCAACTGCCATGCTTGGGGGTATAGACAAACTCCAATCGATCCAGATACGCTTTGGCTTTCTCGGCCCCAAAAACTGTATAAAATGCACTGGGTTTATGGGCACTCAGATTATCTCCAACCACCGTCATTTTTACACAGTCTGTATAAGGGCCGTCCAATAAATTGGCTAGCACACCCACCCACGTAATGGCCTTGTGATCGTCTTTGACTTCGACAAACCGTTGCCCTGCCAAGGGTTCAAAGGCCATATAAATCTCGCCTACGCCCCGCCGGATGTATTCGGAATCTTGGATGCGTGTGCCGTCGGCGGAACGATATTGCTTGATTTCGATTAGTTGTTTGGGTGATTCGTCCACACAAACAACGGGAAACCGCTCATCATAAGGTCGCTCATAAACAGCTAAAACCTGTTCCATATAGTACACAAAATCGGCACTTTGCTTGGGCGGAATCACCCATCCCTTGACCCGCCAGGGCTTAAGTTGGTTTTTTTTAACACCGTTGCCACACTCGTGTGAGAAAGCGTTTCAACTACTTGGAGTTCGACCAGTCGATCCGCAATAGCCTGTAATTTCCAGCGGCTTTCACCGACTGGTGGTTCGCTACAGGCAATGGCAATCAAGTGAGCTTCCACTTCCCCCGTCAGCTTTTTGTCGGAACGGGGCTGGCGGGGCTTTGGATCAAAGACCGCCATGCCCTGCTCACAAAATTCTTTGCGAATCCGCTCAACACTGCGTGTGGAGAGATGATAGGTGGCGGCAATCGTAGTTTGGCTCTGGCGTTCGACAGCCTCGTCACTGGCCAAAAGCACCTGTGCTTTTTGGATGAGTTTAGCGGCTGTTTTGCCTTTTTGGACTTTAGCCAGTAATTCTGTACGTTCGGTGGCCGTTAGAGTCAGTCGATGCTTAGTCATGGAAGATGAGTTACAGCATCAAAAATACAAAAAGCCGCCAGACTACTCTTTAAGTAACACTAGCTAGGTAACCGGCGATGTAAAAGCATTCCTAAATCATATGGATCATTAAAATCAGCGTTCCATCGAGAAATAATCCGATTTTTCTTGCCTTTCATAAAAACATAACTTTTCTTTACAGCGTTATTACACCATCAGCGAAATTTCGCTAATTGTTAATTATGATTGCCGAACAACCTACTACCGAATTAAACCGCTTTAGTCGTACGCTAACCCAAGAAGTCAGTAACCCAGCCGCCAAAGCTATGCTTTACGGAGTAGGGCTAACTGAAGACGACATGCAGAAGCCCCAAATTGGTATTGCCAGTACGGGCTATGAAGGAAACACCTGCAACATGCACCTGAATGGACTCTCTGTTTATGTGAAGCAGGGAATTCAGGCCAATGGATTGGTCGGGTTGATTTTTAACACAATCGGGGTATCGGATGGGATGACAAACGGTAACGACGGCATGCGTTATTCACTCCCCAGCCGCGATCTGATTGCCGACTCTATTGAATCGGTTGTATCGGCACAATGGTACGATGGTGTGGTAACGGTTGTAGGTTGTGATAAGAATATGCCCGGCGCCCTGATAGCAATGGCTCGCCTTGATCGCCCAGGCATCATGGTGTATGGGGGCACGATTCGTTCGGGACATTATAAAGGACAGAAATTAGATATCGTTTCGGCGTTTGAAGCACTCGGTAAAAAATACGCAAATAACATCTCCGACGAAGATTACGAAGGTGTTATCAAAAATGCGATTCCAGGGGCAGGTGCCTGCGGAGGTATGTATACAGCCAACACAATGGCTAGTAGCATCGAGGCCATGGGATTGAGTCTGCCATTCAGCAGCACTTACCCAGCCACGCACGAAGGAAAACAGGAAGAATGTAAAAAGATTGGTGCGGCTATGCGCCTATTGCTTGAACGCAACATCACGCCAGCCGATATCATTAGCCGTAAATCACTCGAAAATGCCCTGACTCTCGTCATGACGCTTGGCGGGTCAACCAATGCGGTGTTGCACTACCTGGCTATTGCGCGGGCGGCTGGCATTCAGCTTACGCTCGACGAAATTCAGGAAATCAGTGACCGGACTCCCCTACTCGCCGATCTGAAACCAAGTGGTAAATACTACATGGAGGATATGCTCGCCATTGGGGGTGTTCCGGCTGTAACGAAATATTTGTATCAGAATGGATTCATCCACGGCGATTGCATGACTGTAACGGGCAAAACGGTTGCAGAGAATCTGGAAGAAGCATCTGATTTAAACTTTGATACGCAGAAGATTGTATTCCCGCTGAGCCAACCCATTAAGGCTACTGGCCACATTCAGATTCTGCGGGGTAACTTGTCGCCAACTGGGTCTGTTGCGAAAATCACAGGTAAAGAAGGCTTAAAATTCGAAGGTGTTGCCAAAGTATTCGAACATGAAGGCGACATTATCGATGCTCTCTCGAAAGGCGAAATCCTGGCTGGTCAGGTACTTGTGATTCGGAATGCGGGGCCAAAAGGTGGGCCTGGCATGAGTGAAATGTTGAAGCCAACCTCAGCCATCATGGGAGCGGGTCTTGGCGATAAAGTTGCTTTAATTACCGATGGGCGTTTCTCCGGTGGTACGCACGGTTTCGTTGTAGGCCACGTTACACCCGAAGCCTTCGAAGGAGGTCCTATCGCGCTGGTTAAAGATGGCGACGGTATCACAATCGATGCCACAACTCGCGAACTGATTTTACACGTTTCGGACGAAGAATTAGCGCAACGGAAAAGCGAATGGAAACAACCCGCTCCTTTATTCACTAAAGGTGTGCTGGGCAAATACATTCGCAATGTAAAGTCTGCCAGTGAAGGCTGTGTAACAGATGAAGCGTAGCGGTAAACAATAAATAGAGAGTATGACAACACCAATTCAAAATCAACAGATTCTCAATTATCTGAAGCCATATCAGCTTGAGTGGGTGGGAATTTTTGGATCTTGGGCAAGGGGTGAAAACGGGCCAGAAAGCGATCTGGATATTTTGATTAAGTTTATCAAGCCCGTTTCGTTGTTAACATTCGTTCGGATGGAGCGTGAACTCTCAGAAATGCTTGCATTAAAAGTTGATTTAGTATCAGAAGGTGGACTTAAGAATGAACGCATGCGTCGACGAGTGCTGCATGATCTCAAATTAATTTCATCATGAATGACGATCTGACTTATTTGGATCACATCGCAAACAGTTTTAGAAAATTACTGGAATATGCAGAAGAAATGACATTGGCAGAATTCCTGAATGATTCAAAAACACAGGATGCTTGTGTCAGACAATTGGAAATTGCTGGAGAAGCAACCAAACGGTTATCAATGTTAGTGCGTGAACGTTTCGCTGACATTCCCTGGAAAGACATAGCAGGAATGAGAGATCGACTTATTCATCAATATATCGATGTCGATCTAATGATTGTCTGGCTAGTAATTACCGAAAATGCAACGCCACTTTTGATTTCTATTGAAACAATTATTGAAACTCTTGAAAAAGAGGAATCCTAGCAACACAACAAACTGAATACAACCTTAAACGGACCAAGCGTAATGGAAGCAATTGCCAACGTCATGCCGGAAGTTATCGAAACCAAACCGGCCCCTACCTACATCAACGGCTCACATGCTCTGATGAAAGCCCTGTTAGCCGAAGGTGTAGAAACCATTTTTGGCTACCCTGGTGGAGCCATAATGCCCGTCTACGATGCCCTTTATGACTATCAGGATCAACTTAATCACATCCTGGTACGTCACGAGCAGGGAGCTGGTCATGCTGCCGAAGGCTATGCCCGTGTAACGGGTCGGGCTGGCGTTTGTTTGGTCACATCAGGTCCAGGAGCCACCAATTTGGTTACGGCCATTGCGGATGCCCTTATTGACTCGACTCCACTTGTTTGTATCGTAGGACAGGTTGCCAAAAAACTGCTAGGAACCGATGCCTTTCAGGAAGCCGATGTAATGGGTGTAACGATGCCTATTACCAAGTGGAACTACCAGATTACAGATGCGAACGAAGTACCTGAGATTATTTCAAAGGCATTCTATATCGCCCAGTCAGGTCGCCCAGGTCCGGTTTTGATCGATATCACGAAAAGTGCACAGTTGGAGTTGATGACCAAAGACTTCGTGTACGAAAAGTGCCAGACGCTTATCAGCTATAGGCCTCGTTTAGTACCCAAGCAGGAACAAGTCGAAGCGGCTGCTCAATTAATTAACGCAGCCAAACGACCTTACATACTAGTTGGTCACGGTGTACAGATTGCTAAAGCAGAAGATGAGCTAAAAGCATTTGCCGAAAAAACAGGCATTCCTATAGCTACAACGCTGTTAGGTCAATCCACGATTCCAACCAATCACCCACTTTATGTTGGCTGGCTGGGCATGCACGGCAACTACGGCCCGAACGTAATGACCGACCATGCCGATGTAATTATCGCGATTGGTATGCGCTTCGACGACCGGGTTACGGGCGATGCCAGCAAATACATCAAGCAAGCTAAGGTTGTTCACATTGAAATTGATCCTGCCGAAATTGACAAGATCATCCGGGCCGATGTACCTGTGGTTGGCGATGCGAAAGCGGCATTAAATGCACTGCTTCCGCTCGTAAAACCAAACGACCACACAGTTTGGCGGAATGAGTTCCGGAAATACGATGCCGTTGAGAACGAAACCATCACGGTTCCTGAATTAACCAATACCAACGGTAAAATCAGAATGGCTGAGGTTATCGACATGCTTTCGACCAAAACCAAAGGTGAGTCGATTCTGGTAACCGATGTAGGTCAACACCAGATGATGGCATCTCGCTATTACCAATTCCGTCGTCCCAACAGTTTAGTGACGTCTGGCGGTATGGGTACCATGGGCTTTGCCTTGCCAGCCGCTTTTGGCGCGCAGGTAGGTGCTCCCGACCGACAGGTAGTAGCCATCATAGGGGATGGTTGCTTCCAGATGACCTTGCAGGAACTGGGTACTATCGTTCAGAACAAGCAGCCCGTTAAAGCCATCATCCTGAATAACAACTTTTTGGGCATGGTGCGTCAGTGGCAACAATTGTTTCATGAGCGTCGGTATTCATTCGTGGAATTACAAAACCCCGATTTTATTACGATTGCCAAAGGTTTCGGAATGGCCGGGCAAACCTGTACAGAGCGCGATAACCTATCCGATGCACTCGATACGATGCTGAATCATGATGGCCCGTTCCTGCTTGAGGTAATCGTTGAAAAGGAAGAGAACGTATTCCCAATGGTACCGGCTGGTGCTAGTGTAGCGCAAATCAGATTGAAATAGCCTTATGACGACATACACCATTTGCATATTCACGGAAAACACCATCGGGTTGCTCAATCGCATCACGATCATTTTCACGCGACGACGCATCAATATCGAGAGCTTAACCGTATCAGAAACCGAACGGAAGGGTATATCGCGCTTTACGATTGTAATTAAACATGAATCGCGGGAAGAAGTTGAAAAGCTAGTCCGGCAAATTCGGAAAATCGTAGAAGTACTGGCGGTATTTGGCTACCTCAACGATGAGATTGTGTATAATGAAATCGCCCTGTTCAAGATTTCAACATCGCTCGGCACGAAGTCGCTGGACGTTGAAACAATTAACAAGCAGTATAAAGCCTGGGTGGTTTACTGGGGACTGGACTATGTGGTGATTGAGAAGACAGGGAATGACACTGAGATTTTTGAGGTTTTTGCTTACCTCAAACAATACGAGATTCTTGAATTTGTTCGCTCTGGGCGCGTAGCTGTTGGCAAGACCGAAAAGGGTCTGGTCGAGTACTTGCCCGAAGCCGAATGGGAGTCTTACATGTAGTTTTATTTTTTGCCATTCGGCCTATCGTCGGAATGGCAAAAATAAAAAGCAAATTTGCGTAACCAATTAGTAACCCTAAATACGAGTACAAAAATCAATTAAACATGGCAACGATTAATTTCGGAGGAGTTGAAGAGCAAGTTGTAACACGGGAAGAGTTTCCGTTAGAAAAAGCACGTGAAGTACTGGCGAATGAAGTAATCGCCGTAATCGGTTATGGTGTTCAAGGCCCTGGTCAGTCGCTGAACATGCGCGACAATGGTTTCAACGTTATCGTTGGCCAACGCAAAGGCAAAACCTATGACAAAGCAGTTGCTGACGGCTGGGTTCCAGGCGAAACATTGTTCGAAATCGAAGAAGCGCTCGAAAAAGGTACCATCATCTGCTTCCTGCTTTCTGATGCTGCTCAGATTGAACTCTGGCCAACTGTAAAAGCAGCCCTCAAACCCGGCAAATCGCTGTATTTCTCACACGGTTTCGGTGTAACGTATAAAGAGAAAACCGGTATTGTTCCTCCTGCCGATGTTGATGTATTCCTGGTTGCTCCTAAAGGTTCAGGTACATCGCTCCGTCGTCTGTTCGTAGAAGGTAAAGGATTGAACTCGTCTTTCGCTGTTTATCAGGATGCCAGCGGCAACGCACGTACCAAAGCGATTGCTATGGGTATCGGTGTTGGTTCAGGTTACCTGTTCGAAACCGATTTCTACAAAGAAGTAACGTCTGACTTAACGGGTGAGCGTGGTACGCTGATGGGTGCTATCCAGGGTATTTTCGCTGCTCAGTATGAAGTTTTACGTGAAAATGGTCACAGCCCATCCGAAGCGTTCAACGAAACGGTTGAAGAATTAACCCAATCGCTGATGCCATTGGTTGCTGAAAACGGTATGGATTGGATGTACGCTAACTGTTCGACAACCGCTCAGCGTGGTGCGCTGGATTGGTGGAAGCCTTTCCACGATGCTACCAAGCCCGTATTCGAGAAACTATACAACTCGGTAAAATCGCAGGAGCAAGCTGAAATCAGCATCACTCGCAATTCGCAAAGCGATTACCGCGAAAAACTTGAAGTTGAATTGGCTGAACTACGTGAGTCTGAAATGTGGCAGGCTGGTAAAGCTGTTCGGTCACTGCGCCCAGAACGTAGCTAGTCAGAACTGACAATTATTATACCTATCGGGTAGAGAGCAGCCATCAGGCCAGCTACTACCCGATAGTTCGTTTATGGCCAATATCTAATCCGCTGGCCTCGAATCTCCGCCCATCACCCGTTGACTTTTTGTATGTTTGTGTAAACACTTCCGTTAGCCGTGGTCGATTCCGAAAAAATAGGTTTTACACCTGATCTTGACAATATATATCTAGCTGCCGAGCGGCTTCAGGGCGTTGCTGCCCATACGCCGTTACAGGAAAACCTTAACCTGTCGGATCGATACGGGGCTAACATTTTTCTAAAACGCGAAGATTTGCAGGTCGTACGCTCCTACAAAATTCGGGGCGCTTATAATAAAATGGCCAGCCTCTCGGCCGAAGCGCTGGCCAAAGGAGTCGTGTGCGCCAGTGCTGGAAACCACGCACAAGGGTTAGCCTATGCCTGCCGGAAGATGGCGGTACATGGCACCATTTTCATGCCGACAACCACACCGAACCAAAAGGTGAAACAGGTACGCATGTTTGGCAAGGAGTTCGTCGATGTTCAGCTGATAGGCGATACCTATGACGATGCCTACAATGCGGCAATGGATTACGTCAATACCCACGACAGTACGTTTGTGCACCCTTTCGATGATGTGCTGGTGATGGAAGGGCAAGGCACCGTTGGTCTGGAGATTCTTCGGGACGCTACAGGCAAAATCGATTACCTGCTCATGGCCATCGGCGGAGGTGGCTTGGCATCGGGCGTTTCAACAGTATTTAAGCAGCTAAGCCCCAAGACTAAACTCATTGGTGTAGAACCTCTTGGTTCGCCATCTATGAAAGTTTCCATAGACGAAGGCCACGTTGTAGCGCTCGACAAGATTGATAAGTTTGTCGATGGAGCTGCCGTAAAACGTCCGGGCGATATGACCTTCGAAATCTGTCGCAAAAACCTTGATCGCGTTTTGCTGGTACCCGAAGGAAAAGTCTGCACAACGATACTAAAGCTGTACGACGAAGACGCTATTGTAGCCGAGCCTGCGGGCGCCTTAACGATTGCCGCCTTGGACATGATGAAGGACGAAATCAAAGGCAAAAACGTTGTTTGTCTGGTTAGTGGCGGCAATAACGACATTACCCGTACAGAAGAAATCAAGGAGCGGTCTTTGTTGTATGAAGGATTAAAACACTACTTCATTATTCGTTTCCCACAACGTGCCGGAGCCTTCCGCGACTTTCTGAACGTACTTGGCCCCAATGACGATATCAGCCGTTTTGAGTATGCCAAGAAAACGAATCGGGAAACCGGCCCTGCTGTCGTAGGGATCGAGCTAAAACATCGTGAAGACTTCGAGCCGCTCATTCAGCGAATGCAGGCACAAAATATCGTGTTCGAGTACCTGAACGACCAGCCTGATTTGTTTCAGTTTTTGGTGTAACTTATCATACATATGCCCGAGATTAGCCGCTTTTATGGGATTATTATCCGGATGTTTTACAACGACCATAATCCACCTCATTTTCATGCTATCTATGGCAATGATGAAGCGTTAATTAATATTCAAACGTTAGAATACATAGAAGGTAAGCTTCCTAAGCGTGCCAGAGCGTTAGTAACCGAATGGGCAATTGAGCATCGGGAGGAATTAGTAAATAACTGGGAAAAAGCACGTAAACCAGAAGACTTATTGCCAATTGATCCTTTAAACTGATCGAAGACTATGGCAGAAATTGAAAATTTTGAAGTATTAGAGAACTACTACATTCGTTTTCGCTTCACCGACGGCCTAGAAAAGTTAATTGATTTTAAGCCGTATATTAAAGATAACCCAATTACGAAGCCTTTGGCTGACTTTGATTATTTCAAACAAGTTCATTTGTATGAACGGGGAAGTGGTATCTATTGGCCCAATGGTTATGATTTTGACCCAACGTATCTGAGAGATTACGTTGAAGGTGAGATTTTGGCGAAAGCTTAATCAACAAACCTTCATGCTCCGCGTCCCCTCCTCCATACAAGCCAATCAGTTTGAATCACTGAATATCCGGCGACCCGACGCTTCAGAGATGAAGTTCGTGGCGTATCGAAGCGACGTCTATCCTGAACGGAACGAGGTATTTTTTGAGGAACATGCCGTTATTGTAGTGCTCGAAGGCGAGAAGAAGTTCAGTTCGCCTACGCAGGAATTACACGTACGAAAAGGCGACATTCTATTTTTTCAGCGGGGGTGTTACTCCATGAACGAGTCGATCGACAACAGCTACCGAAGTCTGGTGTTTTTTGTGAATGAGAAAATGCTGAAAGAGTTTGTTAATCAGCACCTGTCACTGTTTCAATCGGCATCAACTTCGCTCCCTACGGATCTGATTTTATCCTTCTCGTCATCGCCCACGTTTGCCACGTTTATTGATTCACTGCTACCTTATTTCGGTTCTAAAACTCCCTTTCTGAACGACCTCTTACGGCTTAAGTTTCAGGAGCTATTACTTCATCTTCTCGAACTCGATACGCTAGGCCAGCTACGCGCTATCTTGTGGCATATTTACCAAGGCCAGAAAATCGACCTCGATTATTTGATGAACGCCTATTCGCTTAAGCCACTATCGATGAGCGAATTGGCCAGATTATCAGGACGAAGCCTATCGGGATTTAAACGCGAATTTGAAGAACACTTTCATACGTCGCCCGGTCATTGGATACGATTAAAACGGCTTGAACATGCCCACTTTCTACTCCGAAACACGAATAAAAACGTGTCGGAAGTCAGTATGGAAATTGGGTATGAAAGCGTGTCCCATTTTATTAAAGCCTATAAGCAACAGTACGGTTTTACACCCAAACGCGGTAACTAATCATACAGCTATGCTACACTGTACCCCCTTTCTTTTATTCGATGGAAATTGCGCTGAGGCAATGACCTTTTACCAAACGTGTCTTGGCGGAGACTTGACACTGATTAAACTCGGTGATACGCCCATGAAAGCCCAGTTTCCACCCGAAAAACATGACCGGATTATCAATGCCCAACTGAAAAGTGGGGCCATCGATTTCTCAGCTACCGACTGGATGGCTTCCCCTAAACTTGAGCCAAAACCGGGAAACACATTTAGCATATATGTCGTCGGTGAAACATATGATGAAGTAAAAACGGTGTTCGACAAACTGGCAGCCGGAGCTGACCAAGATACCAGAACGTTCATTGAGCTAAATAATATGCCATTTGGAAGCTATGGGCAATTCACCGATAAATACGGCGTTTCCTGGATTTTCAAAGGCGGCCAGAAAGATTAACCGTTGCTATCCAGCCAATAACGATTTAACATTTCACCAACTATGATTACACGAATTACCTTCCTTACACTGCTGATAGGCAGCACAGTTGTCTCAGCCCAACAGACGAGTTCACCAATCCGGAAAACAGTCGAGACGTCGAAGCGTTCAGTTCGGCTCGATGTTCCGATAACAAACTCCATCCAAAACGCATTCAAGGCTGGCACGCGTGATTTCTCTGGCAAACCGGGACCCAATTACTGGCAGTTAGAGGCTGACTATACTATAAAGGCAAGCCTTGATCCGGCAACACAAGTAATTACTGGATCAGAAAAAATCAGCATGCATAACAATAGCCAGTACGACCTGAAAACGATTGTTCTGCGCCTTGATCATAACTTGTTTCGGCCGGAAGCCCAGCGCGGGGCGTCTGTGCCAGCCGAAGCAACCGATGGCATGGTTTTAACTAGCCTGAAAGTAGCGGGGCAGTCAGTGGATCTTACAGCCGCAGCTCCCACTCCGTCGCCATTTGGTCGGAGTACAGCACCCACTACCAAAATGACTATATCCGGCCTTACGCAAACGATAGCCACTATCAATCTGGTTGATCCGGTCAAAGCAGGAACAACGGCTGAACTGGAAATCGAATGGCACACCAAGCTACCAGGCGGTCCAAATGGGCGAGGTCACCGAATGACGCAACGGTTTGATAGTAAGCTCTTTCAACCCACACAATGGTACCCGCGCCTGGGAAAATATGATGATCTGCGTGGTTGGGAGACAAGCCCTTACCTCGGTCCTTCAGAATTCTACAATAACTTCGGCAAATTCGATGTGTCCATAACTGTACCCGGCGGATGGATTGTCAGTGGTACAGGCGTCCTTCAAAACCAAAACGAGGTGTTGACAGCAACGGCACGGCAGCGGCTTTCCACCGTTCTCAACTCCAACGATGAAGTAGTCATTGTGGGTGAAACCGAAAAAGGGCCTGGCCAATCAACGGCTCCGGGCGACAAGCTCACCTGGCATTTTGTGGCAGACAAGGTCAATGATTTTGCCTGGGCAACCGCCGAAAACTTTATCTGGAAGGCAACCCGCGCCACCATTCCCGGCAAAGGCGCTATTCCCATTCATATGGTTTACCTCCCCGAACGAGCCAAACTCTTTGAAAAAGCGGGTACGATTACACGACATGCGCTCGAGTTTTATTCCGCACTTTGGGCACCTTATCCATTTCCTCAATTGACCTTGCAGGATGGCCCAAGCGCGGGTATGGAGTATCCGATGGTCATTAACTCGAATCAGGGTGCTGCCGATCATGAAACTGGGCACGAGTGGTGGCCTATGATGCTGGGTACGAATGAAACACGTTACGGCTGGATGGATGAAGGCTTCAATCAGTACATGAATATCCTCTCGGCTGCCGACCGAGACCGGAAACCCTATAATCTGGATGGTCTGGGCCAGAGCTATGGCCGGATGAGTGGCGACGAAAACGAAGCACCCATGATGTGGAGCGCAAACGATGCTGGTAGTGGCTATCGGTTTCAAACTTATGGCAAAGCGCCGTTGATGCTTTCCATGCTGGGTGGCATTGTAGGCGATCAGGCAGTGCTAAACGCCATGAAAAAATATACAGCAACGTGGGCGTTCAAACATCCGTCGCCCTGGGATTACATCTTCTTCATGAACAATGAATTAGGACAGAATCTCGAGTGGTTCTGGTACTACTGGCTATGGACAACGGAGACTGTTGAAGGATCGATTCAGGGAGTAAAAACGGCAAATGGCCAGACTACGGTAACTGTTCATGAGGCAGGTCAGATGCCGTCGCCGATTGTGTTGAAGGTTGAGTTTGACGCAGCAGGCCCTGCCATTAAAACGATGCCTAACGCCAAAATGATCGATGCCACTACCGCCGAAGTTACCTGGCCTGCCTCCGTTTGGTTTGATGGCAACCGTACGTTTAATGCCATCATGAATTTTGGCGAACGCAAGATCAAAAAGATAACGTTTGATCCGCATGGCCGTTTCCCGGATGCCAATCCTACCGATAACATTTGGCCACGGGAGTAGTCATACCGTAGATAGACCCTAGATTCTGTCATTCCGACGCCAGGAGGAATGACAGAAAAGCGGTTCAATTTCAAAGAAATAAGACGGTTAAGCTGCTTCCATATTAAAGTTACGCACTATGGTATTTACGTTATCAAACCTGCTTTTAACTGGACTGACATCTCCTGACTTCTGTTAAATGAAAAATCGCTCCCTACTCGTTTGTACAGTAGTCTTCAATCTACTTTTCTGCTCATGTCTGAAAGCGCAACAGCATTCAGCAAAAAAAGTAGGATTAACTGCTAATTCGGGGGTTTTCACCAAAAAGCAGGTTGAAACAGGGGCAATTCTATTTGCTACACATTGCGCGGCCTGTCATGGTCGGGATTTACGAGGAACGGAAGGTGGCACAGCGCTGATTGGGGATCGTTTCATAACTAAGTGGGCCGGTAAATCGGTGGGGCAATTGTTTGATTTGACCAAATCGACCATGCCCAAAACCAATCCCCACTCGCTGGATAATACGGCTTATTCGTCCCTATTGGCGTTTATTCTGAATGCCAACGGGTTTCCCAACGGCGATGTGGCCTTGTCGTCGAAAAAGGAAGTATTGGCCGCTATTTCTTTGGGCACGCCTTCTTCGCGGGTAAGTATGCAGTTTAAGCCCGCTGCCTACAACGCAAAACCAACCACGATTGAAGCCGACTGGCGACAGCACAGGGGCGACTGCGCCAGCTCGAATTACTCTTCTTTAGAGCAGATCAATAAAGAAAATGCCAAAAATCTGAAAATCGCCTGGCGCTGGAAAACCGACAACTTCGGAGCCAGTCCAGAGTTTTATTTTAAATCGACACCCTTGATGGTGAATGGTATCTTATATACCACTGCCGGCTTGAGCAGAACAGTAGCCGCCATAGATGCCGAAAACGGGGAAACACTCTGGACGTTTCGATTCGACGAAAAAGAGCGAAAAACCTATGTACCCCGCCAGAATTCTGGTCGAGGAGTAGCCTACTGGGCATCGCCTTCAATAGGGAAAGATCGGATCATTTACATTACGCCAAGTTTTCAATTGGTTGCTTTGGATGCTAAGACAGGGCATTTAATCCCTGATTTTGGCGATAGCGGGGTGGTAGATTTGAAGAAAGGCTTAGACCAGAAAATTGATCCAATTACCGCAACGATTGGCTCCACATCTCCCCCCATTATTGTCAACGACGTTATCATCATGGGAGCGTCTTTTCCCGTGGGCTTAGCGCCTGTTTCTAAAAAGCAAGTTCGGGGAGATATTATGGGATATGATGTAAAAACCGGAAAGAAATTATGGATTTTCCACACCATACCGCAGCAGGGCGAGGTCGGAAATGAAACTTGGGAAAAGGAAAGTTGGACCTATACGGGCAACGCTGGAGCCTGGGCACCCCTAACAGCAGATCCCGAATTAGGCTACGTTTATCTACCCTTAGAGGCCGCAACCGGCGATTTTTACGGTGGCCATCGACCAGGAAGCAATCTGTTTTCGCAAAGTCTGGTTTGTTTAGATGCTAAAACGGGCAAACGAGTATGGCATTACCAGTTGATCCACCACGACATCTGGGACTATGATTTGCCAGCTCCCCCTATCCTGGCAAATATTACTATAGATGGAAAGGCCATAAAAGCAGTTGTTCAGGTTACCAAACAGGCGTTTGCTTTTGTTTTTGATCGCGTTACCGGGAAGCCCGTTTGGCCAATCGAGGAGCGTCCTGTTCCCCAAAGTGATGTGAAAGGCGAGTGGACATCACCTACGCAACCTTTCCCAACAAAACCTGCCGCTTTCGACCGACAGGGGTATTCAGATGATATTCTGGTGGACTTTACACCTGAAATCAAAAAGGCAGCCTTAAAGATTGTCAGCCGCTATAAAAAAGGGCCGCTTTATACACCTATCAGTACCTACAATCCACCCAATAATTTAGGAACGCTAATGCTTCCCGACGCCGTGGGTGGTGCTAATTGGCAGGGTGGCGTTCTGGACCCCGAAACCGGAATTCTGTATGTTTCGTCCAGTACGGTTATTCGGCCTATGAGTTTGGAGTCGGCACCTAATATATCGGATATGGATTACGTAGCCTATATGGGTAATGCCCGAATTGGCCCCTATGGTTTGCCGTTAGTAAAACCTCCCTACGGACGAATCACAGCTATTGATCTGAATACCGGCGATCACAAATGGATGGTACCGAATGCTGATACGCCTAGCTGGGTCAAAGATGTTCCAGCCTTAAAGGGCATTAAAATTCCCAGAACTGGATTGCCTGATCGGGTTGGCATGCTGGTGACGAAAACCCTGTTATTTGCTGGCGAAGGGGCAGGCTTGTATGGTTCAGATGGCGGTGGCGGAAACAAATTCAGATCGTACGACAAACAAACTGGGAAAATCATTTCGGAGATCGAATTGCCCGCCAATCAGGCCGGTCTACCTATGACGTATTCGATCAATGGCAAGCAGTATATCGTTGTAGCCGTTGGGGCCATCGGTCACCCTGGAGAACTCGTTGCGTTATCGCTATAAATAAAAACACCTCGCACTTGGCTATGAACATAGAAGAGCAAATCAACAATTATATTACTAGCCAGCCTGAGCCCAAACAGAGCGATCTGCAAGAGTTGCACCGGCGCATACTTCAAGCGTCACCAGCTTCTAAATTATGGTTCATCAATGGAAAAAACAGCGATGGTAAAACGGTTTCTAACCCGAACATAGGCTATGGATTTTACACCATAAACTATGCTGATGGCACAACCCGGGAGTTTTATCAAATTGGGTTGAGTGCAAACACGACCGGAATCTCGGTGTACATCCTTGGTATTAAGGATAAGACATACTTAGCCAAAACGTATGGTGAAAAGCTTGGAAAGGCGAGCGTGACTGGCTATTGCATCAAGTTCAAAACGCTGAAAGATATAAACGTTGATATACTCGAAGCAGCCCTAAAAGATGGCTTTGAGGCCACCTGACAGGCCAACTTCAACTCTAACCACGCGTAGCAAGAGCCTCCTTTTACTTGTCCTTATAGATAAATACGGTTTTACACCCAATTTAACCTCCTGAACTAAAATCGCTATTTACTGGACGAATGACGGGATACGGGATTGAATAAGATTCTGCAACTTTGTAATCACGTTTCTCCGCATGGCGACACCGGAGGAAAGAGAGTCAACTACAGAGAACAGTTACCTACTAACCACTATGAGTACCCCAAAAACCCTGTTCGATAAAGTATGGGATGCGCACGTCATCCGGCAGGTTAAAGATGGTCCCGATGTGTTGTTCATCGACCGTCATTTTATTCACGAAGTAACTAGCCCGGTGGCTTTTCTGGGCCTCGAAGGGCGTGGTGCACCGGTATTGTTTTCGGGCCGCACATTCGCTACCGCCGATCACAACACGCCAACGCTGAACCAGCATTTGCCCGTAGCCGATCCAATGTCGGCGAATCAGTTAGCGGCCCTGGAGCGGAATGCGGCTAAATACAACATCTCTCACTGGGGTCTTGGGCACATCAAAAACGGTATTGTACACGTAGTAGGTCCCGAAAACGGCATCACACTACCGGGTATGACCATCGTTTGTGGTGATTCACACACCTCAACGCACGGTGCTTTTGGAGCGATTGCCTTTGGTATTGGTACTTCGGAAGTTGAAATGGTGCTGGCAACGCAGTGTATCATGCAGCCCAAGCCAAAGAAAATGCGGATTACGGTCAATGGTAAAACGGGCAAAGGCGTATTACCGAAAGATGTAATTCTTTACATCATTTCGCAAACGACCGCCAGCGGTGCTACCGGTTATTTTGTCGAGTACGCTGGTGAAGTGTTCGAGAACATGACGATGGAAGGCCGGATGACGGTTTGTAACATGACCATCGAAATGGGCGCTCGGGGTGGTATGATTGCCCCCGACCAAACCACGCTCGATTACCTGAAAGGCCGCGAACTATCACCCAAAGGCGAACAGTGGGACAAACTGGTTCCTTATTGGGAAACGCTCAAAACCGACGAAGGTGCTACGTTCGATCTTGACCTTACGTTCGATGCAGCCGACATTGAGCCACAAATCACCTATGGTACAAATCCAGGATTAGGAACGGGTGTAACGCACCAGATTCCAGCAGCCGAAGACGTGAAAGACGGCTCAGCGAGCTACAAAAAATCGCTGCAATACATGGGCTTCGCCGAAAACGAATCCATGATTGGCAAACCCGTCGATTTTGTATTCCTCGGCAGTTGCACGAATGGTCGGATTGAAGATTTCCGGGCGTTTGCCTCCATCGTGAAGGGACGTCAGAAAGCGGATAACATTACGGCCTGGTTGGTACCGGGATCGCATGTGGTGGAGAAACAAATCAAAGACGAAGGTATTCTGGATATTCTGACCCAGGCTGGTTTCGAACTACGTCAGCCCGGTTGTTCGGCTTGTTTGGCCATGAACGAAGACAAAGTTCCGGCTGGTAAATACGCCGTGTCAACGTCAAACCGCAATTTCGAAGGTCGTCAGGGACCCGGTGCACGCACCTTGTTGGCTAGCCCACTGGTAGCTGCCGCTGCCGCCGTAACTGGTGTAGTTACTGATCCAAGAATTTTAATTGATAATGAATAATGTAAAATGGACAATGTAAACTGATGGCTTCTCTTATTGAAACCAAGTTTCACATTACTCGATCATTATTCATTACACATTATTCATTATCCAAAATGGCTTACGACAAATTCACTATACTCCGGAGCAGTGCCGTTCCCATGCCGATTGAGAACGTCGACACTGACCAAATTATCCCTGCCCGATTCCTGAAAGCTACCGAACGCAAAGGATTCGGCGACAACCTTTTCCGCGATTGGCGCTACAACAACGACAATACGCCTAAAGCCGATTTCGTCCTAAACGATCCGACTTATTCAGGAAAAATCCTGGTCGGTGGTAAAAACTTTGGTAGCGGATCGAGCCGTGAACACGCAGCCTGGGCTATTTATGACTATGGTTTCCGTTGCGTCGTATCGAGCTTCTTCGCCGATATTTTCCAGAACAACTCCATTAACGTTGGTATTCTGCCAGTACGGGTCAGCCCTGAGTTTCTGGAAAAAATCTTTGCAGCCATCGAAGCCGATCCAAAGACAGAATTGGAAGTAAATCTTCCAGCCCAAACGATTACGCTATTGGCTACGGGCGAAAGCGAAAGCTTCGCCATCAACGAATACAAAAAGCATAACCTCACCAACGGCTACGATGACATCGACTATCTCCTCTCGATGAAAAGTGAAATCGAAGCCTTCGCCGACGCGAGACCCTTCTAGTTTTGAATGAGTGAATGATAGAATGATTGAATAGAAAAGGTTGCGACAGCCTATTCAATCATTCTATCATTCACTCATTCTACCATTACATATGAAACGTCGTTATATTGAAATCATGGACACGACGCTTCGCGATGGTGAACAAACCAGCGGAGTGTCGTTTTCTGCGTCCGAGAAATTAGCGCTAGCCCAATTACTGCTCACCGAAGTTAAAGTAGACCGCGTTGAAGTTGCTTCGGCACGCGTGTCGGCGGGGGAATTGGAAGCCGTACAGCAGATTACCGCCTGGGCTTCCCAAGCTGGTCTGCTCGATAAAGTAGAGGTACTAACCTTTGTCGATGGACAAGCCTCGCTCGACTGGATGCAGGCGTCAGGAGCAAAGGTGATGAATCTGCTCACAAAAGGCTCGCTCAATCACCTGACCCACCAGCTCAAGAAGACCCCGGAGGAACATTTCGCCGATATTCAGCAAGTTATTCTCCAGGCGCAACAATCGGGTTTACAGGTCAATGTGTATCTGGAAGATTGGAGCAATGGCATGCGTAACTCGCCTGATTACGTGCTCCAGTACCTGGATTTTCTTCAAACGCAACCTATTCGTCGGGTGTTGCTGCCCGATACGCTTGGGGTGATGACTCCATCCGAGTCGTACTCGTTTATCAGTCAGCTAGTAAACCGTTATCCAAATCTGCATTTCGATTTCCACGCTCACAACGATTATGACCTCAGCATTGCTAACGTGATGGAGGCAATTCGGGCGGGTGCACACGGTATACACCTGACAGTGAACGGTTTGGGCGAACGGGCTGGAAATGCGCCAATGGCCAGCGCCATAGCTGTCCTGCGCGATTTCATGCCTGAGGTAAAAATGGGCGTCGTTGAAAAATCTCTGTATCAGGTTAGCAAGATTGTTGAGACGTTCTCAGGCCTTCGGATTCCCGACAATAAGCCCGTCGTTGGCGACAATGTGTTTACCCAAACAGCAGGCATTCATGCTGACGGCGACAAGAAAAACAATCTGTATTTCAACGCCTTGCTCCCTGAGCGATTTGGTCGCAAACGCAGCTATGCACTCGGGAAGATGTCGGGGAAAGCGAACATTGAGAACAACCTCCGCGAATTAGGCATCCTGCTGTCTGAAGGTGATCTCAAGAAAGTGACTCAACGGGTTATTGAGCTAGGCGACCAGAAAGAAGCGGTCACGCGTGAAGATTTGCCGTATATCATCTCCGATATCCTGAATACCAATGCAATAGCTTCTCGGGTTGAAGTTCTTAATTATGTGTTGACGCATTCGAAAGATCTCAAGCCATCGGCTACGTTACGGGTACGGATTGATACAGAGCTATTTGAAGAGAATGCGCAGGGTGATGGTCAGTACGATGCGTTTATGAATGCGCTCAAGAAGATTTACAGTAAGAAAAAGCTAACCCTGCCTGAGTTGACCGATTACGCCGTACGAATTCCAACCGGTGGAAGGACGGACGCCCTTTGCGAAACGATTATTACCTGGAAGCACAAGAACCGTGAATTCAAAACCAGGGGCCTTGATTCTGACCAAACTGTATCGGCAATTAAAGCCACTCAAAAAATGCTGAATACGCTGGATTAAAAATGACAATTCGTTTAATAACTTAGTGCTCTAGTTAACAAAGGCTAAAACGAGATTAGATTTAATTTGTCCTTTATGAGCCAGGCAAAACAAACGGCAGAGAAAGTAGAGTATAACGGATCAGACAATTTGGCAATTATGAGCCATGCTGTCAATTACAACAGCGGTCTATACAAGTGGGTATCTAGTGATATTCGCCCTGGTGAGGCTATCTTAGATTTTGGAGCCGGAAATGGCGAGTATGCCAATCGATTTCCATTAGGAAGCGTCGATGCTGCCGAAATTGATCCTGATCTTCTGCCTCTAATCAAACAACCCGTTTTTACCGACATCAGTCAACTAACGAAAAAGTATGATTTAATTTATACAATCAACGTACTGGAGCACATCGAGCATCACGGCGAAATCGTAAAAGAGTTATTTACGAAACTCAAGCCAGGCGGTCGAATTAAGGTATTTGTACCCGCTCGCCAGGAAATTTTCAGTAATATGGATGAGCACGTTGGTCATTATCGTCGCTACGATAAAAAACTGGTTCGTCAGATTCTGGAAGATGCTGGCTTTCGGGTTACCGACTGCCGGTATTATGATTTCGCAGGTTACTTTATCTCGTTACTCTATAAGTGGTTGGGAAAAGACGGTCGGATTACTAAAGAATCCGTTATTCTTTACGACCGGGCCATATTTCCAGTAAGTCGTGTATTTGATGTGTTAACCGTGGGCCAGGTTATTGGCAAAAATGTTATTGCCGAAGCTGTTCGTCCAAAGTAGCTTACAAGCATTTAAAATTCTTTTTGTTTAATTCCATTTAGCTATAAGTTCCCTAAAGAAAGATTGAGCACAGATGCGCTTTTTCTTTCAGTTGAAAAAAATGAAAAAACACATTCTAGTGGTGCCAGGCGATGGCATTGGAGCCGAAGTAACCGCCGTTGGCAAACAGGTTTTAGAAGTTATTGCTCAGAAATTCGGGCATGAATTTTCGTACGATGAAGCCCTAATTGGTCACGTCGCCATTGAAGCCACAGGTTCCCCCCTACCAGCCGAAACTTTAGCTAAAATGAAGGAGGCCGATGCCATTTTATTTGGCGCTGTAGGTCATCCTAAATACGACAACGATCCATCGGCAAAAGTCCGTCCTGAGCAAGGCTTATTGCAAATGCGTAAAGAACTTGGCTTGTACGCCAACCTGCGCCCAATCAAACTCTTCGACGAACTCCTCGACGCATCGAGTATCAAGCCTGAGATTCTTCGCGGAGCTGATATTCTGTTCTTCCGGGAATTAACAGGTGATGTTTACTTCGGTAAACGTGAACGGATTGATGAAGGCAATACAGCTTACGACACTATGATCTACAGCAAATATGAAGTAGAGCGTATTGTTCGGAAGGCATTCGAAGCGGCTCGTACACGTAGCAAGAAACTATGTTCTGTCGATAAAGCAAACGTACTTGAAAGCAGCCGTTTGTGGAGAGAAGTCGTTCAATCCCTGGCACCTGAGTATCCAGACGTTACCGTTGAGCATCAGTTTGTCGATGCCATGGCCATGTTATTGATCAAAGACCCTAAACGCTATGATGTGGTCGTAACAGGTAATCTCTTTGGTGATATCCTAACCGATGAAGCCAGTCAGATTGCGGGTTCAATGGGCATGTTGGCTTCGGCTTCGGTTGGCGACAGCACAGGGGTTTATGAACCTATTCATGGCTCGGCACACGATATTACAGGTAAAGGCGTAGCCAATCCATTAGCATCAGTTTTGTGCGTAGCTCTATTACTGGATATTTCATTTGGTCTCAAAGCAGAAGCGCAGACGGTTATCGACGCAGTAGATGCTATCTTAAAAGCTGGTTTCCGCACGCGTGACATTGCTAATAGCACTACGCCAGCCGATAAAATTCTTGGCACCGATGCGATGGGCGAGCAAATTCTGCAACGTCTGAATGCATAATTACCTACTGATCATCAGTTGAAAAAATTTGTGTATTCCCTTGCACTCTTTTTCAAAATGGTTATTTTTGTAGCGTATTTACGCGAACAGCGAAATTTCGCAAATAAAATTATGCCTATTTCCCTTACTAACCGACTGCAAAACCTAAACGTTTTATAGAACGGAGAGAAGGATATGCCATACTTAAAGGCCCTTTCTCAACAGGAAAGGGCCTTTTTCATAGACCAATAAATTTTTACGTTTTCAATATATATCGGACCATGAGCCAACGAGTTTATATTTTCGATACCACTTTACGCGATGGCGAACAAGTGCCAGGCTGCCAGTTGACCACAGAGGAAAAAATTGTGGTTGCCAAAGAACTGGAACTATTGGGTGTCGATATTATTGAAGCAGGCTTCCCTATCTCAAGTCCCGGTGATTTCCGTTCCGTTGTCGAAATCTCGAAAGCCGTTACAGAGCCAACGATCTGTGCACTTAGCCGGGCCGTAAAAGGCGATATCGATGCAGCAGGTGAAGCGCTCAAATGGGCTAAACGAGGCCGTATTCACACGGGAATTGGCTCATCGGATATTCACATTCGGAATAAATTCGGTAGCACGCGGGAGAAAATTCTTGAGCAAGCCATTGCGGCTGTTAAGCATGCAAAAACCTACGTTGAAGATGTAGAGTTTTATGCCGAAGATGCTGGTCGTGCGGATCTGGCATTTCTGGCCCAATTAACAGAAGCCGTTATTAATGCTGGAGCCACGGTCGTTAATATTCCAGATACAACCGGCTATTGCCTACCCGACGAGTATGGTCGGAAAATTGCGTACATCTATGAACACGTATCGAATGTTCATAAAGCTACGATTTCAATTCACTGTCATAACGATTTAGGTCTGGCGACAGCAAATACGCTTGCAGGTGTCATGAATGGCGCACGTCAGGTAGAAGTAACCATGAACGGCATTGGTGAGCGGGCAGGTAATACATCGCTCGAAGAGGTCGTAATGGCCATTAAGGTGAAGAAGGAATTAGGCTTATATACGAATGTCGATTCGACACGCTTGTTCCCGTTAAGCAATTTAGTGTCTCAAATGATGCGCATGCCTGTTCAGGCAAACAAAGCCATTGTGGGTCGAAATGCGTTTGCTCACTCGTCAGGAATTCACCAGGACGGTTTTTTAAAGCATTCTGAGAACTATGAGATCATGAATCCACATGATGTTGGTGTTCCAAAATCTTCGATCGTTCTGACCGCTCGTAGCGGCCGCCACGCCTTAAAACACCGACTCGAATTGTTAGGCTTCCGTTATGACAAGCCAACCCTCGATGGAATTTATACGCGCTTCCTGGATATGGCAGACATTCGTAAGGAAGTAAATGATAAAGACTTAATGGAATTAGTCCGCTAGTCTAAGGCCCGTCTCACGAGACGGGCTTTTTAGCTTTTAGCCGAACAAATTAATAAAACGGTCTGTTTCGCCAGTAAATCCTTCACGGCTATGGCACGTCCAACTCCCGAATTAATCAATGCGCTCCGCAAAACGGCCCAAAGCCTAAAAAATGGTGCTCCATATCAATGGGGTCATATGGGCGGCTGTAATTGTGGTAATCTAGCCCAAGAGCTCACAAATCTTAGCAAAGGTCAAATTCACCAGTATGCCATGCAACGACATGGTGATTGGAATGAACAAGCCGAAGACTATTGTTCAACCAGTCAGATGCCTATTGATCTTCTTATCAATGAAATGTTAAGCGCAGGTTTGCTTCTAGAGGATTTAAAACACCTTGAGCGCTTGGATGATCGTCAGGTACTAAGTCGTTTTCCAGTCGAAAAACGCTATCTGAGACATAATATGCGCGAAGATGTTGTAGCTTATATGATAGCCTGGGCCGAGTTGTTAGAAGAGCAGCTTTTGGCTAAAATAACCTTATCTTCTTTACAGGAAGTTGAATTCGCCTAGAATACATTACTGATTCCTTTTAGTAACGATAAGCATGATGCTCTTATAACCAACAACAAAAAGAGCCTGTCTTATGAACAGGCTCTCTTCTTAATTTCAGTCAGGTGGCACCTTCCTACTCTCCCGCTTGTGACAGCAGTACCATCGGCAGTACGGGGCTTAACGGCTCTGTTCGAGATGGAAGAGGTGAACACCCGCCTTACCAGCACCAACCTGAGTGACTCTTCAGACACCAGCCTTTCGGCTTACGTATCAATATCGGTATGTCTTTTTCCCCACAGAGAGAGACCCTGATTTCGTCTGTCACCAACCCCACCAACCAATCACCAATAGAACAATCTCTTCAAGTAAACACCATAACACGCGTCCGGGGACATTAGTACGGCTCGGCTCAACATGTCTCCATGCCTACACCTGCCGCCTATCAACGTTGTCGTCTACAACACCCCTTTATACCGGAACACTCATCTTCAGGCCAGTTTCGCACTTAGATGCTTTCAGCGCTTATCTGTTCCCCACGTAGCTACTCGGCCGTGCCTGCGGCCAAACAACCGATTCGCCAGCGGTGAGTCCATCCCGGTCCTCTCGTACTAAGGACAGATCCCGTCAGTATTCCCACGCCCACCACAGATAGGGACCGAACTGTCTCACGACGTTCTGAACCCAGCTCGCGTGCCACTTTAATCGGCGAACAGCCGAACCCTTGGAACCTTCTCCAGCCCCAGGATGTGACGAGCCGACATCGAGGTGCCAAACCTCCCCGTCGATGTGAGCTCTTGGGGGAGATCAGCCTGTTATCCCCGGCGTACCTTTTATCCTTTGAGCGATGGCCCTTCCATGCGGAACCACCGGATCACTATACCCTGCTTTCGCACCAGATCGGCTTGTGGGCCTCACTGTCAAGCTTGCTTCTGCTATTGCACTCCCCTGCCGATTACCGTCCGGCATGAGCAAACCTTGGGAAACCTCCGTTACCCTTTCGGAGGTGACCACCCCAGTCAAACTACCCACCAAACGCGGTCCTGTCTCCAGTTAGAACGCCAGTCAGCCAAGGGCGGTATTTCAAGGTTGATTCCACGATGCCTGGCGACACCGCTTCGCAATCTCCCGCCTATCCTACACATGCCTGACCGGCATTCAGCGTTAAGCTGTAGTAAAGGTGCACGGGGTCTTTCCGTCCCGTGGCGGGTAAGCGGCATCTTCACCGCTACTACAATTTCACCGAACTCATGGTTGAGACAGTGCCCAGATCGTTACACCATTCGTGCAGGTCGGAACTTACCCGACAAGGAATTTCGCTACCTTAGGACCGTTATAGTTACGGCCGCCGTTTACTGGGGCTTCAGTTCAAACCTTCGAGTTACCCCTAAGCTCCC